>PBYU01000016.1 GCA_002730035.1 Gammaproteobacteria bacterium | reverse complement strand
AATCTGCTCGAATGATGTGGTACTTTTAGGAAAACAATAATTACTAAGGGGATAGGCGCGAATGAAGTAGAGCCTTGTACTTGCGCTTACGACACATTTCTAGTCTTATGCTGTTAAATTAGAAAAAAATAACCTTAAAAGGAGCAATACGATGGCAGAAGAACTTGGCAAATTTTCCTTGGAGCATGTATCCAATGTTTACTTGGAAGATCCTGATGGCAATATTTCCAATCACACAAACTGGCGCGGAACTGCCGACGGTTATGGCGTAATCTATGGCACTCTGATCTTTGGGCCTACACCACTGATGGAAATGAACGATAGTCTTGAAGGCGGACCCGTCAAATGGATTGGGCAAGCGTTCCTGGAAGACGGCACTGGTCTTGCTGGATCTGGATCCGGACAATGGAGCAAAAAGCCCGGAGAGCATATTTGGGAAACTGACTACGTAATTCAGATCAGTGATGGAACAAAAGTTAGAAGTGTCGGAGAACTCCATTTAGATACCCTGATTTTTTCCGGTACAAATTACTCTGTGGACGAGTAGTTCTTTAAAGACAGAAAAGGGTCTTATGGCCCTTTTTTTTGTAGGTTTTTCCTTCTGCATCTTTCGCTACCTAGCAGACCCCAGCCCCCGGGGCACCCCCCACTTGCTCTATTTGGTTCCATCCCGGATTATTACATATTATAGTGGACGAACGGTTAGGTATTTCTGGTCGTTATGATTAAATTCCTCGCTGAGGCTGCTATATCCCTTTTGAGGACTATTCAAGATACCCCTTTAAAAACATTAATTTATATAAGATAAGGAAGTAATAATGAAAAATTATGTATCTTCAACTCTCTCGTTTTTTATCCTCATGATTTGGATGAGCTCTTCGTCAGCGCAAGTCGGCAACATCAATGAGTTTATGCAATGTACCTTAAAACCAGGTTTTACAGTTGAGGAAGTCGTTGGCGTAGGAAGAGCTATCCCGCGAACCGACAATGGACCTAACCTAGTATTCTACAGAGAACCTATTGTTGCGGCTTCTTCTAGGGCGGGAAGCATAAATGTAGTCAGATACTGGGACAATTTTGAACATATGATAAAGGGATTAGAGTCACAATCTCAATCAGGACCCAGCCGTCATTTTTTTGCAATGGTTGACTGTGGTGGGACGAGGCAAGTCGGACGTAACTGGCCAGTTAATGAACCTGACCAAGCAAGCCCTTATGAAGGAGGCGAAATTGAGGAAAGTTACGTAGCCATACGGCAATGCCAACTAAATCCAGGCAAAACTATGGAAGATGTTCAACAGACGCTTGCAGAATTTGACGGAGAAAACAGAGCTAGTAATGATAGATCTGGTTACGGTTTTCTGCAGATTTTAGCGAGTGGGGAAGAAGGTGATATGAACTCTACATTTGCCATTAGGGTAATCGGCGAGAATTCGGAAGGTTTGGGAAGGAGACTGGATGCCATGTCATGGAATACACCTAATTCTTCTGATCCTGCAACTTGCGGAAATCTCTCCTTGTGGAAAAGTCATGTAATTCATTGGGGCATTTAGAGTATCGATAAGGTTTTTAAACACTTCGTCGAAGATAAATTAAGTATTCAGTTTTTGAGAGGGTGTTTCGGCATCTTCAAGTGTAGTTGTTTTAATCACATTTCTTATTAGGAGTTAATTAATGGATCTTTCAAACCCAGACGGTCGCGGAAAACTCAAAATTACTAGGATGACAATCAATGAAGAGTCTACCTCTTTTGATTTCGAAGGAAAGGTTGAAGGGTACGGTTCTCCATTCCTCACTCATGAATGCTTTCCCAACGCGCAAGATCGCACTCGAGGTAAACTTGTAGGGGAAGGTCGCACCTTTCTAGAGGACGGTACACGGATCAGTACTCCACATATGGGAACCTTCAGAAGGGATCAATCGAACACGCATGTCTACTTTGCAGACGCTTGCAGTAACGGTGCTGTAAACTTCGTGATTTTGGATGTAGACATCCTGACTAAGAAAGTTGATCTCAAATTTTGGGAAGTGCGTCCAGCAGATTAGACTTCAGATGGAAGCTGCCATGCCCACCCTTCTATTCACCAAAAAGGGGTGGGCACATCTTCAGTCAGATTATCCCCGACTCAGTTTTAGACGGTGTCGCGGTTCAAAATCATGGCTTACATCTGGTTGAGCCTAGAGCGAAGAGATACTCTGTCGGAGGTGTCTCAGGCCTTTATATTCAATTTTTAAATTCTCACTAGAGCTTCTGGTCAAATAGCCAGCTTATGAGATCAGAGTTTGCGTAAGTAGCGTCCCATGAATTGTGATTGACCCCTGGCAGTTCGGTGTAGTGAATGTCCGTACCAACCGCTTCTAGTGCGGCAGCCATTTTACGAGATTGCTCCACAGGAACGACAACATCCGCATCGCCATGCACAATCCACACAGGGGTATCGGACAGGTCTTCTGCCAGGGCAGCAAAACTGTTTTCAGCCTCTGGCAAGAATCCAGGAAATCGGTCCCCAAGATCCACGAATCCACAAACTGCAACCATAGCCGCAAATCGCTCTGTGTGATGGTAGCCTAGGTACCAGGTCCCATTACCACCAAGTGAGAGGCCGGTTAGGTACAGCCGTTCGGCATCTACCGAAAACTCTGCAATGGTGACATCCAGCGCTGCCATAGCAACATCTCCAGCCACTCCCTGCCAGGATTCACCCGCAGGCACTTGCGGGAAAACCGCGAGAGTCTGCCACCGTTCCGGGTTAAGCCGAATCGCCCTACCCAGCCCAACTTGAGTCTGTTTCAGACCATCTGAACCCCGCTCTCCCGCACCATGCAGAAAAAGTGTAACGGGCCACTCTTCAGCTGCAGTGTAATTGTATGGAACATACACTTGATATCGATATTCCACACCATCCAGAGAGATGCTTCTGTTGAGAAATCCAGTTTCCGCTGACTGTGCATTGAGCGTTCCAGTGCTTAACAGCAACAGTATGAATGGCAAGAATCGGGTTTTCTTCATTATTAGCTTCCTGGCTACTTGAATGTTGTTAGTAGTTTTTTTATAAAGCTTTCATCGCGACGAAAGCTACAGATAGGGCTGAGGAATTTGGTTAGTTTGTTTATATTCATACCCAGAAGATACTCTGTTTAGTGTCAGGAAACACCTCAGAATTAATTAACCGTTCGTCCAATATAATATGTAATAGTCCGAGATGGAACCTGCTTGGACAAGTGGGTGGTGCCCAGGGGGTGGGTGTGCTGACTGGGCGGTTACTAGAAAACAGGGGGGTGTGGTAAAAGTAAATCTGAAATCATTTTATGGTAGGTAAGATGGCAGGTAAATACTATTATTTCCTCTAAGTTATTGATTTTAATATACATTCTATTCCGCCCCTGACACCATTTCTGCACTATACGGAGAACTGGACACCATCGCTGCGCTCTGCACCACGACCGCATATATCAGACGCATTGGGACTCCTTCAAACTTGGATGTCTTGGTCGTACTGTGCCATACACCTCTCCCATGCCGCTTTCGCCAACCTTGCGACGACTTCGTATGGGCCGGGGGTGGTGCCAAGGAGGCGACTATGAAGCAGCCCGGGCGCCCTTCTCCTTACGGCATTGCAGCACACCAGATCGAGGTGGACCATCGCTCAGGGTCGCACTCGCACGTACTTCCTGAGCGTTCGGTCATTAAGATGAGGGTTGGGGACGGGCTCTCCTCCGTAAATGTTGCCTTCGCTATCGACGGTGACGAACTCCGCTCCGTTCCCCGGTAGGATGTTGGGATTCGCCCATGGGAAGCGAATGAACTCCTTCACCCATCCCGTCTCAACTTCGCCGATACGAATTCCCATTTCATACCCTGGATTCTGTACGTTGTCCGACTCGGAGTCCGCGACGTAGATCCGCCCTTCGTCGTCAAAGGCGATTCCGCTCGGGCGCCCGAATTGGGTCCAGGTGGCAGAGTGGTTGCCCTCTTGGTCGAAGATTTGAATTCGGCTGTTGCTGCGATCTCCCACGAACACTCGACCATCTGGATCAATGGCGATGGCGTGTAGGGCGCGGAACTGTCCCGGGGCGTAGCCAGTCTCTCCCCAAGACATGAGGAATTCGCCACGGCTGTTGTACTTCACCACTCGGTTGTTTCCGTTCGCGTTGTGGCCGTCCGCTATGAACACGTCGCCGTTAGACGCGACTGCCACATCACTCGGGGAAGTGTAGTGGTTCGGGCCGTCTCCCTGTTCTCCAGGAGTGCCAAGTGTCATGAGCACTTCGCCAGTAGAACTAAACTTGATGACGTGATGGCCTCGGTCGTCGCCCGCGGGAATGTTGTTATCACTCACAGCGTCCGTCACCCAGACGTTGCCGTTGGAGTCAACGTCAATTCCATGCGGCCAGATAAACATTCCGCTGCCGAAGGACTCGACCACGTTGCCATCGGGATCAAACTTCAAGACGGGGTCCAAGTCTGAATCAACGCACTCCGAACCGAAACGATCAGGCCCGGCATCGCAACGTATAACGGCCCAGATATGGCGCCCGTCGGGGTCGACCTTCGCTTTGCCGACTGCTCCCATCACCCTTCCACCCGGCAGCTTCGCCCACCCTTCGACGATCGCATACGGATTCGTGGAGTTCTGCGCAGCGGATTGTTGCGGCACAAACATAGAAGCGAGTGCGAGCAGAGCGGCTACGGATACGATTGGATTGCGATAAGACATGGAGCACCTCGACGGGTTTTGAGTGAACTTTCGAGTATAAGTAGAACAAAAGCTATGTCAATTGGCAGAAAATTCTCCCTGCTAGTATTGAAAGCCTTCGAAAGTCCGCAAATCTCATCAAAGCTCCACGGCATTACCACATCTAGCAGCTTACCCATAGATAGGTCCTGCTTCTTATTAGTTATTTGACGGAAAGGTCTAGCACAATAGAGTTGGCGGCCTAAATGGCCGTTTTGGAGAGGCAGATTTGGGTGATTTCTGGGAAACTCCCACTGTCCGCTATGGGTCGATAGCTGTCATTCAGCTATTGCGCGTCAGAGCCTCATTAAACGTCTGCTCCACCCCCGGGGCACCCCCCATTTGTTCTATTTGGTTCCATCTAGGGCTATTACATAATATTCTGGACGAACGGTTAGGTATATTTGAGAGTTACTATGAAGCTCCTTACCTCTACAGCCCTCTTTCTTCTGCTTATTTCCCTAGCAAGTGTTTCTTATGGTCAAGTTGAGACTGTAAATTATCCCAATGGGGGTGTTTACGTTGGTGAAGTTGAGGGAGGAGGTCTGACTAGACGACCCCATGGGCTGGGAATTTTGACAACCGCTGATGGAAATATATATGAAGGCAATTGGGAGTATGGGCTACAACACGGTATGAGTACGCACACTAATCCCGACGGCGTCGTTACCTTCACTGGTGAATGGGTGCACGGAGCTGCACGAGTACCTCTTGCTACCCTGAGAGAACAAGAGAGGGAACGACTTGCGTTGATAGCTGCAATACACCTTTAGACCGTACTGGACAAGAATATCCCATTACTATGGGGTTTTAGGAGAATAGGTAGACCGTATTGGATCACAGTGGATGTAGTCGGAAGGGAAAATGGTGCCGCCACCAAGAGTCGAACTCGGGACCTGCTGATTACAAATCAGCTGCTCTACCACGGCTGAGCTATAGCGGCACATAGGGCTTTCTATATCAGGCAACCTCTTCGCCTGCCGTGCCTCGCTGACAAGGCCAGCTGCTACTCTCATTATCTACGGCTGAGCTATAGCGGCACAGGTCGCGCATACTACATAAAATATTATGCCGATTCAATAGCCTCGGCCCTGACCATGTAAGTCTTGCGGCGCACCAGGAATGGCCGCTCGATCAGCCAGTAGGTGCCAGCAGAGATCAACACAACCAGGGGCATCAGAATCAATGTGGTGTTCAGCAAGGCAGTACCGAATGGATCGGCAACTCGCAGCCAGACATCCCAGTCCCTGCCCATCAGAAAATCCAGCACTACGTAATGTACAAGGTATATCGAGTAGCTCACTGTTCCCAGAGCCACCAATCCCTTGCCGAGGGCGGCGGGAAAATGTCTGCCTAAGGACAGGTAGCCGATTATGAAGATTGCCCAGCAACTCGCTTCGATCGTGAGCCAGATAGCCCACTTGACATTGTTACTGCCATTGCCGCCATACTGATTGAACACAAACAGGGCTGTCAGTACCAGAATCAAACCCACAAATGCGAGAGCATCAAATTTCCTGCCCTGTTCAAAATGCTTCACATAAAACAGTCCCGTGAGCATGCCAATCAGGAATTGGTCTATCCGGCCGAGAATCGTCCAGTAACTGACAACCAGCATGTCAACTCCCTGCAACATCAGGTAGTAGCGCAGTGTGAAAAATACCAGTATCAGTATTGGCAACAGATGCCAGTCAAACTTCTTCACCAATAGAATCAGCAATGGGAATAACAGGTAGAAATGCCACTCAACGGCAATAGACCAGAATACGAAGGTAAAAGGAGGACCTCCATCGATCGCCTGGGCGTTGTTGGCCATGAAGAAAATTGAATGCAGCAGGCCAGCCCAGCTGAAGTTTTCAGTGTTAAAGAGGATGCCAAGAGCGAGAAAAAAACAGAAAAAGCAGATAAGTACGGAGCAATCGATTTCGATAGAATCCTGTAAAATTCAGATCCCGATTAGTCGAGCCTACAGTAAACACAAATGCACTCAGCACGAAGAACAGAGAGACGGCCGTGTGACCTTCCAGGATTAATGAGGAAAATGGATTCTCGGCACGCGGCCAGAAACTCAGATCGTAGGGAACATTACTTTGCAGTTTGTGAGAGATTAAGTGACAGCCATGAAAGAACAGCACCAGCAACGCAGCGAACCCTCGCAGGTGATCGAGAGCGGGTATGTAACCAAAATTCGAACTTCTCATCTCTGTGGTAATCGACTCCTGACAGTGGAGCTAAAGCATACTAAGTAACAATTGAATTAGCGAAAGTAATCGCGCAGGCCACAGCCGTCTTCAGGCGTAATGAGTGAGTTACGAATAACAAAGCTAGTCCCGGTTTCAATGCTCGACATTAATCCATAAAAAGAACACATGGCGCTTTACTAAACATTCAGCATATTTGTGACCAGCTGTATTAGCTAAAACTTGAATACTGAGGATTTGAAACACAAGGAGTTACCGATCAATCCACTTGCAGCTAAGGCAACCCACTTTGCCAGGCAATTCAACAGTCGACCTGGCTTTGCTGAGATTTCCAATAACAGAGAATTCTCCCGGAACTTGAAAATATAGAGCGCTCGCTCGATTTTATTTTGAGAAAACAGTGCCGTAATCAGCATTCGGATGAAAGAAATCCAGTTTTTGAATCGTTGCTGAACCCCGCATGGATAGGGTTTTGTGACAAATTGTAACCACCTTAAAAAAGCACAAACTACTATGTTAAGATTTTTGCACTTTATGATTTGGCGGCATAAAGGATATGTCTCGCTAAGCATAAGGAGCTTGGGAGTTTTTCTTTGTTCCCCCCTTTTCTAAAGCATTGAGTGACTTTCAGGTTTCCTCTTTAGCGCTCCCACCGTTGCAACAATTCTGTTAGAAACTCAATTTGACCTTGCGCCGTTTAACCGCTTTTGCCGCGATGCTTTCTCAATTGATGAAATAGGCAGAGAGTCGGCTGACATTACGCCGCTTTGAGGCTAGTCGAGTCCAGCAAGCAAACGGTCGCGCTGGGTTCGCCGTCGAGTTCGTTTAACTTCTTTAGGGATGTTGGCCATATAGAGCTGATGTTCGCTCACGGCAATGCTCTCATGAAGAAATGCGAACTTGGGATCATCTGCGGCCAGGGTTAATTCTGCAATTTGCAATCTAAGCTTGAAGATCTGGTGCGCCTTGCGCAGGTGCTCCATGCGTTTGCCATCGCGATTCATATTTATAGCACTAACGTACCAGGCCGAAATTTTCTGTAAGCCCGACTCGAGCTGTGGATCATCCATGTCATAGAGCCGCCGGTACAAATGTTCCAGATGAGCATAGTGCTTGCTTACCGCCTCCCAATCACCCAATTCCCTCTCGCTGCTAATCATGTTCTCCAACAGTGCCAATTGAGACTTGTGAAGCAGCCCATTATTCACCCTGTTTACCTGCCAGACCTTCTTGAATACCTTGAGCGCCGCTTCATGATCGTTTGCCTCCTGCATTCTCAAAGCCATATCGTTCAACGGCTCTTCCAATCGATAGTCATAGGGGCTGAACTCGAGCTGCAGGACCTCCAGCGGCAAGGGGAACTGGCTAGCCAATCCTGAATCGATGGAACTGAAGTTATTCTGCTGAGCAAGACTGGAATTGGAGAAAGTTGCGAGTGTTACGAGGGCAAAAGAAATGGCTAGTACGAAAAATCTCGCAGCGTCGAAGGGTAAAAATCTTTCTATTGGCGGCAATAATACTTCGATAATTTTCATATCTGTGCGCTCTTATTACGAATTACTATTGCTCATAACCTCCTAATATTCAATAAAAAAATAAAATATTTTACGGCCTGTTACAATTTTGTGACAATTTGTGACTTAAAATTATTAGAATTCAATAGCTTACTTTTCTGCGCGCCATCTTGGTGCAAACACGATAAATTCGAATTGTCTTCAATATTGCGGGAGTTCAACTCTCAGGCTGTCTCGCAATGTGCTATGCAAGCACAGAAACGACGCGTCAAACGTAGATTTTGAGGAATTCAGCGATAGGTACGATTGGCGATTACAGCTTCTGTTATTACCAGCAACATCACCAGGGTCAGGATCCACCACCAGATTCGTTGGGGTCTCTCCAGTTCTTCGATCAGTTGCGCAGTTTGAACTTCCCGTGACTGTATAGGATTGGTATCGGGGTTAATGATCGAATCATACAGGGTAGCGACCGCTGTTCTCGTGAAATTCGATTCCGCTGGAAGAATATTAATCGCGAAGCGAGCATTCTCACCATCCACACTGGCGTTAATCATGCCTGGAGTGGCGGCGGTAATGACGTAGCCATCATTGCTGAAGTCAATGCTATCGCCGTTGGAATCGACGGCGCTGACAGTCTCTGCTTCCCCGGATTGGTCGAGACTGAAGCTGTCCCCAATCTGATAGGCCCGCTGTTTAACCGGCGGCTGCACGAGGTGGCGCAGGGTTTGATGGACGAAGGGTAGGAACAGTCCCTGTAGCGGCAGATTATTCCATTCCAGGTCCAGGGATGAGGCAAACAGGATAACCTTGCCCTCGCCTATTTCGCGTTCCACCAATGCCGGCTCGGTGTTGTCGAACTGCATCAACACATCGGCATCTGCGTTGGGAAGCAGCGACCAGAGCCCCTGAAAGCGGGCTGACCAATCGCTGTCCAGCGGCCGTAGTATGGGATGACGCCGATCCCAATCGGCAATAACCAGATAGTCATCGCGACCGAGTACATCCTGGCTTTGCAGCGTAGCCGGTGCAATGTCGTCGAACTGGCGATTGAATAAATCTGGATTTACCCGGTCGCCCGGTGCAATCAGTATCGCACCACCGGTCTCTACATAGGCAGTAATAGCGTCTGCCTGGTTGCCGCTAAGGTCACCGACATTAAGCAGGACCGCCACATCATTCTGACGCAGTGCCGCCGCCGTCAATGCTGCGGGCTCAATAGTTTCGAGCTGAAAAGGAGATTCCTCCGTGCTGCTGACCGCCAATCCAAACCAGTGCCCTTCATCATCGAACCAGTTATCGGAAGCTTCACCGTTAACCAGCAAGACGCGGATCTTCGGCAGCACATCGACCGTGAAGAAATAGGCATTATCGACATCAAACTCGTCGCCAGTCACTCTGACCTCTCCGACGTGGGTGCCTTCGGTATCGAACACGGTAGTAAAGGCGATAACTTCTTCCGAGCGATCGCCAAGGTCTACCGGGACGCGATCCACCATTTTCCCATCGATACTCAGGGAGACTTCGCCCTGATCCAGATACAGCGTGCCGGTTGTGCGGACTCTGGCGAGAATCTGCTGTTCGCTGGCATCCTCGAGCAATTGTTCCGGTGAACGCACATCAGTTAATACCAGGTTACTGCTCTCGAGTTCACCGACATCGATGCCGGTAAAGGCGACGCCAGGCGCCAGCTTCCAGCCTTCTTCGGCCTCTTGCATGCCAGCCTCCTGAAAATCAGAGATCAGGTACACCGCCCGATTCTCATAGCGAGACGTCTCCAGCAGTTGATCTGCAAGCCGCAGGTTGGGCATATAACGAGTGGCACCGAAACCGGCTTGCTCTAGTCCGTTGATGACGCTGCGAACGCTGTCACTATCGGTATTCAGTTCCCTGACAATCTCGGCAGAATCCGAGAAAGCAATCAGAGCGACTTCATCCCCCGACGTCAGACTGTCGAGAAGATCCAGCGCCTCTTCCTTCGCCCGCGTGAAAGTCTCTCCGTATTGCATACTCATCGAAATATCGAGAAGGATGACGGCGGACTGAGGATCGGTATCCAGCAGCCTGGCAATTGACTGGTTGAACAGGGGTCGGGCAAACGCAATCACCAGCAAGGCGATAACGGCAGAACGCAACAGTAACAGTAAGATCTGTTGCAGTTGTTGAAACAGAATCAGTTTCTTCGACGTCTTCTTGAGGAAGCGGATGGTACTGAACATCAGCTTGGGTGGCTTCTCCCGACGAATGAGATGAATCGCGATGGGAATCAACGCGGCCAATAAACCCAGCAGGAACAGGGGTGTCAGAAATACCATTAGAAACTCTTCGCCCGTTTTGCCATATAGGAGGACAAGGCCCCATCGAGAGGCTCTGCGGTATTCATCAGGCAGTAATCCACGCCGCTACTCTGACATTTTTTGCGGCAATAGGACAGAAATTCGTTGATATTCTCCAGATAGGCCTTACGGATCGCGGCTGGCGACGTGATATAGGACTCGTTGTTTTCCATGTCGATAAATTCCGAGGCCTCGTTAAAGGGAAAATTCAGCTCCGCATCATCCATGATCTGAAAGGTAATCACATCGTTGCCCATACCACGGATATTTTGCAGAGTATTAATGATGCGTTCCTCGTCGTCCAGCATGTCGGTGATCAGCACCACCATGCTTTTCTTTGTCAGCGATGCTGCCAGATCAGACAGTGGTTTCACCACGTCCGTCTTTAATCCGGACTCTACCTGTGAGAGCGTCCTCAAGATGTGCATCAGGTGCGGTTGCCGGCATTTGGTCGGAATATAATCTCGAACCTGATCATCGAAGGTAATTAAACCCACCGCATCGCGCTGCCGCATAACAAAATACGCCAGGGCTGAGGCCAGGGTTATACCATAATTTAACTTGCTCATACCCCCTGAGCTGTAGTCCATTGACGCACTGGTGTCCAGCAGGATCACACATCGCACGTTCGTCTCATCTTCATACTGCTTGATGTAGAACTTGTCGCTGCGGGCATACAGCTTCCAGTCCACATGGCGCATGTCATCGCCACGCTGATAGTGGCGATAATCATTAAACTCCGGGCTGAAGCCTTTGTGGGGACTCTTGTGCAGTCCGGCGAGAAAACCTTCCACGACGACACGGGCCCGCAGCTCGAGATTGTCGAGACCAGCCAGCACGCTGGGGTCCAGAAAATTCAGTGATTCAGACATAAGGAATCGCTCGAGCTGCTATAGTTCGGAAGATGGCTCAGGTACCGCCTCCAGCAGGCGTTGAATCACATCGTTGGTAGTCACTCTTTCTGCCTCCGCATGGAAGTTCAGCAGGATTCTGTGACGCAATATCGGAGGAGCCAAAGCCCTCACATCGCCGTAGGAGACGTTGTAACGACCGAGCAGCAGTGCCCTGACTTTGCCGGCGAGGATGAGGTTCTGCGACGCACGTATGCCACCACCCCAGCTGACCCAGTCTCGAATAAAATCAGGTGCCTTATCGCTCTGCGGACGCGATGCATGGACCAGCCTCACTGCATACTGAATCACCGCTTCCGCGGCCGGCACCAGGCGGGCGATGCGTTGAAATTCCAGGATATCCTCGCCGCCCAGGGGGTGAGCCAGTGCCGTATCATGGGTCTGGGTGGTTTGCCTTACTACGGTTATTTCATCGGCCTCGGACAGATAGCCCAGTTCGATCTTGAACATGAATCTATCCAACTGCGCTTCCGGCAAGGGATAGGTACCTTCCAGTTCGATGGGATTTTGGGTCGCTAACACGAAGAAGGGCTCGGCCATAACATGGGTCACGCCTGCCGCTGTCACTTGCCGTTCTTCCATGGCCTCTAACAGGGATGACTGGGTCTTGGGGGGTGTACGGTTAATCTCATCGGCCAGTAGGATATTGGTAAAGATGGGACCCTTGACGAACTTTAACTTGCGCGTGCCGTCACTTTCATCAATCACTTCAGACCCAACCACATCCGCTGGCATCAGGTCGGGAGTAAACTGGATGCGACTGAAATCCACCTGCAGGATGTCTGCGACAGTTTTAATCAACAGCGTCTTAGCCAATCCAGGAACACCAGTAACGAGAACATGGCCACCACCAAACAGGGCAATCAGTAGCTCATCGATAATCTCTTCCTGTCCGATAATTATCTTCTTGATCTCGGCAACAATTTTTTCCCTGCCTTCCTGCATCCGCTTAACTAACGCGAGATCATCCTGATTCTCAATTTCCAATACTTCTTCTGATTCTGCTTCTGACATTTGTTATTCCTGTCGTTCAGTGACTAAATGCATAGATTAAAAAATTGATGCCGATCTTGTAGGCTTCGTTCGTGTACTTGGTAGGATAGCCCTCATAGAAGGTATGTTCCCAGCCGTCGCCGAGGTCAGTGTTGTAATTGGCGACCATCATCACCCGCCCATCGTCATCGAGTATTGCGTAAACTTCCGGCGGATATTCCGGGTCGTCGAGTCGCATGAAACCACCGAAGTCCCATGTCACCATGCGACCTGGTACCTGGGCGAGTTCATCAATGTCGAAAAAAATGTGAAAAATCTCGTGGCTGGTGTCCAGCTTCACGATCTCACGGTCGGGAAAGATCTTGGCTATCTCCACGAACATATCATTCAGATGTGGCTGCCCCCAGAAATCATCGACCATGACAAAGCCACCGCGAAACATGAATTCGCGAAGGGCTTCGATCTCTTCGGGTTGAAAATTCGGCCCGGAATAAGAGGAGCCAATTGGCACTCTTTTCCAGTTCATATACAAAAAGATATGTTCGTACAGAACCGGATCTGTTAGCTCAATATTAGTGTGATTGCGTGGATTGGTATCTACATTGGTGTAACGCTGTACACCTCTCAAGAAATTTTCATCGGAATCCGGATAATCCGTATCCCACCAGCCGCCACGCCGCCTGTATCCATATCCTCCGCGGCCGCCGCCGTGATTGCTGTACTGACCGCGAATCCAGGTGAATTCCGTAATATCAGTCCCGTAGATAGACATATCTTCATTATTCCCTAACGGCATCACCTGGGAGGTCGCCCCGGGCGCGACAATCAGTAACAGACTGGCGCAGAACAGATGGCTTAGGAAAACAGATCGCTGCACTAATTCTCTTCCCTGTCGACGGATTGCAGCAGGACCTGTTGTGCGCGTTGGAAACTCGGTGCGATCTCCAGCGCATACAGCACATTCTGCTTGGCTTCAGAGATCTGACCATTGCGCAGATAGGCTTCGGCTAAGTTGGTGCGGGCCTCAACAGGATCATTGATTTCCAGCTTGACCAGCACTTCATACTCGGTAACCGCCAGAGCGCTATCATCGATACTCTCGGCATAGCGTGCCTTTAACTCGTGCACTCCGCTGCGATAGGGATCTACCTGGATGGCACGGTCGATATAGTAGGCGGCTCGCTCATGATTGCTCTGGTCGAGGGCAGCATCGGCGAGCACCATCGCCGAGTCGTAGTCATGCTGCAGGTTCTCCAGCAGCGTCTCCAGCCATTCAAGCTGCGCTTCGCGGTTCTGCTCCTTCTCATAGATTTGTGAGAGCACCAGCGCTGGGCTCGGGTAACCGGTATAGCTGGGTAGCATCTCGTAGGCAGCTTGCAGATAGAACTTGGCCTCTTCGAAGCCCTCTTCCTTAAACAGCACGATGCCTAATTGCAGATAGGCCTGGAAGTCACGCTCGTTTTCTTCGATGCGTGCGCGCATATGTTGTTTCAGTGAAGCGTTGTTATACAGTTCCGCAAGAATTGCGCTGGAATTCTCACGGACTCCGTGCCCGTGCCCCTCGCCTTCATCCGGCACATCCTCGGTATGCACATACACATTGATCTCTGCAACCTGCTGCTCGATCCAGGCATTGAAACCGGCATCGAATGCGCCCAAGGACTGATCAAATACTTCAGAAAACCGGTCAGTGTCTTCCTTTATAAAGGCGTATTGCTTGACCAGTTCCACCAGCTTGTCGAAACCGTATGCCTCGGTGATGTAATCGACCACCAGGTAGGACTGAAAATAGGCGAATCCCAGATCGGCATTATTACGGGCACCGGAGAAGCCGGAGTTGAGCTCGGCAACCGGTAACAACTTGTCATCACGGGCAGCACGCACCAGGTCCAGACCCTGGCTTCTACCCCAGTAGGGTCGGCCTTCCCGTTCTTCCCACACCGAGATGCCTTCGGACAACCAGCGTGGCATGCGATTGTCGGTCATCTGCAGGGTAATGATGTGCATGAACTCGTGCCATACAATTTCCTGCCAGTTGGCGGACAGGGTATCGGGTGAAATGAGGGTGATTACCTTACCGAAGCAGATGCCCACCAGCGGCCCGATGTCAGGCAAGCCTACGGAACGGACGGCAAAATCCTCCGTCTTCTCAAACACCTCTATCAGGATCGGTCCTTCAGGTTCGAAGTCGTACTTGGCTGTCAATGTTTCCCAGCCTTCTTCTAATAGTGGTTCGAGGTAGGGCCACAGGATATCGGCGTCGTTCTCGCTCATATGCACTTTGAAGTGCTCGCTTTCCTGAGTGGTGTAGGTATCCAAGGTGTCAAACACCTTCAGCATGTTCGATGTCATGACGTTAAACGGGTCATTCTCAAAGCCGATCTCCAGATTGGCCTTGCCCTCTTCTTCTTCACCCAGTCGAATCAGGTTGCTCCCCAGCAGGGTGTAGCCCTGCCAGTATTGCGGGTCGGCCTCGATGGCTGCCCTAGCGTACTCTACAGCTTCCTCGAAGAGGTATTTATTGCCGTGGGCATCCGCCACATCGCCGAGGAACTGGGGATTATTGGGGCTGAAAGCCTCGACCTGGGCCAGGTATTGCTGGTACTCATCAGTCCGCTCATTGAGGGCTGCCTGGGCAGCCAGCACGCTGAGGGTCTTGATCGATTCGGGATTGAGTGCCAACACGCGGCTGAAGTAGTCCTGGGCCTCGTCATCCCTGCTATTCATCAACAGCAATTGACCGTAAGTCTCCAGCGCCGCTACGGAATTTGGATTGATCGCTAATGCCCGCTGCAGTGCACGCTCGTCGCCAACTACCCTGGCGATACCCACCAGAGCCGGGGTGTAGCGACTATTGATGTCGAGAGCTTCCTGATAGGAACGCTCGGCGTCACTGGCGTTGTACTTCTCCAGGAACAGGTCAGCCCACAGGACATGGGCTTCGAGATTATTCGGGTTGGCGCGGGTCGCCTCGTTAAACAGGCTGTTGGCATCATGAAAGCTATCCATTAGCCAGCTGGCCAGGGCCACCATGGCCACGTCTTCAGAACTGAATACCAGCCCATCGTTGTAACGCTGCACGGCCTGATCGAGTATCTCATTCGCGGCCTGCTTCTCGCCGACCAGCTTCAGCAGACTGCCGTACTGCACCAGTGCTCGCACCGGGGGGTCCACCAGTCCACTCACCACAGCTTCCAGGATTGCCAGTGCCTGCGACGATTGCCCGATGCCTCTCTTAACCTCCGCCAGCTGCGTGCTTAACAGGGGGAAGCGCGCATATTCAGCATCTTCTATGGCATCTTCCACCACTGCCATGGCTTGCTGGTAGTTGCCCATCATGGCGAAGGCTCTGCTGGCGCCTACCAGTCCATCGTTGCGGTCCAGGCCATCTGCCATCTGAAAGATGTCACTCGCGGCAGCATAGGAACCCGTCATCATTAACTGTTCGCCACGCAGCAGAGGCGACTCACCCGTATTGGTCAAATTGTCCTGCCCATACACCAGTAATGACCATGGGAGAAGGACAAGCCCGAGGATGAATTGTCGTGCTACCGATTTACTGTGTAGTCTGTTCATTGAATTGTCCTGTTGTGCGTGCCAGCTCAACCAGCAACACTTCCATCTGCTGCCAATAATCGGCTTCCAGATAATCGGCCTTGCGGCCACGCAGAATAAATACTGAGCGCTCCAACTCCTGCATCTTTGCCTTCAGAGAAAGGGCCGCCGGTGACAGTCCTTCATTACTAAGCAGCAGAGTGTCGATATAGGCAATCTCCGCTAATCTGCCGTCCGCTGCATCCAGGGTGGGTTCCAGGGCAAACAGCGCATCGCCGTTGTCGTCCAGACCGGCGTGCTCTGGAGCTAGCCGGCCCTGTTCTTCGTACCAGGCTTGCACATTACTCTTGGCATATTCGAAGGCCTCCAGCATGGAAACACGATTGTTTTTATCCCGATCGCCATTACGACTGTCCAGCGCCTCGATAAAGTACTGCGAGAAGATAGGGTCATAGCGTTCCGATGGTGAGCGGGTCGATGAGATAATCACCCGCCCTTCGCCCGACAGCGAGGTGGAGAAACCATAGCTGGCGCTGGTGGTATTAATTATTGCAATGTCCTGTTCATCGAACTGGTCGAGCATCCCTGCGAATTCAATGCCGGTGATGTCCGGACCGACGATATTGAACTTGGCCTCTTCTTCTGCGCCGGAGCCGTGACCGATCAGGTACAGGGTGATCTGATCACCAGTCTCGACGCGTGCTTTGAGTGTCGCCAGGCCCTGTTCGATACCGTTTCGATCGCAGGCACCGTCGATGCGTTCTCCACCAGGGGAATCCTGCTCACCCCGATCAAGCAGCAGGGTAATCGTGTCGGAGCTGTAGCCGTAGTCCCGTGCCAGGATGTCGTGCAACGAGAAGGCCCACTGTCGAAACCGCGTCTGGTTTTGTTCGCCGGCCGACGGGCCCGCCATGATTACGGCGTACTTGGTGGATTCGGGGCTGTCGAGAAAGAAATTGGTGTTGTTTTCGATGGACAGTTGCGCCTGGGTATTGCTTTGTATGCCAAGCAACGACCAGCAGCAGCAACTTAATTGCAGTGCCTGTTTCAGTCGGTTATTCACGTTATCTACCCACCACATCTCAGGACAGTCCTCGCATACGTCTGGCAATCCAGTCTATACACATTATCAATATCAACAGCGCCAGCAACCAGGGCTGGTCCCAGAGATCGAATTGCACTTCGCGTGAATAGGTGTTGGGTGTAAATTCTATAGCGTCTGTCAGCCCGGCTGAATCGGACAGATTAAAGTAGCCGCCGCCACTGGCATCGGCGATACGAGCCAACAGTCCAGAGTCCATTTCCGCATTGGTATATTCTCGCAATGATGGAGTAACCACAAACGCCGCACGTTTCTCGGAGCTGTCTGCACTGGCATTTCCTGCTGCACTGGCCACGTCCACCAGCAGGCTGAAAACCCCCTCTTCCTGCACCGTAAAACTCGCCCGATACACGCCATCTTCTTCGATGTCCCATTCCATCGGCGTGTCAGTGATCTGATCGAGTGGATCGGTGGTCTGCATCCATAGCGTGGCATCGTTGTCAGGCTCATACTCGTCATTCAGTACTGTGGTGGTGACACTGACTTCATCCCCCACATTGTAGAACTCACGATCGAAATCGATACTTATCCGTTCAGGTGCAGAGACCGATAACCAACGCAGCAATTGACGCCAGATCGTTTCGTGAGACTGATCCTCGGAGGGCAACATCATCTGCCATCGCCAGGTGCTGGCAGTAGTAACAGACATGCTACGACCGCTCCCATAGCGCTGGGAGGCGATTAGCGGCAGTGCCTGCGCCTGATAGTTTAATAGCGGGTGTTCCAGCAGCACCGTTGCACCCGGTTTGATGCGCCCGCTAACATAAACGCCCTGCAATTGAGGTAGTGCTCCCCATAGGGCACGATTACTGGAATCGTCTCCGGCCAGCCTCATTAGTGGGGAAAATTCACCGTTATTGGTGAGCCGCGGATAGAAAAGTTCGCCAGTAGCATGCCCGCCACGACGAATTCCGCCACGCAGGTGGGGTTGCAGAAAATTCTCTTCGACCAAAGTAATAGGTAAAATATCGGCAATCGGAGTTCCGACAAACTCTTCATCCACCATGCCGCTCATCAGAAATCCACCGCCGCGTTCGGCAACGAAGTCTTCAAGCATCTGCAGTTGGTCTGCATTGAAAAAATTCTTTTCGATATCCCCCAGTATGATCGCCTCGTACTGGTAGAGCGATTCCCGATCTTCGGGAAAGCCACTGCTCAGTTCAGTCGGTGACTCTATACCCTGCCGATAGTATTTTTCGGGACCGGTTTGTAAATAGGTAGCCAACCGTAATGAGTTATCGTCTTCCAGAGCTCGCCGGATAAACTTGTACTCGTTACGCGGGTGTCCTTCTATATATAAAACATCGAGTGCCTGTTTTTCGGTATTGTCCACCAGGAAACTGTAATGGTTGTTTTGTTCGATTATCTCTCCGCTCTGCAGTTCGACTTGCAGGTCGTAGGTAATCAACTCCTGCCGCTCGGGAGTCAGTTCCAGTTCGAAGTACCGCGATACACCTTCCGCTCCCAGAATGACCACGTCTGACTCAACTACTGTTTCTCCATCCATAATGGAGAGTTCGACTTCCTGCCCCTGGTAGCCCTGATGGTTCAATGCAACCTGTACATCGAATACCGAACCCTCGAGTACGGTTTTCGCAGCCGAGACATCGACGATGCCGATATCCTGGGGAATGTCTTCCTGACCAACGCCGACGGTGAAGATCGGAATTTGTCGATTGCCAAATTCCTGTGCCTTGATCACCGGATCGATCTCACTGTTATCCGCCCCATCGCTAATCAACACCAGGCCACCTAGCGGTAATCCATTTAGCTGATCGTCGACATAGCCCAGTGCCTGGTCTATGGAAGATGCTGTGCCCGCTTCGGTTAAGCCATCGACACCTGCAAAGCGTTGGGTATCCTTGTCGAACCGAAAGATGCGAATCTGAAAAGACGACCCTAAATCATCCAGCAGGCCGTCATCGAAAAATTGTTCCTCAACAAGCTGTTGCCGCGATTGACCGCCATCTAAATCGGCGATGGACATGCTCTGGGAGTCATCGATGAGCACTCCCAGATAAGTCTCCTGCGGCGACACCTGCAGTGTAGTAATCACTGGTCGAAGCAAACAGAACAGCAAGATGATCAGTACACTGGAACGCGTAGCCACGAAGAAGGATTTCCAGGCTGGTGACAGTGGGCGAGTGGTTTTCAGGTAGGTCAGCCACACTCCGACTACGATCAGGACAACGAGAACAGCGAATAAATACGGACTGATTCCGTAGGCAAAGCTGAATGTGCCTTCTTCGAGTGCAGTGAGAAGATTAGGTATGGTGTATTGCATTGTTACTGGGCCTGGTTAGCGGACCCCGGATTCTCTGACAATACACGGTAATACTCTTCGACGAGTTCACGATACTCGTCCGGCACATCCTCATCTACCGTGGCAAATAGCTTGTTATTGATATTATCCAGTTCCGCCTGAGCGCGCAGTGCGCCTTCCAGTTCCAAGATCGGCTGCAAGAGCCCCCTGAACAACTCCGGCTGGTTGAGGAAATCTTCTATACCCTGCTGCGTTAATTGCTGACGAATCGAGCGAGCATTACCCCATGGTGAATTATTACCGTCGGTAGTGACCCTGCCGCCGATGCCGGCCTGGTCCTGGTTTCCGCCACGAGCGCCACCTATCTGTTGTCGACCCCCCTGGGCATTAGCCCCGCCCGGTTGGCTGCCGGGCTGCTGCCCGCCGGATTGCTGACCACCCGGTTGCTGACCACCTGGTTGCTGACCGCCCGGCTGTTGACCACCACCCTGTGCCTGCTGCTGCAATTGTTGCTGCAGGCTTTGCGCGAGTTGTTGGGAGCGCTGCAGCTGATCGCGCAGCTCTCTGACGCTGGGTGTGCCAGCACCGGCTTGTTGACCTGCCTCGTTAAATGCCAGGGCCTGTTGTTCTAGTGCTTCAATTTGTTCCCGCAGGTCTGCGGCATCGCGTGCCGCCTGTTGAATCTGATCCGAGGCAGAATCTCCACGGGACGGGTTGAGCGCCGCCAGGGATTGGGCAAAATCTTCAATCTCGCCTTCCAGCTCTCGTTCAATATCAACCGATAAGTTCACCATGCCATTGCGAAGCACACGGTTGCTGGTCTGCATCTCTTCTCTTATAGGCCGCAGATCTCGCGACGCCTCCTGTGCTTGTGACATCAGGCGCTGATCGTCGCTATCACCACGGGCGATGATGGCGCGCAACATGTCTTCGATCTCTTCCAGGTCGCGCTGTTGCTGTTGTTGTGACTCAATCAGCTCCTGCATACTTTCATCGCTGCGTACGGATTGGCGAGTCTGGCCCAGACCCTGTTGACGAGTGGCTTCCTGCAATGATTCCTGCAGATCACGCTGTTGTTGCAACAGCTGTTGGCCACGCTGTCCCAGATTTTGCGCCAGCTGATTAACTGAGCGTTCCCCTTCCTTGTTCATCTCGCGTTGCTGCTCGCGCAGATTCTCGAGTGCTTTCTGGCTGCGCGCAGCCGCAATCGAAGCAGTTTCGCTCTCGGCCGCTTCCTGCATCTGTTGCGCCGCACGTTCTAATGCAGTCTGCGGTTGCTGCTGTCCGCCCGATGAGCCTCCACTGGAAGAGGACTGTGCCTGAGACTGAGATTGGGATTGGGACTGGGACTGGGATTGCTGACCGCTCTGAGATTGAGACTGCGAGCTCTGCTGACCCCGCGACAATTGCTGTGCAAGTTGCGCAACTTCACGGCTCAGCTGCTCCTGTTGGCGCATCAACCGCTCCAGCTCCCTGCGCTTCTGTTCCTCTGTCATCTGCTTTTCGCGACGTGCCAGATTGCGCTGCGCCCGGGTCAGACCTTCCTGGCGTCGGGCCAGCTCTTCCAGCTTGTTGACCTCTTCCTGGTTTTCTTGGGAACCGCCACCGGCGCTGTTGGGAGTTTCGTAGCGATTCTCCAGCTGTCCCATTTCCATCTCGAACAGCTCCCGCAAATCTTCCCTTTCCTGTTGGGCACCGCCGCCTCCGCCACCACCACCCTGCTGCATGCTGATGTTGGTGCGGTTAATGCTCGCCTCTGCTCTGAGTAGATGTTGCAGCGCAAGCTGCTCCGGTTGCAAGGCACTGGTAACTTGCTCCAGGTCCAGCTCGCCTGCTGCCAGGTTCATCTGATCAATAGCAAGGGATAAGTTCTCCACCGCGGCATCATAGGTATCGTCGGAAAAATTCAAACGCTCTACCAGACGATCTATGGACATGCGCGCCCGACCGGTCGCCTCTTTTTGAGACTCAGCGATGATTTCGGCATCGTTGGAAAACGCTTCGGGGGACACCTTGCTCTGTCTGTTCTTCAGCTTCCAAGTTGCCGCAATAATATCTTTCTGAATACTGACCAGTGCGCTGCTGTCACCACCCTGACCACCGCCGGCGCCTTGCCCACCACTCATGCTGGGATTGCGTCTGAATTCCTGATCGGTAGGAATGATCTGTAGAAAATAGATGTCGGAGATGACTTCAGCCGGTCCTTGCAGGCCGTTGTTATCAGCCAGGGTTAGAAAGTAGCTGACAAAATCGCCTGGCTCTACCTCGAGATCCTCCAGGTAGATAAGCTCGTTGCCAGACACACTGCGTACATTAGCTTCCGGCAGAAAATCGACTTCCACCTCCCCAGTGCCCACCACAGAGTAGTTCAGTGTAAACTCGCTCAGCCCATAGTCATCGCTGGCGCTCACTTCCAATATGACTTCTTCCAACGGCATGACTTCTTCGTCGCGACCGGGCCGCTGCAGTGCCAATTCCGGTGGTGTGTCTTCGATGGCACGAATAAAATAATCCAACGGGTTCTTGCTACTGAGATCGGAGAAGTCCGTGGCATGGATGCGGTACACACCATCCTGGTTGACGGTGAAGGAACCGGTACCGATATTGCCGTCGAGACTTAATTCGATATCTGGATAAGGCGGGTTTGGATTTACTTCTTCCTCATCCGCCCTATAACTCTCATCGAATTCCACGTTGGCGCTGGCTATCGCCTTGTTAAACGTCACGGTGAAGTCAATACGGGTTCCTTCCGGTACAATCATGTCGCCGCTGTCTTCCTCGAGGATATCCTCGATCTCGGTGTACTCCGGATAATCGAAGGCCAGATCGATCTGTTCGATCTGCGGCAGATCAAACAGGTCTATCTGGTATTGTGGTGAATTGTGCTCGCCCCGTTCATTGAAGGTGACATAGTAGGTGGTGTCTTCCTGCAAGGCGGGGATGAAATAACTATAAGTAGCGCTCTCGCTGCCGCTACCGTCGCGACTCATAGACGCATCGCGCCAGTTAACATTGTCATCCTGCAGGCGTAAATTGACCGCTCCGGGAATGGCATTGGTGACCCGGGCGATAATGGTGACGCTGTCACCACGTTGCATCTCCAGATCACCGGGCTCGATACTGATTTCAATGTCTGCGAAAACCTCCACCACCACTGTGGGCTCGGAGATAGCAAACGGCCAGACTAACCGGCTACCTGCAATCATCAGGATATCCGAGGTCAGGAAGATGCCTACTACAATGGCTACCACGGCGCTAGCCGATCCGAATGAGAACCAGGAACCCTTCGCGGGAGTGACGGTCTCCACTTCGTACTGCTGTTGCTGCACATGTGCCTGTGCGTCTTGCCACAGCTGCTGAATAAATTGTTGGGAGACTCCGGCCTTGCCGTGGACTAAATCTTCATCGGTAAATTCCAGAGAGGTAAGCAGGCGCTGTTCCAGGTCTGGAATATGATCTTCGACATAATGTGCCATACGCCTATCATCGGTATGACTTCGATTCAATACCCACACCAGGCGCCACAGCAATAGAACCAATCCGGCGAGCGAAACGATAAACAGAACAGTGATACCTGTCTTATCGAGTTCCTGCCAGGCAGCAAGCCCACTGACTGCCAACACCAGTGTTGCAACACCTATTACAAAGTAGCTGCCTTGCTTGAGGAAAAATAGATTGCTGCGACGGCGGCGAAGACTCTTTAAGATAGCTCGTAGACTTTCGAATGTGGGAGAAGACATAGAGACTCTTGTGTCTGATTTGTGGGAAGGCTTCCGCGCTATCGGCGCCCCGTATCTGCAACCAGAATACTACTCGATTACTGTAGTCAGTCCGAATAAATTATCTGGCAAATCTCAGCGCGATTCCGCGCAGAGTTACGTCTTTACTGACCGCCAGACGCAGCAGATTATTTCAATATTACGGCCTTAACTATCCCATTAACCCGCCCCGAAAAGCAAGGATTTAAGGGCGCCAATCTGGACAAAACCCAGCTAAATCAGTTAGTCGGAGTAATGCCTCAATCTGCCTCGACAATGGCCGAAAATAGCCACACATCGGCCTTTAAGAGTATACGTCCCGAGCGGGAAATTCTGTTATCTCTCAGGCAAATATCCCATCTCTTGCGGTTTATAGTGTTCGGAGTCCGCAGGGAAGACTCTTATGTTACGTTCAGTTACAGCGGCTATCAGCGCCTGCAGCGACCGATGGGTTGCGATGTCCTGCAAAGTCGTCCTGGTTGGTCTCGGCAACACCAGCGTCTCTGCTTCTGCTTCGGCCAGGGCAGCGGTTGGCGATATCCAGCGATGCTCTAGAATTTCATCGTTATCCACTTTCACCGACACTTCATTCAATAGCGGATAGACGAAGAACCAGGTGCTGAATCGGCGCGGCAAGCGTGGCGGTGTGGTCCAGTGGGCGGTGTGAATGAGCTGGCTTGCGTCGATATCGATTCCGGCTTCTTCTTTCGTTTCTCGTACTGCGGCATTCAGCGCAGCCGGATACTCCAAATTACCGTTGCCAGCTTCGAAATCGCTGGCATCGATCCTACCACCGGGGAAAACCCAATGACCGCCATGAAACACCAGAGATGAGTTACGTCTTAACAACAAAATCTCGATGTCGGATTGTGGCCGTGGCTCGCGCACCAAGACGACGGTAGCTGCCGGTACAGGTTCGATATCAGTCATGCCTTTCTACTAAGGATCAATAATGCCTGTGATGATAACGACAATTAACCCCTGCGCACAATTCTCTGGCAAAATGGGCGCAGACTCTGTTTTAACAAGGAATAATTATGGCCATTAGTTTTCAAGATCGGGTAGCACTGGTTACCGGTGCCGGTGGTGGACTCGGCAGACAGCATGCTCTAGAGCTAGGCCGCCGTGGTGCCAAGGTAGTCGTAAACGACCTGGGTGGCAGTGTCGATGGTAGCGGCGGGTCAGTGTCCGCCGCTGAAGCGGTCGCTCAGGAAATAACCAGAGCCGGCGGCACGGCTATCGCCAACAGCGCGTCTGTAACCGACCTCGAAGCGGTACAGTCAATGATTGACAGCACCATGGCTGAATGGGGACGCATCGATATTCTGGTCAATAATGCCGGAATCCTCAGGGACAAGACCTTCGCCAAACTGGAGCTGGAAAACTGGCATGCCGTGCTGGATGTGCACCTGACAGGCAGCCTCAATACGACTAAATGCGTATGGCCAATTATGACCGAACAGAATTACGGTCGAATTGTTATGACTACTTCCACTTCGGGACTGTTTGGAAATTTTGGGCAGAGCAATTACGGTGCCGCCAAACTTGGCCTAGTGGGATTCATGAACACGCTGCGCTTCGAAGGCGCGAAATACAATATTTTCACCAATTCCATCGCACCCATCGCGGCCACACGAATGACTTTGGACCTACCTGGTTTCGAAGACAGTGCCGAACGCCTGGCACCGGAGTTGGTGACTCCGGCGGTGGTATTCCTGTGTAGCGATCAGGCGCCGAATGGGCGCATTATCCAGGCAGCCGGCGGGCGCTATTACTCAGCCGATGTCAGAGAGAACAGCGGGGTCGATTTGGGGCTTAAGGCCACAGTAGAAGATATCGAAGAGAACATCGATAGCATTCTCGAAATGGCTGAGAACAAGGGAATTCTGGAGAGAACGGCCCACCGATAGAGTTAAAATGGGGTCTGTCTCGGTTTTTCTCTATTTTCCTCTATTTTCCTCTATTTTCCTATTTTTGATCCGCCTGAACCCGCTTAACGGACTCTCTCTCGCCCAGCAGTGCATTCAGCTCGTGGATGGCTGGGATCTCCTCCCGCACATCCCATTTCCAAGTCTTCTTGCACACCAGGGTTACCGGTGCCATTGCGAACAGGAAATAGAAGTCAGCGTAAGTAAGTTCCGTGCCTGCGATATAAGGATCGAAACGCGCAATTTTCTGTAGTGCCGCGAATCCCTTTTCCAGAATGGGCTTTACTGCCGCTTTCTCCTCATCACTCGCCGGTCGACCGAAGAATACATCGCCATAGAGACGACGTCCCGGTAACTCAATATAGAGTTCCAGGTATCGCATCAGTTCCTGCACCTTGGCTTTGGCAAAAACATCCTCCGGATAGAAAGAGGGTCCCTCTCCCAGCGCGTCAAGATAATCCAGCATGACGCCGGTTTCAGTCAGAAAACCCTGCTCAGTTTCCAGACAGGGAACTTTGCCCATAGGGCTCTTCGCCAGATAGTCATCCTCCTGATTCGGAGTGACCAGTACTTCTTCGAATTGCATTCCCTTTTCTAACAAAATGGCTTTCACCATGTTGTAATAGTTACTCAATGGCATACCGTACAACTTGATACTCATTTGGGTTCTCCGTAGATGAATGCAGAAATTACCCTGTAGGCTGCAGATTTGCAAAGCGAGGCATCGAACTAATGAGTTGCCTTGTTAGGGACCCTCTGAACAAGGTGCTTATTCGATAGCTGTTACTATGCGCAACAAGATTCTTCTACTGTCAGCCTACGATGCGAGCAGCCACAAATTGTGGCGACGGCGACTGCTACAGCTGTTTCCACAGTTGAACTGGACCCAGCTGGCACTTCCCCCACGACATTTCAACTGGCGCATACGCGGCAATAGCCTGCAGTGGGCGACAACCGAACTGAAAACACTCAACCAGCCCTACGATCTGTTAATAGTCACTTCCATGGTCGATCTATCCAGTTTGCGTGGATTTGTGCCGGCATTGAGCAAGATTCCAACACTGATTTATTTCCATGAAAATCAGTTTGCCTATCCCGCTGGCGAGCAGCATCGAGAGAATGTCGAACATCAACTCGTTCCCCTCTACTCGGCGCTGTGCGCCGATGTAGTTGTGTTCAACAGTCAGTTTAACCGCCAGACATTTCTAGAAAGCGCCAGGTCTATCATTCAAAGATTGCCAGAGAAGTTTCCTGATTCGATTCTCGGCAAATTACAAAACAGCCAGGTAATACCCGTACCGATAGACACCAGAGAACTAAAGCAGGATCCGAAAAAGGACAAGCACGACGATTCGATATTGGAAGTCATCTGGAACCACCACTGGGAATACGATAAAGAAATTGAGTTACTGCTGCCGCTGGTAAAGCAGGTTGCGGCACAGCAGTTGCCGCTTCGTTTCCACATTGTTGGGGAACAGTTCCGACAACAACCGCCGCAATTTGCGGAGATCAACCAGACCCTGGCCGAGCATGGGGCGCGCACAGGAATCTCACGAGGAAGTTTCGGCTTTGTACCTGAGCGGAATGACTATCTGGCACTATTACAACGTTGCGATGTTGTACTGTCCACTGCACTGCATGACTTTCAGGGTCTGGCAGTGCAGGAAGCGGTGGCGGCCGGATGCACTCCCCTGACGCCGGCTGATCTGGTCTATCCTGAATATCTCGAAGCGGCATTTCTGTTCAGGCGTGCCGCGCAGCAGCAAGCTACGGTACGGCACATCCTGCACAAGCTGCTGGCGTGGCAACAACTAAAAGCCTGCCACGAAAATCTACCCAGCGCCGGGCTTGAGCACTACACCATGGACTATGTGGGCCAGCAATATGTGGGACTATCTGAGAGGATGGGGCTTACTGATACAGCCCGAATGTCAGCCAACTAGTATTCAGTTAACCTGTCCCAGCAGTGGAAAGACAATCTCCTGATCGATCTGGATTCGATTGAAATCCAGCTCCGGATTGTACTGCCGCAATAGCCAGTTTGGGGTGGAGTAGCGGTTGCGTGCGATGCGCCCAACATTATCGCCCCGCTTCACCCGGTATTGCTCAACACCCTGAATACGATAGTTACTGAAGAACTGTTGCTGCAGAGTCGAATGAAAGCCGCGGCGCTTGAGCTCAAACTCGGCAATATTCACCCGCGAGAAGTCCAGCGTGAGTCGCTTTCCGATAATGACAGGATCGCGAAAAGCCATGTTATTGAGGCGGCGAATATCCCAGGCTCGAATGCCTAACCAATCGGCATAGTGTCCCAGTGTTTCGGATGCCTGAATCTCAACGGTATTATTGCTGGCTACGGTGTAATCGGAAGGGTCGGCCGACAAGGCTTCGGTGAGTTGTTCGTTGCTCTCAGCCACATCCAGTTGCGGATCGAGGGCGATAGCCTGCTCCTCTTCTTCAGTCACCGGCAGTTCCAGCTCCTGGTTATCCGGTAACACTGCCGCCGGAGGCAATAACTCCTCATTGAGAGCCAATTGTACCGCTGGCTCTTCGATTATCTCCTGGGGCTGTGGTTGTTCGGGTAGCGGGGGTTCGGCAGCTGCTACGGCGATTCCTCCACCATTACCACCCACCTCAGTTGCTGGGTCACCCACATCATCGGCAAACTGCACCAATGTCGGTGGCGTGGGAACCAGATTGGCATCGATTGACGCCAACAGCTGCCCTTCTGGCTCGAATCCAGGCAGTCTGAGCTGCTGACCAGGGTAGATGCGATTGCGATCCTGGATGCCATTAATATCCAACAGCGCCTGCTCCGTTACCCCGTACCGCGCTGCGATCAGGGAGACTGTATCGCCGCGACGCACTGTGTAGCCGCCATCGCCCGAAACCGCCGCGTTCACATTCGCCGCCAGCAACTGGTCGTCGATATTATCCTGTGGCAACAGCAAACGCTGCCCAATCGCAATTCGGTGTCGGCTTGGCAGCTGATTCAAGGACACTATCCTGGAGACACTGGTACTAAAGCGGCGCGCGATAACCGACAGGCTATCGCCGCTCTCGACCACGTAGGCAATATCCGGGGTTTGGACGGGAAACTTGAAATCGGCCGGTATCATGGCCAACAGGTTTCCAGGAGCAACGGCTTCCGTTCTCAGCTTGATGGGAAAATCCACCGGAATGCGCTTGTTACCCTCCCATACGGCTGGCCGTAGTGCCGGGTTGTCGGCCTGCAACTGTTCCAGACTGATGCCGACCGACCTGGCAAACACCTCTGCGTCTATATAGGCATCGGTCGCCACTTCACGAAACTGCGGCGCAGCGTTGAGGCGCACGTCCCCGAAATAGCGACGCGCTTCATTCTCGACGTGATTCACCGCCAGAAATTGCGCATAGAAATTGCGTGATGCAAATCCAAAGGCACGACCGCGATAGTTGGCCACAATTTTCTCGATATCGGTAGTACCAGTCTGCCGCACTGCACGCGCGATACCAGCCGCACCGTGGTTATATGCAGTAAGCGCAAGAGGCCAGGTACCCAGCACTGAGTAGTTGTACTCCAGCAGACTCATCGCCGCGTTAGTGGCAATATAGGGATCCATGCGCTCATCGACAATGTGATCGATGCGCATGAAGCGCTGTCCGGTGGCCCGACCGAATTGCCACATCCCGGCTGCCGAGGCACTCGAATACGCACCCGGGTTGAATGATGATTCGACGTGGGGTAGCACTCCCAATTCGATGGGCAGATTTTTCTCGCGGATTACTTCATTGATATGCCTGCGATAGGCACCGGAGCGTTGCAGTCCACCGAGAAAGCGGTCGGATTGCCCGAGTTGAAATCTTACGTTGGAGGCGGCGGTACGCAGGGTCTGGTTACTGACATCGTCCGGCCAGAGAGCCAGGATTTCCTGCTGAGTGCGGGTTAGATTGTCCCGCTGGCCTGTTGCCAGTGTCTGCAAATCGTTGCGGATACGATCACGGGTATTTTCCCTGTCCCGGCGCCTGTTGGAGCTGCGGGTGTAGATGACCGACAGATTCTGAGAGTCATGCAGAAAGCCATTCTGGGTATCGACCTCGGTGTAAACGCGGATCCAGAAATTGATTGCAGGTTCCAGTTCGGGAGGCCGTGGAAACAGCTCGGTTGACTGGGCAGCAGCCAGGATTGGCGTCAGCAGCAGCGCACCCAGTACGAGACGAAGCGTCAGTCCATGAAGCCCCTGAGCAATTGATTGAATGTGGATTTTTGCACTATAAATCAAGCGAATCCGGCCTCTTTCTCCGCGCTCGTTGTTGACGAGCTAAACCATAGCAATATTGAACAACCTCGCCAAGTGGTAATTAGCAGATCTCAGGGAGTGTATCGCCTCGGAATAATTCAACTTGATCGCTGGCAGAGAATAAAATCCTTGCGCGGCTGCCATCGACGTAAGTAAATTCTCGGAAGCAATCGATTTGTGCAGTTGAGGACTAAGGAAGGCCGTCGAGGTCGGCGCCTTCCTTGATGGGAATCATCAGGTCTTCCCGGGTTACGTTCATATAGATAATGACGTTCGAGGCGATGTAGACTGAAGAGTAGGTACCGATTATCACACCGATTATCAGTGCTATTGCAAATCCCTGTGTTGCTTCGCCACCGATAAACAAAATAGAAAAAAGTACCAGCAGTGTGGTAAAGGAGGTGATCATTGTTCTACTTAATGTCTGGTTTAGCGACACATTAACCAGCTCAATCGACGACCCTTTGCGCATGCGCCGAAAATTTTCACGAATGCGATCCGATACCACGATCGTATCATTAAGCGAGTAGCCGATGATGGCCAGCATAGCCGCCAAGGTGTTGAGATTGAACTCCATCCCAGACAGCGAAAAAATTCCCAGCGTAATGATAAGATCGTGAGCCAATGCAACCACCGCACCCACCGAGAACTTGAACTGGAATCGCACGGCGATGTAAACCATGATGATACCCAGTGCTACCAACATCCCGAGACCGCCGTCCTCGGCTAATTCCTCACCGACCTTGGCACTCACGTAGTCCGAACCCAGCAGAGTAATCTCGTCATCACTGTTGTTACTTAAGACTTCGGCGATGACTTCACCTACCAACGCAGCCTGTTCCGCCTGATTTTCAACAGCCACGCTCTCATCGACCGGAAGCACTACTCGTATTTCGCGGTCCGAGCCAAATTGCACGACCACGGCATCCTCATAACCATTGCCCTGCAAAATTCCATTCACTTCGCTCAGTACTACCGAATCAGAGTAATTAAGTCGCACCGAGGTTCCACTGGTGAAATCGAGCCCAAACTGCAACGAATTAGTCGCCAGGGAAATTAAGGAGATTACAACGAGCGCTGCAGAAATCATCGCCGCCGGCTTGCGGACACCCATAAAGTCAATTTCCTTATCGCCGATCATCTGTGTTTTCCATAAAATATTTGTCAGGTAGATTCTGCATTCTGATTAGTTCTATATCTGCCGATGGATAACTGCTGTACTGCGCGCCCGCCATAGACCAGATTAACAAGCGCACGTGTACCGACGATAGCGGTAAACATTGAAGTCATAATGCCTATCATGAGGGTTACAGAAAATCCTTTTACCGGCCCGGTTCCAATCGTGAATAACACGGCCGCTACCAGAAAGGTCGTCAGATTGGCATCGATGATGGTAGTGAATGCACGATCATAACCTGCATCTATCGCCTGTTGCGGTTGTACGCCATTGCTCAGTTCTTCTCGGATACGGGTGAAGATCAGCACATTGGCATCCACCGCCATTCCCACCGTGAGGACGATGCCGACAATTCCCGGCAGTGTCAGGGTTGCTGGAATTATCGAAGACATTACCGCAAAAATGAGCAGGATGTTCATGATCAATGCAGCATTCGCCGCCAGACCAAATCCGCGGTAGTAAAACAGCATGAAACCAATTACTAATGCTGCGGCCACCAGCACACCTCTGAAACCTGCCTCCAGATTCTCTCTTCCCATGGTGGGTCCGATCACACTCTGTTCGACAATGGTCATCGGTGCTGCCAGGGAGCCGGAGCGAATCAAATCGGACAATTCGTTGGCTTCACTGGGGTTTAGTCCGGTAATGACAAAGGTTCGCGGCAGCGCGGTTCGTATGGTGGCATGACTGATGAGGCGTCTGTCTTCGTAAAATTCGGTTTCTTCGATCTCTTCGCCGTCTTCGTTAAGCGAAATAGTGGTGCGCGACTTGGTTTCGCTCAGCAGTATATCCATCATGCGCCCGACATTATCGCGTGTCACACGATTGATCTGGTTGCCACCCTGGGCATCCAGATTTATCTGCACTTGCGGCAGACTATTCTGATCCAGAGTAGAGCGTACATTGCTGATCCGGTCGCCCTGCAGGATTACGTCGTTATCGACGTTAATGAGTCTACCCTCGCTCTCGTAGGTTTCATAGGAGAGGCTCGGCGCACCGATCTCGGCTTCCAGGTGAAATTCAAGTGTCGCAATGCGCTGCAAAAATCTGATGGCCTGCGCAGGATCCTGGATACCTGGCAATTCAACCACTATTCGATCGGCTCCCTGTTGCTGCACGGTGGGTTCCGCTACGCCCAGAGCATCTACGCGATTCCTGATGGTGGTGCTATTGGCCTGCAATGTATCGCGCTGTATCTGCAACACGGTGTCAGAAGTCAGGCGCATATCGAGAATGAAAACCCCTTCCGTTTCTCGATTCTGAAATTGGATCTCGGGGAAATTATCTATCAGTTCCGGACGCGCCTGGCTACGCGCTTCGGCATCGGCAAAGCGTACTTCGAGATGGGAATTGCTGATCAGATTAATACCGCGGGTTCGAATGCGTTCTTCGCGTAATATGGTCCGCACATTGCTGAGGTTATCTTCCATGCGTCGTTGCTGCGCCGCTTCCAAGTCCACTTCCATGAGGAAGTGCACGCCACCCTGCAAATCCAGACCCAGGTTCATCTTTCCTGCACCAATGGCCTGCAGCCATCCCGGAGTTGTCGGCGCCAGGTTCAACGCGATGATGTAATCATCGCTGAGTGCCTCTTCGATGGCGGTCTTGGCGCGCAGTTGGTCATCCACGTCGGCGAAGCGCAACAGAATATTCTCCTCGCTGACTTCCTCCCCGAAGAAATCAACCTGAGCCGCTTCCAATGCCGTGGTAATGACCTCCATGTCCGAAGCATTAAGAGACAGGCTGCCGGTCGTCACCTGAATCGCCTCATCATCTGGATACAGATTGGGCACGGAGTACAACAGCCCCAGTATCACCACAACCAGGATCAGGATGTTTTTCCACATCGGGTATTTGTTCAGCATTTTAAGTCCGCAACACTTCAGGTCTCATCTGGATAATGCCCAATCGTTGGGGCTAAATCTGCTTTATCGTACCCTTGGGCAGGGCAGCCGAGACTGAGGATTTCTGCACTTTCAATTCGACCCCTTCGGCGACCACAATCGCAATATAGTCGTCACTAACCTTGGACACCTTACCGAGTAAACCCCCTGACGTCATGACCTCATCCCCCTTGGAGATGCCTCCGACGAGTTCGCGGTGCTCCTTGGATCTTTTCGACTGGGGACGCCAAATAATCAGGTAGAACATCAGAAGCATCCCGCCGAACAGCAGCAGGTTATACATCGGCGAAGCGCCTGACGCTGCTCCTGCGTCCTGAGCGTAGGCGGTAGGAATTAGTAAGTCTGATAGGTTCATGACATCTCTCGTTAATGCTTTATTCGATTCTGTGTGATTTGTCGGATAGTTGCCCTAAATTTTTCAGGACTGTGCGTTTGTTCATTCCCCACATTGTTGGGGTGATTGCTCGATATTCAAGGCTTTCCCATAAAATTCAGCGTCCTAGGGATCCTGCTGATCCTGGGCAAACTGGCTGGCGAAGGCGCTCAATCTACCCTGTTCTATGGCCTCACGCAAACCCTCCATGAGCCGCTGGTAGAAGTGCAAATTGTGGATGGTATTGAGCTGGGAACCCAGTATTTCCCGGCACTTATCGAGATGGTGCAGGTAGGCCCGACTAAAATTCTGGCAGGTGTAGCAGGCGCAATTCTCATCCAATGCTGCGGTATCCTGACGATAGCGAGAATTACGCAGTCGCAATAGGCCGTGTGAGGTAAACAGATGTCCATTGCGGGCATTGCGGGTAGGCATGACGCAGTCGAACATATCGATGCCCGCTGTTACAGCATGGACGATGTCCAGTGGCGTACCGACGCCCATCAAATATCGCGGCTTGTCCGCCGGCATAGTGGCACTTATATGGCTCACGATCTCGCGCATCTGTTGTTTGGGCTCTCCCACAGACAAACCACCGATCGCATAGCCATCGAAACCGATGACCTGTAGTTCCGCCAGGGAGGCATCTCTGAGGTCTTTGTACATCGATCCCTGCACTATGCCGAATAAGGCGGAGCGGTGATCACGATGGGCCTGCTTGCAGCGCTCGGCCCAGCGTAACGACAATTCCATGGATTCCCGCGCCTGCTTTTCGGTGGCCGGATAAGGCGAGCACTCATCGAATACCATAATGATATCGGCACCCAGTTGGTGCTGAATCTCGATGGCCGATTCCGGCCCCAGGAAGATCTCATCACCGTCGATGGGCGAGCGAAACGTTACGCCCTGTTCAGATATCTCGCGCATCTCACCCAGGCTGAATACCTGGAAGCCACCGGAGTCTGTGAGGATGGGCTTGTCCCATCCGATGAAGTCATGCAAGTCACCATGCTTAAGCACGGTGTCGGTACCGGGTCGCAGCATCAAGTGAAAGGTATTGCCCAGTATTATCCCAGTGCCGGTATCGAGAATCTGCTGCGGGTTCAATCCTTTGACGCTGCCGTAGGTACCGACCGGCATGAACGCCGGGGTAGGCACACGCCCGCGGGGAAACGTCATAGCGCCCGACCTCCCCTGCTGGTCGGTGGCGCATACTTCGAATTGCATGTGGCACTCAGTCATGGCTCAGTCGCAGACGCTCAATGTTCTCTGGTGGCACGGAACTGGATATCGGGCCAGCGTTCTTCCATCAGCTTAAGATTTACTCGTGTTGGCGCCAGGTAGGTGAGATACCCTCCTGCATCGATAGACAGGTTGTCGTGAGCCTTCTTACGAAATTCCTCCAGCTTCACCTTGTCTTCCGAATCCACCCAGCGGGCAACATACACGGTGACCGGCTCGTAGATGCAGTCCACCTTGTACTCATCTTTGAGACGAAACGCGACAACTTCAAATTGCAACACGCCCACCGCGCCAACTATCAGGTCATTGTTTCTGAGCGGCATGAAAACCTGTGTCGAGCCTTCCTCAGATAACTGTGTTAGACCCTTCTGCAGCTGCTTCAACTTGAGCGGTTCCTGCAATCGAATGCGCTTGAAAAGTTCGGGCGCGAAGTGTGGAATGCCCCGGAATTTTAGTTCTTCACCGGTAGTAAAAGTATCCCCGATCTGGATCGTGCCATGATTGTGCAAGCCAATGATGTCTCCCGATACGGCCTGCTCTGCCTGTGCCCGGTCTCCGGCAATGAAGGTCACGGCGTCGGCTACCTTAACGTCTTTGCCTATCCTGCAATGGCGCATTTTCATACCCTTTTGATATTCACCGGAACAGATTCGCATGAAGGCTATGCGGTCGCGATGTTTCGGGTCCATGTTTGCCTGAATCTTGAATACGAAACCACTGAAGTCTTTGCCATAGGCATTCACAACTCTGGATTCGGTCTCTCTATCCTGGGGCGCCGGTGCCCACTGAATGAAATCGTCCAGCATCTCTCTTACGCTGAAATTACCGAGCGCAGTTCCAAAATACACAGGGGTCAGTTGCCCCTTTAAATGAGCCTCCCTGTCAAATTCATGGCTGGCGCCTTTCACAAATTCGATTTCGTCTCGAAAGTCCTGCAGATAACTTCCCAGCAAATCCTGCGCCTCGACATCGTCCAATCCCTTGAGCTGCACATCCTCGGGAACCCGATGCCCCTGACCCTGCTGGTAGACGTGAATAGTATCGGTATAGAAGTTGTAAACGCCCTTGAACTCCTTTCCCATTCCCAGCGGCCAGTTGATCGGCGCACACCGAATCTTCAATACGTTTTCGATTTCATCGAGAATCTCGATAGGATCGCGAATATCCCGGTCGAGCTTGTTGACGAAGGTAAAGATTGGCGTATCACGCAGTCGACAGACCTCCATCAGCTTAATGGTGCGCGCCTCGACTCCCTTGGCGCCATCCACCACCATCAGTGCTGAATCTACCGCGGTGAGTACCCGATAAGTGTCTTCCGAGAAATCTTCGTGCCCCGGTGTGTCCAGTAGATTTACGGTGCGACCCCGGTAGGGAAACTGCATGACCGACGAAGTAACCGAGATACCCCGTTGCTGTTCCATCGCCATCCAGTCCGAAGTGGCATGACGATCCGATTTCCTGGCCTTGACGGTACCGGCTATCTGTATCAGCTTGCCGAACAACAGCAGCTTCTCAGTAATCGTCGTCTTGCCCGCATCGGGGTGGGAGATGATTGCCAATACCCGGCGGTTGGCAATGTGCTGTTGCAGCGAACTGGTCATGGTTGTGGGGGCGGTTTACGAAAAAGGCGCGATTATAGCAGTTTTGGTAACCTAGGCGGCGACTGGGAGCCCAAATTGCCACCGGTTTGGTTACCAGCTCAGTTGCAATACAATGAGCAGCCACGTAATAGGAGACAAATATGGACTTTACCTTGTCCGAGGAACAGCTTGCCCTGCAGCAATCGGTCAGGCAATTCGCACAAAATGAACTGCCCGCCATAGCACGACAGATCGAGGAAGATGATGAGCCACCCGGGATCGAGCTGAGAAAGAAATTTGCTGAGCTGGGCTATCTCGGCGTGAATCTGCCTGAGGAGTTTGGCGGAGGTGGCATGTCCCATCTGGATGCCGTACTGGTATTGGAAGAGATCGCCAAGGTGTCCATCGCGGTTGCGTTCCCGGTATTTGAGTCTTGTTTTGGGCCCTGCCTGGCGATCGCCCATTTCGGCAACGACGCCATGCAGAGGCAGATATTACCCCAGGTGTGTAGCGGCGACATCATCGTCGCTGTATCCATGTCCGAGCCTAATGCCGGATCGGCGTTGACGGATCTGACCACACACGCTCGCATAGAGGGGGGGCAGGTCATCATCAATGGCACCAAGCGCTGGTGTTCCGGTGCGGGTCACTCCGAAGCCTACATAGTCTATTGCCGCATGTCTGATGCACCCGGTGCCAAAGGCATCGGTGCGGTCATGGTTCCGAAGCAGTGCGAGGGATTCAGCTTTGGCAAACGAGACCACCACATGGGTTTTCGAGGCGTCACTAGCGCTGACATGTACCTGGATGAGGTTCGAGTACCCGAAGAGAATATCCTGGTTCCGGCAGGTGGATTCGGCAAACTCATGGATGCATTCGACCTGGAACGCTGTGGTAATACAACCATGTCACTGGCCGTAGCCCAGTCGGCCTTCGATTTCGTGCTGGACTACGTCCAGGATCGTCAGCAATTCGGCAAGCCATTGGTGGATTTTCAGGCCGTACAGATTCAGCTTGCAGAGATGAAGATGAAACTCGACGCCGCCCGCCTGCTGTTGTACCGGGCCGTGGTCAATGCCGAACAAGATTTGCCCTCTATTGCCGAGAGTTCAGTGGCGAAGTGTTTCGCCAACGAGACGGCGCGAGAGGTGACTGGTAAGGCAATGCAATTAATGGGAGGCTACGGCTATAGCAAAGAGTTCCCTCTGGAGCAGAAGCTTCGGGATGCCTGGGGCTGGGGAATCGCCGGTGGTGCAATTGACATTCAGAAAATAAACATCAGTGCAGCGCTTGTCGGGCGACGCTTCAATCAGCGAGCCGGCTGATCGGGTGAATTCAGGAGACTAACAACATGGAACCGATGCGCTTTTTAGTCAATGAAGTGGAGTCAGCCAACAAGCTTAGTGGACTACTGGTCAGTGGAGAATTAAAGAAAGATGACAGTGTGGCAATTGCGCCGTCTGGTCAGCAGACTTCGATTCTGGCTATCCAGCAAGAGAGCCAGCAGCGGCAATCCGCCAACCCAGAAACCGCGCTGAGCCTGGAGCTTACCTACTCTGTCTCGATGCAGCCCGGCGACATCATTGTACCAGCCGATATCCGTCCTGAATTTGCGGATCAATTTGAGGCAAAAATTGACTGGCTGGATGAACAGGCTCTGCTGCCCGGCAGAACTTACACACTCAAGGCGGTGGGCGGTTCCGGCGAAGCCACCATCAGCAAGCTCAAGTATCGAATCGAGGCAGAATCCCAGCAGCAGATCGCGGCGACAACACTAAGCGCACAACAGTGCGGGGTTGGAAATATCGCATTGACCACGCCGATTGTCTTCGACTCATTCTCAATCTGTAACGCCACAGGCCAGTTCGAATTGCTGGATAGAACTACCGGTGAGCTGGTTGCCAGGGGTGAGATCAGGCACGGTCTGCGTCGTGCCAGCAATGTGCACTGGCAGGCGCTGGACGTAGACAGGCAGAGCCGCGCCAGCATCAAGCAGCAGACTCCCAGGATCATCTGGTTGACGGGGCTGTCTGGAGCGGGCAAATCCACGATTGCCAATCTGGTCGAGAAGAAACTAATCGCCAAGGCCAAACATTCCTATTTGCTGGACGGCGACAATGTACGCCACGGTCTGAACAAAGACCTGGGCTTTACCGATGCCGACCGGGTCGAAAACATTCGCCGGGTTGCGGAAACTGCCAAACTGATGCTGGATGCCGGTCTCATCGTTATCACCAGTTTCATCTCACCCTTCAGAGCCGAACGGGATATGGCACGCACCCTGTTCGATGAAGGTGAATTCATCGAGGTTTTCATCGACGCCAGTCTGGAAGTCTGCGAGCAACGCGATCCGAAAGGTCTGTACAAGAAAGCCCGCAACGGTGAGATCAAAAACTTCACCGGCCTCGACAGTCCCTACGAACCACCAAAGCATCCGGAGCTGCTTATCAACACCGTCGACCTCACCGTCGAACAGGCAGCCGATGAGATTATCGGATTTGTAGAAAATCTTCCGGGTTAAGAGGGATTAGGGTCCCTAGTGCAGCACTGCACTGGAGGGTTTGGCTTTGCTCTCGGAAAATTCTGGATGAAGTACATCCATACGCTTCACCAGCAGCAAGTCGTGACGACACAGTCGATCATATTCTTCGATCTCTCGCACATCGATATCGTCCAACAACACACACACGACATCGTCGTCTTCCACATCGACAACTACGCAGGGTTTGAATCCACTAACTGTGTTAAGTGAAGCAAACGAGCCAATTTCAAAATTGTGAATTGGGTAGCTGCCATCGGTTTGCTTGAGCAGACCATAGGACGTGAATGCAACTCCGAACCCGGCAGCGGCAACAACGTGAATAATGTCGATAATGTCCGGGTCGGTTAAGTCCACGCGAACGGTGTCTGACATGGGCTGGTTATTGAGGAGTTGTTTCTGGTTGACCAAGCGCAGGAACAGGCTAATGTCTTCCTGATTCCACTCCAGGGTTTCTTCCTTTTCGGAACGGGCACTGTCAGACGAAAGACTCAGCACACCAGTTTCAATAGTGAGGTCTTTTATATCTGTCTCAGGAGGACAGGGAACTACCATGGAGACTGAACAGTAGCCTTCGCTACTCTCGGCACTGAGTCGCCACAAGAAAGGTATTTCGCCGCTTAGCTCAATCATTTGTTGCTGCTATACAGAACTGTGCCGACAAACATAGCATATTTGGGCTCTCGGCAGAATGACTTCCTCGCTCAGTCGTTGCTCAACACAGTTGTCGGGAGAACTCATTTACTTAGCGTTCCTAGTTACCTGTTGTATTCAACAATAATTACTAAGCCTTTGAGCTTGAAAGGATTTCAAATCCATCTGAATTGGCACTTTTTTGTCCACAGATTCTGTGGATAAGTCAGTGCATAAATCGTAGAAAAATCTCGCAAGCCTCGAAACTCTGTGTAAATGCCACAATCTGATCAAATTTTGATCAAACCATATATCTTTTAGATATCAGTAGCTTATGAATTTTAGAAGGATCGAACAAAAATAAAACCTGCTATTTTTAAGGGTTTTACGAGCGGCGGATCGTTTTTGTGCATAAAAACCCGAGTAAAACGTGTTTTTCAAAATAGAGTGCTTCATTTATCACTGTTTTTATTGAAGTTTTTCAATCTATAATACCGTTCGTTCATAAAGCATTTTGCATTACCCACCCTTTTCATGACATGAGTAAACATCGTTCCTTCCTGCTACCGAGTCTCGTGGCCAGTCTGGCCATCATCGTTGCAATCCTTGCGTGGGGCATTTTTCGCAAGACGAGTATGTATGAAGCCAGCCGCCAGCTAGCTATTAGCACCACCGAGGAAATTTTCAGTTCAACATCCGGCAATCTCCTGGTGCAGCTAGCTCACCCCGTACTGTTGGCACAGCTTCCTGCGGAATCGCTAAATGCATTCGTGGCTTCGGTGCCAAGAATCATGGGCTCGCTTGAATCGATCTCGTCGATCAGTGGCACCAGCGATGTCTCCTTGATACCAGTCAGTTTCAGCCCGCCGACGGCCAGCTACGAGATACAGCTCACTTTTGGTGAGAATAGGGTGACGGCGCTAATGGAATTGGTCTATGAGCAGGGAAATTGGCCGTTCACAGCCTGCCGAGTGGATTCGCCCATGCTATTGAATTGATTCGGTGGCTGGCTAGCTGTTAGTCCGTTATCAAGCTATAAACGGAAGGAACCAGGATGATGCCACAGACTAGAGCGAGTAGAACATCCCGATCTACACCGTAACTCAGCAACACTGCGTCAGGCTGGTTGAAAGCCACAACCCCCACCAAAGCCGCGACTATTACCAGCCAATTCTTACTCACTAACACCGCGGCGATAATAAATGCAGCGGAGAAAATGATGATATTGTTATCTTGAATCCCAAATCGCGACAATGTTTCGCTGGCAATTGTTATGCCCTATGTAATGAATACGACGATACCGCACACAATGGGTTTTATTGATTTGTGTATTTGTTGCATGCCTGCTTCCTTCAATGAAGTGGGTTTACTTTCTAAACGCTTATATAAGGGATGGGTTTGCGTTGAGACTAACTATAGAACGAAGAATTCACCCAATGAAATAGCAAAACCCCAGACTTTGACGCACTTCAAGCCGGAATTGTGATCGACACGACACATTGAGGTTAAATCCCACTAAATTAATGGGTGATTTAGAGCCTGATTGACGATCCTGTCCAAGTGGATAGGTTCAAAAACTGACTTATTCCCACAAACACAGCGGGTTTTCGGAGAAGAGTGGACAGCCACGGACCCAAAGAATGCGAGGGCTGGCTTATTCGGCAACGATCCGCAGCAATTGCTTATAGTCGCTGGAACCGGTGAATATCTTGTAGATGCCATCCTGTTTCATGGTGCGCATACCATCCTTGAGCGCCTGAGTTCGAATGTCATCCAGATCGGCTTTCTTGTAAATCATTCCCTGCAAATCATGGGTTCCTACCAACAATTCATGAATACCGGTTCGCTCCTTGTATCCGGTACCACCACAAACATCGCATCCGACAGGGCCCATTATTTCGTGCGTGCTGAAATCCAGGTCTTTGAAATCTTCGTCAAATTGTTCCTTGTTTCCGTACGAGTCGATCAGGTGGTCCAATTCTTTCTTATCTGGTTTATAGGGTGCTTTACATTTCGGACATAGGGTACGCATCAGCCGCTGGGCCAATACACCAAGCAATGCATCGGAGAAGTTCACCGGATCTAATCCCAGGTCCAACAGACGAGTGATCGTTTCCGGCGCAGAGTTCGTATGTAAAGTGGACAATACAAGGTGTCCCGTTAAAGACGCTTCAATACCAATACTGGCAGTTTCTTCATCACGCATCTCACCGATCAGAATCACGTCTGGATCGGCACGCAGGAAGGCGCGCATAGCCGTGGCAAACGTAAAATCGATCTTGGGAATCATCTGTACCTGCTGCAAGCCCGGTTGGGTAATCTCCACCGGGTCCTCTGCCGTCCAGATCTTGCGCTCCGGCTTGTTGATATAGCCGAGAACGGCGTGCAGCGTAGTTGTCTTACCAGAACCGGTAGGCCCTGTTCAGCTTATCGAGCGGCATCGCACTACCGGCGGCGAGAAGACGCATCACGGCACTCTCACCCTGTACCGTCGATACGGTAGCGACACGCAGTTCCAGCTTCTTGCCGCGCACCTTCAATTTACACTTACCATCCTGGGGCAAACGCTTCTCGGCGATATTGAGCCTGGAGATAACCTTGATACGGGCAATCATTGCGGCGCAATGCTCCTTGGGAACCTTCAGAAGCTCGCGACAGATACCATCAACCCGGATTCTGACTCCGCCTGGCGCGGCGTCCTTGCCTGGTTCGATATGAATATCGGATGCGCCCAAGCGATCCGCTTCAGTGATGATGCGGTTTACCAGTTGGATAATCGTCGGTGTAGCGGCAAGACCTTCGTCTTCTTCATCATCACTATCTTCAACATCAATGTCACCATCACCCATTCCGGTGAAGATATCGTCGAAGCCTTCCTCAAAATCTTCACCGCCTCCACCGCGCAGAAACTTGATGATGTGTTCCGGCAGCCCAACCCGAAACACATAGTTGCGGGCATTGACGACACCCTGGATTTCCATGATCCGCTGGTAATCGGATGGATCATCAATAAGGATAACTGCTTCTTCCTTATTGCCAGCAACCGGTAACCACTGGTTGCTCTTCAGATAGCTGATGCCGATGTTTTCCAACAGGTCCACTGGTAATTCGTGTTCCGAGTCGTACTTCATGTAGGGAACACGGTAGTAATACTCCAGAGATTTACCAATCATGTCCGCCTCGATATCGAAATCCTCCATCAGGGCACGAGAGACGAAACCCCCGTAAAGTGATGTCCTGGTCTGCAGTTCTTCGAGTTCGACGGCGGAAATTTTGCTCTTCTGTACCAGGTAGTCATATGGACCCTGGGTGCTTTGCAGTGAAGATCTGAATTGCTTGGCCAGCATCTGGCTGACCATCATGGCGTGCTTTAGATCAGTCTTGGTGAAATCGCGGTCGCCTTCGAAGTTGATCAGCTGCATGACACCTAACAGGATCTCATCTTTAATGGGCACAACAATCTGCGACTTAACCTTCCAGCCGCGTGCCTCACTGAAGCTGCTATCGAATTGCAGCCGCGGATGGATATCAGTCAGCTCCTGGCTATCCATGACATTTTTGACGACCAGAGAGCGTTGACTGAGTGCCACATAGCCGGACAGAGAAGTCGTGCTGAAGGGAACCCGAATTTCGAAATTCTCATCATCATCAGGGTCGCCGCCCCGAATACTGGAGAGAATCTCCTTGCCGTTATCAACCGATTGATAAATGGTAAATAGCCTGACACCGAGCAGGTCGAGCAGGTCTTTCTCGACCTCCTTCATCGCCACCTTCAGCTTCTTGCTATATTTCAGACGCTGGTAGATTTTAGAGAGCTTTGCGACGAACTCGTCCTGCTGTTTTTCCGCAGGCGCGTCATCCGGGGGCTCAATTTCTACTTCATCTGTGGTTGCTGTTTCCGCCATATGTGCTTTTTTCTACAATCCAGCCGATTTAATCATCTAGTGAGAGGCAATCCAGGCTCAATACCACGCTGGATCTCTGTATCCCTTGTAGTCTAGGGTCCTTGATAAGACTATCGGCCTCTATGGTAATTTTTTCTGACAAATTGTGGAACAAATCAAAATGCCAGCAATTTCAAGCAGTTTCAACCGATATTTGTGGATTCTGCCGGGCTGGTTATCGCTTATTTCGGGGGCTCTGGCCCAAATTCCTAGTTTTAATGAAGAACACACGCAATGGCTGGGAGAACAAATCTTTCTGAATGAGTGTGGCGCACGTTTCGAATGCCTGACCAGTTGGAACCCCGGAGAAAACTTTCCATCTCTGGGCATCGGCCATTTCATCTGGTACCAGGCCGAACAGAGTGAGCCGTTCGAAGAGACTTTTCCAGGGCTTCTCGCCTTCTACGATGAACAGCAAGTTGCGCTGCCAGTGTGGCTTAGAGAACCGCAGCAGCGTGAATCGCCATGGGTCAGTCGTGAACAGTTCATGGCGCAGCAGGATAGCCCTCGACTGCGAGAATTGCGCACATTCCTGGCTGCCACCAAGGACGTACAAAGTGACTATATCAGCCGGCGTCTGGAGAGATCGCTACAAGAAATCCTGAGGCGCTTTCAAGCGCAGCAACGCGCCGAGATGGAGAATCGGATTTACAGTCTCGCCAGCAGTCATCCTCCTTTAGGCCTGTACGCGCTGATTGACTATGTGCATTTCAAAGGCACTGGCCTCAACCAGTCCGAACGCTATAGGGACCAGGGATGGGGATTGCTGCAGGTACTTCAGCAGATGCAATCCTCTGCTGTAAGCCTGGAAAATTTCGTAGCCTCCGCTGAGATCGTGCTGCAACGAAGGGTCGACAACGCTCCAGTGGAGCGTAACGAGCAGCGCTGGCTGGCGGGGTGGGTAAATCGTTTACAGACTTATTTGCCACTCCCTTCCCTCCTTTCTCTCAGTTCCCTCAGGTCAGGCAGTTCCGACCATTGAAGGAGAGTGTGGCGGGAAGATAGCTTGCCGCAGTGAGCAGATAGCTATAACCTTCGGCTTCTTAAATAGGAGGGTGAGGATACGATACCGCGCCTATGAGTTTCGAACGACCCAATATCGAGAAGATGCAGGGCTACGCACCCGGTGAGCAAAGGGACGGTAGTCAGGTCATCAAACTCAACACCAATGAGAATCCCTATCCGGCCAGTCCCCAAGTGGAGGCTGCCCTGCGGGCGATACAGATAGAAAGTCTGCGCCGTTACCCTCCACCACTGGCCAATACATTTCGCACTGTCGCCGCCAAGCTCCACGGAGTTGCTACGGAAAACATCATTCCAACAAACGGCGGTGATGAACTGCTGCGGCTGCTGCTAACCACCTATGTCGATACAGATGAGACGATAGTCATTAGCCAACCCTCTTATTCGCTCTATCCCGTACTGGCAGAAATTCGGGGCTGTAAGCTGTTGGAGATTCCACTGCGTGATGATTGGGCAATGCCAGATGACTTTCTGGATTCACTCCTAAAAAGTAACGCCAAGATGTGCATTCTGGTTAATCCACATGCGCCCACTGGCGCGCTGCTGACCGATGAGTACCTGGCACAATTGGCAGCAGGTTTTGCAGGCATACTGGTTATCGATGAAGCCTATGTGGATTTCGTCGATCCTGGCTTGGCGTATGATGCGGTTCCCCTGGTCAAGGCGTTCGATAATGTATTAATCCTTCGTTCGCTTTCCAAAGGCTATTCCCTGGCGGGCCTGCGATTCGGCTACGGTGTCGGGGCGACTTCGCTGCTCGATCCCATGCTCTATAAAACCAGGGATAGCTACAATACCGATACTGTTTCGCAACACCTGGCCATAGCTGCTTTGGAATCTGTCGCCTATGCACGTGATACCTGGGCAAAAGTGCGGGAATCCCGAACATCGCTTAGCAAAGCACTCAACGAGCTGGGACTGGCCACCTCTCCCAGTCAAACCAATTTTGTGCTGTGCCAGGTACCGAAATCGATCGGCGCGCAGCCACTGTACCTTGCATTGAAGGAGCGCAATATACTGGTGCGCCATTTCGATCAGCATCGACTACAAGACGCCCTGCGCATTTCTATCGGCAGTGATTCGGAAAACGGTGCTCTGCTGGAGGCTATCCAGCAGATAATAGGAAGCTGAAATTAGGGACCCTCTGAACAAGTATATGGGGATTGCCCATGAGCACTGCAGACAAACCGACAAGTTCCAAAAAAATCCACTATTGTCCGAGTTGCAGAAAACCACTGCGCCCTCTGAAGGGCAAGCTGGGACCCTTCTGGGGCTGCACTGGTTTCCCCCAGTGCAAGACCACTCTGAATGATCTCGACGGCAAGCCCTCTACTGATGTCGATGAGCAGTATCGCTGCCCAAGCTGTACCCGGCGGTTGGTTAGAGCAGACAAGGGCAGCTATTGGTTTTGCAGTGGCTACAGCAAAGGTTGTAAAGTGACATTGGCCGATGACAATGGAATCCCTGAAACTGCTCATCGCTGCCCCAGCTGCAATAACATGCTGGTCAAACGGCAGGGAAAGAATGGATTATTCTGGGGATGTAGTGACTATCCGCGATGTAAAACCAGCCTAAGTGACTCAGCAAACAGGCCCGATTTTGATCTTTTCGCTGCTAAACGTTCGTAAGAAGACCGCCGCCGCTGTGGCGGGAATTGGCATAGCCGCGCTTTGCCTGTGGGGTCTGTCACTGTGGCAAGACATTTCGCTACAGGAAATGCTCAACATATTGCTGAGCACAGTGCTGATGTTGGGCAGCATAATTCTGGCGGCTGGGTTGCTGACCGTTGTCATCAAGCTGCTCGCCGCCGCAGTGCAGAAAATATCACATTTCGATGACGATGAAGATCGACTCAATTAGGGAGGTGGCAAACTGCGGGACATGATAATCGCGTCTTCCCTACCCTTGCCGCCCGGGTAGTAATTCTTTTGTTCACCGATCTGTGTAAAGCCCATCGACCGATACAATGTTATCGCCCCGTCGTTAGTGGATCTAACCTCCAGAAAACACTCCAGAGCATCCAGCTTGTAGGCACGATCCAGCAGTAAATTGAAGAGCTTGCGACCGAATCCCTGCCGCTGGTAATCGGGACGCACACACAAGGTCAGTAAATGACATTCGCCGAGGGCAACAGACATGACTCCGTGCGCGACAATCTGCTGTTTATTCGCCAGTACCCAGCACTGGTAGCCAGCTCGCAGGCAGTCGATAAAAATTCGCTTGGTCCAGGGGTGCTCGTAGGCAGCCTTCTCATTCTGAACCACCAGCTCGAGGTCACTGTTGCGCATGTTTCTGGCAAAGAACTGGGTTTGGGGAGATGAACTGGGAGTCGGCAAAGTAGGCAGGGTTTTGTGAGGAGCGAAATTTAACTCGAATCGGAAGGACTGGCCTCAGCGGCCGCAATGCGTAATCGCTGCCTCAGCGGCTGCAGTCGTTGCCATACTTCTTTCTTAAGCATAGGAAAAGACAGCATTGCCTGTAGGCTGCTGGTTATGGTGAGATGATAATCTTCAACTTTGACCAGGTAGTCTCTTTGCTCGGCTTTTTTTGTGGATCTTAGCAACAAAGCATCGATCTGCCCGGCAAACACCAGCAAGTTGTCAAACCCATCAAGTCTTTTCCGCATGGCAATGAAACCACCCAGTGCTTGTCGGGCGGCCAGGCTGGGTTCGGTCTCGACAGGCAGCCCCTGGATGAGCGGCCAGTCGAAAGACTCATAGGCGAAGTTACAGGCATCGGTATCGATATTCAGCGCGAGCAGAATATTGCGCAACAAGCTTAGCTTGTCTTCGTTGCCATTGCCGGATTGAGCGTGGGGCAATTCGTCGATAACCGCAAATTGCTCGTTGATCCGATAGTATCGCAGGCTGAACTTGAGTGTGTCGGCCGCCACTTCCGATGTCTCTGCAGCAGATTGCGGTAGCGCATCCGTCGCGGCTTGATCGTCCTCGGTGCTAGTCGCATTGACGGTGGGCGGCGGCAGAGACGCGACAGACGTGACACCTTCAATCGGCCTGCGTATTGCCTCCCTAACAACTTCGACCGGTGATGCTGCAGACAGCTCGTAGTGCGGCGATTGTCTGGCCCCCGGTAAGGCAATCCTTGGGTAAACCACCTGGATTCCCATAGCCTCGAGATAGGCCTGTCTTGTAAGTTCGTTCATGGAATAATCTGGTGAGTCCTAAAGCGGACTGCCAATATACTGCTTTGATTCTTCTACAACAACTGCACTCCGCTTCTAAAACAACTTCATGCTGCTTCTACAACAACTTCATATCACTCGATTCCTGAATCTCGAGATTAATTGAAGTCAGTCTGTTTTCATGATTGAATCCGCCTTCCTTTAGACAGTATTCACCCCCATGAAAGCAGTTCTTTGTAAGACGCTCGGCCCGCCAGAAGACTTGGTTCTGGAGGAGGTGGCGGACCCGATTGCCGGTGACAACGAAGCCTTGGTGGAAGTCTTTGCCGCGTCACTCAACTTCCCTGATGGATTGCAGATTCAGGGTAAATACCAATTTCAGCCCCCTCTGCCGTTTACTCCCGGCTCGGAAGTCAGTGGTGTAATCAAGGCAATTGGTTCCGGCCTGGAAGGTTTCAAGGTGGGCGACCGCGTTATGGCTACACCGGGACTTGGCGGGCTGGCAGAGCAGGTCATCGTCAAGGCAGAGGGTCTACGCAAGATTCCCGACAGCATGGATTTCAAGGCCGCGGCTGGATTCGCCATGGTCTATACCACTTCCTACTACGCCCTGAAACAACGTGCCCAACTTCAACCCGGCGAGACCCTTCTGGTGCTGGGCGCCAGTGGAGGCGTTGGTCTGGCTGCGGTCGAGCTTGGCAAGCTGATGGGTGCGCGGGTCATCGCCGCCGCCAGTTCTGATGAGAAACTCGACTTTGTAAAACATCTCAACCCGGACGAAGTAATCAACTACAGCGTCGATGAACTTAAAGAAAAAGTAAAGATGCTCACCGCAGGCCGCGGTGCCGACGTGATTTACGACCCCGTCGGCGGCGATTTGTTTGACCAGTGTTGCCGCTGTATTAACTGGAACGGCCGCCTGTTGGTCATCGGTTTCACCAGCGGAAGAATTCCCGAGTATAAGGCCAACCTCGCACTGTTAAAGGGATCATCCATGGTAGGCGTTTTTCTGGGGCGCTTCCGAAAAGAGGAACCGCTCGAGTACGAAAATAACTTTCAGCAACTGTTGAATATGTACGATGAAGGGAAATTGAACCCGATTGTCACCAAGTCCTTCCCGATGGAAGATTTCGTAGCGGCGTTTAATGTCTTTACCGAGCGCAAGGTGATGGGCAAGGTCACGCTGGAGATCAAGGCAGAGTAGCGGCGTACCATGTCAGACGATGGAAAGTTAAGCGATGAGGCAATCCTTCAGGAGTTGGAGGTGCTCGGGGAAATAGCCGTTGCACACAAGGCACCGGGCTCACCGCTGGCCACTCATTGTGAGACGATAAACGGTCAGCAATACGATGTGTTCAGCAATGTGCCCCATAACCTGGGGGAACTCTATGACCTGTCGCTGGAACAGGCAGATGAGACCTTCCTGGTCTACCAGCAAGAACGCTACAGCTTCAAACAAACCCACGACATGGCCCGACGCCTGGCGCGCGTCCTTCAAGACAACTACGCTATAACAAAAGGTGATAGCGTTGCGGTGTGTGCGCGCAACTCACCCGAGTGGTGCATCGCCTATATGGCCACGACCTTGTTGGGCGCTATCGTGGTACCGATGAACTCCTGGTGGCAAAGTGCCGAACTGGAGTACGGCCTTAAAGACAGTGGCAGCAAGTTAGTATTCGTCGATGAGGCGCGCTTCCAGCAACTCTCGACCTGTAAGCAAGCACTCGATATCGCAATCGTGCTGATAAAACCGCAAATCAACACAGACTTGCCGGAGTTTTACAGCTTGCTTCGCAACGTGGAACCGCTATCGAATGCCGAAGTCGCTGCTCAGAATATAATGCCTGAGGACAGTGCGTCGATCATGTATACCTCCGGTTCCACGGGCATGGCGAAGGGTGTGCTATCCAGCCACCGCAACATCATCAACGCACTCTACACCTGGAAATTCGTCAAGGAAATTGGCGAAATTTTCAGGCCGGAACTGGTGGAAGAAAACCCGGAGTATCAGCCGGCCATTCTCGCCAATGTTCCCCTGTTTCACGTCACCGGCAGCCATGCTCAATTCCTGGCCAGTTTTTCCTATCTGAGAAAGTTCGTGATGATGTACAAATGGAATACAGAACAGGCCCTGGAGTTGATCGAACGGGAACGTATTTCGGTTTTCCATGGCGTTCCCACCATGACCTGGGAGATCATGCATTCCTCGAAATTTGACAGCACCGACGTCAGCAGCCTGCGCGCTGTGCAGAGTGGCGGAGCCCCACGTCCGCCAGGGCATCTCGCTTTGATGCTGCAAAAATTTCCTGAGGTGGCGATTCCAGGCCTCGGATACGGACTGACCGAGACCAATGCTATTGGCGCCATCATCACTGGCAAAATTTATGCAGCCAAACCCGATAGCACGGGTCGGCCCACTGCGCCGGTTACCAGTGTGCAGATAGTAGATGAGCAGGACAATGTCCTGGAAGCCGGAGATGTCGGAGAGATATGCATCAGGGGACCAACCATAATGCAGGGTTACTGGAATCAACCAGAAGCTACAGCCGAAGTACTCAAGAACGGCTGGTTCTACAGCGGAGATATCGGCAAGCTTGATAATCTCGGTTTCCTGATCATTCTCGACCGGGCCAAGGATATTGTCATTCGCGGCGGCGAAAATATCGGCTGTGCCGAAGTGGAATATGCCATCAGCGAACACCCCGCTGTGAGCGAAGTGTCGGTTTACGGCATCCCGGATGAACGCCTTGGCGAAGTGCCCTGCGCCACGGTCATGCTGAAAAAAGACCACAGCGTACAAAGCCAAGACCTGCAGGAATATCTGAAAACCAGGATCGCCAGCTTCAAGATTCCCATGCGACTCTTTTTTCAGCATGAACAACTGCCCCGAATTGCCGCCGGTAAGATTGCCAAGAAGCAACTCCGCCAACAGGCTATCGAACAGCTACAAACAGCGGATCCCCAAGCCTCCGAATAATCGAGAACTCTCCAGTCTCGGTCGCTGGCCTGTCAGGCTGCAGCATTGGATTGCTGTGACATTTTTTATTGAAGATTCATCCCCTGCCTCACGATAAGACTATTAGGCACTGTAAAAAGCAGCCTTTTCCAAAATTGCATGACACAGGAAATACCCAGACCAACTCATTAGGCCGAAACCAGAGAGAGGCGCCATGAAAGAGCAGAAATGGGATGACTCCTTCGAGGATAGTAGAGAATTCATAGAAACAACTGCCATCTTGCCGGAAGAAGAGCCTGATCTGAAAGTCGTCTCCTCATCCGATAAATCGCATTTTACCGAGTTGCGCAGACGCATAGAAGAACGCTTAGACTGCAAGCGGATCGATCTGCTATTTGACTTCGACGAACTGGACGAGCTACCCGACAGTTTTCAGTAGTTCGGGGGATCCTCTGAACAAGGGAGCCAATATGCGGTGGAAATTACGCTGTGACCCAACAGAACCGTGGCCTTGCCCTTCTCGAAAAATAGCTTGATTTAATCCTACCCACTCCAATCGATACTTAGTATGATTTAGCGCTTGTCCCTCATACGGTATTGAAATGACCTATTGTGTAGCGGTATCTGTAGATGCAGGAATGGTCTTCTGCTCAGATTCTTTAACCAACGCAGGTATTGATCAGGTTTCCACCTATTCCAAGATGTTTCGCTTCGGGCTCGACGGCGAAAAGCAGTTTGTCATTCTCACTGCAGGCAATCTGGCCACCTCCCAGGCGACCATCGGCAAGATCAAGAATGACATTAAAGCCCACGCGCAGGAAAATCTGCTCAACATGCGTAGTGTTGAAGATGCTGCCGACTACATAGGCAATATCAGCCGTGAGCAACAGGACAAACACACAGTCGAAGGGAAAAAATTTGAAGCCAGCTTCATCGTTGGAGGACAGATCGGGGATGCTCAGCATGAAATTATTCTTGTTTATCCCGAAGGAAATCACATCACCACATCTGGCGATACGCCCTATCTGCAGATTGGTGAGAGCAAGTACGGCAAACCTATCCTGGACAGAATCCTGACACCCGATCTGAATCTGGACACTTGCGCCATGTGCGCCCTGGTTTCCATGGATTCAACTCTACGCAGTAACTTGAGTGTCGGACCACCAATCGAGGCTCTGATCTACAAGACCAACAGCCTGGTGCTTGATACACCGCACCGGTTTGATGCTGACAGTGATTTCCTACGTGATCTAAAACGCAGTTGGGACCAGCGACTGAAGGATGCATTCCGACAGATGCCACCCATATCCTGGGCTGCTAACTGGGATAAATCAGGCCGTGAACGAAGCGGAGCTTCCTGAGCGCCAGCTCCGAAAGAACGAACGGATAAGCATCCTCCAGCCCCATACTCCTGTTGAGTGAATTCAGCATTATCGATAATCCAGACCATTTTGATAACATCTGATCTATGTTGTCCAATTGAGTAGATCCGTGTTGTACATTGAATTCTGCCGCCGTTTCCAACGTATCCACCATGTGCAGGTAATGAGACCAGACTTCCGCCCAGTCCTCCAGCGGATGCGCCTGGGCGTAGTGGCTGATCAGCTCGGGATCTCTTACCATCGATGATTTGTTAGCGTAGTAATTCCGCAGTGCTACTGAATAATCTTGTCTCTCGTCGCCAAATAGAATTCGGAAATCATTCACTATTGATTCACTGGTGACTAATCGTGTAAAAAAGTAATGACCACTCTCATGGCGAAAATGCCCTAACAATGTGCGATACAATTCGCCAGTATATTGCCGAGTAATTTCTCTACTGACACAATCCGCTTCAGCGATATTAATAGTGATCAAGCCGTTATCGTGTCCCGTGTTTACATGTTCTTCGAAAACTTCAGGATTGGTGCGTTTGTCCTCGATAAATTCGAAAGCCAGCCCACCAACTTCTTGCTTGCTGCCAATAATGGGCAGTTGTAGAGAGAGCAGCGAGTAGATTAGTCGACGCTTGGCATGTTCGAGACTCTTCCACCAGCGACGCCGATGCGCCTGAATGAGGTTGGGTATGGTGTGATTCAATTCGCAGGAAACACAGTAACTGGATTTTGGCCTGGTAACGACCCAGTTACACACATCGAAATCTATTGAATTTTTGCACAGTCGCTTACCGGGATGGTCCGGTATGGTGTGCATCTGAAAATCCGACGGATCAAAACCTGTCTGACACCCACAGTGCAAACAACGTGTGTTCTCAAAGAACAGGGTCTGACCACAACTGCAGGTAAAATTCTTCATCGCTTACTTATTGGGCAGGAACCAGGTCGCTGCAATCATGTGATGAATGGCAGCTATTTCAATCTGCAGTTCATCGATGAATTGCAACAATCCCTGGCTCAGCATCTCCTCGATATTTCCCTGACGCACCATTCGCTTGGTTTTGTTTACCTGCCTGGCTACTTTGTTATTGTTAGGCAGGCGATCCAGTACTTTGGTGAGTGTAGTCAGGTTGTGTGCGGTAGCCCTGGGAAATTCTTCACTCTGTAACAGAAACTTCACCACATCTTCAGCGTTAATTCGGTAACGCACATGCTGTCGATACATCTGGTAGGCGCTCTGGGACCTCAGAATATTCATCCACAGTATATTTTCATAGGGCTCAATTGCTTCCGATTCGGTAGCCTTACCGCTTAATGAAGGCAACAGATTGCCTGAACCAACATCGACAATGCGGGTGGTCATGTCGGCTCGCTCCAGGGATCTGCCGAGACGCACGAAACTATAGGCGGCGTCTCGACTCATGGTTCCTGCCATTAATCCGGAAATCTGCTGACAGGATGCAATAACGGTCTCCAGAAATTCATAACGTGAACCCCGACTTACACCCTGATTGACATTTTCCCTGGCGAAGAAATACAGGTTATTTATCTGCTCGAACGCCTCCGTCGGCATAATCTCCCGGGTCGTACGTGCGTTCTCCCGAGTCAATGCCAGTAGATCGAGAATCGAATATCCATTTTTCTCAGACAGGAGAAAGCGAACTACACTACGTTCGCTGGCCTGCTTGTGACTGGAGTCGAACAGCGCCTCGGTCCCGGTAATCTGTACCAGAGTATGCCAACCCAGCTTGGTCCCGGATGGCAGGTCAAGCAACAATCCGGAGAATACATTCAGCAGTCGCGCGGTGTTCTCGACCCGCTCCAGATATCGGGCCTGCCAGTAAACGCGCTCTGCAACTCGAGATAACAACATATCCGCCACAAGCTCCCGTGAGCTAGTTGTCTCCTATAATCCAGGTGTCCTTGCTGCCACCACCCTGGGAAGAATTTACCACGTATGAACCCTTCACCATCGCTACCCGTGTAAGCCCACCGGCAGTCACATAGGACTTGTCCGCCTGCAGCACGAAAGGCCTTAAATCCACATGCCTCGGTTCCACGACCCGCTCTCCAAGTACCGGTACCGTCGAAAGTGCTATCAGGGGTTGTGCCATATAATTACGCGGGTCCGCCTTGATTCGGCGGGCAAACTCGGCGAGTTCTTTCTTGCTCGCCTGAGGACCAATCAGCATGCCATAACCACCCGATTCGTTGGCCGGTTTAATAACCAGCTTGTCAAGATTCTGCAGCACATGTTGACGTTGTTTCCGATCCACACAGAGAAAGCTGGGGACATTGGGTAGAATCGGATCCTCATCAAGATAGTACTTGATGATCTCGGGAACGTAGGTGTAGATAATCTTATCGTCCGCAACACCGGCACCCGGCGCATTAGCAAGGGCTACGTTGCCTTTCAACCAGGACTTGAAGAGACCGCTGACACCCAGCACTGAATCCTTGTTGAACGCCTCCGGATCGAGAAACAGATCATCGATGCGACGGTAAATGACATCCACCTGCGACAGACCGTCGATCGTGCGCATGAAGACCTTGTCTTTCTCAACGACCAGATCACCCCCCTCTACCAGTTCGGCACCCATGCGTTGTGCCAGATAAGAATGCTCGAAATAGGCTGAATTAAATATCCCCGGGGTCAGGACTACTACTTCAGGGGAGTCGAGTTTACGCGGCGAAATAGCAGACAGCGTTTCCAGGAGCTGTGCCGGATATTCGGTAACCGGTTGAATGTCGTAGTAATTTTCAAACAACTCAGGAAAGACCCGCTTGGTAACCCGGCGGTTCTCCAGCATGTACGAAACACCCGAAGGAACACGAAGATTATCTTCCAGCACGTAAAACTTGCCGTCGGTATCCTTTATCAGATCCGTCCCACAAATATGCGCCCAGACATCAAATTTGGGTTTAACACCAACGCACTGCTTGCGAAAGTTTCCTGAATTCAGAATCAACTCACGGGGAATCAGCTTGTCCTTAAAAACCTTCTGATCGTTGTAGATGTCATGAATAAAACAATTAAGCGCCCTGAGCCGTTGCTTGAGTCCACGGTTGGTCTGATCCCATTCCTTCTGAGCGATGACTCGCGGAATGATATCGAAAGGCCATTCTCGATCGATATTACCTGCATCGCTATAGACCGTGAACGAAATACCCATAGTCTTGATAGCAAGCTCGGCCGCGGTTTTTTTCTCTAACAGTTCTTCATGGGTCAGCGAACGCAGATAACTGGCCAAACGCCTGGCAGGCTTACGCGCATAACCAGGACTACTGATTAACTCATCAAAAAACTCGCCCGGATTGTACGTCTTCCAATTGACCCGCATCGCTTACAAACTCACTCTTGTTGTGCCACTAAGTTAATTCATTCCGATGCCAGCCGCAACGTCAAAGGGAACCAGTCGCTGCGCCGGAATTCAATTTCTAAACTTCGAAGAGCTGTGTGAATTGTTTAGAAGCCTCTATTGCTTCCTGCACGATCCGCTCAACAATAAACTCAGCAAAACTAAATAGGCCAAAAGAACAACAACAGCGGCAATGCCACCACAACGATGACTATCTCCAACGGCAATCCCATCCGCCAATAATCCCCAAATTTGTATCCTCCTGGCCCCATAATCAACGCATTATTCTGATGGCCGATCGGCGTAAGAAACGCACTGGAAGCACCCACAGCGACTGCCATTAAAAAGGCATCAGGATTCAACTCGAGAGACAGCGCAATATTGTAAGCAATAGGGGCCATCAGGATCGCAGTCGCGGCATTATTTAACACATCGGATACCGTCATGGTGATAATCAAAATCATGGCGATAATCAGCACCGGTGACAGGCCACCGGCCACCGACAGAATTCCGTCCACTAACAAGGTTGTTGTGCCGGTAGTTTCCAATGCAGCCCCAATGGGAATCATCGCACCCAGCAGAATGACTACTGCCCAATCCACGCCATCGTAGAATTCACGCACCGGTACAATATTCAACAGAGCCATTACCACCGTCGCCGCCCCTAGCGCCAACTGGATGGAAATTAGCCCCGAGGCTGTCAGGGCAATTGCCACCACAAACGTCAGTAGAGCGGGCAACGACTTCGACGAGCGCTTCAGGTCGAGATCGCGCTTAGCCAGTGGATAGCAATGCAACTTCTTTATTGCCTCCTGCATTTCATCTTCACCGCCGTGCAGCAGTAGCACATCACCGACATTAAACTGGAAATCCCGCAGCCGATTACGATGGGGTGTGCCGGACCGGGAAGCGGCCAGAAGATTCACCCCGAATTTTCCATTGAAGCGAATCTCGCTTGGAGTGCGACCTACGATATTTGATTCTGGAGTGACCACCACTTCGGCGATCCGGAATTTCTCTGAATGAAGAATCTCTTTCTGCGCATTTTCTGCCGAGAGCATATGCAGCTTATGGGTAGTAGCGAAATTGTCTACATCCTCGTGGGAGCCCTGGATCATCACTAGATCGTTCGCAGCCATCACGTGGCGCCTATGCCGCCATACATCAGGAATTTGTTCGTGCTTGTGCTCCATGGATAGTAGATCCATTTTTTCTTCCCTGAGTAGATCCTTGAATTCGCCGAGTGTTTTACCCATTAGGGTCGTTTCTGTAGTAAATTTCAGTTCGAATAAATATTCTTCGACATCGAACAACTCCAGGCCGGCGGTCTGCTTGCGCACCTTTACCAGTTTCCAGCCAAGCAGCAACATGAAAAGAATTCCGCACACAGCAATGCCGCCTCCCACTGGCGCAAAATCAAACATCGTGAAAGATTCGCCCGTCATCTCGCGGCGATAGTTTGCGATGAGAATATTCGGCGGTGTGCCGATCAATGTAACCAGCCCACCGAGGATCGATCCGAATGACAGTGGCATTAAAACCGTCGCCGGAGGTCTGCCAGCTTTGGTCGTGGATTGAATGGCAATCGGCATCAACAGCGCCAGTGCACCCACATTATTCATGAACATCGACAGGAATGCGGCGAGAAAGGTGAGCGAGGCGATATGCAGGAACGGTCGTGACGATACCGGCTCAAGGACATCTGTAATGAATTCCACCGCTCCAGACTTAGTAAGCCCAAAACTGACAATCAGAACCAGCACCACGGTGATTGTGGCGGGATTCCCGAATCCTGAAAACAATTCCTCTTGAGGTATCAGACCAGCAGCACTGGCGGCGAATAGCGCCCCAAGCGCCACGATGTCATAACGCCATCTGCCCCACACCAGTAGTACCAACAGGGCGAGTAGGATGCCTAAGAGAATTGACTGATCGACACTCAAAGAAATCGTCACTCGCTAACCAGCTGAAAATCAACCTCTCCCACGGCTTCGATCTCAGCCTGTAAATGATCTCCCGCAATCACGGCGGACACACCGGCGGGAGTACCCGTAAATATCAGGTCACCGGCCTGCAGTTCGAAGTACCGGGATAGTTCGTTGATAATTTCCGGGACTGACCAGATCATGTCGGAAAGATCTGCCTCCTGGCGCACCTCGTCATTGACCCGCAGCGCAATGCGCCCCTGCTGTGGAAGCTTACCGTCTGCCACCGGATTGATGGCGGATAGCGGCGCCGACTGATCGAATCCCTTAGCGGCATCCCATGGCTTGCCTTTCTGTTTGGCCTCAGCCTGTAGATCACGACGGGTAAAATCGATACCCACGGCATAACCGAAGATACACTGCGGAGCTTCATCCACTGCAATGTTTCTTCCGCCTCGACCCAGCGCCACTACCAATTCAACTTCATGGTGCAGATTGTTGGTAGCAGGGGGATATTGCACGGCTGCGTTATCGATCACGATAGCGTCGGCGGGTTTGCTGAAAAACACCGGTGGATTCTGTTTAGGATCTCCCCCCATCTCTTTTACGTGGTCACCATAGTTCTGACCCACGCAGTAAATACGATGCACAGGGAAACGCTCCTCAGCACCCAACACGGGAACGGTTGGAACAGGATTAGGTGTAAAGACCAGAGCCATTAATCTCTATCCTTGTTGTTAGTTTGCTGGACATCGTAACGCGACCGCCAGATCCGCGACAGCTTGCTGCGCCAGATCAGGTAAAAAATTCAGCCCACTGCGCTGCTCTATAGACTGGATAGTGCTGCGTTGTTCGCAGTAGGGAGCCGTCACAGGCAGGTCATGATCAAACAGGAACGCTGCATATCGAGTCGGTGTAGCCACTATTTTGAAAAAGGCAGATGGGCTTTCCGCGATGCTATTAGCTTCGCGACCACCCACCCGGGTGCTGAGTGGGGCAGAAATTTCATACAGCGGTCCACTGATAACAAACAATTTACCCTCGCGCGCAGCAAGTTCATTAATGCTCTGTTCCAGCCTCGCCCAGCCGCCGGTGCGTAGAGCAGTTGGAATGGGCGTCATGTTGCTCAGGTTATTCAATTCGTCCCAATAAGGAGTGTTGGCAAAACTCGTTAATGGTGTTAACCGCCCACGATCTTCCGAATCGAATACAATCTCATTTATTCTGTATGGCCGATCTGGTTGATCACGAAGATCGGGTTGAGAAAATCCCACTCCATCAGCCTCGCTTCCCTGGGGGCGGATTGTTGCGAGCAATAAATCATCCTGCTGCCACCATCTTGCTAGCAGGGAGGCCACGCCGACCGAATCATCCAGCACGCGGTACGCCACCCAGTCAGCAAGACCAGATTGGACATTGATGGATGCTGCATACAGATGCCGGACTATCATTTCATTGCTCGATGAAGTCCCTGTCGGACATCCGGCCATACAATGAGCGATATGTATTGTCTGGCCAGATCCGGGGAGTGACGCCAGCAATAGCGTGGTGGCACTAGCCCATTGGATAAGGGATCTGACTATGTACTTCATCACATTCTCTTAAAGTCTCATCGCTCAGCGTCACGTCCAGCGCCGCCAGTGCCTCGTCCAGCTGATCCACGGTGCGCGCACCGATGATAGTAGAAGCCACGAAATCAAAATTCATACTCCAGGCTGTTGCCAATGTTACCGGGGACATTCCAGCCTTTTGTGCTATTTCAAGATATTTTTCTGTAGACGCTAATGTGCCTTCATTTACAAATCGTTTGGCGATCGCCTGCTGGCGTGGATCATCCTCATTGAGGTAATCGCCGAAACGAGTATTGCTTGGCAATTGTCCGTCGTTGTACTTTCCGCTCAGTACGCCGCCACCGATTGGAGAATAAGGTAATAGTGATACCTGCTCCCTTCTGCAGACATTAGCAAGTTCATCTAAGAAACGTCTGTTCAAAAGTGAAAAATTGTTCTGAATGGATTCGAAGCGTGCCCATCCCTCATAGTCGGAGATGGTATTGGACTTGGTCAGACCATAGGCATTTTCATTCGATGTGCCCAGGTACCTGACCTTGCCGGCTTGGACCAGGCGGTCCAGTGCTTCCATGGATTCGTCAATCGGTATTACCGTATCTGGCCAGTGCACCTGGTAGAGATCAATATAGTCGATCCCCAAGCGCCGCAGGCTCCCCTCCACGGCCAACTCGACATGATGCCGGTCGATCGCCGTCAGGCCTTGCCGTATAGGCGGAACAAACCATCCTGAGGCCGCTCCAGCTACCTTGGTTGCAACAATCAATCCATCTCGTGGCTTGGTCTTAATCCATTCGCCGAAGATTTCTTCGGTCAATCCCACAGTCTCAGGAGAAGGTGGCACCGGGTAGACCTCGGCGGCGTCGAAAAAATTGATGCCACGATCGAAGGCCGTCTCGAGAATCTTGAAGGATTCGTTTCGATCACTCCAGCTACCAAAACTCATGGTACCCATGCAGATTGGCGAGACTCGCAATCCGCTCCTGCCAACATAGCGATGTTCCATACTACTTCCTTCTGGTTTTAGGCCAGCGGTGGACAACTATCTCCCAGATAACCACCACCCCCGCAGTATCCGGGATCTTGCAGTTGCATTCGAATGCCGTCCGGATCCGAGAAATACAATTCCGGCGAGCCTCCCTCGGCGCCGCCTCGATTCGGCATTCTCATGCTGACCCAGTGCATCAGTGGCTGGGTATTTGCCGGGTCTTGCCGTGCGCTCAGACCGTAATCTGTCAGACGCGTGAGAACTGTATCGACATCGAAGCCTTGCATGCTGAAACAGGTATGATCGATGCGGCCGGCTTGTGCCGGCTGCCCTGCCTGGCTACCGCCCACATACATCAGGAACTGAACGCCATCGCCAACACCAATCACCGGCGATCCCGGACCCTGGTAGGCCTGAAACTCTTTTCCGAAGGTCGAAGTAATAAATTCATTGGCACGATCACGATTCGCCAGGAAGGTGGTGAAGTGACTCAGATCCAGCAGGCGAAACAGGCCTTCACCCGGTGCCGCTTCGACGTTACTACATATGTTCCCCAGGTCGCCACCACCACCGCAATGGTCCTGTGCTGAAAGCTGATAGTGGATTCCTTCGATATCGGCGAAGTAGAGATCCCTGGATCCGTCACTGCTGCCACCGACGCTTTGCCCTCTTTCATTGATCCAATAACGCATCGCCATACTGAGCGGATCTTGCCCGGTAGTCGGCACTTCGCCGCGGCTGATGCCATGTTGCCTTAACTGTGCAATAACATCATCGACATCAAAATTCGCTACGCTCAGACCAATTTGGCTGATTCTCGGTTGCTCGCCCGCACCGAGTGGAGCAATTGAAAAAAAGTGCGGACCGGCGCCAATACGCAGACAAATCGTCTCTCCCTGCCTGGACTGGATGGGCGAGCCGAACAGGTCCTGATAAAACTTTACCGAACGAGCGACATCTGCCACACGAATCTGAAAGGAATGCAGTTTGCTTACTGCTATTGGCGTTGAACTGCCCTGAGCCATACTGTAAGGAGCGGCCACTAAAAGCGGCAGTGCTTGCAGCAGAGTTCGCCGGGTTCGATTAACCGCAGCAGCTGGATCAAGCGAGTAATTTGTTTTTGGTGACATAAATTATCTTCTTTCTAAGTTTCTTTGGGAGAATTGATCTTGCCAATCTCGACTTGCCAGCGCTCCATGCCTCCCTGCATGTGGGCTACCTTTTCCATGCCCATATTCTGCAGAGAGAGTGCCGCCAGCGCCGAGCGCCAACCCTTGTTGCAATAGAGGATAAGCTCGTTGGCCTGCTGAAATTCGGCACGGTAGTAAGGACTATCTGGATCGATCCAGAATTCGAGCATGCCACGAGGGACATGCAACGACTGGGGTATCGAACCTTCCCGCTTTAATTCCCGTACATCCCTGAGGTCTACCAGTAATACCCCTTCCTGTTGCAGCCGTTGTTCCACTTCCGCAGGAGTCAGTGCCTGCACCTGACTCTCGGCTTCTTCCACCAGGGACATGAATCCCTTTTTAATTGCTAGCGCCACTTTAGTTAACGTTTCCAGTTTCACGCGCCATTCTTTCCTGTGCCCGGTGACCGGAAAGAATATTGGTCATTCCATAATTTCCTTCATGACAGGCATATTCGAAAATCAGGTCCGGGCTGTAATCGAAAATTATCTGTCGCGTATAGGCAGCAGTAAACATACCTGGATCATGACTGGTGATCTCATACTGCAATTCGTTCGCACTGACACGGGTCAGTCGCTCTACATTAATCTTGTCAGAAGCATTGGGACCATAACCACTCTTGTCTGAATAATTGCTGGTCTCTATGACCAGCGTATCGCCATCCCAATAACCACGGGAATCACCATGCCAAAGTTTAATGTCATCACTCAGGTGTGGCTTGTCGGTCAGTGGAATAATACGGGCATCGTGCGCCATTTCCTGAACTATGACGACGTATTCCTGTGCCTGCACTATCTGCCAGTAGCTGTTGTAACCAGAACCCAGATAAGGCGCCCCAAAACTCAGGCAACGTTCACCAAGTGAGCGGTCCAGCCAGGAATCGGCAGGATGGTCTCTGCGCCGTTCCACCGCTGTGTTGATTGCCGCAATCGACTGTTCGGTTCTAGGTGGGTACTTACCATTGGGCGGGTCGGTGATTTGCGATGTACGATTATGAACGCTGCGGTTAGCCAGCCAGACCTGATCATAGTTACCGGTGGTTGGGTCATAGGATTCGGTTTCGCCCGATACAGCGGCAGAGAGCACCCAATCACCGAACAGGGCATCTCCATCCTCAGTAGCGATCTCGCCCACCCGGCGCTGCAGAAATTCGATGTCCTGAGCGGTCAGAAATTCCCTGTCGGCAAATTCATCCGGGCGTTCCACCGGAGTAATGCTGTTATTGGCCCACACACCCTGCAAATCAGGATGGCCATCGAGGGTGCGGGACAGTTCCCAGGTAGAATCCTGGGCTGCCAGCTTGCCACTCAAAAGACCGATTGTTGTAGCTAAGCTTATGATAATACTGCATTTTTTCATATTGATATTCATGGTGCAGCTCCAAATAGGGGGACGCTCACGGCAGAACTAATTTATAACAGTTCTATGGCTGAAATCTACGCAATAATTGTGAAGTTGTTAGCATCCCCTGCCGCCCTGTATGATTGATAATCACGACACAGAGCATTACCACGTCGTCGACAGTACCGGTGGAGGCTACAGTATGATTGCCGAGGCCATGAAGCAAAGAATCGAGACCGATTCGGTGAACAATAGATAAAAGTGAAACAGCAGGGGTACTCACAATGAACGAAAGAGACCTGAAACTAGTAATGCGCGCCAAACGACAGATCGACCGGGAGGCGTCACTACGGTCGTTTCTCTGGGTTGGCTTGGTATTTTGTGCCGTATTGAGGATGCTGGGCATCGTGGCACCCTCACTCTATATATTGCTATTCGTTATTCTTTTCGTTTCCCTGGTATTAAACTCCGAGGTCATCGCCAGCTTCGGCATGGTGTCTAAGACAGATCTCGTCAGTCTGATTGAGAAACACATACATAACAATCCGAAGGTCCTGGCGCGTTATGCGGGAGTGAAGAGTAAATCCTGACCAAATTCGCCGACGAAGATGTGTCCGCTTGATTCAGACTAGTCTGTATTCAACTGCTTACTGCAGAGGATTACTAACTACCGCCGCGATGACCTCACCATGGCACCCCCGCCAGAAACCACAGCCCCGAACACATTGCCGGCAGAGTCCACCGCAACGCCTTCAGGATTCGAACCCTCTGGATAGGCTGCAACAGTGCCGTCGATGAAGTAATCGACTATCCCGTCCAATAAGCTGCCGACGCGGATGCCGGCCTCCCAGCCCGGATTGCGCGTATTATCAAATTCCGATTCTGAATCGGCGACAAAAATAATGTCATCGTCGGTGATATAGATACCGCTGGGTCGGCTGAAGGACTTGAACTCGCCGATGTAATTGCCGTTCAGGTCAAAAATCTGCAAGCGGTTATTTCCACGGTCACCCACTACCAGGCGATTACGGGAATCGATGTCGACGGCATGGGGGGTCTTCAGTTGGCCGGCTCCGTCACCCCATCCGCCCCAGTATTTGATGAGATTGCCGTTGCGATCGAATTTCACAATGCGAGCCACCGTGTCCGGGGTCGCCGCCGCATTCTGCCCACTATGGCCATCGCCAACATAGATATTGCCATCGGCATCGGTGACCACATCGCAGGGAGTCTCCAGAAGTGCATCGGTTCCATTTCCAGCCACACCCGGCCGACCAAGAGTTAACAGCACTTCCCCTTCCGGACTTAGTTTGTAAACTACATGACCCTTGCCGGCGGTAGCGGGATTGGCTGGATCCGGCCCTTGAGCATCGGTAACCCAGACGTTGCCATCCCGGTCGACATGCAGGCCATGGGGAAACAGCATCAGGCCACCACCGATGGCGGCGACCACATTGCCATTGGCATCGATTTTGACGATCGGATCCAGGTTTGACCCGGCACAGCTGTTGCTGCCACAGCGATCGATCGCCCACAGATGCCGTCCATCCGGGTCGATATCCACGCCGGCGGTGGAGCCCCATTCCCGACCATCTGGTAGCTGGGCCCAACCATCCACCGAACTGTAAGGGTTGGGTCGATTATTAATCGGCTCTAATTGGGCAATCAATACCGTGCTGGTGGTGAATGCAGCCAGAGCGAGGACTGTGCTGAGAATTCTTTGACTGAGACACATGACACTACTCCTCCATCCTTACCAGACAGAGAAGAATGCCTATTTTAGGACGAATGGTTGAGGGACTGGGTTTAACCCCTGCTTCAGAGAGTAAAGCAGTGTTCTGAGCGATGCAATGGGTCGCTCATCTACAGGTTTCAGTTCGCCAGCAGGATTTCGATCTGCTGCTTGATGTCGATCTCGTCACCCGGTTGGTAACTGCGGAAAGACTGAACTATTCGACCTTCTCTATCCAATAAGTAGGACACAGGCAGAGATCGCACCCGGTAGGGAATGCCTATAACTCCTTCCGGGTCCGCCAGCACGGGGTAGGATACCGGGTGGTCCTCGAGGAAAAAGATGCCATCTTCGGTGTTCTCATCGACATTGATAGCGATAAATTCAAATTCTGTATTGCCAAGCTCCTGATACATCTTGTCATAGGCGGGCAATGACGCCAGACAAGGTGGGCACCAGGATGCCCAGAAATCGATAAACACCACCTTGCCGCGGTAATCGGTCAGACCCGTAGATCCACCACCGTTGCTCCAGCATCGACAAATACAAACGTGGGAGGGTCGGCGGTTAATAGATCGAAGTTGGCCCAGTAAGACATACCATCAACATCCATCGATGGCACGGCGAGTGTGACTCCGTCAAAGGTGCTGGCACCTGCCGTATTGGCGTCGCTAAGTAGCACGCCACTGGTTACTAGCAGCTCGATGGGGCTTGATCCGTCTACCAATGTCAATTCAACCTGGTAGGCATCAGAACCTATTGATACGACCGGCAGGCTAAGGACATTGCCATTAAGCACAGCTTTTTGGGCAATCGCGCTTTGCGTTAAAACCAGAGAAACAACTAAATTAATTCCCCACGCAAGAGTTTTTTACATCCATCCTTTCTACACATTTGTGCTGCTCCTCAAGCATTGCAGGCCTGTTACCACGAAGAGTTGTGGTATTCCCGCTTATTTCCACCAACAGACCGGTACTACTGGGGATTGCTTTCAAGGCACCACTACTGGTGCATCGAGGATGCCTGTTCGCCCTGATTGACAGGAGGAGGGTGATTACCTAATACCCGGCGCAGCACGAGGGCAATGATTAGCAAGGCCAGTGCCAGGCCCAGCAACAATAGCTGGCTGAATCCAAACAATCCTCCAGCCGGCAGGGCCAGGACCAATCCTGAGATGCCTACCAGCAGGCGCACCAGGATACCGCTGGGACCGGTACCCAAATTACTGATACCAATCAGATAACCCTGCAAGGCAGCAGACACCAGGGCAACTCCGACCAGCGCTGTGCTGAAAGCCTGCAGATTTTCCAGCGCAGTACCCTGTAATAACAAGGCCGGATTGAATACGAAGAAAAACGGTACGAAATAAATAATGGCACCGAGGCGCATCGCTTCGATGCCGGCACGCATCGGTGACACTTGTGCTACCGAAGCCGCGGCGAAAGCCGCCAGCGCTACCGGAGGCGTGATAAAACTCAACATCCCCCAATACATGACGAACATATGACTGGCCAATGGATCCAGACCGGAATTAGTCAGCGCCGGTACCAGCACAATGGCGAGAAAGATATAGGCAGCTGTTACCGTCATGCCTATGCCGAGGATGAAACTGGTCAATGCACCCATGACCAACAGTATCACCACGTTGTCGCCCGCCAGATAAACCAGGTCATTGGCGATCGTACCGGCAATCCCGGTTACTGCCAGGCCTCCGATAATGAGACCGATAGCGGCGAGAATACCCGCCAGTTCTGCCAGCAATTTACCCATCTGCGCCACCAGCTGCATAAATTTCTCCAGAGACAGCCGGTGTGAAGTGAACTGGTTGATTACCAGTAACAGCCCGGTGGCGTAAAATGGCGCAACTGCCTCCCGCTGCAGAACCACCAGCATCCAGATCAGCGCGACAAACACGGCGATGAAATACCAGCCATCCTTGAACACCGCCCCCAATTTGGGTAGCTCTTCCTTCGGCAGACCCTTGAGATCCTTGCGCGCGGCATAGGCATCGATCTGCATAAACAGCCCGAAGAAATACAAAACAGACGGCACGATGGCCGCCACGGCTACAGTCACATAACTGATATTCAGGAAGCTGGCCATGACAAAGGCAGTAGCTCCCATGACCGGCGGCATAAACACCCCGCCGGTGGATGCACAGGCCTCTATTCCGGCGGCGTACTCTTTGCTAAACCCGACGCGGCGCATCGCAGGTATGGACAGCGGACCGGTTGTTAACACATTGCTGATGGGTCCCCCGCTCATCGATCCCATCAAGCCGCTGGAAAAAATCGATACCTTGGCGGGTCCTCCGCGCATGTGACCCAACAGTGCAAACGCGAGATTGATGAAAAATGAACCTCCACCGGTAAACTGCAGCGAGACTCCGAATACCAGAAAACCGAACACCAGGGTCGCAAAAACCTGCATGGGTATGCCGAACAGGCTCTCCGCTCCCATGATGTGAAATATGGCCGCATCGGTTACAGAAATGCGCAGTGCGGCGATAACATCAGGCAACAGATCGGCAAAGGTAGGGTAGAGGGAGAAAATAGCCACAATAACGAACACCGGCCAGCCACCGGCGCGACGCCCGGCCTCCATCACGATAACCCAGGTCACCACTGCCAACCACACACCGACCGGTGGCGCCGTGTACTCCCACGCCTCCAGGACGATGCGCTCGGCATAGAAGGCGAAGTAGGAAAAGATTACGCCGATCACGACCATGATGGCGATGTCATACCAGGGCACATGGTCGGGGCTGTGTTTACTACCGGGAAAGGTAATGAACACCATGCTCAACATAACACCTGTTATGAGGTACATATAACGGCTGTCAAGCATCACATAGCCGACAAAGAAACCAAGATTAAAAATCTGGTTAATGGCGAGAGCAATCGAACAGGCGGTCATCACCGCCATTGTCATACGCCAACGGTGTGGCAGCTCGCGGTAGCGTAGCTTTTCTATCCTTCGGTCCGGCTTGAGTACTTCAGCGCTGCTTGAGTCTGATAAATCTGACATAGAGATTGGTTCTACAAACCTTCCCCGAGAGTGATCAACCCAGCTTTCGCCAGCACCTGTTCCCGGGTAGCCAACCAGGCTTGTTCAAACTCAGTATAGCCTTCCGGCGCAGTGGGTAGAAATAGCTCCCAGGCCTGCTGCAACGCCGACTGTCGTTGCAGGTTTTTCTGATGCTGTGCTTCTGCCGCATCGGTCCAGACACCAATCTCACGATAGTACCTGATAGCACCGGGATGAAAGGGAATAAACGCCTGATCAAATTTCTGTCTATCCATGCGCCATCCAGTAGCGCCAGGTGCATTATTTTTGTACTCATCGAAGTGCAGATGCATGACCTTGACGATGCTATAGGCCAAAGTCTCATCCGATGTCTCCAATCCAACCAGTAGAGGATAGGCAGAGGAGAACACTTCGATGCCTTCGGGAGGAATAGTTGGGCCTTCCAAGGCGATGTGGGGAACATACCAGGGCAACCGTGCGCGCACACGGGCCACCGCTTCGGCATCAGCATGGGGCAATTCAGGAAATGTCAGACCTCGAGGCGAAGCCTCCAGGCGTAGAAAAGGCGGTGAATTGCATGCCCCACCCACTACATCGGCCCGGTTGTTCAGAACTGCCTCGGCGGAGGCATTGTAGCCACCCACCTCCACCGCTGTCACATCATCCCAACTCAGATTGGCGTAAGAAAGTAGCGCTGCCATGGCGTTGTTCAGGGAAGGAGAACCCTGGATAAAGGTAACCCGCTTGCCTTTGATATCGGCGACTGAGTTGATGTTGGCGTCCGTGGCAGTGACCAGTGTATAGGAACAACTATCGGAATAGTTGGACATCAGCGCCCGAATCGGCTGGGGCCCCCAGATTTTCGAGGCAAAGTTAAGCACGCCCTCCTGGGCATACACTGCCTCGGAGCCACCGGCGGAGAAATGCACGCGATTGGCACGCAGGGTAGCCAGACGTGATACGTCGTTGCGCCCCGGAATCACCCGCAGATTAGTCTGGTACTGGCGCTGTAGGATACTGCCGATAGCGACCGCCTGACTATAGCCCCCGGTACCTGTGCCATAGGCGGACCAGGCGATGGTCTTGGGAAATTCGATGCCATCATCGGCAGCGCTGACAACGTTACCCAACAATAAGCTCAATAACGTGGCAAGCAACGAGTGCTTAGAAAGTCTAATAAATGAAGAAAGAAGAGTAGTTACTAACTGCGGCATGGACATCACTCTGGCTTGTTATGCTCCGGCAAGCATAGCGCAGCTGTCGGGGCATTGGAAAGTTTAACACTACCCATAAAAAAGGCACTGTAGCGGGATTGCTGCAGTGCCTTTTTCTATGCAATCGGTCTTGCTTAGCGCGTTACGGTCACATTCACGTTCTGGTAGGAGAACATCGAGCCGTCGCTGGCTATGCCACGCAGTACATATTCGCCGGGTTGATCGAAGGTAACCTCGGCCGTCCAGCGGTTGCCTTGGGGTACTTCCGGAATACCATACGGTGGTGACCAGGGTGAATTCGCATAGGCGCGCGAATCCATATAGGTCTTGAACTGCGCGGGTTGAAAAGTCGCATTTCTGGCAGGTCCCCGATAGACAGTCCAGGAAAAGCGTAAGCCTGGCCCGCTCATGACGACAATCGAAGACGGTGGCCGATAGATTTGACCGGGCCTGGAACCCAGACCGGGCCGGCGTTCCGGCAGGTTGTCGGGATCGCTGGCCTGCACGGCCAGATTCAGCGGCTCACCGACTCTTACAGTTCTAAAGCTCTCACCTTCGACACGAAGATCGGGCGGAATATTAGTGCGCAATCGGTCATCGAGGCTACCGAAGGCACCACCGACTTCCGTTGAGATTACTTGCGGATCTATTCGATAATCCGGCTTCAGCGAACCAAAGGCGCGAGCCATATGACTCCTGGTTTTCAGTGTCCAGACCATTTCACCGGTGCCAAAATCTGCCGGCACATCGATAGTAAACAGGAAGGGATTGCGTCTCGGATAGAAATGAGTTGGCTGGCCCTGATCTGCATTGGAGAAATCGTAGCCTTCTACTGACAGATCATCCAGTTCTCCTTCCCCGACTATCGAAAAATAATTTTCAGGCCCAATATCTACATCGAACTCCTGTTTCCAATTCGAATTCATGTAACCGAAGAACAACTTGAAGCTACCATCATCATTCGGCCACCAGCCTTCGTAGGCTGGTGAGGCAACCTCACCGGTCAATTGCATCAAGCGACCTTGAGCAAGGGCAGACTGATTTGCGAAAACCAGCGCCAGCAACATTGCCAGCGCGATTTCCAGATTTGTTTTTAATCTGCTGCAGTGTCTCATGGTCAATCGTTTCCTTGCGCAACCGACTGTTCCACAGCAGGCGCCCAACACAGCGGGCATCCGACATCGTAGTCGTTGCGATCTTTCATATTGGCTCTGCGCGTCGCCATCTCAGCCTGGAACTGTTCTTCAGTCAGACTCACCGAGTAACCGAGATCGATGAACATATTTGACACTGAGCGACGACCTCCTCCTGCCCAGTTACGTGGGTCGGCAAGATTAGGATTGGATGTGGTGGTATCCATGTAGGCAGTTGTGTGCAATATGGTGCCCTTAGGTAATAGCGGAGCTTTGTCATCCTTGTACATATATTGCTTCACCCAGTTGTGGTCATAACCGACACAGTTCAGCGTGAAATTATTGTGGCCCCAAATCGCCTCGAGACACATACGTACGCCCGGTGCGTGCAGGTGAGGTTCGAAAGCCATGACCTTGGTGTGTTGCTGCAACACCACATAGTTATGAATCTGCTGGTTCGCCTTGTTGGGTACGATGTCCACATCGACGCCATTGCCGGTTCGAGGACCGCGGCGTGTATAGGCGGGTTCATAACCGACAGGGAAGAAAGTAATACCGAACTCGAGGTGTCCAGTTGTCTCACGGCCGTTTGAATGCATGTGGGCAGCTCCCAGATGCAGTGCCGAATTTGCTTGCAGCAGTCGGCCAGCCTTTTCTGAAAAAACATCCGCGTTGCGACCTACTTCATGGATCGGCCAGCTCACTCGAGAATCCTGCTCCACGTAGGAACCGTCCCCGCTAAGGATACCGCTGGTATAGGTCATATGGTGGAAAATGTACCGTCCACCCACCGTGTTACTGTCCAGATCGGCAGGTACATCATTGAACTCCCGCACCTCGATGGACCTCACATAGCGGTCTTCGGACAAGCCGGTTTCTACCAGGCCAATATCACCCCACCAGTCCGGGCCGATTGGAGGACGTGTTACATCCGGGCCCCGTAAAATCAGGTCGGGCTCACCCACAGTCCATGCATCGCTGTCGCTGAAAACCACAGGGGCTGGCTCATTGTCAGGATTGCCACGCTGTGCACCGTTCCGGGCCCAGGCCTGGATCATCGCCAGGTCCATATCAGACAGGGAATAATCACTCTCGAAACCATCGATGCCGATGTCTTTCTCGACATACCAGGGAGGCATGGCGCCCATGCGGTCACGAATAGCCGTGCGATACATGATCACCGGTGCCCAGGGCCGAACTTCCTCGTAGGACATGAAGGACATCGGACCACCGCCACCGGGCCGGTGACACTGAATGCAGCTACGCTGCAGAATCGGTGCGATATGGTCCGCATAAGTGACATCTGTGGGTTGGATATCCCAGTCCGCCACATCGTAGTAATGGGGCTGGTGATTGGCCACGCTGGCATCGTGTGCCTGGGCGAATACTACGACCGGCGCGAACAGTACAGGGAATAATAAAAAGGCGAGAAATTTTCTGGCTCTCATTGCAGGGTTCCTCAATTTGGTTTTCTTAGATTGAAAACTTCTTAGCACACCAGTGTAAATGAAAACAACGCGTTACGGTGTCGCTGGTAACACAGTTGTATTCATTTCAGCTGGATTATTGTTGGAATCAGGATAAAGTCACTGACCCAAATTGTCCACCAGTTTAGGCTGCTTAGGGCCATTTCCACAATCCGCTGAAATCCACCGCAAAGCTCGCAAACAGGGGGATTACAGGGCAAACGCCATAAGCGTCGTGCCGGATGGAATCAGCACATACTGGACTCCGTCCAACATATAGGTGGTGGCGGCGGCACCCCAGATACGAGAGCCGGTTTGATAGTGCCACAGGTTTTCACCAGTTTCGGCGCTGAAGGCCATGAAATTCCCCTCGTGGTCGCCGGCGAAAACCAGCCCCGAAGCGGTGCTCATTACCCCACCAAAGCTCGGCGAAGGATAAGTGAATTCCCATTCCAACTCACCGCTGTGAACATCCAGTGCTCGCAGGGCTCCGTAGCCCTGCTCACTGTCGATAAACACCGTGCCGCCGAAATTAGCCTGGCCACGAGTGTTGGCAGGTTCTTCCGGCACATAGGTGGCGCAGGTTTCCCGGGCCGTCAGAATAAACAGATCCAGCCCCGGGAAAAATGTCGGTGGGTAGAAATTAGTCGAACCCCAGGGATCGGGCACACATCCCAGGCTGCCGTCGTTCACCACTATCGGACGACCATCGGCGCCGATTTCCCGAGCCCAGCTGGTCGCCGTGAATGGTTTGCCCAGCAAAAATTCACCGGTCACACGGTCGAGTACGTAGAAGAAGCCGTTACGATTGCCGACCATAACCACCCTTCTTGGCTCGCCTTGCCACTCGATATTTGCCAGCACCGGCATGTGGTTCGAGTCCCAGTCATGGACATCATGGGGCGTGAATTGATAGTGCCAGCGGATATCGCCAGTATTGGCATCCAAAGCCACGATGGAGTCCGTGTACAGATTATCGCCGGGGCGATTCTCGTCGTAATAGTCCGGATTCGGGTTGCCGATGCCCCAGTAGATAAGATTGAGGTCCGCATCATAGCTGCCATTCATCCACGTGCCGCCTCCACCAGCTGCCAGGATTGCAGGGTCGGCAGGCCAGGTCTCGCTGCCGGCTTCACCAGGACCGGGAATGGTGTTAAAGCGCCAGATTCTTTCACCCGACACCGGATCGAAGGCATCGATGAAACCGCGGGTTTGATACTCGCCGCCGGAGATGCCGACGATGACCTTGTTATCGAGCACCAGCGGTGCCATGGTCGATGAATAGCCCACCTGATAGTCAGCCAGTTCCCGCTCCCATATCACCTCGCCAGTTCTCCGATCGAAGGACATCAAGTGAGCGTCTAGTGTCACCATGAACAATTGATTGCCCAGCATACCGAAACCCCGGTTCACCGGTGCGCTGGCACCGTAAGTGAGATCGCCGGGGAGATTGCGCCGGTACTGCCAGAAGGAGCGGCCGGTGCGCGCATCAATCGCCCAGGCATAGTTATTCGACCCGGTTACGTACAACACACCATCGTCCAGCAACGGCGTGGTCTCAAATCCACGACCGCGAGTAGTAGTGCCAGTCTGAAACGTCCAGGCCGGCCGCAACTGATCGACATTATCGGTTGTAATCTGAGTGAGCGGGCTATGGCGCCTGCCGCTATAGTCACCGGAATAAGTTAACCAACGGCTCGGATCTTCGAAGCCGCGCAAGATGTCTTCAAATGTCGGCCCATCCGCATCCTGCGCTTGAATGAACGTCGGCCAGGAAACCAGACCTGCGATGATGGGTAGTACCCGGATAAGTATTTGCTTCATATTTTTTCCAGTCTTTTTTTAAAGCCGGTGTTAGCGAACCGATTGCAGATAACTCAAAATGTCATTGATGTCGGTCTCGCTCAGTTGGCTTTCCGAAAACGATGGCATTAGCGATGGTTCATCGCGGCTCAATTCACGCAACGCAGATTTTGAGAATCCACGTAACACCTGATTGCTGTCCATCACCTGGATGGAGAACGCATCCTCACTCTTGATCGCACCTCGCACGCGCTCGTTATCATCGGTCAGCAACGACACCGGCTTATAGCGGCGGGCGATATTGACGCTGGGATTGCGGATAGAATCAGTCAGCGCTGCTTGTGCTCGACGCGCTGTGATAGCCGAAAGATCGGGGCCCAGACTTCCGCCACTACCATCCACCCGATGACACAGCAAGCAACTGCTCTGGAACAGTTCCGAGCCCCTTGTTGGGTTTCCCACGATCTGCTTCGACGTGCCGGTGACGGCGACACTATGCAGGTAGGAGACCAGCATCCAGATTTCTGGATCGGGAAAACTGTGGGGGGGCATGATGCTGCCTGGAATACCGTTGCGAATCATCTGAAAGACGACCTGGTCGGTAGATTCCGCACGAGTCCAGATCATCGTTAAATCCGGTGCATCGATTGTTTCTATGCCTTTGGCATCGGCACCGTGACAGCTTGCACATTGCGCTCTGAAGATCCCCCCACCAGCGCGAGCGGCTCGGGGATCTGCTGCCAATGGATTAACTGTCTGAGAGAAGGCGCTGTTCGCGCTGAGCAGGATAAAGATCAGCGGTATGAGCTGTCGTCGATATTTCAAATAGCGCGCACTGTTCACGTTTCTTATTATTCTCTTGGAGGTTTCTTGTTATTATTTTCTTGCCCTCAGGTTCCTGCTACTCAACTAGAGATAAAAACCCCAGAGCTAAAAACCAGAGACAGCGCAGAATACCATCAACTCTATCGAGAAGCGACGCGCAGACTTTATAGCCACGATTCAGCTACAGTTGGTAAATTCCGCTGTCATTGACATTGCCAGCCAATAAGTTAATGCTATGAGCGACAAAGTGTGGCAACTGTTTCCACAAAACAACAATATCGGAGGGAGTGATGGGTCGCAATTCGAAGCAGTCGAAACTCAAAGAAACAATTACTTCAGTATGCGCAGCACTGGCGCTGGGCGTACTGGTTCTCGGCACTCAGACTGGCATAATTTCAGCACAGTCCAGCAATTTCCAGGGAGGCGCGCCTGAAATAAGCCAGACGCCTGACATGCGCAACATCCGCATCCTGTTTCCGGCCGGTGTCCGCTCGTCCTGGCACACCCACAGTTGGGGGCAATTATTGATGATCGAAGAAGGAATAGGCCTGCACCAGATTCGCGGCCGTGCCATCGAGGAATTTTATCCCGGCGAACCCTTCTGGACTCCAGCCGACGTTGAACATTGGCATGGTGCCCATCCAGAAATCGATGCTCACCAACTGACTATCTATGAAGGCAGTGTCGAGTGGCTGGATCCGGTAACCGATGAGCAGTATCGCGGCGTTCGCATTCGTCCGCAGTCGCGCTCAATGCGTTAAGACGATTTGCTGCAATAAAACAAAAGGTGGTTCGTGTTCGAACCACCTTTTTTCTTGTCACTATCGGGATCGGGGCAATGCACCGAGTCGCCCGTAAGCCCACCGTCTATGTTACGCGACCTGCTACCTGACTCCCTGCTGCATCGCAAAGTGCTCTGGTATTTATCTGGCGTCATTATCGTCGCCGTCGTGTTTCCCACCCTGTTCGAAATCGTTTTCGCTACCGCGGACGAGATTTCCTATAGTGCCGGGACCGGCTTATCCACCTGTGGCGATTTCTTCAATGAAGACGAGACAGCAAGGGATTCTTGTACCACTCCCTTCGCACTGGTGATTGGCAATACTGGAACCAACACGCAGGAAATAGTTGAAATTCGTGTATCTCCCTTGCCTGACTACGTCGGCCTGAGCAGTTCGACACAGAATATCGTGGCAACAGCGAGACGCGCCGACAATCCGGTGATTGTGGAANATCACACCGCAGAGAGCTTGCATTTCACTCTCCAGAATCTCGCAGCGAACAAACTTGTTGAGATTTTATTAATCACCAGAGGAGAAGAACAGGGTCGGCTANTGGAGAACCTGACAATAGATATCGACGCCACTGGAACCATTATTGAAACTAACCCTNGATTGACTNTTATGGCTCGGTTCGCCCGCAATCTGCTGGGACTGTTTTAACGATTTGCGCCTTAAAGCAATCAATAACAATAAAATAGCTTCGACGATCTTCTTCAGCGCCGCAAGTGTGCAGTGGTTTACTCGTGAAGACAATTAGTCATATACTGCAGCGTCAAGCCGGNCAGTTTCTGGCCTTGGTGGATCGGAACATCATGCCTACTCATCTCTTTAAAACAATTTCAATTCCTTGTGGCTGCGCCCCGTTCACTTACTGTGGGTAGACGCTCCGCACGCCCGGTTCTAATCNGCCTGGCAATCTCAGCATTACTGCTCGGATGTGCCGACCGAACGCCAGTCTTCCATGCAGATGACAACCCGCAACGCTTATCCGACTGGAACTTGTTTCAGTTGACTGAGAGCGAGCTGATTCCCAGTGACAAGAGCCTGGTCTTCAGACCCGCTAACCAATTATTCACCGACTACGCGCAAAAACTCCGCACCCTCTGGATACCGGATGGTCACCGGGCATCGCTGCTGGACAATGAAATCGATTACCCGGTCGGGACCGTAGTTAGCAAGACTTTTTATTATCCTATGGACGCGCAGGGTGAACTGTTAAAAGAGACGGATCTTGCCGAACACAGAGTTGATCTAGAGCGCAACAGACTGATCGAAACCCGTCTGCTGGTGCGTCGGGAAACCGGTTGGGACGCGTTTCCCTATGTGTGGAACGAGCAACAGACNGAAGCATTTCTTCGCGTGGCCGGCACCAGCACAGCCATTTCGTTAAAGAGTGACACCGGGACCCTCGACTTTAGCTACTTTATTCCCAATGAAAATCAATGCGGGGGTTGCCACGTCACTTCACACCCCGATGGCGGCATGCAACCGCTTGGTCCTATCGCCAATCAACTTACGTCCCGTTTCAGTGAATCCAGTGATTCACCCCTGCTACAGATTGATGCCATGCTGCAAAGAGGCTGGCTTACGGAGCGACCGGAGATTTCCATACCGGTATCCTGGCGCGACGAGTCTGCCGAGCTGGAAACACGCGCTACTGCCTATCTGAACATGCAGTGCGGCCACTGCCACAACCCGGAAGGAGCCGCCGACACTTCCTCGCTTATTCTGGACGGCTCCCATTTGCTCCCAGTCAATATGGGCGTATGCAAGACGCCCGTTGCCGCAGGTGGTGGTGCGGGCGACATGCTGTACAGCATTGTCCCTGGAGCGCCCGAACGCTCTATTCTGCTTTACCGCATGCTCTCCAATGAAGCTGATGAGATGATGCCGGAGCTGGGGCGCTCGCTAGTCCACAGCGAAGGTGTTGCATTGATCAGCCGCTGGATAGAACAATTGCAGGGNTCCTGTCAGTAACAAATTCACAATATCAGAGGCCTATAGAAACATGACTTCTCTAAAGATGTACTCATTTGGCCTGATCTGTACTCTGTTGGTAATTTCTAAAGCCGCTGCCCAGGAAAAAGTAAGCCTCAGCGGCACTATTGAAACACTTGCCAGCGCCCAAGCCTGCGGAATTTGCTCTCCTACCCACTCCGTCGTAGACACCAGCGGCACCCTAAGCCTGCAGATCGGCAACACCTTCATCGACCTCAGTAAGGTCAGTGACGATGGACAGCTTCACGAGCTCAGTGGCTATTTCTATGAGACTACAGGGCAGTGCGGGATTGGCGAGTGCACNCTGTTCGCCGTTGAGCAGCTCGACCAGCAGCAGATTGCCGCGCCGATCTATGATGCCGTTAACGAGAAACTGAGTATCGAAACGGTAGTAACCGATACCGTTGACCAGGGCGGTTTTTCGGTGACACTGGACGCGCCTTTTAATGTCAGCAGCGCTATTGAAATAACCGAGTANAACAAAATTCCCCAGGGTGGTGATTGCTCCGCAGAAAGCTCGATCTGCGCAGATGGAACTGTCTGTCTGGCCTATTTCGGCATCGCCGGATCCCAGGGCCCAGAATTCAAATCCTGTGAGATCCCCTGCTTGCATCCCGGCGCTTCCTGCCCACTCGGTCAATCCTGTGTGACTATCGCCGATGGCCCCGGCCCGGTTTGCATTGTAGACTAGCGCCGAGAACAGTAATTAAAGGCAGGATAAATCCTTGTTGCGATTCATAGCCCTTTGCATGTTGTCTGTATGCATTGTCAGTGCCTGTACTGACGGAACTGGTGAGCGACGCACCTATGTGCTTACCACCGGTACAACCGGCGGCACCTTCTACCCGGTGGGAGTCGCCCTCTCTACACTGGTCTCGGCCCTGGATGAAGCCGATTTTGCATTGACCGCCATCAGTTCGGCCGGCTCGATGGAGAACATCAAACTGCTGCGAGACAACCAGGCGCAATTCGGACTGATACTCGCTATCTTCGCTGCCTGGGCTTACGACGGCGAGGGGCCGATACGCAATCCCCAACGCCATATTCGGGGTATCAGTGCGATGTGGCCCAATGTCGAGCATTTCGTTTTACGATCCGACCTGGTAACCGATGGTACGGTGTCCGACCTCGCCAAGCTCGGTGGTGAACGCTATTCAATAGGCATGCGCAACTCTGGCGCCGAGCAGACTGGCTTCTACATCTTCGACGCGCTGGGCATCGATTATAACGAAGACCTCTCCATCGCCTATATGGGCTATGGTCCGTCTGCCAATGCGCTGCAGGACGGCAATATCGTCGGCATGAATGTACCGGCCGGTCCGCCGGTAACGGCAATCACCCGGGCCTTTGCCCTATTGGGTGAACGCATGACAATCCTGAATTTCTCCGCTGAAGAATTGACTGCGATCAATCAGGAATTTCCACTCTGGAATTTCTATGAGTTGGCAGCAGGTACTTATCCGCTGCAGGAAGAACCCATAACAACGGCCTATAGCCCTAACGTATTCGTGGTTCGAGAGGATGTGTNGGAGGATATAGTCTACAACATGACAAAACTGTTATGGGACAACCTGGCGACTCTGCAGGAAATTCACAGCGCCACCAAGGCGATGGCCATCGAAGAAGCGTTAAAAGGCATTCCCGTCCCACTGCATCCTGGCGCGCTCCGTTACTATCAGGAACAGGGCGTAGAAATCCCGGAACATTTGTTAGGTGGTTAGGCTGCCCCATCGAAAACTGCAGCTGAGCTCTCGATTACTTTGTGGATGATTGCCTGTTTACTCATTCGATAGGGAAATCGAAGTAGGTATCGGGAAAGGGTTCATTCAGCAGCGTAAAATGCCACCACTCTTCCTGTAGTGGTTGAAACCCATGCCTGGTCATGAGTTGCTGTAACAGCATGCGATTGGCTCGCTGCTCGGCACTAACCGCATTACTGGAGGGCCAGGACAGTGTATCGAAGAAGTCCCAGGGCGTGCCCATATCCAGTTCTACTCCTGACAACAGATCCACGATGGTGAGGTCCACCGTAGCACCACGTGAATGACCGGATCGCTCGGCGATGTAACCGTCACGAAACAAATTTTCCTTGGCAACACGTGGATAATATTGTTGTTGCATCTTCACATCGTCCAGATCTGATCCCCACCGGACAAAATGATCTACCGCACGCTGTGGTCGGTAGGCATCGAATATCTTCAGTCCCAATCCAAAAGCTGTCAGTTCCTCTTGTACCGCTAGCAGGGCGACGGCGGCATCTCTCTGCATGAAGATCTTTGCGGCGTGGTAACCATCGATGCGACTCCCGACAAAATTGTCATCGGTAAAATAACGCACATCGAGCTTTATGGCCGGAGCAAACGAGTGGATTGCCACAAATTGCTGCGGGATTTCGGTTGAGATTTCCTCAGCAGCGAAGGAGTTTTGGCGAGTTTCTGCGTACGGCAACCATAGCGTCACGGCAAGCGCAAAAATAGCCCACTTCTTGCTCGGTTCAAAACGCCAAAAATCCACGCAAGCCTCTGAAATCATAGTTAATCGTACCGCCATGCAGTTTAGTCCATTGCCGCTTGGAAAACATGGTGTGAAGCGGCTTTCCAGACTAGAATATGGTTCGTTTTGCAACCCTGGGCTTTTTAAGCTCTGCCGCTGCAGCTAAAGGTCAAAACCAGATGAAAACTATAGGAATGCTTGGAGGTATGAGTTGGGAATCGACTTCTACCTATTACCGGGCAGTCAATGAAGGGATTAAAGAAGCTCTCGGCGGATTGCACTCTGCCAAAATCAGCATGGTGAGTGTGGATTTCGACGAGTTGGAAAAACTCCAACATGCCGATGACTGGAATTCCATCGCCGTGATTTTATCTACCGCTGCACGAAATGTTCAGGCAGGAGGTGCTGACTTCCTGATGATTTGTACCAACACCATGCATCGTGTCGCACCGCAAATCGAAGCGGCTGTCACTATTCCACTGCTGCATATCGCCGACGCGACAGCGCAGCAGCTTCTCAAGGATGGTATTCGCCGTGTCGGTCTGCTGGGTACGCGATTCACCATGGAACAGGATTTTTACAAAGCAAGACTGGAGGAAGAGTTTCACATCGAGGTACTGATACCAGAACTCGAAGACCGAGACCTGGTACATGAGGTTATCTATCAGGAACTCTGCCTTAGTAAGATCGAAGCCAGCTCACGAAGTAGCTATCTNCAGATCATCGAAAAACTCTCTGCTCGGGGTGCCGAAGCAGTAATTCTCGGCTGCACCGAGATAGCCTTGCTGGTGCAGCAGAACCTCACCAGCGTACCTTTATACGATACAACCNCGATTCATGCCGAGCAGGCGGTTGTTCGCGCACTCAGTAAGTAGTCAAACGGGGCCCTCTTCGAANCATGTTAGAAACAGCCACTGTAGCACTGACCACATTATTTGCTGTCATCGGCCCACTCGATGTGTGCGCCATGTTTGCCGGGCTTACCAGCAATTATTCGCCGACGCGACGCCGGCAGATCGCGGTGCGCGGTGTATTGGTGGCAGGCTCCATACTGCTGATCTTTGCCCTTGTGGGCGAATACCTGCTGGCTGGCTTGGGCATATCCCTGGCTGCACTGCNAACAGCCGGCGGTATCCTACTTCTGTTAATAGGCATCGACATGGTTTTTGTCCGCCCATCAGGCGGTACATCGACCACCGATGAAGAGGAACAGGAAGCGCTGGCAAAGCGAGATATTTCAATATTCCCACTGGCAACTCCGCTGATAGCCGGCCCCGGGGCAATGGGTGCCATCATCCTGTTAATGGCAAACGCCGATGATGATATCGCTCTGCAACTGACGGTGCTGGGCTGTCTCTTGGGCATGCTTTTGCTGATGTTAATCATGTTGTTGCTGTCCTCACAGATTCAACGTCTGATCGGCGTCACTGCCAAGCATGTGGTCAGCCGTGTTATGGGTGTATTATTGTCGGCACTGGCAGTGCAATTTGTGTTTGACGGCATTGCCCAGAGCGGACTATTAACTGCCTCATGATTTCGCGACGATCTACCTTGAAAGCGATCGGAGTCGGCACACTCGCCACAGGATTTGGTGTCAGCCTCGGTTCGATATCGTTCGCGCAGTCGCAACAGAATCCACTACGAATTCCACCGCAGTTGCCGGGAACATTGAACGAGAACACCCGCCAGTTTGAATTGAATCTGCAGCAAGGTACCAGCAGTTTCCTGCCCAACCTTGTCACTGAAACGATTGGAATAAACGGCAACTACCTGGGACCCACGCTGCGCTTCAATCGCAATGAAGAGGTCTCACTGCTGGTCAACAACCAATTGGGGGAACCCTCTACCCTGCATTGGCATGGTTTCCACCTGCCGAGTAGCCAGGACGGTGGTCCCCACCAGACCATTGAAACAGGCGCAAGCTGGAATGCCCGCTTCTCCGTTGTCCAGTTCGCCGGTACATTCTGGTACCACTCACACATGTTTCACAAATCTGGCGAGCAGGTGAATAGGGGCCTGGCCGGCATGATTATTGTTGAGGACGATGCCCAAGAAGCGGTGCTACCCAACAACTATGGCATCGATGACATACCCCTGGTGATTCAGGATCGGCGTTTCAACGAAGATGGCTCCATGAGCTACATGAACCGCTACGAAGACACGGTCGTGGGCATGCATGGTGACACCATTCTGGTTAACGGCACCTATAATCCCCTGCTTTCAGTCACAACAGGCCTGGTTAGATTTCGCATTATCAATGGATCCAATGCCAGAAGTTATGCACTGGCCTTCGATGACGAGCGGGAGTTTCTGCAGATTGCTAGCGATGGCGGGCTACTGGAACGTCCCGTCAGTCTCGGCACCCTGGAGCTGGCATCGGGGGAGCGTGCGGAAATTCTGGTGCGCTTCAACCCATCGGAACAACTCAAGCTGGTAAGTGTTGGCAGACCACTCTCTTTCCCGGCATTCCCCGGCGGCATGAGCAGAATGATGCGTTCTCTCAATGCACAGGATTTTGACATCCTGACCATCAACTCAGCAGCAGATCTAAGCAACACCTTGCCAGTACCGGAGCAACTCGGTTCGATTTACCGTTTACCCGAGGCTGCGGCCACCAATGTTCGACGCTTCGTGCTTTCCATGGGTGCCGGCACGCGCAGCGGTGGTGACAAGGGGCCGGGTACTGGCATGCGTAACGGACTCGGCGGCGGATATGGTGGTGGCAATTTCGCCATCAATGGTCGCCAGATGGTCATGGATTTTATTAACGGGCGAATCGAGTTAAACACAACAGAAATCTGGGAGATAGAAAACACCTCGCCAATGATGCATCCCTTTCATGTGCATAACGGCCAGTTCCAGCTTCTGGATCGCAACGGTCGGCAACCTGCCGCTAACGAAATGGGTTGGAAAGACACGGTCAAAGTCGAATCCGGTGAACAGCTTCGCATCATCATGCGTTTTACCGACTTCGCCGATGAGCAGAATCCCTATATGTACCATTGCCACATTCTGGAGCATGAAGATCGCGGCATGATGGGACAATTTCTGGTGGTGTAATGATCGTTATCGAAGTAAATTGAGCAAACTGGCAAGGGGTTCAATGATCCGAACTTACGAACTCCGACAGCTCGCAATCAAAACTAAGATGGAGTCGCACTCATGTCCACTAATTCAATGTCAAGAAGGCGTTTTCTGCAATCGACCGGCGCCGCGGCGCTCTGGTTACCTACCGCAGTGAAGGGCCATACCTCCAATGAAATGCAGGCGCTGTTTGTGGATGGCGTCATGCAGGAAGATGTCTCCAAATGGGAGCTGGATACGCCAGCCCTGTGTGTAGATCTGGATGTACTGGAAGCCAACATCGCCAAGATGCAATCCACCACGGCACGCAATGGCATTGCCAGCCGCCCCCACGCCAAGACTCACAAGACGCCGATCATCGCGCAGATGCAACTGGACAGTGGTTCGGTGGGAATTTGCAGCGCTAAGGTGAGTGAAGCAGAAGCCATGTTCCAACATGGTATAGAGCAAATCCTGATGACCACCACCAATGTGACGCCTACGAAAATCAGGCGCGCCATGAATCTGCGGGAATCCTGTGAAGGCTTTATTCAAGCCACCGATTCCCCGGACAATGCCCGCCTGCTGTCAGCTGCCGCAGAATCTATGGGTATCGTCGCCGATATCGTCGTCGACATCGATCCGGGAGGGCATCGCACCGGTATAACGCCGGGCCAGCCAGCGCTGCAACTGGCACAACTGATAGACAGCTTACCCGGACTCCGATTGCGGGGTTTGCTGTGTTACGACGGAGGATCCCAACACGTCAAAGGATTCGAGCAGAGGAAGAATCAGACGCTGGAGCGGCTGGTGGCTGCCTCCGGGACCTATGACTTATTCCAACAATCCGGACTCAGTACGGAAATCTTCAGCGGCGGTGGCACCGGCACCTACAACATCGATCATGAGACGAGAGGTCTAACCGATATTCAGGTGGGTAGCTACGTGTTCATGGACGCGCAATATATCGATATAGGCGGAGAATCCGATAACGAAGCCTATGATGATTTCGGACCTTCGCTGACTATCCTGGCCACGGTGCTCAATGCCCAATACGAAGGCAGGGCAACCACCGATGCCGGTGCCAAATCCTGTACCATCAACCGACCCTGGCCGGTGGTAAAGGGGGAAACCGGCATGAGCTACACCTCCGGTTCCGATGAGTTTGGCTCGCTGCGCTATGAAGACAATGCTTCCCGCAGCTATGAAGTAGGCGACAAGCTGGAGCTGATCGTGTCCCACTGCGATCCGGTGGTTAATCTGTACAACCAGATGTATGCGATACGTGATGACAGGGTCGAGGCGATCTGGCCGATTGCTGCCAGGGGGATGTCTGCGTAGCCCTGCTTTTTAGTCCATAAATGAACATCGTGCGGTTAACTCAGACGACAACAGTCAATGCCTTGTGTAGTGGTCGTGCTATAGGCAAGAGAGCTCTCGCCCGACAGGATTTGCACGAAGAGTGATCTGGCCCCGATCTTGTTTGAACAGACGGAACAGAGAGATTTCGAAGTAGCTGGAGACTAAGAAAAAGGGGACGGCAGGAATATCAAATTCCCCGCCATCCCCTTTTGTTTTAAGCAACGCGTCGTTTAATACGCGTATTAATTACTAGCCTGCACACAAACTGCGTATGCTTGGTATTGAGTTGCAAAGGCCGCATTTTCAGGATCCTCAGTAAATCCTATCTCGACCGTCCAGCCCCACGCGTTCGGCGCTAGCAGATATGGTTCGCTACGGTTGACCACAGCCGGATCACCCCAAGCAATAATCGCAGAGTGCCCGCCCGAGATTGCGAGATCGCCTTCNTTACAGAATGCAGTTACCCCACCATCATCAATTGATCCCCACTCGCTGGTAGCTACGCAGGTACTCATAGCACCACCTCCACCAGGGGGTGGCAGCGCATCGATCTGAGCTTGGAGGTCTGCAATTAGTGCGAGTATATCGCTGTGGTCTCCGCCAGTGGATAGGTTATCGATCTGAGCTTGCAGATCCGCAATTTGTGCGGGTATCCCGCTCTTGCCGCTCTTCCCGCTCTTACCACCCTTGGCTATGGCAGAACCCATGCCCACGAACATGACCAGACACAAAGTCAGCAAATAGGTCGTAAATTTCTTCAAGTTCATGTTAATACTCCCAGAAATACTCCATACGGAATTTTCCTACAGCAAATTTCTCACAAAATTGTACCGCTGTCTGCTTGATAGTGGGCGTATCTGGGTATAAATCGCAGAATTGTGATGTAGTTCTATGTAATTCCCGATGTATTCCGGGACGAATTCGGCATCAAAGAANGTGTGTCACTGCTACTGCTGCTGGTTAGGGAAACAGGCTGATCCGGACTACTGGCACGGGTATGGAGCTCGGAACACTTCCCGTGAGTGCCTTATTTTTCCTTAAAATTTCTGAAATTAGTGGGCTCGAGGATTTTGTCACAAGCATGTCATGCAGTTGTCACGCTTTTTTCGAACTTCAAAGTGTTAGTTTGAAANCGGCAACGAACATACTTACGTTCAGCCCATGTGCATGCCCCGGCACCCGTAGTCTGACGGGAGCCGGGGCATGCCTTTTCCATCCGGTGCTGAACTGAGGGCGATTCGGGAGAGAGTTTAGTTTATTTGTAATGTCTCTGACCGTACCAGCTCACTGGCAATCTGCTCATCGGTGAACGGCAGCGTTACCCATTCACTCCTTGAATAGAGCCTGGTCATATCGGCATAGTGTGCCGAATTCGGTTCTGGCGATTGCGAATAGGTGAGAATCGCACGCGCTTCCGGGGTGCCATCCTCACTCCAGGTGATCGCCTGGATATAACTATTACCGCTGAAAATAGGATTGTAACCCTGGTTCTCATCGTTCAGGCGTGCACCGATAACGCTGAACATACCGGCGCCACCGTTACCTCCGGGAATTCCGATCTTCTCGCCGTTGCGCATAGCAAACTGTACATCGCCCCAGCTTGCATCCAGAGGAATATTGGCTTTTTGTAGCCGGCTTACTGCAGCGCCGAGTGATGCCACGATATAGTCTTGGGTTTCCTGCCGGGTAACAGTCAATCCTCTGGGAGTGTGTACCGGATCGTTGACATCGAATGGCACGGCAAAATGTTCCCGGATTGAGCGCGCCGCCGCCCAGAACTCGTTGAATATGTGTGCACCAACACTGTCAACATCTTGGCGNCGATCCCATTCCGAAAGAATCGCGCAGGCCTCTGTGAGCTCCTGCGCCTGTCTGACCTGACAGACCGCGATGATGTCATCGACAAACAATTCTGCACCATAGTGGCGATGATTGAATAACAGGTTTTGTAGGGTTGCCTGGGTAATCGTTTCACCTGAGTCAAGCACCTGTTCGACAAAATTCAGACCGGCGCGGGTGCGTAGTGAACGAGTGGTTTGCTCATTGCCTATGATTGGAGAGTAACCCTCCAGGCGAGTTTCCGGATTTGACAACCAGTAGGAATCGTTGCTGTTGGTGACATAGTTCTGGGTTATCAAACTGGGTTGCTGGGAAGGTGGCATCAAGCCGGGTGCTGCGGCAGTTGGATCTACCTGCCAGTCACAATCCGGGTCTGAACCGTTAAGAGTGATTACCCTGCCACCGCCAAGAGAATCGAGTCCGGTGTCACAGCGCTCAATCAATTCCGCCGACACATTGGGAATGGCCGACATATCGGCATACAGGGCACCGCCGAACCGATCGGCAGCGATGGTGTTTACAAATGCGGCTCCCTGATGATCCGCCAGGGCCTCTCTAAGCTCGCTGACGTTTTGAGCTTTCTGGATGTCCTTGTATTGATCGCCACTACGGTAGTTCTCATAATTTACATCCCGCATTACGTAGACATGCCGGTCTGACCAGGGTGTCGCTTCACTGACAACAACCGGGCCCAGATGGCTCATATAAACAGTTCTAGGGACTGTTCCAGCATCTGTCTCAACTTCTACCTCGATGGCTTCTATGTTTTTGACTGCATCACCGAGTCGGTAAGCCATGGGATTACCTTCCACCAGCTCGAGCCGAAACATGGTGAAGCGCAAGGCCGTGGACACGGTATGGGTCCAGGCTACCTGCGGCGTAAAGCCGATAGCGATTCGGGGAGTCGTGATAAGCCCCACTCCCATCACATCGATCTCGCCCGGCAGAGTCAGGTGCGCCATGTGAAATCGGGAAGGCCCGTGCCAGGGATAATGGGGATTACCCAGCAGTATGCCACGGCCACTCTCAGTCAATTCGCTACCAAACGCTACGGCATTGCTGCCGATGGTTGCAGTATCCACGAACAGATCCAGAGAATTCAAAGAAGCCAGGGAAAGACCGGGTTGTGCGGTGGCTATTTCCGAAGTGACGCGCCCGAGACCGTAACGAATGCCTACACCAATAGTCAGTCGCGCCAGATCACGGGTATCGATTGGTTTTACCCAGGGCTCATTGTTGCAGGAAGCAGGTAACTGCCCCCGGTGACTTTCAATATAACGGTTGTAGCCTTCTACATAACCGGCATCCATAAGCTTGTTTGATTCCGAGCCATAGTCCAGATATTCATCAATCTTGGCAGGATTCAGCAAAGCCCTGTGAAAGGTGTCAGTGTGTATNTTTCCCTCGCTGGCGCCAAAATACTTCGCCTGTTCGCCGCGCACGGTGACCATCTCCCGCGCCAGAACACAAACCGTGTCCGTAGCAACGGCGTAGGCGAATCCGTAACCCAGCCCATGCCAGCTATCGGCTTTAATATGAGGGATACCATAATTGGTCCAACGCAGCTCGACTGCATTGGCAGCGGATTGGACTTCGGGTTCCGGGTTGCAGGCTACGAGCAGGGAGATCGAGCCAATAAGGGCCCAAAATGACTTGTTCATGACGGTTTCCCCGCGACTTCAATCAGATTTTGAGGAAGAATTTGAAACGCTAATATAAATCAGCTGTTTCCGTGTTGTCGACAAGTCAGCCACATCATCTGAAAAAAANCTTATTCGATATCAATTAATTGCTTTAAACGACCGTCAAAAGCGCTTTTGAGGCAGTTCGGGCCGTAATAACTTTAACCATAAACTCTTACAAATCGCTGACTTCAAAAACAAGCTAGAATTGCTGCTGGCTGAAGACTGAGTCCAGAGCCCACAAATTTTACCTGGGTGAGGGCCTCAGTTTAACGGCCATCATTTTTCGATAACCGTTTGGGAAACTCATGAATATTCGTCCAGAACAGGATGCTGACAAGGACGCAGTGTATGCAGTCAACGCGGCAGCCTTTCCAGGCAATGATGAAGCAGAACTCGTCAACACACTCCGAGAAGCGGCGCAGCCTCTGATTTCGCTGGTTGCCGAAGACAAGGGATGTGTGGTGGGGCATATACTCTTCACACCGGTAAGTCTGGACGATGACGATTCCCTGACACTGATGGGACTTGCCCCGATGGCTGTGCTGCCCAAGTATCAAAAGCAAGGAATAGGAACCGCGCTGGTAGAAACCGGGCTGACNAATTGTGAGCGACTCGGTGCTGGCGCAGTGGTAGTGTTAGGTCATCCGGAATATTACCCACGGTTTGGTTTTGTGCCGGCCTTAAGTTTCGGTATCAAATCAGAATATGATGTGCCCGCTGAAGTGTTCATGATCAAGGAGTTGCAAGCGGACTACCTGGCTGACAAAAATGGCACCATCGTTTATCACAATGCCTTTAGTGAGCTTTAGAGCGAGCCTGGTTGAGCTTTGGCATTGACTGCCTTAAAGTGCATTTCCAGTAAAGACTCATCGACAGGGAACATTGCTCGAAATGCAATCGGGGGAACTTCTTGATGTTTAAAAGCCAACAGCCTGCTGTAGACATACCTGACGGTGATTTAACTTCCGTAGTCCTTGGCGCAGTCGATGAGTTGGGTGATCAGGCCGCTCTCATCGACGGCCCGAGTGGCCGCACACTCAGCTATCTCCAACTTCGTGAACAGGTAAATAAAATGGCCCGAGGCCTGGACCTGCGTGGCTTCAAGAAGGGCGACGTGATGGCGGTTTTTATCCCCAACATGCCGGAGTATGGCGTTATCTTTCTGGGGGTCGCCGCGGTGGGCGGCATCAACACCACGGTCAATTCCTTGTATTCCACCGCCGACCTGATACACCAGTTCAATGATTCCGGGGCTAAGTTCCTGGTAACCATAGCTGCCTTTCTCGACCGCGCCATACCCGCCGCCAAAGAATGCGGCATAGAGGAAGTGTTCATACTTGGCGACTTGCAGGGTGATGATCAGGGGACGACGCCGTTTTCTGTATTGCTGGATAACGATGGCAATGCACCAGAAGTAGAAATCGATCCCAAACACGACCTGGTCGCCCTGCCCTACTCCAGCGGCACGACAGGATTATCCAAGGGTGTCATGCTGACTCATGAGAATCTTATCGCCAACATGGTGTTGTCCTGTGAGATGAATGTAACCCTTCCCACCGACCGGCTGATTGGCGTGTTACCGTTTTTTCATATTTACGGCATGGTNCTGATATTAAATCTGGCGGTGTATAAGGGCGTCACACTGGTATCCATGCCCCNTTTTGACTTAGAACAATTCCTGCAAATCGTACAGGACTACAAGATCACCACCCTGGGACTGGTGCCCCCACTGGTCCTGGCCCTGGCCAAACATCCATTGGTAGACAATTACGACCTGTCCAGCGTACGCATCATCGGCTCCGGCGCGGCACCATTAGGTCTGGAACTGGAGCAGACCTGCGCCAGCAGACTCGGCTGTGAAATCTACCAGGGTTATGGTTTGACTGAAACAGCCGGTGCCTGTCATGTCAATACCTCGCCTGTGCCTCCGGAGAAACAAGGTGCGGTGGGTCTGGTGCTGCCGAATACATTATCCAAAATTATCGATACCGAAACCGGTGCTGAACTAGGCTGCAATGAGAAAGGAGAAGTATTGGTGAANGGGCCGCATGTCATGGTCGGCTATCTGAACAATGATGAAGCCACCCACGGCTGTATCGACGAGGATGGTTGGTTTCATACCGGTGATGTGGGCTATGCCGACGAAGACGGTTTCTTCTATATCGTCGATCGGGTGAAGGAACTCATCAAGTACAAGGGATACCAAGTGGCCCCCGCGGAACTGGAAGCCTTGCTGGTGAGTCACGCTGCGATCGCCGATGCCGCCGTCATTCCCAGCCCCGATGAAGAAGCCGGCGAAATTCCCAAGGCATTTGTGGTTCTCAATGAAGAAATCTCCGCGGAAGAGATAATGCAATTCGTCGCCGATGAAGTGGCACCGCATAAGAAGATTCGCAAACTGGAAATCGTCGACGAAATTCCTAAATCTGCGTCAGGAAAAATTCTGCGGCGCGTACTCGTCGAAAGAGAGCGAGAAAGTTTAGCTGATTCTGGCTAATCGGAAAGGACTTCGAGCAAAGAAAAAGCAAGACTGACCAATCCAATAAAAATAATGGGAGTATAAAATGGACATGGGTTCAGCATTCGCAACTATTAACTGGTTGTCTGTGATTGCAGCTGCGGTATCAAGTTTTCTAGTCGGTGGTATCTNGTACGGGCCGCTGTTTGGTAAGGCCTGGATGGCAGCGTTTAATTTGACTGAGGAAGAACTCGCTAAACGCAATATGCCGATGGTGTTTGGCGGTGCACTGTTGCTGGCGTTAGTANCCTCAATCAATCTGGAGATGTTCCTCGGCGCCGAAGCCGATCTCACCTTCNGGGTAGCAGCTGGCTTCGCCGCTGGTTTAGGTTGGGTCGCCGCCTTCCTAGGCATCCTCTATCTGTTTGAAATGCAGTCCATGAAGGCCTACCTGATTAACGCCGGGTACTGCGTTATTGCTCTGACGTTAATGGGACTGATACTGGGGGCCTGGTAAGAAAAAGCTCGTCTGGCGCTGTCACGCGAGCATCAGCATTGCCGATGCTCTATAATCCTGCGCCCTGAACTAACGATTGCTGACTCTATGGCTTCCAAAAACAAGGTTGGTTTCATATCGCTCGGTTGCCCGAAGGCACTGGTAGACTCCGAGCGCATCCTCACCCAACTGCGACTGGATGGCTACGATATCGTTCCCAGCTATGACGATGCCGATATCGTCGTGGTGAATACCTGTGGCTTTATCGACAGCGCCAAACAGGAGTCCCTGGATGCCATCGGAGAGGCTTTAAACGAGAACGGCAAAGTGATAGTAACCGGTTGTCTTGGCGCGCAGGCCGACTCGATTACTAATGTACACCCGAAAGTCCTGGCAGTGAGCGGACCGAATGCTTATGAACAGGTAGTTAACCAGGTACGTGAATTCATCCCATCCGCACCGCTCGATCATGACCCCCATGTCGACCTGGTGCCTCCCCAGGGCATCAAACTCACTCCGAGCCATTATGCCTACCTGAAAATTTCCGAGGGCTGCAATCACCGCTGCAGTTTCTGCATCATTCCCTCGCTGCGCGGAGATCTACTCAGCCGCCCCATAGCGGATGTGATGGACGAGGCGGAGCGCCTGGTGAACGCAGGAGTCAAAGAACTGCTAGTGATTGCACAGGATACCAGCGCCTATGGTGTCGATATCAAGTATCAGACAGGTTTCTGGCAGGGACGACCACTGAAAGCCAACATGCTAGGGCTCTGCGAAGCACTGGCCGAGTTTGGTATCTGGGTACGCCTGCACTACGTGTATCCCTATCCACATGTGGACAAGGTCATACCCCTGATGGCAGAAAACAGACTCGTGCCCTATCTGGATATCCCGTTGCAACATGCCAGCCTGCCACTGTTGAAAGCCATGAAACGCCCTGCTGCGACCGAAAAATCACTCCTGAGAATCAGGCGGTGGCGGGAGCTGTGTCCGAACCTGACCATTCGCAGTACCTTTATTGTCGGATTTCCCGGTGAAACCGAACAGCATTTTGAAGAACTGCTGGATTTTCTGGAAGAAGCCCAACTGGATCGTGTCGGTTGCTTTCAATATTCACCGGTGGAGGGTGCTGCTGCTAATAGACTGGCAAATCCTGTTGCAGAGGAAGTCAAACAACAGCGTTGGGAACGCTTCATGAAAACCCAGCAGGCATTCAGCACGGCGCGATTAGCGAAAAAAGTCGGTAAGAGAATCGAAGTCCTGGTAGATGCTATAGATAACCAGGGCATCACCTGTAGATCCACGGCCGATGCACCGGAGATCGATGGGTCAGTCTTCGTTCCCTATAGTGAGAACATTCAGGCAGGCGATCTGATTGATGTAACTGTCACTGGCAGCGACGCCTACGATTTGTATGCTGAACTTGCGACGGAGTAATCGCTATTGCTGATAGTNAATCGTCTTCCGCAATACCAATGGGGAAAATGCGATGCCATCGGGTGCCGAACCGGCTTCATACTCACCAAGAAATCGCCGCGACTCTATATCGATGACCATCACTTTATCCTGCCCTGCCAGGGTCAGGAATAGCGTTCGGTCGTCCGAATACAGCGCCACACCCTCCGGCCTGCTTCCCGGCAGATCCATAGCTCCCAGCTCTAGCTTCGATCGGGCATCGAAGAAGCGCAGGTTGTTGTTCAAATCAGGCACAACAGCATAACGTTCGTCATCCGTTACTAGAATCCGATAAGGCCAGTCGAAGCNAGGCCACTGCGCAATGACTGACTCGTCATCGGGATTGATTACGGTNACAACTGCATTGTTGTTACTGCCCACCCAGATCTCATCGCCAGACTTGTTGGTTGTGATTGCCTCGGGCCTGCGGAGAACCTGAATGGCTTTAACGAACTGGCCATTAACTACGTCAATCACCGAGACACTGTTGGAACCACCGTTACTGGTGTAGGCAACACTGCCGTCTTCAGAGACGGCCAGCATATGGGAACCGTTTTGACCGGTGTCAATGGTACGGATGAATTCGCCCGTGTGGAAATTTACAATGACCAGCGTACGACTCGCCTCTGAGGTCACAATCACCTCTTGCTGGCCTGGCAAGAGCAGGATTCCATGGGGTCTTGGGTAGTCGCTGAAATCGATCGTTCGAGCAACAACAAGATTCTCGACTTCGAATACTGTAAGGCTGTTGCCACCACTGTAATCGGTTCCTATCGCCCAGCGACCATCATCTGTCACCACGAGTTCNTGAGGCCCTCTGCCCGTTGTCAGCGTTGCAATGATCTCTCCAGAACCCAGATCGATGAAACTGGCGTCATGGCCGCTCTTGTTTAAGACGATCAGCGTGCCTTCTAAATCATCCGGCGNTTGGGCCGAGGATGTTGAAAACACCAGCATGCAGAACAGTGAATTAAATAGCAGGGCCACTCTTTTCATGACCGACTCCAGTGCTGACACGCTCAGTAATGCGTGTGCGTTGTTTATAATATAGTGTTACAGACCGACATGATCAGCGCCATGACAATAACAAAGGCGCCCTCGATGACCGTAGAGTCGTTATTATGCCCAGCGAACATATTGCCCGCCATTAACAGACAGGCAGCCGTAATTACGATCAACACCGCAGTGGGGTAGGCTCCGANGTTGTGGGCCANCGACATAATCCACGCCAGCAGCAGCGTAGCGACGAATTGCATGAGCAGGGCAGCGATTGGTTGCTTGGTTCCCGGGCCAGTAGGGACTCCGACTCCTTCGGCCCATTTGGTGCCAAACAACCTTGGTGAGTACCACAAACCACCCAGCATGAAACAAAGTATGGTACTGACTCCAACGGCCAACCAGTTAACGCCGATAAATAATATTTCCATGAGCTTCTCCTTTCTTATGAGTTCTTCGAAGTGGAACAGTCCGCCATAATGCTGGCCCACCCGGCATTGGTCAATCGCTATCGCTCGCCCATGCTGGATGTGACTTACCGCGCTCTGGCAGAGGGTCTGAAAACAGCGTAATCTACTGAACTCACTCAAGAATCCAGAGGTGCATCATGAAGCAAATCTCAACACTTCTTCTGTNCTGTCTACTGGCGCTGGGAGTCAACAATATTGCCTCTGCCCAGGAAGATGGTTTCACCGGTCTTAAGGCCGATGCGGTTACCGCCGTCGACGGCATGGAGAAAATGACACAGGAAATCGTCGACAGCCTGTTCTCGTTTTCCGAACTGGGATTTCAGGAATTTGAAACCCAGCGCTATTTATCTGAGATTCTTGTCGAAAACGGTTTCGAGGTAGAACTCGGCGTAGCCGGTATTCCCTCTTCCTGGTGGGCGACCTGGGGCAGTGGCGAGCCCATCATTGCCCTCGGATCCGATGTTGACGGCATCCCCCGCGCCTCACAGATGCCCGGCGTAGCCTACCGACAACCGATGATCGAAGGCGCACCGGGTCACGGCGAAGGTCATAATTCAGGCCAGGCGGTCAATATTGTCGCGGCACTGGCCGTGAAAGAAATCATGGAGCGAGAAGGGCTACCTGGCACCATCGTGCTATGGCCCGGTATAGCCGAAGAATTACTCGGTACCAAGGCCTGGTATACACGTGACGGCATGTTCGATGGCGTAGATGCGGTACTATTTACTCACGTAGGCAGCAATCTCGGCGTCAGCTGGGGCGATTCCCGCGGTACCGGTCTGGTGTCGGTGGAGTACATGTTTGATGGTGTCTCCGCCCATGGCGCCGGCAGCCCCTGGCGGGGTCGCAGTGCACTCGATGCGGTAGAACTGATGAACGTAGCCTGGAATTTTCGCCGCGAACATCTCAGACCATTGCAGCGATCACACTATGTAATTAGCAATGGCGGCGACCAACCCAACGTTGTCCCCTCCTACGCCAGTGTCTGGTACTTCATTCGTGAGATAACTGCGGACAATATTCTCGAAAATTTCAATACTCTGAATCAAATTGCCGAAGGTGCCTCCCTGATGACTGACACGACTATGAGTCGGCGAATTGTAGGCGCTGCTTATCCACGTCACTACAATAAACCCATTGCGCTGGCCATGAATGAGAATCTTAGAAAAGTTGGGCTCCCGACCTGGTCTGAAGATGACCAACGATTTGCCAAGGCACTGCAAACACTAATGGGATCAGACGATCCACAGGGGCTTGCAACCGAGCTGCCAGGGATTGGAGAACCTCCCGAGAATCCCATCTCGGGCGGCTCTGATGATATCGGCGATATATCCTGGAATGTGCCAACTGTCCGATTGAGTTACCCCTCCAATGTCAGGGGTTTAGTGGGACACCATTGGTCAAGTGCTATGGCCATGGCGACTCCGATTGCCCATAAAGGGGCGGTCGCCGGTGCCAAAGTGATAGCCACCACGTTACTNGATCTGGTTCAAAACGACGCCCTTGTTGATGAAGCTCAGGTCTATTTTGACGATGTGCAAACCGCCGAAGAACAGTACCAGCCCTTTATCGGTCCAGAGGATTCTCCGGCAATCGAGAAGAACCAGGACATCATGGCGCAATTCCGGCCACTACTGGAGGAGTTGTATTACGACCCATCGCGCTACGACACCTATCTGGAACAACTCGGCATCGAGTATCCTCAACTGGAAGCCGATGTAATCCAGCGCGGAAACTAAATGAAATAGCTCGAGACATCTAAATGCTACGTGAAATAAAACTGGCGACCTTTTTATTGTTATCGCTGCCTGCTCTGGCGCAGGAAAACCTGCAACCACAAACTATCGATGGTGCTGTCGATACTAAGGCGGTTCTCGAGGAGTTCAGGCAATCAGAGAGCCGAGAGCTTAGTGTACTGGCACCGACTATCGCTCCAGAAGAAATCGACCAGGCAGTACTCAATCGACTCATGCAGGAAATAGCGCGGGACCCGGATACGTCCCGTGCACGTCTCGGCGTAAGCGAAGCACAGTTACAGGATATCTTTATCACGCTTTCCAATGCCCGTAGTTTTATCAATGGCAGCGAAATAGCGAACATTCGTGCCATGTGCCGGGCTTACACTAACTCAGAACTGCGTGGCGATGCGCGAATACAGAAAGCCCTCGATGCCTACAAAACTCGCGCAAAATTTACCACCGACTTCATCTCCAGGTACTATGGCATCGTATTGAGCGACATCCAGACCGGCCTGTCAGACCTGAGCCGAACAAAGTTTGATGCCTACATGGAAGATCGCCGCCGCCGCATGGCGAATGCCGGTATTGTTACCTTGGGAGCGGTCGTTGAGAATATTAGCAGTGGCACTGAAACGGTGCAGTTTCACTGTCGTCGGTAAAAATTATTAGTGGAGTATTATAGTGAATTACATTTGTTTTGATGTCAGCATTGAGAATGACATCGCTCATATCATTCTAAACCGACCCAACAAACGCAACAGCATGATCCCTGAATTTTGGGATGAGCTACCAACGATTGTCCGGGACATCGACCAGAATGCCAGCGCTCGAGTCATCGTCCTGTCATCGACGGGCCCTCACTTTACTTCCGGGCTGGACACTTCTGTATTTGGCAGCAGCATCGAGAGCAGCGAAGATCCGGAGGCTGACGGAAAACTGAATCGCCAACGCAGCGCAAAGCTCTATGACACCATCAAATACATGCAGCAGACCTTCACCTGCCTGGAAGAGTGTCGCCTGCCAGTGCTGGCTGCCATCCAGGGTGGCGCAATCGGTGGTGGTGTGGATTTGATCACGGCCTGCGACCTGCGCTATATGACGCAAGACGGATTCATCAGCATCTTCGAAATTAATATCGGCATGACCGCCGATGTCGGTACCTTCCCTCGTATCACCAAGCTTATTCCCGAAGGCGTAGTAAGGGAATTGGCCTATACCGGAAGACGCATGCCGGCGCTGGAGGCGAAGAACCATGGCCTGATCAACGAGGTCTTTCCCGACCAACAGACGATGCTGGATGCGGTACTGGAAATCGCCCGCCAGATTGCCAGCAAGGCGCCACTGGCGATCTATGGCAGCAAGCACATGATCAACTATGCACGCGACCATTCCACTGCAGACAGTCTCGACTATATCGGAATCTGGAATGCCAGCATGTTGCAGCATGATGAAATCAATGAAGCCTTTACTGCGGCCGAAGAAAAACGAGAGGGTGATTTCGTAGACCTTCCAAGGACGCGGGAAAAATTGGCTAAACAGTAGACTAGGGTACTAATATAGTAGGGCCCTAGGAAGCAGATAATGTCAATTTACATGTTATGTTTGTTAGGTTTATCTAATAATCACATGCTACAAAAACCGTCTTACTAGCCAAGCCCGCAACCCTGCATCGTTGCTAAGTGGAGAAGCATCCACTATCTCTTCTCCTAATTCACCAAGCAAACCCAATGACATAAGCCTGAGCTGCTCGAAATACAGTCTAGACTCCACATCGGGTGCCAGCGGTTGAAACTCGGCGATCTCCGCGAGTGCCGCACGATAGTCTCGCTCTACCAGGTGATATTTCACTCTGGCGGCGCGGCTCTCAATGTCTTAGGCATCTCCCTTGCCCGCTAGGATTCGCTGCTCACGTGGACTACTGCCCATTAACAACAGTGGCACCGTGCGCATGTCCTCGTCCTCTAATAGATCGCTTAACGCGTCCCAATAGTAAGGCAAGGGATGAATAATATGAGGATTTGGCTCGACCAATCCGTTGATGCGCTCCAACTCGAAACTGGCCAGTGTCTGCTCCCTGAAACTCGGCGCGAATTGCTGGGCCACGTAATCACTTTCCGTGAACACCCTCCTTCGGTTTTCGATATTCAGGAGATAGCCATACAGCGGGGATGGGTCGCGCATGCCCACGGTCGATGACGATATTCGTTGGGGGAAGTTATCTGTCTCTGGGAGAAAGGTTTCGCTTAGCCCTTTCAGTTCCGTGTTATCTGCCACGAAGGTGGCACCCATTAGGCCGGGGTTTCGAAGCCGATGTTGGCTAGCTCGTCATTAGCATAACGCTGCCAACTGGCGGCGAACTCAGAGTCATTCATGCTGGGCAGGCCGTCTCTGCATGACCCTAGACTTTTAATCCCATCACTCTTACCCTTAAGTTCACATAATTGTAGGAAATCACCAATGCAATCATCCGCTGGCCCTCTTTATCGCGTCGCTTGGCCGTGCCTACTCTTCTGCTTGTCGGTACTATTATTGTCCGGCGCCTACGCGCAACAACCTGATATTCATTCAGTTAACATTACCCGCCTGCTGGACGAACCGTTAATCGGTCCGGGTATACATCCCAGTATAGGTGTCAATATCCAGGGTCCGTCAATGATACGGGTCCCGGACTGGGTGGAGAACCCACTCGGCAGCTACTACCTCTATTTCGCCGATCACAAGGGTCTCTATATCCGGCTGGCCTATGCTGATAATCTCACCGGCCCCTGGCAGGTTCATGAACCCGGCAGCCTGCGTATAGAAGATTCCTATTTTGCAGCCACCCGCCCGGAAATCTCCGATGCAGACCTGGCGGAGTTGGTTGCACGCAGACGGGCAAACGGAGCCCAGATCTCCCATACCCTTGAATTGGAACTAACCGAGCCCCACATCGCCTCCCCCGATTTGCACGTGGATGTGGAAAATCAGCAGATCATCATGTACTACCACGGTCTGGAAGGCCCCGGACAGCAACACTCCAGAGTTGCAACCTCCAAAGATGGCATCAACTTCATTGCCAGAGAGGAGAACCTGGGCCGCACCTACATGCGCGCCTTCGAGCACGACGGCATGACCTATGTGTTGGCCATGCCCGGGCAGTTCTATCGGTCCGTAGACGGATTCAGCAATTTTGAAACAGGACCGCGCCTGTTCGTTCCCAGCATGCGCCATTCGGCTGTGATTGTACGCGACGACTACCTGTATGTGTTTTGGACCCGGGTCGGCGATGCTCCGGAAACCATCCTGCTCAGCACGATAGACCTACGACCCGACTGGTCACAATGGCAGGAATCGGAGGAAGTCGAGGTACTGCGGCCCGAGTTCAATTGGGAAGGCGCAGGCGCACCGGTCGAACCGTCTGTACGCAGTACGGCCTATGGACAGGTGAATCAGTTACGGGATCCTGCACTGTATGTCGAAGCAGGCGTTGTCTATTTGCTCTACGCGATAGCCGGCGAAGCCGGCATTGCCATAGCTCGCGTGGATTTCTGAAGGCTGCAAACGAGATCCAAAAAGGGGCTGCCATGGATATTTTGAAACTGATCTTGGGGATTCTGCTAATCTTATTGATAAGTGCAGGGATTATCTTCGCCGGTAGCCAGGGCAGCACTACAGTTTCCCGAATCCCTCTGTTTCTGCTGTGTGCCAGTGTGGGTTTCATCCTGCACTGGCTGGTATTCATTCCCAGTTATCTGTTGCAGACCGAGCATTACTTCGATGTAACCGGTTCATTTTCCTACATTCTAGCTGTCACCCTGGCGGCGTACCTGAGTCCCGCTCTGGTTCTGAGAGGACTCATTATTTGCGTGCTGATTGCCATCTGGGCAGCCAGACTGGGAACCTTTTTATTCATGCGTGTGAAGCGAGCTGGCAGGGATACCCGCTTTACTGAAATCAAGACACAATTCTGGCGCTTCCTGTTTACCTGGACCCTGGGTGGTGGCTGGGTTTTCATTACCATGGCAGCTGGCCTGGCGGCTATCACCTCAGAGACACAGAAACCATTGGGAATGTTTGTCATAGTGGGCGTTTTGCTCTGGATGATAGGCTTTGGCATCGAAGTCATCGCAGATCGACAGAAGTCACAGTTCAGGTTGCGAGCTGAAAATATGGATAATTTCATAACAACCGGATTATGGAGTTATTCCCGTCATCCGAACTATTTCGGTGAAATCCTATTGTGGCTCGGGATAACTGTCATTGCACTGCCCACTTTAGTTGGCTGGCAATTCGTCACACTGATTTCGCCTCTGTTTGTTGCGTTCCTGCTAGTCAGAGTAAGCGGCGTCAATCTATTGGAAGCGCAGGGACAAGAAAGGTGGGGAGCCAATCCCAGTTACCAGCATTACCTCGCCAACACACCGACTCTAGTGCCATTTATCGGAAGACCCTAAACGACGATAAATGGTATAAGAGCAGCTTACTCGAAGTGAACAACTGCTAAACCAAACTCGGTTAGCTTCCTGTTCCGGCGCCGACGGCAATTCGATGAAAAGAGTAATAGGAACAGCATAGGAGATTTGCAATGAAATCGCACCACAGCACACTGACAAGGCTATTCAGTGCATGTAGTTTGTCGTTGATGACTGCAGCAGTCTTCGCCCAGTCACCGAGCAACCCAACAGCTGCCTGTGATCAATTGAGCAACCTGGTGTTAGCGGACACCACCATCTCCTCTACGAAGTTGGTTGCAGCAAATACATTTACGCCGCCAAACTCGAACAACACTATGCCGCTACCGGCTTTCTGCCGCTTGGTGGGTGTCACCAGCCCCGCTGTGAATTTCGAAGTCTGGATGCCTCTACAAAACTGGAATGGCAAGTACAACGGCGTTGGCAATGGCGGCATGGCAGGTACCATCAGCTACGGAGCTATGGCTGGCGCACTGCGCCGCGGCTATGCCACCGCCAGCACTGACACCGGTCACACCGTCAGTCCGGTGCCTTTCGATGCTTCCTGGGCCTCGGGTCGACCGGACCTTATCGAGGACTTCGGACATCGGGCATTGCATGTCACTACTGTAAACGGCAAGGCGATCATCGAGGCATTCTATAGCGAAGCACCGGCCTACTCTTATTACACGGGCTGCTCCAAGGGTGGCCAGATGGGTCTAATGGAAGCGCAGCGCTACCCCTATGATTTCGATGGTATTGTCGCCGGTGATCCGGCCAATGATTGGACCCGATTCTATGCCGGATCACACTTGTGGTATTCACTGGCCATGCTGGAGGATGAAGCAGCCTGGATTCCCCGCAGCAAATTACCCGCCCTGGGTAACGCGGTAGACACCGCATGTGATGCGCTGGATGGAATAGAAGACGGGATTCTGCAGAATCCCCTGGCCTGCAACTTTGAGCCGGCTACCCTCACCTGCCCGGAAGGCGTGGACAACGATTCCTGCCTAACACCGAAGCAGGTCACATCCATTGAGAGGATATGGTCAGGCGTTAGCAATTCTGCCGGCGAACTCATCTATCCCGGCCTAGTTCCCGGCGGCGAAGCAGCCCCGGGTGGGTGGGGTACCTGGGTAACCGGTGCCGAGCCTTATTCTTCCTTGCATTGGCGCGGCGGCGAAGGCTTCTTCCGCTGGTTCGTGTTCGATGATGAAGACTGGGATTTCCGCAGTTTCGATTTCGATCGCGACCTGGAATACGCCCTGGAGAAAGTTGGCCCGGCGGTAGATTCGGATGATCCCGACATTCGCGCACTAAGAGACAATGGCTCGAAGTTAATTGTCTACCATGGATGGAGTGACCCGGACATCTCGCCCGTGGCATCGATCAACTATTTCGAGAGCGTGGTGGATGTCATAGCCGACGATATGCGCGCCGCCAATTATGAGACCGCACTAAACACTACTCAGAATTTCTTTCGGCTGTTCATGGTGCCTGGCATGGGACATTGTGCGGGTGGCCCGGGGCCAGATCGCTTCGACGCGCTATCAGCACTGGAGAACTGGGTAGAAAATGGTATTGCGCCGGAATCCATCACGGCATCCAAGATTGTCGATGGCGAAGTAACCCGCTCTCGACCATTATGCGTTTTTCCGGAGGTCGCTACCTACAGCGGTCGAGGCAGTACCGATGAAGCCGACAACTTCTATTGTGCTGCGCCTGTTGCTAACTAGGGACTATTTTTCATATCGAAAAACTTTCTCTAAGGGCTGATCGAAAACACGCGCTATCCGGAACGCCACTTCCAACGACGGCGAATACTTGCCAAGTTCGATTGCGTTCACCGTCTGCCGAGTAACCCCTACCAACTGACCCAGCTGCTGCTGGGTCATTTCTCCATTGGCTGCCCTGAGCTCGCGAATGCAATTACTGATTGGTAGATCCGGCATCATGCTTCCCTTCTAAAATAGGCTATTTGCATCGCAAAGCGAACGACTTCCGCCAACACCAGTGCGCCGAGGTACAAATTCCCGATTCCCCAGGTATCACCATGGCTCGACAAATGGGTAATGGCAAAAGTAATCAATACAACCAGGGACATCAATACGAAGTAAGCGAGGCGCCGCGCTTTCAACTCGATAAGTAATTCCCGTTCGTCTATTGGCCCCCGAGGGTCATCGGGAGACAGCCGCGCTGCCAGAAACAGCAGAACTACTTCAAACACAATGAATGCTGCCAGTGCCAGGGTCAGCAAGTGCAGTAGATACATTAAGTTGGGATCAGGCACATGATAGGCATCCACCATGAAGAAACTGTAAACCGCCGAGACGGCCAACAGCAACAACATACTAATCCAGGCTTTCTTCTCTCTATAGGGCACGAAACGAATCCTCATCGGCAATGGCAGGGGCAAAAGCAATGTCAAATATCTTTGACATTACACAGGGGTTAATACTAGGAGCTGGGCTATTCGATGTCAAATATTTTTGACATAATTCAGTCTGCTCAACCAGAAGCCACAGAAAACCTGGCTTGCACGCAGGAATCGATTACATTAACTTAGCGCTCCCGAGTAAGGAGATGCCGATGTCCTGGCAGGATGAGATCGACGAGTTGCGAAAACGCGAAGCGCTTGCCAGGCAAATGGGTGGCGAGGAACGCATTCAGCGCCAGCACGACAATGGTCGCCTCACGGTTCGCGAGCGCATCGAAGCCCTGGTGGATGAGGACAGCTTTCATGAGATCGGGGCGCTGGCGGGCAAGGCATCTTACGATGAAGACGGCAATCTCGACACGTTTACTCCCTCCAATTTCGTATTAGGCACGGCCGATATCAATGGCCGGCGCGTGGTCATCGGTGGTGATGACTTCACCGTTCGAGGCGGAGCAGCCGATGCCAAGATCGGCGACAAATCCGGTTACGGTGAAAAATATGCACTGGAGATGCGTTTGCCACTAATTTGTCTGGTGGACGGCAGTGGCGGCGGTGGCAGCGTGAAGACGCTGGAAATGGTAGGTCATTCCTATGTTCCGGCGTTGAAGGGATTCGAGACCACAATGAAACTGATGGGGCATGTACCGGTTGTGTGTGCGTGCATGGGATCGGTCGCCGGGCTCGGCGCCGTGCGCGTAACCATCTCGCATTTTTCATTGATGATAAAAGGCACCAGCCAGTTATTCGTGGCCGGGCCCCCGGTCGTGGAAAGAGGCTTCGGCAAGCCTGTCGAGAAGAATGAACTGGGCGGCTCGCAGATACATGCCCATGGCAGCGGTGCGGTAGACAATGAAGTCGACACCGAACCGGATGCCTTCGAAACCATTAAACAGTTTCTCTCCTATTTGCCGCAAAACGTCTGGCAGGTGCCGCCGCGGATCGATCCTGAAGACCCTGCAGATCGACGCGAGGAATCCCTGCTTTCGGTAATCCCGAGAGACCGCCGTCAAATGTATGAGGTACGGGAAGTAATCGAAGCAGTTGTAGATAGGCTAAGCTTCTTCGAGATCAATCCCGGTTACGGTGAAGCCCTGGTAGTAGGTCTGGCGCGCCTGGATGGATATTCAGTCGGCATCATGGCTAACGACACCTGTCATCACGGCGGAGCTGTCAATGCTACTGCTTCAGAAAAGATGATGCGCTTTGTCGATCTGTGCGACACGTTCCATATGCCGGTTGTAAACCTGGTGGATAATCCCGGTTTCTTGATCGGCATACAGGCCGAAGAAGAAGGCACGGTACGCCTGGGTAGTCGCGCTCTAATGGCAGTCTATCAATCAACAATTCCCTGGATTTCGGTAATTATTCGGCGTTGTTATGGCGTGGCAGGTGCCGGTCATGGCAAGACTGATGGCTTGAACCTGCGCTATGCCTGGCCCTCTGCAAACTGGGGTTCATTGCCCATTGAGGGTGGCGTGCAGGCTGCCTATCGCCGTGATATCGAAGCCGCCGACGATCCGGATGCCCGGCGCCGCGAGCTGGAAGACATGCTGGAGCAGTACCGCTCGCCGTTGAAAACGGCAGAGGCCTTTGGCGTGGAAGAAGTCATCGATCCCCGCGACACTCGACCTTTGCTTTGCGACTGGGTAAGGCTCGCCTACGAGATCATCCCCACACAACTTGGCCCCAAAGCTCGCACTCCACGCCCTTAGCAGACTCGATTTCGCCTTGTTCGCCTGGATTCGTTCTGCTGAAGACATTCCTGGTGGTAATGCGGAGGAATTTGTGGAACACGCCAAAGACATTCCACGACAGCTAGTGGAGATCATTCGCGAAGATCCGACAGTGCTGGACAGCTGCAGTAATTTTAGTGTTGCCCTGATCGGGCCGCCATAAAAGCAAACTGGGGGCAAGGAGACGGAAGATCTGAATTTTGACGACGGACCTTTACAGCTAAATTTCAGGCTGCAGCTTTAATAATCATAGCGGCCTGCTGAGCCCGACTGATCGCCGCTTCTTGATCGGGCTGCAATTGTTGCCATGAAGATTCATATTTTGCAAAGGGGTCAACTACTCCACTTTCTTCGCCACTCAGCGCTTCAATAATCGCCACGCCGCAGAACGGCACGTAACCGGGCGAGTACCCACCCTCATGACAGATCAGCAACCTGCCCTGGCATAAACGTTCGGCGGCATCGACCAGTTGCTGGGTCATGGAACGGTAATGGGTGGACAATAACATCATGTGTCCAAGCGGATCCCAGGTACTGGCATCCAGTCCCGACGCTACCAGGATCATCTCAGGCTTGAAGGCTTCCAACGCTGGCAGCACCACGCGTTCCATCGCGGCATGGTAGGCCCCGCCACCACTGCCCGGCGGCAATGGGATGTTGATATTGAATCCCTCTCCTGCACCGCTACCACAATCTTCCACTGCCCCGGTGTTGTAGGGGTAGAGTGAATCCTCATGCAGCGAGATAGTCAAAACATTCGGATCATCATAAAAAGCCGATTCCGTACCGTTGCCATGGTGCACATCCCAATCCACTACGGCGACCCGGGATAATTCTCCCTGTGCGAGCAGGTCTTTCACCGTAATGGCCACGTTGGAAAATATGCAGAATCCCCTGCCTCGATCCGCTTCGGCATGATGGCCGCAGGGTCGTATCAGGGCATAGGCGTTGGCAACCTCACCGCCGATAATTGCATTAGCCGCCGTGATACAACCGCCCGCCGCCAACAAGGCAATCTCGTAACTGCCCGGGCCAAAAGGCGCAGACTCACCGGCGTTACCACCCTTATCGTCGCTGAGTTGTTTAATGCGCTCGACGTATTCCGGTGTGTGGACACGATGTATCTGATCGACGCTCGCTTTGACTGGCTTGATAGGCTGCAGTTTGTCGGTAAGACCGTAGGCGTCCATCATGTTCTTGAGACGACGTTTGGTTTCCGGGTTTTCGAAATGAACCCAAGGCTGAAATTCACCGTCGGCAGGCAATACGCCGACGGCATTGCCGGTATCGTGCCACATGTATCTTTCGTGCCAGAGGAAACCGGTGCTACTCATTACTGTGCCGATCCTGTGGACCGGGCAGCGGCATGCTGGATCTTGGGCTTTCCCTCGCTCATCGTGATTATCGTTGATCCAAAAAGATCTGTTCCATCCGATCGATCGCCGCCTTCTTGGGATGCACAGCGGAGCGAACTTCGCTATCGAGAATCTGCACCACGTCGGTGGCCGCATCATAAGTTGGCCATTCAGGGAGACCTGGCCCGTTTGGATTGCCGGTACGGGCGAAATTCACCCAGTAGTCAGCCACAGTTTCAGACAGCGAATGGTCTACCTCATCCCAACCGAGTCCCACAACATCGAGATTGTCAAAAACATAGGCCAGCTCACCGGAATGATAGGCGCCGAAATGACGCTGGCCACCATCTTCAAATAAATCCGGTTCTTCGGGAACATACAATCTGAACACTGGCGGCTTTCGTGAGAAATAGTAGACATAAGCATCATCGCCTCTACTTTCCACTAACCTGCCCCACATGCGTGCCGACAGTATGAAACCATTGTCACCACTAATCTCCTTGCGGGCATCCAGNGGTGACTCGGCGATCTGTTCGGCATAGGCTGCCTCGATGCGAGCGGCATTATCACCGAACACGGCTTCGAGATAGTCACCCAGCTCCGCTTCGGTGATCTCCGGGGCCGTGTGCTGCAGCCCGAAATACTCATCGGCTAATCCACCGACCATGACCGGGATGCGATTCTGACGGCCCGACTCGAGCATGTCATAGGGACGGTCCGGAATGACCCAGCCATCGATAACCGGACCACCATCGCTGCCTGCGGTAGAGATTATCTGCTGGGGTGAAATATCACGCATCTGTTCCAGGGTGGTAGCTCCACTACCGGTGATACCNAGTCCTCGCACAAAATTTTCTCCACGCTGATGGCTGCCGTTGGCAAGCGTGTTTTGTGTCTTAATACAGCCCGGTGATTGACCTATCACACCATCCACAAGCCCCTGGGCCATCGGCGAAGACATGAGCAGGCAGACATCCGTACCACCGGCGGATTGCCCGAAGATCGTTATCCGATCGGGATCGCCACCGAATCCAGCGATATTGTCTTGTACCCACTCCAGCACTTCGAGTTGATCGAGCAGGCCGTAATTGCCTGATGAATTATTTTCAGACTCGTTGGTCAAGGCTGGATGAGCCAAGAATCCTAAGGCACCGAGTCGATAGTTGGCGGTAACCACTACCGCTCCTCTTGCGGCCAGATTGGAACCGTCGAAGATGAGCGGTCCACCGTGGCCTGCAGTGTTGCCGCCACCGTGGAACCACACCATGACCGGCAGGCTATCGCCGGAATCGGCAGCGCCGCTAAATACATTCAGATACAAACAGTCCTCGGAGCGGCGCAGGTTTCCGCGAGCATACAGTGAGGCATTGGAATTACGTGCCTGCCAGCAGGCCGGCCCCACCCGGTCCGCCTGACGAACTCCTGCGAAGGGAATGGCCGGAGCCGGCGGCTTCCAGCGCAGATCTCTTACCGGTGGCGCGGCAAATGCCAGGCCCTGGAAGACCGTAACAGCAGCGGCGTAATCCGATACATGTCCCTGATAAATACCACTATCAGTCGTGACCAGGGACACTTCGTCGGCATTCACTGACAAACCTGCCACAAGCAAAGCTAGACCTGAAATAGTCAGCAATTTTTGAATATTCGATTTAAACATCAGCTTTATCTCTCTTTGTCTCTCATTGTCTCTGCAATTATTTACTGATAACAATGCGGGTCTCAGACTTCGCTATTGCGCTGGCTCGAGCCTTAACAGTGCGCCGTTTTCTTCGTCGATAAGNACGTAGAGATTGCCATCCGGACCCTGAGCCACCCCCGTGATGCGAGAACGTAATTGTCGCAGTAGTCCTTCTCGGCGAATCTCATCACCCCTGCTATTGAATACCACCCTCTCCAGGTGTCCCGTTCCGGGAATCCTGCCTTCCATCATCGAACCAACGAACAGGTTTCCCTGCCACTGGGGAAACTGGNCGCCCGAATAGAACGTCAAGCCGGCTGGTGCTATCGATGGCCACCAGAGAACTTGCGGATCGACAAACTCCTCACTCCAGGGCCGATCGGATACGCGATCGCCGCGATACTGCCGACTGTAGGACACAATGGGCCAGCCATAGTTTTCCCCGGGCTGGATGATGTTCGCCTCATCACCGCCCTGGGGACCATTCTCGGTGGCCCACAACTCGCCCGTTTNGGGGTGAAAGCTAAGACCGATCTGATTTCTGTGGCCTACCGAATAGACCTCCGGCAGGTATTCGCCGNTGCTTACGAAGGGATTGTCATCAGGCACGGACCCATCGGCATTGAGACGCAGCAATTTGCCAAAATGATTGCTAGGGTCCTGGGCGAAATCACCGGTGCCTGCATATACATAGGCACCACCGATTGACATCATTAACTTGTTATCTGNAGTAAACAATAGCTGGGAAGCGGCTAAGGCGCGATCCAGGCCTTCGGCCACAAAGATCTCTTCGACTTGGGTGAGCGTGTTCTCAACCAGGCGTCCCCGCGCCAGGGTCACTATTTGTTCCGGCTCTCCGTCGACCATCAGAGGCTTGTGATAAGTCAGATACACTATGCGATCGTCATCGGGGTGCACTGCGACAGCCATCAAGCCGGCACGGAAAACTTCCGAGTAAGTCTCGGGTACTCCAGTAATGTCTGCTTGCAAAAGATTACCATCCCGAACCACGCGTAATTTCCCCGAGTACCGCTCCGTTATCAGAATATCGCCATTGTCGCGGAACGCCATATCGAAGGGATTGGCCAGCCCGGTTGCAACTGGTACCACTCGCACTTCCGGTACTTCGAAGGTGTTGATAATGAAGGGTTGAGTCGGCGTAATCTGAACGCTCAGACTCTCACGACTCTGTGCGTATCCCACATTGCTCAAAACAAACAACGCGACCAACATGACCAATTGAGTAAATCCTGATGCCCTGCTCATGGTGTACTCCTTTGAATNGTCTTAATTAATGTTGATGACCGGGTCCAAACTCTGCCGCCACAGCCTGGTAATGCATTCTAATCAGGTCGTGGATGGCGGCTATAGCGAGTATGGGTTGAGCCAATCGGTGCAGGCTTGGAGTGAACATCGGGAGTCCTCCTTTTTGTTGGCGCTATTATTCTAGGGACCCTACGGGGGATTCCAGAGAATAAACCCACAGTTGCAGCGCGTCCAGTTGATTGAATTGCCAGCACCGGCGAATTCTGAGATAAATAGCACTTTTTGCGATTGCAGCTGACGAGGAAACCGCAATGAAAGCAGTTAGAGTCAAAGAATACGGTGGCCCTGAAGTCATGTCTTATGAAGACGTGGACATGCCAGAGCTGGGAGATACGGATATTCTGGTCAAAGTTGAAGCCTCCGGCATCAACTATATCGACACCTATCAGCGTTCCGGCTTGTACCAGATCCCACTCCCGGCAACCCTGGGCCTGGAGGCGGCGGGCACCGTACAGGAAGTGGGCAGCGGCGTGACCCGCTTCAGTACAGGCGACCGGGTCGCCTATACCAGCGTCCCTGGAGCCTACGCCGACTACGCGGCGGTTCCACAGGACAAACTGGTGGGCATACCGGAAGGCGTTTCTTTCAACCAGGGTGCAGCCGCCATGCTACAGGGCTGCACGGCGCACTACCTGTGTAAGTCCACCTATCCGGTAAAAGCCGGCGATCGCTGCCTGATTCATGCCGCCGCGGGTGGTGTGGGTCTGCTATTAATCCAGATGGTGAAGAATGCCGGTGCATTCGTTATCGGCACCTGCTCCACGGAAGAGAAGGCGGATCTGGCGAGGGCAGCCGGAGCGGACGAAGTCATCCTCTACACCGAACAGGATTTTGAAGCGGAAGTAAAACGCATCACCGATGGCGCCGGCGTCAATGTGGCCTATGATTCCGTCGGTAAGGCTACCTTCGAGAAAAGCATCGACTGTCTGGCGCCGCTGGGTTACATGGTGTTGTACGGCAATGCCAGTGGTCCGGTTACGGAGTTCAATCCAGCCACACTCGGCCCGAAGGGTTCACTGTTTCTCACCCGCCCTACCCTGTTTGCCTATACCGCGGACCGGCAGAGTCTGGAATGGCGCACGGGAGATATCTTTCAATGGATAGACGATGGTAGCCTCAGTCTTCGACTCGAACATTTCTTTCCATTGGCCGATGTGCAAGATGCGCATCGTGCCCTGGAAGGCCGCCAGACAACCGGGAAAGTCATCCTTACCCCTTAACATCAGACAAACTTACAGGAAATACCATGAAATTTATTAAAGCACTGCTATGCACTACCCTTCTACTCGCAATTCCCAGCCTGAGCATGGCCCAGTCTGTAGACCTCGGGCGGGGTGCACTGCCGCTCACCGTACCTACTAACTACAGCGCCAGCACACCCATGCCACTGATCGTGCTACTGCATGGCTACACCTCCAGTGGCGCGAACCAGGATGCCTATATGGGCTTCAGCAAACTGGCCGATCGCTATGGCTTTCTGTTTGTCGCACCCGATGGCAACAAGGAACCCGCTGGTGATGAGAATAGATTCTGGAATGCCTCCCCGGCCTGTTGTGATTTCTTCAGCACCGGGGTTGACGATTCCGCCTATGTGGCCAACATNATCGAAGAAGTGAAGGGGGACTACAACGTGGACCCAAATCGGGTCTTTCTGATCGGGCATTCCAACGGCGGCTTCATGTCGTACCGCGCAGCCTATGAGCATTCCGGCACGATCGCCGCGATTGCCAGCCTGGCCGGTGCCAATCATGCCGATGAGCGGTCCGCCCCAGACTCGCCAGTGCATGTGCTGCAGATACACGGCACCGCGGACGGCACAATTGCCTACGNTGGCGCTGAAATCCAGGGCAATCGCTATCCGAGTGCTGTCGAATCTGTCACCCGTTGGGCTGAGTACAATGGCTGCAACACGAACGGTGGAGAACGGGAATTGCGCGACCTGGAAGCCAGTATTGAAGGTCATGAATCCTCGGTGCTGAGCTTCGGTCAGGGCTGCAAGACCGGCGGCTCCAGCGAACTCTGGACTATCGATGGCGGATCACACATGCCNCGCTTATCGGAGACCTTCAGCGAGCAGGTCGTCGAGTGGTTGATGGCTCACCCCAAGATTCAGTTCTAAGCAGGTTCCAACCGTGTCCAGATTCTACCTGACAGCATGCCTCGGCGTTTTTATCTCCGCTGCAACAGCCCAATCGGCCCGCGAAGAACAGCAGTGGATCAGCCTGTTCAATGGCGAGAACCTGGACAACTGGCGGGTAAAATTCACCGGGCAACCGCTGGGGGTTAACTATCGGGACACTTTTCGTGTGGAAGACGGGCTGTTAACCGTCTCCTATGAAAACTGGGACGACTTCAATGGTGAATTTGGCCACCTGTTCTACGATGAAGTGTTTTCCCACTACCTGCTGNGGGTTGAATACCGCTTTATCGGCGAACAGGTGNCCAATGGCCCGGGCTGGGCTTTCCGCAACAATGGCATGATGCTGCACAGCCAGGACCCCGCCACCATGAGCGTTGAACAGGAATTTCCAGTGTCGATCGAGGCGCAGTTTCTGGGCGGAAATGGAACAGATTCCAGAACTACCGCAAACATCTGTACACCGGGTACCAACATGGTCTTGCAGGGCGAACTGATCACACGCCACTGCACCAACTCCGCCTCGGCTACCTTTCACGGTGATCAGTGGGTAACAGTCGAGATGGAAATCCGAGGCAGCGACAGCTTGGTGCACCGCATTAATGGCGAGCAGGTGTTCAGTCTGACTGATATTCAGCTGGATGATCAGGATCCTGATGCCCAGGCTCTTCTGCAAGCTGGTGCAGAGCTTTTAATTAAAGAGGGCTACGTGGCACTTCAGGCCGAGAGCCATCCAACTCAATTCAGGAGAATCGAATTGCTGCCTCTCGGCACCGAATAAACCGATTTGGGTGAGGCAATCCAGCTTAGGAGAAATAACGGCAATGACCAGCAGACGAAGTCTCTTGCAGGCAATGGCAACGCTGCCACTGGTCACGGCGTGTACCAGTCCGATTCGTGGCAGTGCCCGGCACTATACGCCGTCCGGCCTGCCATTGCGCCGGGTCAATGTGGCGGACAACCGGATTATCCGCACTATCGCCGGCTTACGCCCCTATCGACCCTCCGGNTTTGTAGTCAAGGCCGAACGCNTGAATGACCGGGTCGTGGTGCATAACTACGGCCACGGTGGCGGAGGCATTACACTGTCCTGGGGCACCTCACACCTGGCCATGGAGTTGGCGTTGCAAACACCGCACAAAAGCTGCGCTGTTCTCGGTTGCGGTGCGGTTGGCCTGGCCAGCGCACGCCTCATGCAGGACCGTGGTTGGGATGTGATTATCTATGCCAGGGACCTGCCGCCGAACACCACCTCCAACGTCGCCGGCGGTCAGTGGTCACCCACCTCTGTCTATTCCGATAACGACGTGACTCCCGCGTTTGAAAGGCAGTTTGAATCTGCCATGCGGCATGCCTATCGTTACTACCAGAATCTGGTTCACCCCAGCTACGGCATTCGTTGGATCAGCAACTACACCATTGCCAACGGGCCCGCCACGGGCGAAGAATTCACAGCCAGGTACGCCGACATGTATCCGCAGCAAATGGAACTGACCCCGGATCAGCACCCTTTCGATGCACGCTTCGTGCGCCACTACGATACCATGCTGATCGAACCAGCCATCTACTTGCCGCAGATGATGCAGGATTTTTACGGGGCCGGTGGCAACATNAAGATCAGGGAGTTTGTCGACCAGAGTGATGTGCTGTCGCTACAAGAACCCGTCATCATCAATTGCACCGGGCTCGGTTCGCGCACACTCTTTAATGATAACGAACTGATACCCATCAAGGNTCAACTGACTTTTATGCTTCCCCAGGATGAGGTCGATTACATTATTATCGGCAATAGAGGTCTGTATATGTTTCCCCGCAGCGATGGCATTTTGCTCGGCGGAACCTTTCAGCGCAACGATGGGTCATTGACGCCCGACCCCGTCGCGACACGTAGAATAGTTGACGGGCATAGAGCATTCTTTGCGGCAATGGATGATCCTTGGGCTTAAACTCAAAAAGTTCTTCCATTCATCGGCCCTGGCAAGCAACCGGCTAAACGGGCCGAAGCAGAGCAATTCCGGTAGCTGTAGAGGTACTGGACCAACTGTTTGCTTATAGACAAATCAGCCAATTACCATTAGTCTTTATCGCAACTAAGGCAACAAAACAGGAACAGGGATGTAATCGCCAGGACTCGGGATGGGGGCATGCGGCGTAGAGAGCGTGCCAATCAGTTTGATCCTATATCGGATNACTTTTCCTGGATTGAAGATAACAGCCAATAAACCNCAACCTTTCCACAGAAGCCGGGGAGTATCCCATGCAACTATTAACACTTCGAAAATCTGTATCTGGAATTTTCTTTGCTTCCACCTTGCTGGGCTTTGGCATTTCCAGCGCTCTGGCTCAGGACTATATCGTTCCCCGTACGGTCGATGGCCAGCCTGATCTTCAAGGGCTCTGGACCAATGACACAATCACACCGATTGAACGCCCGACGTCGCTGCAGGGACGTGATTTCCTGACTGAAGATGAAATCGCAGCGATGGAGGCGAATCTGGCGCGCCGCCGCACCGAAGCTGATGACAATATCGTAGTCAGCGCGGGTGGTAATGTGGGGGGCTATAATCAGATCTGGCTGGATTCCGGCGACACCGTATTATCCACCGGTCAGACTTCAATGATCGTCGATCCCCCCAATGGACGCGCACCCATCAGGGAATCAGCCGCCGCCGAACGCGACTACTACTTCGCTCACATCGAGGATGACTATGTCTACCACACGGTATGGGATCGCTGCCTGACACGCGGAGTGCCAGGCTCAATGTTGCCCGCCGGGTATAACAATGCCTACCGGTTTATTCAGAACGAAGATACCTTCACCATCGTCCACGAAATGATTCACGATGTACGGGTGATTCATCTGAACAAAGATGGGCACATCGACGACAAGGTAAAACTGTATATGGGCGATTCCGTCGCTCACTGGGAAGGTGACACGCTGGTGGTAGAAACAACAAACTATAATGATCGAGGCATGATCGCCAGCAGCAGCGCCGGCGGCAGATTAAAAGGGGTGCCTGTTACCGAGGACCTGCATGTCGTTGAGCGATTCACCCGTGTCAGCGAAGGCACCATCATGTGGTCTGCGACGATTACCGACCCGGAAATTTATACTCAGCCCTTCACCATTTCCATGCCACTCACTCGTGATGATGAATATGTTATGTATGAGTACGCTTGCCACGAGGGAAACTACGCGATTCCCAACATTCTGTCGGTGGGTCGCAGCAAAGATCAACAGGCATCTAATTAATAATCGAAAAAGTGCGTCCTGCACTTTTTCTCAGTCGTCGGGAATTGTTGGCGCAAGAGCGCACANAACTGATTAGCTGACTGTAATGGGTTGCCAGTCCTTGTGACGGGCTGCCACATCTTCCACCGAGTGCTTGCACACGCCGGATTTGTCAATCAGCTTGATCTCGCAGATATCGCAGCGCACGCATTCCTTGAAATCAATCTCCGCTCCGCGGATGGCGCCGGTAGGACAGTGTTGCTCGCAGACCTGGCAGACCTGACACTGCTCGACGCGCTTGATTCGCCACGGTGACAACAGTGCCGTCAGGCCAAGTGCCGCACCCAGAGGACAGGCATAACGACAATAGAAACGGTCGATAAATATCGAGCCCAGCAGGAAGCCGGCCAGGATTACCCACAGCAGCAGCGACTGACTGATATAGAAAATGGTGCCGAAGGGTTCGAAGTACTGGAACAGGCTCAGCTCACTGTAGGTCAGGGCCATGATAATCAGGAACGCCAGCACGCCGTACTTGAGATAGATGGCCTTGTCATGCACAGCCTGAGGTAACTCTTTCTGAAAATGGCGCGGCATAAAATGGGCGATGAAATCCTGCAAGGCACCGAACGGACACAGCGAAGAACAGAACACTCGCCCCCAGAACAGTGTCGTTATCAATGTGAATATGATGATAAGCAACAACGGCAGATCGTTGAAGAACATACCTGGGCCCAGCTTAATGCCATTGGTGATGTGAGAGATAGACACAAATCCGCCGTCCATCCAACCCAGGTAGACCAGCGTACAGGCAAGGGTAAGCCAGCGAATCCTCGCGCTCTTGCGCAGGAATGCGGTCATCACCAGCGCTAGAATTACCAGAATCGCCGCCACTTCGTCCCAGGGCGCATCGTTGATAAGACTGGTGTACAGCCCCTTGTTTTCGAAATCGGTCAGATCATCGTCGATCGGCGGTAATAGTTCTGGCGGAATGGTACTGCCCTGAGCCAACGCCAGCGGTATCGCCGGCACCTGGTATTGCGCCGAGGCAATCGTGCCAAATTCACCTACCGCGCCGCCGGTGTTATAGAGAACCGAGAATGGCTGGGCCAGGTCGATGGCTGGATCGAGCACCATAGCCCCGGCGAAACGCACCTTATCGGCAATCTTGCCCTGGTCGGCACTGCCGACATAGACGAAGCGTCGGCGCTCGATGGGGTAGGTTGTTTCACCCTGCTGTACCGCCAGCCGTTCCTGCCNGAATGGCCGCGAGGAATTCCCGTCAATTCCCACTAGCACCATATTGCCATTTCTGACCCGATTACTGGCTTCCCGATCGGCACGGGAATAGTCATTACTGCCCACCAGCAACTCACCGAGCCCGTCATGTCCCATAAAAGCCAGGGCCAGTTTAAGTTCGGTCTGGTCCGGCTGGATGATATTCATCTCCACCACCAGACCACTATCGATCATTTCTTGCCAGGTCTGGGCCTCCAGCACCCGCAGTGCCAGCGTATCGGAATTGGTCAGGGAAACGAATTCAGAATCGCTGAGGTAAGCCTGAGCGACTCGACGTGCCGCGTTGCGTACTCCACGAGCAACTGCCCAGCTGGTCAATGTGGCGCGGGAGATCCCATCGATATCCCTGCCGACGCGGAAACCGTCGACGATATTCTTGTCGTTAAACTGATTGGGGAAGTATTCGGAATTGATAAAGTCGCCCCGAATACTCTTATAGGACTCCCTGTAGTAGAGGATCTCGATACCGGTAATCGCGCCTTTCAGGTCAATNCCCACCAGCACATCGATCGGCGCGCTATAACCCACCTCCTCTGGCGGCAGATCCGGCGTCTCGAACAGATAACCGATCAGCTCAGGCTCAGGAGCCTCGGAATTCTCCCGGTAGGCCCGGTAAACCGGAGGCGAGCCTTCTTTGAGTGAAAAGCTATCGGCTTCGCGAAATACATGGTGCAGCATGGCCTCATCGACTTCCAGAGGCGGCTGGGCCAGGGCTGACGGGGAGTCAGTCAATAATAGACTGAGGAATAAAGCGGTGACGGCTCCAGAGTGGGAGAAAAAATTGACGCACCGATGCACGAAGATGCTCATAAACAACTTTCTTGTTCTTGTGAATTCCGAGGGTGACCGTATGCTACACACAATGCAATCTGAGTAATACGATTGCATGCCTAGANCTGAAACAAAATGTGTCTTTAATTACTGAATTTGATCCTTGAACCAACCCTCGAGAAGGACCGTCGGGCAGAGTAGACTCGCGCAACGAGAGTGTTTATGCTGCTGACTCCGACTCTAAACACCTACACAAGGCAACACGATGAAACCAAACAAGAGACTCTGCCTTGCCGCTCTGCTACTCAGCAGTTCATCTACCCTGGCACAGATTGCCGAATATGATGCCGTCACCGATGAGATGCTGCAAAACCCTCCGACCGAGGAATGGCTGAGCTGGCGCGGCGGGCCAAATAGCTGGGGCTATAGCCCGCTGGATCAAATCAACACCGATAATGTCAANCAATTACAGCTCGTCTGGTCCTGGGCCATNGACGATACNGGTTCCGGGCAGGCCGCTCCACTGGTNCATAACGGCGTCATGTTTNTNCCGGNTCCGGGCGGTGTNGTGCAGGCTCTGGATGCCGCTAACGGTGACCTGATCTGGGAATATCGACCCGGTATCACCCCTTCAATAGATGGCACTGATCGCGCAATTTCCCGTGAAGAATCGGNCGACNCCNGAGNTNNTCGCGGTNNGCAAANAAATATTGCGATCTATGNTGAGATNATTTACTCGGCAACNGAAAATGCCAGTATCGTTGCCATCGACGCGCGCACCGGATTGNTGCNCTGGGAAACNCAGACNGCNGACCCCGCTCTGGGATTTCGNTATACNGCCGGGCCCATTATTGCCAATGGCACNNTGGTTACNGGCATTACCGGTTGCGAGCGTTATAAGGATGACCTGTGTTTTATTACCGGGCATGATCCCCTCAGCGGNCAAGAATTGTGGCGCTTCGATACNGTGGCGGCACCGGGCACACCCGGCGGAGATACCTGGGGCGACCTGCCNCTGGAATTCAGGGCTGGCGCCGATTCCTGGNNNGCNGGAAGCTACGATCCTGAGACCAACCTGGTCTACTACGGCACNGCCCAGGCCAAACCCTGGGCNAGCGCTGTACGNGGTACCGATGGCGATGCNNTGTATACCAATTCCACACTGGCACTGAATCCCGACACTGGTGAANTGGCCTGGTACTACCAGCATCTGCCGGCTGAAACCCACGACATGGATGANGTCTTCGAGNNTGTGCTGGTCGATGTCGANGGTCGCGATTCGATTTTCAAGATGGGCAAACTGGCCATACTGTGGCAGTTAGATCGCAGTACAGGCGAACTCATCAAAGCTACCGATATGGGCTATCAGACCATTGTTAATGTTAATCCAACCAGCGGCAATATTACCTACCGCGACGGCATGATTCCTCGCATCGGTCAACAGATAGACATGTGTCCCAGCACATCGGGCTTCAAGAGCTGGCGTGCCATGGCCTATTCGCCACAGACAAGCGCGATGTACATTCCCATCACTCTGAACTGTGAGCTAGCTACCTTTGGACCCACGGAACGAGTGATAGGTGGAGGGGGTGTCGGACCGGTTCGACGCATAAATTATTATCACCCACAGTCCGATGAAAACTTGGGCGAGTTGCTGGTGCTGGATATTCCCAGTGGCGATGTTAAGTGGCGCTACCGCCAGCGAGCACCAATCAATACAGCGGCAATGACAACNGCTGGAGGTCTGGTATTTGTTGGAGACTGGAATCGTTACATGTATGCCTTCGATGCCGAAANCGGTGACAAATTGTGGCAGACTCGCGTGAATACCTCAGCCCAGGGATTCCCCATAAGCTATATGGTCGACGGCAGGCAATTCGTGGCACTCCCGGTGGGTATTGGAGGTGCCAGCTGGTCTAGTCTGCTGCCGAGAGACCTGGCACAGGAGTTGGCTCGNCCCAATCACGGCAACTCCATTCACGTGTTTGCGCTACCCCAGTAATGAAATTCAAACCTCATAAACAGNCTCTCCTCATCCTGCTGTGGATNGCCGTACTCCCACTGGGATTGGTCTNCGCTCAGGGATCCAATTCAATCTGGGAAGGCACCTACACCGACGCCCAGGCCGAGCGTGGTGCCGAAGACTATGCCGCCAGTTGCGCCTCCTGTCATGCAGCGGACTTACGAGGCAATAGCAGCACGCCAAGCCTGTTAGGCTTGAGCTTCATGTTCGTCTGGGAAGGACGCACACTCGGCGAGTTATTCGACCAGATCAGCACCGAGATGCCGACCGACCAGCCTGGCAGTCTCTCGGCACAAAGCTATGCCGCTATCCTGGCGTTCATCCTGCGCTCCAACGAATTTCCTGCAGGTGATACGGAGCTGGCATCGACCGAAGCGGCACTTAGTNAAATAGCAATCACCTCCTCGGCTAATTGAGAATTTCTACTACCAACTCGAGCATCATCGAATTTGTAAATAGAAAAGAACACTGAAGCACACAGGGATGACCTTATCCACACAACTAGATAAGAACTGTGAGTGAGCACAGGGATGTGCGACATTTGCGCAGCAAATGCGAGCCCTTATATCACCANCAGAACCACGCTTCTGCGCCAGTGATATAAGGGCGACCAAGGAAAAATTCANNNNTGAATTTTTCCGGANAAAAAGCTAGAAGGTAGCGTTAGCGTTGAAAGGACTGGCAGTGCCTCCCTTTATGGGATTAATCTGAATCGACGTCATGAACTCCCAACGTCGCAGACGAGCCGCAACTTCTGCGACATCTTTCAGATAACCATTGTCCACGATGGGTAATCCAAGATTGACCTGGGTTAGCTGGTGAATCGGCCGGTTGATACCTGCCACGCCGGAAGGTTGCACATCGTTAACAGCATCGCTGATTAATATCGCCACATCACGCTCCCTGAGCCAGGGTAAAACCGATGCATGCAGCCCCGCTCCTCCCTGACCGTAGCGCCATGGACCTTCCACTTCCCGCTTCGCCCAACGGCCGCCGCGTATGAACAGAGCATCACCGCTGCCGATGGTTACTCCGGCATATTCTTCCCAGGCTTCGAGATCTTCGACAAAGATCGGCGTGCTGGCATCGAGGTAATCGACACCGCGCAGCAACGGAATATCTACCAACACACCACGNGTGATATANGAAGTCCCCATCTTGTCAATCGCCAGATCTTCGCAGCCAGTAGCGGTCAAATTTTGTGGATAACCGTTAAAAATAATGTACCTGCCATCGATCTCCGTACGGTAATGACACAGTGCATCCACGTGGGACAGCATGCCGTCATGTAGCGAGAACTGAATTTCATCCAGAGCGAAAGTAGGTTCGCCGGTCACCGGATCGAGACTGCTCATCCAATGATCATAGGCACCGAAGGATTGACTATCGATGGTCTTCTCCTCGATGACGAAATGCTGCAGAGTCACCGTAATACCATCCTGCACCAGCGCCGCTGCCTGCCTGGTCTTCTCCGCCGTAATCAGATTGAGGGTGCCGCGCTGATCATCCGGACCCCAACGACCCCAGTTCGACAACTCCTCTTCCCATTCAGTAAGCGTGTCCAGCGTCACGAGAACCGAAGCGTCCTGAGTAGCNGGATGCACCTGAAATTCCTGTGCCGCAGAACCGCTGANCAGCATCAGAGAGAGAGAAATAAGGCAGAACTTAGAGATAACCGCCTCAAATTTAGTCGCTTTAAACATGGCCAGACTCCTGAAGAAGGGAGAAAAGAGAGCCCCCAAGCATAATCAGCTTACCCTCCAGAGTCCATGCTTTTAGAAACAGAAAAGAACTCTGAGTGAGCACAGGGATGTGCGACATTCGCACAGCGAATGCGAGCCGTTATATCACCAGCAGAACCACGCTTCTGCGCCAGTGATATAAGGGCGACCAAGGAAAAATTCAGGGATGAATTTTCCCGGATAAAAAGCCTAAAAAGTCCCGGTGATTTTTAGAGAGGTGGTAACACCGCGAGTACTACAGCGATTCTCAATTTCTTCCAGAATNCCCGCCGAGAGCCGACCCACGAAGCGCATGCGTTCGCGACATTGATCATTGGGACCCAGACCACGGGCATCGAANCGCCAGCTGGTACCACCCGGGCTGATCCACTCGGCAAATACAGAAATACTCGGATCACCTCGCATATCCAGCACGTCATCGATGTCATATCTCTTCTCATTGCCGTCGAATCGATTATTCCAGCTTGCACCCCAGTTCAGGCTGTACTCGGGGATGTCATGGCGAAAACTGACTGACCAGCGTCCTCTACCAAAGCGCGAAAAGCGTCGATCTTTGCCGGTAAAAGGATCTTCAATCTCCGAATCCTGAACATTCCAGTTTGAAGAAACCAGCAGGTTAGGCATGTCGATCATGTGCATTCTCACGCTTGCATTAATGCGCAAGCCATACATATAGCCACCGCCGATATTGCCATTGGCGGATTCCAGATTATCCTCCGAACGGGTGACATCAATACGGTCGATCATATCGCGATGATCGTGATAGTACAGGTTGGCATTTATCACACCGGCATCATTGGGTAATCGATACTCTGTTTGGAAGTCGTACTTCCAAAACCACATTTGAGTTAGATTGGCATTTCCCGCGAAGGTATTGGAATCTTCATCCTGGTCATCGGTAGCCGCCACGAAATCGCTGAAGCGCAATTGACTGACTCTTTTCTCGATAGAGCCTCTTAATTGCAGAGTAGGTGTCAAGTCGTAGCGGAAATCCACTTTTGGCTTGACGAAATCGAAATCGCGCTTGTTGTCCACATCACCCTTCTGCTCGATCTCTGAATACTCATACAGCAGTGTACTCTCCAGCGACATGCGATCATTGATTATCCAGTTGTGAATGACGAATGGCTCGTAACGTGTTTCTTCTACTTTTGAATTCGCATTACTCACCGGAACCGGCATCAATCCTCCAAAGGCGGGCGATGGCGTCCCCCCTGAACTCAGAATCCCCAGGGCAAGATTCGAATCGAGGCTTGTAACAGCCCGCTCCGCACCAAATTCGATGTCCTGCCCGGTAAAGATATCCATGGTGTAGGAACCGCGCACAATTTCTTCCTCGGTGACACTGCCGGATTTCAGAAACAGGTTCTTCTCCCAGCTGCCGTCATCGAGAATATCGAAACGTTCCCGGGTACTGTCACGATTGTCCTGGTTCATGACGAACAGGACCTTGAAGCGGTCACCGCTTTCGAAAAATGTCTCGAAATCTCCGCCTATTTCCCAGTTATCCTGGTCACCTGGCGTGTCATCGAATTGATTCAGTACCGTGTTAGGAAACACTGTGAAATCCGTGGTAGATCGCTCGGTCTCGGTCGGATTGTCATTCTGGGAGAAGAGTGCATTAAAGCGGGCGCTGGTTCGCTCACTGAATTCATAGCCGAGGTTCGCCGTCAGATCGTAGCTGGTCTGTTCCGTAGTGCGCTCTTCTACAACTCGATCATTGAGTGCGAAATTCCCCAGCACGCTGTCTTCTTCACTCTCCTCGTGCCCGTAGCGCGGTTCTGCAACGGCACTAAGCACGAGATCGAGGCCTCCAATACGATTGGAGTAGGACAGATTGGCACCGGGCTGGAAATGCCCATCGTCTTGATAGTCTGCATTGACCTGGTACTGCATCGCGGAATTCGATAAATCCTCAAGGGTAACGATATTGACCACCATGCCACTGCCGCGCACGTCCAACTCGCCAGAGGTACCTCGAATCAACTGGATATAGTCCACCTGTTCCGCTGTAATACGATCCAGGATGGCGCTGGTCTGGTTATTCTTGCCTGCGGTGCGCTTACCATTGATGAGGATCTCACTCGACCCACTACCGCTGCCGAAACCGCGACCGCCACCACCACCGCCCCCGCCGCGGAATCCACCGCTGCTGCTGGAGCCACCACCGGTAGTCGATCCGACTCCCGGAATACGATCGAGCATATCTTTAGCGGTTACCGGGGCATATTCGGCAAAATAGCTGTTGGGATAGGTAACTGTGGCCTCGTCTTCGGCGATCTGGGCGGAACTTTGACTCGAAAGAGTTGCTACGGACTGCAGGCACAGAGAGGTCAGAAAAAGCTTGTGGGACTTCAACTTCATAGTATTAAGTGGCTGTAATAGTCAGTTTATCGGGTAGATTCGGTTACTGCCGAACTCAGGGTCGAATATGACCATAAAGGCCGGGTTTGCGCCATATGTTGTCAATATTCGTAACAAGTTTTGCTGAAAGGCCAACATGGGCGGCTAGCCCCTTAAAAAACCATTTGTCGAGGCCGGAACTGCCAATTACTATCTATTTGTACACTGGCCACAACCCGNCAATGGAGACGTATGATGTCCCGTATTAAATCCCTATCTCTTCCTCTTTCTCTGTCCCTNGCACTGGCATGCCTGACCGCAGGCCATGCTACTGCCCAATCCGAGAACAATCGACCGCGCGCTCGTGACATCGGCCTGGTGGTTGGAATTTTTGATACCGGAACGCTAAACTCCATAACAGACGTTAATGGTGTTCGAGTAGGNCACTCGACGGTGATTCGTGGCGATGATATCCGCACCGGTGTAACGGCGATCATTCCCGCACCAGGTAATTTATATACCAATCCGATACCAGCCTGGATTCATGTCGGTAACGGCTATGGCAAACTCATCGGCGAAACCCAAGTGCGCGAATTTGGCGAGATCGAAACACCCATCCTGCTTACCTGCACGCTGTGTGTCTGGAGCGCAGCCAATGCCTTGAAGGAATGGGTTTATACACAACCCGGCATGGGGGAACACACAGTCAATCCAATTGTGGGCGAAACCAACGACAGTGTAGTTAACAATATGTGGGCCGATCCCATACAGCGTGATGAGGTTTTCGAGGCTCTGAACAATGCCAGCGGTGGACCCGTGGCAGAAGGAAGCGTCGGCGCCGGTACAGGTACCCAGGCCTTCGGCTGGAAAGGCGGCATCGGTACCAGCTCCAGAGTGCTTCCCGCTGAACTCGGCGGGTATACGGTGGGAGTCCTGGTACAGACCAATTATGGTGGCATCATGACGATTAATGGCGCCCCAGTGGGTCGCGAATTGGNCACCTACTCCTTTCAGCAACAGCTACAGCCACAAGACGACGGCGATCGCGAAGACGGCTCCATCATGATCATTCTCGCCACCGATGCTCCGCTGAACGCCCGCAGCCTGGACAGATTGGGATTGCGTGCGATTATGGGTCTGAGCCGCACNGGATCTTTCGCCAGCAATGGATCTGGAGACTATGTGATTGCCTTCTCAACTAATCCAGCTGTGCGTAAACCCAGGACTAGCGACACGCCAGTGGCAATCGAGGTGTTAGTCAACGCCTCCATGTCACCGTTGTTTGCCGCCACTGCCGAAGCTACCGAGGAAGCAATCTATAATGCCATATTCAAGGCCACCACGGTTTCCAGCTCCAGAGGAGAACTGCAGGCTGTGCCTATGAATGTGCTCACGCGACTACTCGAGCAGTACGAAGTGCTTAATTGGGATATGCGAATTCCCAAATAGTCCAGCAATCGCGTTGCTGCCTGCCTATTCTTCGGCCTCCTGGCCCGCGTGATAAACTACGTAGACATAGACTGGAATACCAAGCTCTCCCAATTGCGATTGAGTCAGTGGTTTAACCTGATCCCAGTCGAGACCACCAACACCTGTAGCCAGTCTCGNCAAGGCCAGGGATTGTAATTTTTCTTTCTGAACTATCTTCTTCAAAGNTCTGAGGGATTGATTGACATTTTTTAGTGTNGCCTTGTCCGGTCGACTTCCCGCGCCATAACCCCCATCCTGGGTTAGCAGGCTAATAATCCGCACACCCTCTGCCCCACCCCACAACCAGGCTGCACCGGGTTTGGGATGTTGCTGATGACACCAATGATGGAAATCCTTGTGCATGGACGGATAGCGCTCATGCAGCGCCAGCGCCAGCCCCTGGTTCATGGGATCATTCGGGGCAACACCGTGGGTGATCACCTGTGCCTTGCTCAGTAAAATATCTCNTTCGACTTCGTGGATCATCTCCGTTCTCCAGGGGCGAGTATTCAAATTCTGGCGCAAGCACCTCCTAATACNATTCATGTTAAGCAATCCAGTCCTTGGTAGAGTTGATCAGGCGCAAGAAATTCAATGAGTTACATGCAATCTGATGACTGATTATTCAGTCAGCGGGCATTTAGCTGTACACTCCAGTAAATTCAATAAAAAGAACAAAGGAGTAAGTTTATGCGTAAGTCTGCTGCCTTTTTATTCTCACTGATCTGTGCTTTCTATCTGGCTCCTGCCTCAGCACAGCTGTCCGACACGNCATCATGGACAGCAACCGTACAGAACGAATTTCGCGTCATTCCGGACATCACCTACCGCCGCGCCAACGGGGTCGAGCTGAAGATAGATGTCTACCAGTCCCGCAATAGCGACGGCCCCGCTCCCACCTTTATCTACTACCACGGTGGTGGTTGGGTTGGCGGCTCAAAAGAAGGCAACGTCTTGCGCCTGCTACCCTACCTGGAACAGGGCTGGACCGCAGTCAACGTGCAGTACCGCCTGGGAAATATCTCACTGGCCCCGGCTGCGGTTGAAGACAGCCTGTGCGCGCTGCGCTGGGTGGCTCGCAATGCCGAGCAGTACGGTTTCGATACCAACCGCCTAGTAGTATCGGGCAATTCTGCCGGCGGACACCTGGCGCTCACCACCGGTATGACCCCATCGGAAGCCGGGCTCGATCGGCAGTGTCTTGGCAACGAAACCCCCGAGGTTGCGGCCATCGTAAACTGGTACGGCATTACCGATGTGGGAGATTTACTGCATGGGGTGAATGAGAAAAGTTACGCCGTGCGCTGGCTCGGCGCCCAGGCCGACATGATGGAAATAGCCGAGCGGGTGTCGCCGCTGAGTTATGTGCGCACCGATCTGCCGCCGACTATCACGATTCATGGCGATGCCGACCCCACGGTACCCTATAACCATGCAGTAGAGTTGCACCGCATGCTGGACCGGGCCGAAGTCACCAATGAGCTGGTTACGGTGCCGAACGGCAGGCACGGCGGATTCCCCGCCGACCAGATGTTACGTATCTACGATTCCATCTTCAGTTTTCTCGATGCGAATGTACCCGACTAAGTTTTGTAAAGAAGACAGAGACCAACCATGACGCAGTTAGTAAAAACATTCTTTATTTGTAGCCTCCTGACTGTGCTGAGCGGCTGTGCAGAACAAAGCAACGAGGAACAGCAAGTTGTAGGCACGGGTGATTGGCTGCACCACGGTGGCGACCATTCTTCGGCGAAGTACGCCGACCTGGACCAGATCGATGGAAGTAATTTCGAGCAGCTGCAAGTCGCCTGGCGTTGGCAGTCGGCGGACAACAGAATTCCCGAAGAATTGCTGTATCCGACCGGCGACTATCGCGCCACACCCCTGGTAGTAAACGGTATCATGTATACCGCCACCAATCACAGCCAGGTGGTGGCACTGGATCCTGCCAGCGGTGAAGAACTCTGGGTATTCGATCCGGAGAGTTACAAGCTGGGACCACCGAATTTCTCACCCATACAAACCCGCGGTATCGAATACTGGACCGACGGTGAAGTGGAACGCATTTTTATCGCCACACTCGGCAAGCAACTGGTATCGATCGATATTCATACCGGCCAGCCCGATCCTGACTTCGGTGACAACGGCTTCGTCGACCTCACGCAGAACCTGGGCCGCCTGGAATTCGAGATGCGCAACATCACCCATGGCGCCCCTCCCATTGCAGTCGGCAATACTGTCATCGTCGGTTCGAAAGTCTTTGACTACATCATGTCCAATCGCAGTCCACCGGGGCACGTGCGCGCCTACAACGCCCGCACTGGCGAATTCAAATGGCGCTTCAACACGATTCCTCAGCCAGGGGAAGAATTTAACGAGACCTGGGAAGATAATTCCTGGCAGAGTGCAGGCAATACTAATGTGTGGAGCTACATGGCGGCGGATGACGAGCTGGGGCTGGTCTACCTGCCTACTTCTACGCCCACCAATGACTACTGGGGTGGCAGACGCTTGGGAGAGAACGTGTTTGCCGAGAGTATTGTCTGCCTCGATGCCGAAACCGGAGAACGGGTATGGCATTTCCAGACCGTGCATCACGGTCTATGGGATTATGATATTGCCTCGGCGCCTAACCTGATCGATATCGTCGTCGACGGAGAGCCAATCAAGGCTATCGCACAGGTGTCGAAAACTGGATTCACCTATGTGTTCAATCGGGTAACCGGAGAACCGGTCTGGCCTATCGAGGAGCGCCCGGTCCCAGCCAGCACTGTTCCCGGCGAAAGGGCCAACCCGACTCAACCCTTCCCCACCTGGCCGCTGCCCTTCGAGCAGATCGGTATCACCTTAGACGATCTGATCGACTTCACGCCAGAGCTCAGGGAAGAAGCATTGGAGATCTCGAATAACTTCGTGCTCGGCAATATCTTCACACCACCTATAGTGCGAGGACAGGATGGCAAGTCTTCGACCTATGTAGTACCGGGCGCGGCCGGTGGCGCAAATTTCCCCGGTGCCTCCATGGATCCGCAGACGCAAACGCTGTATATCCCGTCCGAAACCCGTCCTATCGGCATGGCCCTGGTGGCACCCCCGGACGGCACCTCCGACTGGCCCTACGTCATCCAATATGGAGACACCAGCGGGCCCCGCGGACTGCCTTTGATAAAACCACCTTACCGGAGAATTACGGCGATCGACCTGAATACCGGTGAACACATCTGGCAGATACCCTTCGGCAAAGGCCCCACAGACCACCCCGCTATTACCCATCTGAACCTGGGGCCACTAGGTACCATGTTCAATGATGTGGTTGCCGAGGGCGGCATTCTGATCACCAAAACGGTGTTGATTTCCTATCTGGCTGCGAAAGACGAGATCGGTCCTGAAGAGACGGGATCTGTTCTGGTGGCTCACGACAAAGCCACCGGCGTAATATTAGGTGAGGTCATGGTGGATCAACGCCTACACGGTCCTATCATGAGTTACCTGATCGATGACAGGCAGTACATTGCCATCGCCGGTGGCGGTCGAGCTAACGATTCAGAACTGCTGGTGTTCGCTCTTCCTGACTCATAGACCGACTAGCCATTCATCAAAACTTATAAAAAATATGGAGTAAGCATGGACAAGCCTGTCACTAAACTGCTTCCAAAATTTCTTGCAATTATTGCCACCGCGATTTTCGCACTCACGACTCTGCAAGTAGGGTTAGATCGCTTGAGTCCCGCTATTCATGCGCAGGAGAATGAGTTTCCCGGCGAGAAGATCGTGCACCTGCTGCAGGAACCTCGCCATCGAACCGTGCACAACGTAGGTGGCTTGTTCCTGCTGGACGTACAGGTGAATCCGGGTGACGAGTCATTCCCCCATATTCACAATCAGGCAATCCTGCTTACTTCCATCAGCAACGGCGCTGGTCCAAGCAACGGCAGCGTCCGGGCGATCACCGACTACGCCTCCACTTCCCTGACACACAAGGTGTCCAATGCCGGCCCAGGCTTGTTACGCATCATCGCCTTCGTTAATGATGGCGGTGGGGTTTCCGGTGATACCCGTGACGGGCCTTCGGGAATGTCTTCCGAGCCGCAAATAGAAAATCCCTGGTTTCGTTCCTATCGTATAGAACTGGCTCCGGGCGAAGCAACGGGACTTCAGACCCACCAGAATCCAACGGTAATCGTGCAGGGCAGCGCAGGTACCATACATATCACGCGTACAGATGGCGTTACCGATGAACTGGCCGCGCCCGGTGATTGGGCCTGGCGCGAAGAAGAGTCCCAGTTTGTTGTACGCAACATGGGCCAAACCACGGTAGCTGTGGCAATCAACGAAGGTCGTCAGTAAGCCCTCCTAGGAGCATCTCTAAAAAATGTCGCCCAACTCACTCTGAGGTCTCGCATTTCAATCTGCCTTTAGTACAATTGGCCCATTCTGTTTGTCTCAGCAAAGGTTAGCCTAATGACTCAATCCGAACGCGTCGATTCCCAAGCTGTCAACACGGCTCCAGACCTGACCCAATACGGCATTACGGATGCCGATGACATCATCTATAACCCCAGCTATGAAACTCTCTTCGAGGCAGAAATGAGCGAGGGGTTAGAGGGCTATGAACGCGGCCAATTAACTGAGAGCGGCGCCGTCGCGGTAGACACGGGTATCTTTACCGGCCGTTCGCCAAAGGACAAGTATCTGGTGCGTGACGACACCACTAGAGACAAGGTGTGGTGGTCCGACCAGGGCAAGAATGACAACAAAGCAATTAGCCAGGACACCTGGGAACATCTTAAGGGCCTGGTTACCAATCGACTCAGCGGCAAGCGTCTGTATGTCATGGATACCATCTGCGGTGCCAATGAAGACAGTCACCTGAAGGTGCGCTTCATCATGGAAGTGGCCTGGCAGGCCCATTTCGTGAAGAACATGTTTATCCGCCCTAGCGACGATCAGCTGATGGATTTCGAACCGAACTTCATCGTGATGAACGGTGCCAAATGTACCAATCCCGACTGGCAGGAGCAGGGACTGAATTCGGAAAACTTTATCGCCTTCAACTTAACCGAAAAAATGCAGCTGATTGGTGGCAGCTGGTACGGGGGAGAAATGAAGAAGGGCATGTTCTCCATGATGAACTATCTGCTGCCGCTACAGGGCATGGCATCTATGCACTGCTCCGCCAATGTGGGCAACGATGGCAGCACTGCAATCTTCTTCGGCCTGTCGGGCACTGGCAAGACCACCCTTTCTACCGACCCGGAACGCGCCTTGATTGGCGACGATGAACACGGCTGGGATGACGATGGTGTGTTCAACTTCGAAGGCGGTTGTTACGCCAAGACCATCAAGCTGAGCAAGGAAAGCGAGCCGGATATTTATAATGCCATCAGGCGTGATGCGCTGTTGGAAAACGTCACCGTCAGCGATGCTGGTGAGATCGATTATGACGATGGCTCCAAGACAGAAAACACCCGGGTGTCTTACCCTATCTACCACATCGACAATATCGTTAAACCGATCTCCAAGGGTGGACATGCCAGGCAAGTGGTCTTTCTCACCGCCGATGCGTTTGGTGTGCTGCCGCCGGTGTCCAAGCTCAACAGCGAGCAGACCAAGTATCATTTCCTATCCGGTTTCACCGCCAAACTGGCCGGTACCGAACGGGGCGTAACCGAACCGACACCTACTTTCTCTGCCTGTTTCGGCGCCGCTTTCCTGTCTCTCCACCCTACTCGTTATGCCCAGGTGCTGGCCAAGCGTATGGAAGCGGCGGGGTCGACTGCGTATCTGGTCAATACCGGATGGAACGGCACCGGCAAACGCATTTCTATCGAAGCCACCCGCGCCATTATCCACGGCATCCTGAACGGCAGCATCGATGAGGCGGAAACCATTACCCTGCCCTACTTCAATCTCGACGTGCCTGTGAGCGTTGCTGGAGCTGACGACAGTATCCTGGATCCCCGCAACACCTATGCAGATCCTGCTGAATGGGATCGCAAGGCCAGGGAACTGGCAGAGTTGTTTGTCGCTAACTTCGAGAAATTTACCGATAACGAGGAAGGACAGGCGTTAGTCGCGGCGGGGCCGAGTCTAGATACTAGAGACTAGGAAAAAGCTGCCAGGCTCCTGATCGTAGCTTCCTTTTGTACTTCTGCGGCAATGGACATTGGGTAGCCCTGTGCTCATGCTAGCCGGCACGGGATAGAGTGAGGATTGATCATGGCTTACATGCATATTGGTAAAGATTTCACCCCACCGGATGTTCACGGCAAGGTCACAGGCAAGGCCAAGTTCGCCGAAGATTTTCGCGTCGATGGGATGTTGTATGCCCGCTTGCTGACCAGCCCTGTACCCCATGCCCGAATTCAGAGCCTCGACCTATCAAAGGCTCTGCAGATGGAAGGTGTGATCGCCGTACTGACGGCCGACGATGTGCCTGCCATGCCCGCCCTGAGTAACCCCATCCTCACCAACGAACCAGCCTACGTCGGTGATCCGATCCTGGCGGTTGCTGCTGTCGACGAGCAGACGGCCGAAGATGCCATCGAGGCAATCAATTTCAGTTTCGAGCCATTGCCATTTACCATCGATCCAATAAGCAGTCTGCAACCCGATGGACCCCATGCTCGGACGCAGGGCAACGTGGGCAACTCCACGATGCGAGACGAAGTCAGATCGATACATTGGTCTGAGCAAGAGATACAGGCGATTAACAATAACGAAATGCCAGAGGGTGAAGCGGCACGTGAATGGACTGTGGGCGACCTGGAAGCTGGTTTCGCCGAAGCTGCTTATGTCATAAGCGAGAGCTTTGTCACCGCCAGTCATTCGCACCATTCTATGGAACCCAGATCGGCACTGGCTTATTGGGAAAATGGCAAATGCTTCGTGCATGGCTCGAGCCAGAGCCAGAGCTTTCCTGTCCCCTCCCTGGCAGGCTACATCGGTATCGTTCCGGCGGACCTGGTTTTTATCGCCGAATTCTGTGGCGGTGGCTTCGGTTCCAAAGGCGCTGGATCCCCGCAGATGTCTATCCCGGCGCACATGGCCCGCTTGACCGGTAGGCCGGTGATGTTGCGCATCAGCCGTGAGGAAGAGTACTACATCGGTTCAGCCCGGCACGGGTTTCAAGGGCATGTAAAAATGGGCTTCCGCGCCGATGGCCGCATCAGCGCCATCGATTTATACGTGGTGCAGGACAATGGTGGCAATGCCGGATTTTCTGACTGGTTGTCCGGTGGCGATGCAGTGTCTCTGGTTTATCAGCCTGAAGCGATGCGCTTTCGCGGCATACCGGTTTTTACCAATACACCACTTAAAGGGCCGCAACGGGGGCCTGGCCAAAACCAGATTCACGCTGCCATAGAGCCCCTGTTAGACAAGGCGGCACGTGAACTGGGACTCGACCCATTAGCTATTCGTCAGATAAACGCGCCGGCCAGCGATGACAATTACGGCGCTAATCAAAGTTCTCTCACCAGCTCACATCTGGCAGAAGCCCTGGCCATGGGTGCTGAGCAATTCGATTGGGCTGGAAAGCGAGCCCGCAGCGGTGAACGTAATGGCAGCAAGGCCATCGGGGTCGGCGTCGGGCAGGCCTATCACTCGGCAGGCGCCAATGGCTTCGACGGGCTGGTGCGACTGACCCCGGATGGCAAGCTGCATATCCATACCGGTGTTGGCAACCTGGGTACTTATTCCCATACCGGCACCTCACGAGTCGCTGCCGAAATCCTCAAGTGCAACTGGGACAATTGCATCATCGAGCGGGGCGACAGTCGCCGACACCTGCCCTGGAATCTTGGCCAGTTTGGCAGCAACACCTCCTATACCATGACCCGCACCAACTATGTTGCCGCCATGGATGCGCTGCAGAAACTGCTGGAGATCGCGGCCATCGACCTGGGTGGTTCGCCGGACGATTATGACATCGGCGATGAGCGAGTGTTTCTCAAATCCGATCCCTCTACCTACATCACTTACGCCGACGCTGCTGCCCGGGCTATCGCCCTGGGTGGCAAATACAGCGGGCAGTATGTGCCGGAGGACATTAACTCCATGACCAGTCGATCGGTGGCGGCACTGGCGGGCAGTGGGCTGATCGGTGTTGCCAAAGACAACCTGGAACAACAGGGCACTGTACCTGCCCTGGCGGCAGGATTCATTGAAATTGAATTGGATCTGGAAACAGGCAAGTACGCCATACTGGATTATCTGGGTGTGGCGGACTGCGGCACTGTCCTTCATCCACGGGGCCTGGAGATTCAGGTGAAAGGCGCGGCAGTCATGGGCTTCGGCATGGCCGGATTCGAACGCCATTCCTATGATCCCCAGAATGGGCTGCCGGCAGCCACTGGTTTTACCCAGGCCAAGATACCGACCTACCTGGACGTGCCCACTCCCATGGACTGGGCCGCGACAGATATTCCCGATCCACAGAATCCGGTAGGGGTAAAAGGGATTGGCGAACCCATTCAGGGCTGCGCGGCGGCAGCGCTGCTGTGCGCCATATCAGATGCTCTGGGTGGTCATCACTTTAACCGCGTCCCGGTAACGGCTGACATGATCGTAAATGCCACCAGTAATCGTTCGCAATCCCAGGGGCGGGTGCAGACCAACACGACTTGATTTGGTCTGCATTTACTCTTCAGACACGTTAAACACTTCGACCATGTAATTCTGGTAAGGACCTTCCATCAGGAAGTTATTGAAGGTCTCGTGCAACAGGTTGATGGCGGTCCTTGCCGCCTCACCCCCATCGTTTTCACTAAATCCTATAATCACCGACAGCTTGGCCTGTCGATTCTTGCATTGGAATGAGAAGCGCTCACCGTCGAGTCGTCGGTGAGGCGGCAGCGACGCGTCGCAGCGCTCTGTCAGGAATTGACGATATGCCCTGTCCATATCCGAACGATATGGCACCGCAGGCAGAATGTTCCTCAGCTCCAGTTCGCCCTTCGCTGCATTGAGCTTCAGCCGAAATGGTGTTTCCGATAACCAGTTGAAGCGAAACTCGGCGGCGTTTCCAGCCCCGCCCTCGGCCACACTGAAATTCTGAAAGATACCCCGGTCAGCATAGCTTTGCAGTTCGCTCTTAACGGCGCTAAATACTTCCTGCATCGTAACGGGCTGCTTATTAATTACTTGTAGTAAGCCAGTGCGCCCGGCGCAAAGTGTCGTGGCATAGCCGGAGGATACTGGTTAGTCCAGAACTCCTTCTTTCCCTGGCAATTGATCAGGGTGGAAATTCCTTCCCGCGTTGCCAGCTCGTAACTGCGTTCCAGCGCCGGGGTTAATTGCTCGGGGCTGTTCACATACTCACCATTACAGCCCAGTGCTTCGGCAATTTTCTCGTAGCGCAGATTCTCCTGGAACAGATACATATGCTGGGCACGCACCGCACCGCGTCCAGCACCGGACGTCCACACTCCCCAGGCATTGTTGTTGTACACAAGCATGATGGCAGGAATGCGATACTTACCCAGCGTGTCGAACTCCATGATGGAATAGGCCACACCGGCATCGCCGGTAATACCGAAAACCGGCGCTCCCTTATAAGGCGCCTGCGGACCGATACCGTTCTGTACCGCCGCCCCCACTCCGACCGTGTATCCGATATCGGGACCTATCGCGCCATACTGGTACGCGCCATTACAGATCTGCCCGGGCCGGAATGCGCGCAGATAGCGGCGAGTGTATCTGCCGATACCGTAGCCGCCGGAGACTACCGTGGTCTGGTCCCGGTCAATCTCACCCTGGTAGAGAAAATCACCCAAATGCTTGCCGATCACAGCGGGGTGAATCGACTCGGTAGCGGCGCTGTGTTGCAGGCCTAAGCGGTAATACTCTTCGCTCTGATCGTCGAACGCCTGGCGGGCGGCGGCCAACTCATCACGCCAGCTCTGCCGAGTGCGAGACGGCAGCGCGTCTACCAGGGCTTCAAGAGCGGCTTTCTCAGAGCTGACTATGCCCAGATCGATGGGTACGTTACGACCGATATCCGTCGCATCGGGATCGATTCGTATCCACTTGGCATCGGGACCGAAGGCGAACTCGCCGATGGAAGGCATACAGTATTGACCCACCAGAATGACCAGATCGGCGCTGCGGACTGCATCCATGGAAGTACTGGCCGACAAGGGGTGACCATCTGAAAAATGCCCTCGCTGGGGAGCCGATTCCGTCACGGCGATGTCATTCTTCTCGGCGACTCGCAGCAGAGCCTCCCAGGCCTTGTCGTAAAATACGCCGGTGCTTGCCACGATCATCGGTCGCTCGGCGCGTTGTATCATGTCCACTGCCCGGCTTATGTCGGCTGGGTTCGGGTGGGGCTTGGATTCTGTGCGATAGCGGGTCTTGTCATAGTAATACTGCAGCTCGCCGGGCTCTTCGAAGCGGGCACCGGAGACCTCACCGGGGAAATCCAGGTGCACCGGTTTGGGAACGCCAGTCTTCAGTTCCCGGAAAGCGTAAGCGGCATATTCGTAGATGCGGTTTGGCGTAATGAGGCGTTTACCCCACTTCTTCAGGCCATCGGTCTGTGATTGTTGGTAGGCAGTTTGAATACCGTGCTCGGTATCGTCCTCGCCAATGGTCTTGTTACTGGCGATGACCAGCAGCGGGGTGCGGGCTGAGTTTGCCGCACCGATATTCATAATCATGTTGGTGAAACCCGGCCCCTCGGTACCGGAGGTCGCGGCAATCTCCCCTGTAACCCGGGAAAATCCATCGGCAGCTGAGGTCATATTACCTTCGCAACGGCCACCGTAGCTGGGTATGCCCTCTGCCGCTATGGCATTGATCATATTGTAGTTTCCGGGGCAGCAGAAGAAACCGCCCACACCCTCATCGCTACAGAATTTGGCAAAGACCTCTGCACCGGACATCGGAAAATTGGCCGGTTTGGCGGCCTCGGCAAGGGTGCGTGGAATCTCTTCCGGAATGCGGATGTCGGTCACACCGTCTTCATCGGCGGCAGCCTGCTCCGCCTGTAACATGGCGGCTGCACCGGCGCCAGCCAGCGCGGTGCCCTTGATAAAGTTACGGCGAGACACAACCTTTTCTTCCTGTTCGGTAGTTTCTTCAGTTGCTTCTTGTTGCTGGTCGCGAAGGGTGGTCATCAGCTATACCTCGAGTATCATTCTTGAGTGGGTCTATGTTCCCTGGGTCCGATATTAAGCACGTGAGCCACAATTTGCCAGATCGTTTCGTCATTTAGTGTGTCTTTGAATGGCGGCATTTCCAGCCCGGCACCGAACTTGATGCTGCGAAAGATGTGCAGCGGCTCGGTGCCGTAATACCAGGAGTCCGGTGCCGTCAGGTTGGCGGCGATATAATCGATACTGGCCAGTGCCCGGCCATCGGCATCATGGCACTGCTGACAATTGATCAGATAGTGACTCTTACCCGCTACAGCAGCCGCTTTCGACCCCACCAGGGGACTGGCTTGCAGCGGCATTTCGGCTGCGAATAGCGTCGGCCAAGAAAATTGGGCCAGCAGAACGCAGGCGATCGTGCTAAGCGATTTCAGAGATAACTTAGACCGTAGAGATTCTCGGCTCCTATCCTTGTTCTGGTAATTCTGCTGCATGTCCTCGCTAGTGTATTTGCAAATCCGCAGGCAGACCAGAGATTATTCCACCGGCTTTGCCTGACGAGCAAGAACCCTATAAATAATAGGCTCTTCAGACCGATAAGATAAGAGTAATTTGGGCAATAAGTGCTTGTTGCGGTGATGAATTTCGATAATCAATGATAGACTCTGGGCCCAGTGAGACTGAGTACAGAACCTGTTACAGAGAAGCTGGACTGAATGAAAATATTGATGATTTATCCCCAGATTGATGGCCCACTGGGTACCAATCATGGCATCGCCTCGCTGGCTGGTGTACTGCATGCAAATGGTCATGCAATGGACCTTATGCATGTGTCGGAGAAATACCAGGGTGTACCCAGCAGCGCAGAGTTAATCGACTATATCCGGGATAGCAAACCCGGGCTGGTGGGATTCTCTGTGATGTCTCAACAATACGACTGGGTGGTAGAACAGAGCAAGGCGATACGCGCGGCACTACCAGAACTGGTGCAAACTATCGGTGGTGTGCACTGCACCATGGTTCCCGATGAGGTACACAAATCCAAACTATTCGATTACGTATGTGTCGGTGAGGGCGACTGGGCTCTATTGGAACTGATGGATTCACTGGAAAAAGGCGAACACCCGCACACTCTATCCAACTTCAGATCCTGGATGGGCAGCGTGCCGGTCTCCAACCCTGTGGCACCCTTCCCGGATCTGGAAAAATTACCGCCACTGGACTATGACATCTTCGACATGAAGGCTGTCATGAAGGAAACCCGCGGCTGGATGGGCATACTCACTTCCCGGGGCTGCCCCTACAAGTGTACCTATTGTTTCAACATCGAGATTGTCGATCAGTACATAGAAGATGGTGCAGCGAAAAATGTAAAAGACTTCCTCAGACACTTTCCTATCGATGTGTTGATGGATGAACTGAAGAAGTTGCTACGGGAAAACCCGCAGATCAACACATTTATTTTCGATGACGATTTATTTACGCTTAATACCGATTACGTCATCGAGTTCTGCGAAGCCTATATAAAACATGAAGTGAATACCCCCTTCGTAGTCAACGGTCACGTTAACTGCTTCGACGAACCCGCGGCCAGGGCATTGAAAGAAGCTGGCTGCATTATCGTCAAGTTTGGTCTGGAGAGTGGCTCTGCCAGGGTGCGACGCGAAGTACTCAAGCGCTATATGAAGAATGAACAAATCGAACGTTCTTTCTATGCGGCCCACGCTTACGATCTGCACAGCTCTGCCTTCATCATGATCGGCCTGCCCTACGAATCCCGTGACGAGGTTATGGAGACCATTCGTTTGTGTGCCAAGGTAAAAATGGGGCGCTTTCGATGGGCCTTATTTTTTCCCTTCAAGGGAACCGCCGGCTATGAGATTGCCAAACCGCTGATCGACGAATCGAAGATGTCCGGTAAGGGCAATTATTTCGATGGCTCCTGCCTGAACTTCGGCGAAGACCACGACCTGTTTCTCGATAAACTGGCCAAGCTGTGCAACTGGTATGTCAATGCTGAAACCGACTGGGAATGTGCACCCATCTACCGGGGACTGGTGGAGAAGGTCGAGGCCATGAACAAGGACACCTGGCTCGCCGAGTTCGAAGATTTGGTTGCCTATGACAGGGACTTATCGGAACAACTCATGGCCGAAGACAAGATACATTACACGATTCGATACTCGACTGTGATGGGAGTTCGCTCTGACTATATCAAGCAAGAAAGAGAGCAGATGGCGGCTGGCGAGAAGACCGCAGCTATCGCTTACACCCTCGATCAGGGTTAACCAAGACTGGTAAGTCCGACCCTGTAATGCTACCTGCCCTTCAATCCATCGACAGCCTGGTAGTGAGATGCCCCAACTGGGTTGGAGACATTGTCATGGCTACTCCGGTATTCGAGTGCCTGCGCGAAAACTTTCCCAACGCCAGCATCACCGCCCTGGTAAGGCCCTACGCCAGGGGCATTCTTGAAGATGCACCGTGGTTCGACCATCTTGTCGATTGCAACGATAAGAATTTGAAGGGATTGAAAAATATTCGCCACGAGCTTGCACCCATAGGACCAGAGTTTGGCCTGTTGCTGCCCAACACAACCCATTCTTTTCTTACTTTCAAATTTGCGGGAGTACCACGCATCTACGGTTACAGAAGAAACCTGCATAAATATTTTCTTAGTGGTGGTCCTGACCCGGTTATGGAGGGTGGCGTGGTGAAACCCTCGCCGATGCAGGACTACTACCTGGAATTATGTCGCTACCTCGATTTAGAACTACCAGCGCACCCGCAAGCAAGATTGTATATCTCCGAAGCACTTTCTACGAAAGGTGCAGCACGGCTGAAATCCTATGGGATTGAGCCACAAGATCGCGTCATTGGATTGAATCCCGGCGCCAGCTTTGGTTCTTCGAAATGCTGGCCGGCGGAACATTTTGCTCGAGTTGCAGAACTACTGCAGGAAAAAATGCACTGCAAATTGTTATTGTTAGTCGGGCCCGGAGAAGAAGCGATAGCTGCAAGCATTGTAGAGGCAAGCAGCGCAACAATCATCAATACCGCCGCAGACAAAATTGACCTGGCTGAGCTGAAACCACTCATTAAATGCTGTGACCTGCTGGTAACGAACGATACGGGTCCTCGGCATTATGCGGTAGCATTCAATATTCCCCATATCGTGCTTATGGGACCGACCAATGCTATCTACACAGCGACTAACCTGGAGTTATCGACGGTGTTACAGAAAGACCTGCCCTGTGTACCCTGCCACAAAAAGACCTGCCCGCTGGGACATCATGCCTGCATGACAGAAATTTCCCCGTCCATGGTTTACGAAGCCGCCTGCACAGCACTGGGTAGCGCTACATGAGAGCCTCTTATTACCAGGAACAGTGGCAGGCGCTACAGCAAGCGCCAACGGACGAGTCCATCGAATCCCTGGCCCAGCGTGTCGCTTGCAGTTTTGTGGATCGGTATTACTACAGCGATGAATACAACCGGGAGTACATCCACTTGTTGTGCGAGATGGCTACTCACTTCTCAGATCAGGCGCAGAATCAGCTCGCCGCCAGTGCCCTGTTCGGGATTGTCATCGAGCGTCTGTGCGATGATTTCGAAGAACTGCAGACTGAGACCTACAACCGGCTTATCTGCCAGGTCGTTAAATTTCTGTGTGAGCACGAGAGCGGCCAGCCATTAGAATCTGAACTTAATGGGTTTCATTTACGCACCGAAGAACAGTTGTATGAGCGCATTGAAACGATTCGCCTCAGTCCCGACCAGCGCCTGCCGATTATGGCCAACCCGAAGAAAATCCTGGTGCTCTCCCGGATTACCATTGGCGCCGATGTGGCGATTACCAGTGTTATCTGCCAGCGCATGGCTAATTACTATCCCGATGCCAGCATCATCGTGATCGGTGATGCCAAGCTCAGACAGGTCTTCGGTGACGAGTCCGGCATACTCGTACGCGAATTAACTTATTCCCGACGTGGAGGCTTGCTGGAACGGTTTCTTGTGTGGCTGGACCTGCTAGAACAAATTCGCACAGAGATAGACAGCCTTTCACCGGCCGAATTTCTGTTGCTGGACCCTGACTCCCGGCTCACGCAGCTGGGTGTGCTACCGCTGGTACCCCTGCAGAACTATCGCTTCTTTAATTCCCGCGGCAAGAAAGGGTATTCAGCCAAGGCATCAGTTTCGGAACTCACCAATCTGTGGCTGGACAAAATTCTCGGCAATCATAAGTTCTGCTACCCCAAGATTTGGCCGGATTCTGCCTGTCTGCAACAGGCTCAGCAGTTAAGAGAAACGCTGGACCCGAATAAACAGGCCAGGCTGATCACCCTGAATTTCGGCGTGGGCGGTAACATCCGCAAGCGGGTGAGTGGAGATTTTGAATCGGAGCTGGTAATGACGTTGCTGCGTGATTCGAATGTTCGTGTGATTCTGGATATAGGTTTTGGAGCGGAAGAACGCAATCGCAGCGAACTCATTATCGAGGTGGCGTCCAAAGATGGCATTGCTACACAAACTGTGGGATTCGATGAATTGAATACGGCCGCACCCAATTGTCGATTGTTAGGTGTTGAATGCACTGTGGGGGAAATTGCCGCGCTCATCGCCAATAGCGATGAATTTATCGGTTACGATTCAGCTTGCCAACACATTGCGGCAGCAGAAGAAGTAAAGACCTATACCGTATTCGCCGGCTCTAACAACGTCCGCTTTATCCGCCGTTGGCATGCCTGTGGCAGCAACACCAGTGAAATAATCTACGTCGATACCATTTCTAAAGACACTCAACTCGACAATGCCGACATCATCGCTCGATTAATGGATCTCAGGCAGCCTTAGCTAGATGACAAAAAGGGGAACCACCTGGTTCCCCTTTTTGTCTTACGCTGTGAAGGGCTTTAGTGAGCCGCTTCGTCCTCGGCTGCACCCAGCAGTGCCAGGGCAGTCAGCTTGGAGCTGGTTTGCAGCATGATGTACTGATGTCCTTCGTGTACCCAGGAGCTCATGCCGTAGCTGGATCGTGCCGGCGCTTCGATCTCACCGATGATCTCGCCACTGGCCTTGTCTATCGCCCAGAGCGTCGGTGTACCGTCACTGGCCTGATCCGAATAGATCAGCATGTTAGCAGTGGCCACCATCGGTACCAGCGCACCAGTTCCGGTGTTGCCCACCTCACTCATGTCGGCGCCCGCACGCTCGAAAGCGTCAGCGTAACGCTGTGGAGTTTCACCGGTTGGAATAACAAATGCCTTCTCACCGGTGTTCATGTCATAGGCGGTAATGCTGCTATAGGGTGGCTTCCAGAGTGGAATGCCAGCCGGATGACGCGGTGGTCTCGCGGTTGCACCGGCAACACCGTTGGCATACTGTGCTGTGGTGACTCCAGTAGAGTTCGGGAATAACAGGTCAGCCTCTTCACCTGGAATCAGGCGCAGTGCGAAACAGGCAGTATGGGAGTTGACATACATATAGCCCGTGGTCGGATCGGCCACTGGTGGCGAGGTAATGTTCACGCCGCCGGAACCGCCAGGGCAGTTTATCGCAGCATATTTACCCTCGGCGTTATCCGCATGAATAGGTGGATTGAACAAGCCACCCAAGACGTAGTCCTCCACAGCTTCCAGCGCCTGTGCTTTCAGCTCAGGCGTGAAATCCACCAGATCGTCTTCGGAAAGACCCTGCATGGCATACGGCTCTGGCCAAGTCACGTGGGGCTGGGTAGGAGACAGGACTTCGCCCGGTACGATAGAAGGCGGCACCGCTCGCTCTACGATAGGCCAGATCGGTTCACCAGTGAGCCGATTGAATGAATACAGCCAGCCCTGCTTGGTGGCCTGAATAACTGCAGGAATCTCTCGACCATCAACATTCAAATCGAGCGCGATTGGAGCGGTTGGTGTATCGAAATTCCAGATTTCATGATGCACGAACTGGAAGTGCCAGACCCTCTCTCCAGTACTGGCATTCAGTGCAATCAGAGCGGCACCGTAGAGATTATCCCCGGGACGGAAGCCACCGTAATAGTCGATGGTTGCGCTGTTGGTGGGAATAAACACCAGGTCGTTTTCAGGGTCAGCCGACAACGGCGCCCAAGAGGAAACATCACCAGTCCATTCCCAGGCATCATTCTCCCAGGTTTCATGACCGTACTCGCCCGGCTTGGGAATCACGTTGAACTTCCACTTGAAATCGCCGGTCTTAACATCGTAGCCAAGAATGTCGCCCGGCACGTTTTCAATACGTGCCTGGTGGTAGCCCTGCTCGGCAGAGTTGCCAACCACGATTGTGTCATTGACGACGATCGGCGGTGAAGAGGAAGTGATGTATCCGGTTTCCAGGGGGATGCCCTCGTAGGGATCATAGGGGTGACCCAGGTCGGCTATGAGATCCACCACACCTGATTTGGGAAAGTCATCGATTGGCACTTCTTTTCCCCAGTTTTCCAGCGGAATGCCGGTTTCCGCATCCAGTGCGGTCAGGAAGAAAGCCGGTGAAATAATCAGGATTACCCCGCGGCCGTCGATCTCGGTATAAGTAACACCCTTACCGTAATCGGCGCGCATGGAGTACTCACCGCGAGGCGTATTCGGCTCTCGGTAAGACCAGACAGTCTCACCAGTCTTGGGATCGATGGCGATTACATGACGGTTGTAACCAGCCACTGTGTAGAGCATGCCATTGATATAAGATGGAGTTGATCGGCCACTGACTGCGCCGAAGCTCGCACCATCCCATTCCCAGGCCACATCGAGGTCACTGAAGTTATCCGCAGTAATCTCCGCAGCAGGGGTGTAACGGGTATGGGCATAATCATTACCCAGGGTGAACCATTCAATGGTGTCTTGAGCAAGAACCAGACCCGGCAGAGCCAACAGAGTAGCCCGCAAAGCCAGTAACGCTCTTTTTAGTGTTAGAGTATTCAAAATATCCTCTCCTACCTCTCTAGTTTGGCCTCAATAGCTAGTTGATGCCTGAAATGCGCCGGTTTTTCGTCAGCAGGGTGACAAGCTCCAGTTTCGATAAATTCGAACCCCGTATCCTGCCACAAATAGGGCCCTTAGGGTGAATCTAAAATGTTTCAAATTGTAGTTAAATAGTCGAACCTGAAAAATGCATCTCGATATGGATTTCAACCACTTAGCTTCATATATTGTAAATATTTCGACCAGAAAACTGTAGCTGCTAGTATTTTTCTGGTCGACTAAGTTGCACATGGATGAGCAACCATTGCCCTTTAAAGGGCAATGCGAGTGCGCCAAAAGCAAGTAAAATCGCACTTTTACGCTAGCTTTTTGCGCACGACATCCTGGAAAAGTCATGGATGACTTTTTCAGGATCAACTAAATAGGCGATTTGACTACTCACCACGCAGCGCGACGGTAATAGGCAGGCGTGCCGCTCTAACCGCAGGAAACAGGCCGCCAATAACACCCAGCCCCAGCGCCCAGATGATGCCAGATTGAATCAACTGAGGTGTCACTGCAAAGTCGAATGCGACCTGCGAAAAGGAGCCCTGATTGAGGGTTGAGGCTGTATAGCCATTGAAGCCGAAATAGGCGATAGCCGCCCCTAAAACTCCCCCCATTAACGCCAGCACGATGGCCTCGATCATGACGGAGACCACTACCGGCAAGGCGCCGAAGCCCAGAGCCCTGAGTGTGGCGATTTCCACCGTGCGGGTGGCCACGGCAGAATACATGGTATTCAAAGCGGCAAACACGGCACCGATTGCCATGATTGCCGCCACGGCGTAGCCAAAGGAACTGATCAGCGTCGACAACTGCTCTGACTGACTGCTGAAAAACTCCTCCTCACTGGTAATCTGCAGATCCACTTGGGGGTTGGCGTCAAACGTCTCCTGCAAAGTAGCGATCTCGGCAGGATCTGACACCTTCACCCGCATCGAGTTGACCGCCCCCTGGCGCTGAAAAGCCGACTGCGTAGTGGGCATATCCGCCCACAACTCGGATTCATAGGCAGAGCCGTTCGCGCCGAAAATGCCGACGATGGTCCAGTCGGAGTTGCGCAGATTGACCTCAGCACCCAGATCAATACCAACAAATTCCCGACTGGCACTGCGCCCGGCGATGAGTTCGTTACGGCCGGTCTCGAAATTGCGACCCTCGATAATGTTGATCTCTGGCCGAATGGCAAAGGCATCCTGCTCCACCCCCCGTATCACTACATTGGCAGGCGACAAGTTGGAGCGTTTGGGGATATCCGCCACCATGTAAACCTCAGCGCTCGACAGCTCTACGCCATCGAGGGTGCCCACGTAGAGCATGCGCCGTGTATCGATATTGCTGGTTAACTCACCCTGTGCAGTACCACCCCTGAGAATAATGCCACGATCTTCTTCCCCGCCCCGATCCAGGGTTGTGGCAAATCCTACTGCCATGGACAGGATGGCGATGAGGACTCCGACCACACCGGCGATACCCACGACGATTACCGAAGAGCTGCCCAGGCGCGAAGGCAGGTTTCTGAGATTCATGACACTGATTTCGAGAATTTGTTTAAACATATTTCCAACTACTCTCTCAAGGCATCCACGATCTGCAGGCGTTTGGCACCGATAGCTGGCACTAGTCCCACAACCACTCCCAACAGCACAGCTAGCAGCATGCCCGAACCAATGATGGCTGGGCTCAGGACGAACGTTCCGAGCAGCGCTTCAACCTGAGGGGCGATCGCGTCGCTGATTAGCACGGCCAGCCCTATCCCCAGAGCCCCACCGAGCGAACAGAGCAGGATAGACTCTGCCAGCACCAATACCGACACAGTCAGATCAGAGAATCCAAAGGTCTTAAGCACGGCCAGTTCCGGAATTCGCTCTCTGAATGCTTGGGACATGGTGTTCCCTGTCAGCAACAGGATGGTAAAGAACACGGCGCTTAGAATGGCGTTCATCATCAAGCCAATATCGCCGAGCTGGGAGGCGAACTGACGGGTAAATTCAGCTTCGGTCGCCGAGCGGGTGGGGTTGCGCGAATTTTCAAACTTCGCATCGATGCGGGAGGCCACCTCGGCGGCTTCGTCTGGATTTTCAACCCGCACGGTGAACCAGCTTACGGTGCTCTTTAAGGGTTCTGAAATTGCCTCATTGATATAATCATATTGAAACAGGAAGGCTGAAGAGAGAAACGTACCATCGGGGGCTTCATAAACCCCTACCAGTTCGAACTCCCAGAGCTTGTTGCCATCGGCCTTGATATAAATATCGCCTTCGATGGGAATGCGGTCGCCGATTTCCCATTCGTACTGTTCAGCCATGGTCACCGGCACCACCGCACCAATGCGATTACGCTCAAATTCATCCAACTGTGCCGGGTCGATAATTAGTTCCGAATACATGTCGAAGTACTGGCGCGGTTGTACCGGAAACTTGGGAAAGAAGTTGATTGGATCCTGGTAGCTACCGCCAAACCAGGATTGCTGTGCGATGCCACTCACACCCTCCACACTGAGAATCTCATTCATATGAGAGAGTGGCAGCGGATCGATAATGGAATACTTCGGCGAAACGTTTAGTCGATCCACTCCGACCAGTTCGACGCCTCCTTCGAATGAACTCACAATGGTACGCAGCAGGGCGAACAGCAGGAAAGCCACCAGCACAGAAAACAGCGTAAGAAAGGTTCTGACCTTGCGGCGAAACAGATTGGACCACACCAGCGCCACTTTATTCATGTCACCTGCTCCACCAACAGACCCTTATCCAGGTACAGAGTATGACGCGCATGGTTGGCCGCCTTCGGGTCGTGGGTGACCATGATGATGGTCTTGCCATGTTCTTTATTAAGAATCTCCAACAGGTCGAGAATTTCATCGGCGGTGTCCCGATCCAGATCTCCAGTCGGCTCATCACAAACCAGAACATTCGGATCGGCGACGATGGCGCGTGCGATTGCGACACGTTGCTGTTGTCCGCCGGAAAGTTCACCGGGTTTGTGTTTAGCCCGATCTTCCAGCCCTACAATCTGTAGCGTCACTTCAGTATTGCGTTTGCGCTGTTTACCGGAAAGCCGGGTAAGTAATAAGGGCAGCTCAATATTGCGCTGTGCAGTGAGTACTGGCAGCAAATTATAGAACTGAAAAACGAATCCGATGTTCTGCGACCNCCATTGGGCCAGCTTCCTACTGGACAGACCAACCAGTTCCTGCCCGGCCACCACTACACTGCCTGCAGTGGGTTGGTCGAGNCCCCCAATCAGATTCAACAAGGTTGTCTTGCCACTGCCGGATGGTCCCATCAGAGCGATAAAATCCCCTTCATCAATCTCCAGATCGATGCCGTGCAATACTTCGACAATTTCCCGACCCTTGGTAAAACTCTTCTCTACATTATTCAGACTGACAATAGACACAGCTTGCCCTCATTGCTCAACTATCTCTTTGAGTTGATTTAATTCAACACGCTTACTGGCGCACCCTCTTCCAGAGCTAACTGCAGTTCTGCGTTGAGTTCGGTGACGACTCGTTCACCGCTGCGTAATCCGGCGATGATGAGCACGCGCGAGCCGATCTTGTCGCTGACATCTACATTCCTGCGGCTCATATCGTCACCCTGCACCACCCATACAAACAATTCCCCTTCCGTGCCGGCAATCGCCGATCCGGGAACAAGCACCCCTACAGGCACTTCAACTGCGGGTTCGTTGGCAATGCCTTTTTCCATGAACGAAACACGCACGCCCATCTCCGGCAACACCCGCGCATCCCGCTCGAGAAAGCCGATACGCACCCGGACGGTGGCCTGGTTGCGATTGGCGGCAGGGATAATGGCGATCACCTCGGCCTGATACGGGTCATCGGGGTAGGCATTCAGCTCAATACTAGCCGGTTGGCCAGGGTAAACACGATTGATATAGGATTCGTTGACATCCACTTCCACTTCCAGTGAATCCATGTCCACGATGGTGCAGATACCAGTGGCAGTGAATCCGCCGCCCGCTGCGATCGGGGAGATCATCTCACCTGGCTGCGCCGCTTTCGCAATAACCACACCCGCAAACGGTGCGCGGATGAGCATGTCTTCGAGAAATTGCCGCTGGATCGCTGTGCTGCGTTCGGCCACGTCGATATCGCGCCGAAACTTGTTCAGCCGCGCCGACAACGCCTCGACGCTCAGCCGATCAGTGTCCAGGTCAGCCTGACTGGCAAGATTCTGCTCCGCCAGGTCACGAGTTCGGGTCAGGTTTAGCTCGGCCTGGCGAATTTGTACTTCAAGCTCGGCGATGGCTGCATTGGCGGCAGCTACCTGGGATTCAGCCAGCGCCAGCTGGGCACGATTTATACTGTCATCGAGGGTGGCCAGCACCTGGCCTTCTTCAACCACCATGCCCTCTTCGATAAGCACATCCATGACCTTGCCGGTCACCTTGGAGCTGACTGTCGCCATGCGCCGGGCGATGACATAGCCGGTGGCATCGAGGACGCTGTTGTCACTATTAAATTCAGCCGGAGCCTGGGCAAGAATTGTTCTGACTTCCAGTGCTTCCACGGTCTGTTGTGGAAACTGAACAGACCAGCCAACATAGCCGATGCCCCCCAGGATCGCAATGGCCAGGAACCACTTGATGGGACGTGTTGTTTCGACCTGGGTTTCGCTGCGGTCGATTTTCAACTCGTTCAGGAGTGCTTTCTTGTCCAATGGGCATACCTGCTGAATTTCACTAATGAATCTTAACCGCTAGCGGCCGGCACCCACAATAATTAAAGAGCACATTAATGGCATTAATGGGGTCGGAGGGCTAATTTTTATTCCCTCCGACCCCATTAATTTTAGTTGGCTGTTTCGCATGTGTTCTCTACAAAGCTCACTACTTCTGGAACACTACAGGCACCACAGCCATTGGAAAACTCCTGGCGGCTACCGTCGGCGATAATCCCGCATACTGGGCGGTAATCTAAGGTACATATTTGTGGGCGTGGCTCCAGACACACTGTTCCGTCGACGATTGTTCGAGTATCTGAGGGTTCGGCTACGCAGGTAGCCAGTTCACTAATTAGAATGGGGTACATAATTAGTTTGCCAAAGTTATTCATATCACGATTCTAACGACATTGCTGCGCAGAGTCTTTCGATCTACCTACCAGGGTGTATCTGCCATTCCAGGTCATCCAAATTCGCTGATGTATCAGCGGCATATGCAGAAAAGGGTGACAAGGGATATTTAGCNAATTACATGTGTAAGGAAGTTAACTATGAATCCAGGGGCAGCTTATCTTATTACAAGCTGCAATTAAGTATACCGTCCCCTAAAACCTCAGAAAGTACCACTAACCCTCAGCGACAGTCGTCTTCCAGAGTTGCCACACTGATCCTCGATTTCCTCGAGAATGCCATCGGATATCCGGCCCACGAAGCGTTGCCGTTCGCGGCAGAACTTTGCATTGTTGAAGCTGAACGCTTCGAGTCGAAATGTGGTACCACCGAAGGCAATTACTTCGACGAAGGCATTGGTGAACGGATCTCTGGAAGAGATTTCGATGTCGTCGATATCGTAGCGCTTGGAATTGCCAGTAAACTCCTGACTCCAAGTTAGACCATAGTTCATATTCCAGCGGCTGATGTCGTGGCGGAATCCCATCGTCCATCGGCCCCGGTCTTTGTAACGCATACGTCGTTCGATACCGAGGAAGGGATCGGTGATCCTGGAATCTGCCAGGCTTAAACGGGAGGAAATGAGCAGGTTTGGCATATCGATCATGCGCATGCGGATGCTGGCACTGAGATTCACCCCCCAGGCCTGCCCGTCTCCGATGTTTCCATTGGCGGCTTGTAGATTATCTTCCGACGGAGACACATCGATACGTTCGATTCTGTCTTGCCAGTCTTCAAAGAAAATATTGCCACTCACCACACCGATGTCATTGGGTAGACGGTATTCGGCATTGATATCGTATTTCCAGTACCATTCCTGCCGCAAATTTTCATTGCCGGCCTGGATATTGGAATCCTCATCATTCCTGTCTGTCGCCGCCACAAAATCATTGAAGCTCAGTTGCTCCACGACTTTCTCGATCGATCCACGCAGTTGTATCGTCGGCGTCAAGTCATNGCGAAAATCGACCTTCGGTTTGATGAAATCGAAATCACGCTTCTTGGAGACATCGCCACTCTGGGTAATCTCCGAATNCTCATAAAGCACCGAGGTCTCCAGCGACATCCTGGGATTAAAAATCCAGTTGTGAATGATAAAGGATTCAACACGAATTTCTTCAACCGATGAATTGGCATTGGCAACGGATATTGGAACCAATCCACCGAAATCGGCCGAGGGAGTGCCTGTACTGCTGGCCAAACCCAGCGCCAGATTTGAGTCCAGAATTGTCTGCGCTCGCTCGGCACCGAATTCAATATCCTGGCCCTGGAGTATATCCATCGTATAGGAACTTCTGACGATCCTTTCCCGCGTGGTACTCGCATTGTCCAGAAACAGATTCTTGGTCTCGGAGCCATCATCCTCCACGTCCCAGCGTTGTCGCGTGGTTTCGAAAGTAGCCTCATTACTTATAAACAGGATCTTGAAGCGATCGCCACGAGCGGTGTTGTATTCATAGTCACCGCCGATTTCCCAGTTATCTGTTTCTGTCGGACTCTCTTCCCGCTGCAACAAGACAGTATTGGGGTTAACCTTGAGATCGGTGGTTCTGCGGAATAACTCGGTGGGACCGTCGCCCTCTCGAAACAGAGCATTAATGCGGGCGCTGCTGTTGGAATTGATCTCGTAATCCAGGTTCGTGCTGAACATGGCCGTATCACCCTCGGTGACCCGGTCTTCGCGAACCAGATCATTGGGCGAGAAGTCTCCCAGGATGCTGTTTTCCTTACTAATGTAATCACTGTAAGGTTTCTGCACATTGGCATTAAAGAGAAAGTTCAGGCCGCCTCGCTGACCGCTGTAGGATAAATCACCACCGGGTTTCACCGTGTGATCCCGCGAGCGACTCGCGCTGGCTTCGTAGGAGATACTGCTGCTAGTTAGCTGTTCGAACAACACTACGTTGATGACCNGGCNGCTACCCCGCACATCCAACTCGCCAGATGTACCCCGGATGATCTGGATATAGTCGACCTGTTCGGCGGTTATGCGGTCCAATTGACCGCNAGTGCTATTGTTCTTACCGGCGGTGCGCTTGCCATTAATCAGAATCTCGCTACCGCGGCTGCCACCACCAAATCCGCGGCCCCCGCGGCCACCACCACCGCGACTGAAACCCCCGGAGGAGCCTCCGGGGAATCCCCCTCCGCTGAATCCGGAAGATCCACCACCACCGGCACCGGGAATGCGATCCAGCATGTCCTGGGCGGTAACGGGGGCAAACTCGGTGAAATAAGAAGCTGGATAGACTACGGTGGAATCATCACCGACGTTGTCCTGTGCGCTGACGAGCTGGATCGGTGCCACGAGTAGCAGAAACAAGATAATAGTTGACCTATGGCACCTTCTATCCATCATTCATCCCTCTCACTTCCCTATTTATCTTTCTTGTTTTGAAGTCACAATCCTTCCACTAGTGGGCGCGTGGAGGAATTTGGGACAGTTTAGATAAAGAACGTGCTATCGGCTGTAGTATTGCATGACCCTATTGGGTCTATTGTTACAAATTGTATAGGTCTCCATCTAAANAACGTCACTCAGCACGCAATCTTTTGAGCTAAGTACGCCTATAACTGAGACAGATGCCCCGCAACACGAGGCACTGAGGTGAAATGGCTTGATGCGAGGTACCTGTATAGGGAAGGCAGTGCAGCAGGGCGCTGGATTGGGAAGCAGCGCTGGGCATCTGGGATTAGCTCAGAAAGTGCCGTTCACCCGCAGCGATACAGTCGGACCCGAGGTGGAGCACTGGTCTTCTATCTCTTCGAGGATGCCGTCCGACATACGCCCGATGAAGCGGAGTCGCTCGCGGCAGAATTCGCCGTTACTGACGATGCGAGAAGCATCGAGCCGGAAGGTCATGTTGTTGAACCCCACCCATTCGACAAACACCGACCAGAACGGATCGCCACCGGAATACTCGATATCATCGATGTCGTAGCGGATACGGCCGCCGTCGAACATATTTCGCCAATTCAAGCCGTAATTNAGGTTCCAGCGCGGCAGGTCATGGCGGAAACCCAGGTTAGTTCTGCCCCGATAGCTGAACAGGAAGCGCCTGTCGATGCCCAGGAAGGGATCAGTGATCTTGGAATCTTCCAGTGACATACTCGCGGTTACCAACAGGTTGGGCATATCGAACATGCGCATGCGGATGCTGCTATTCACATCCAAACCGTACTTGATGCCGTCGCCGATATTGCCGTTGGCGCTCTGCAGATTGTCCTCTGAAAGCGATACATCCATGCGGTCGATCTTGTCGTGCCAGTCTTCGTAATAGAATCGGGCACTCGCCACACCAATGTCATTCGGCAAGCGGTACTCGGTATTGATCTCGTAATTCCAGTACCACTCCTGGCGTAGATTCGCATTACCCACCTGGATATTGGAATCTTCATCCTGGTTGTCAGTCGCCGCGACGAAATCTCTGAAGCTCAATTGCTGAACTACTTTTTCAATAGTGCCACGCAGCTGTACGGTCGGAGTCAGGTCATAGCGAAAATCGACCTTGGGTTTGACGAAGTCAAAATCCCGCTTCTTCGACACATCACCGCTCTGGCTTATTTCCGAGGATTCATACAGGACTGAAGTTTCCAGTGACATCCGCGGGCTGATGATCCAGTTGTGAATCGCGAAGGGCTCATAGCGAATCTCTTCAACCTGGGAATTGGCATTGGCTACCGAAAGCGGTACCAGGCCACCATGGGCGGCTGAGGGTGTTCCCGTGCTGCTGTTTATCGCCAGCGCCAGATTGGAATCGAGGATGGTCTGTGCCCGCTCCGCGCCAAGCTCGATATCCTGACCCTGCAAGATGTCGAAGGTGTAAGAGCCGCGCACGATGCGTTCCCTGGTGGTGCTGCTGGAGTCCAGGAACAGGTTCTTAGTCTCGGTATCGTCAGGCTCCACGTCCCAGCGTTGCCGCATGTTTCTGCTTTCAAAGGAATTACTGATCGCCAGTATCTTAAAGCGATCGCCCCGGGCGTTTTTGTACTCATAGTCGCCGCCGACCTCCCAATTTTCAATCGAACTGGGACTCTCCTCGCGCTGCATGCTCGACACATTCGGTACAAATTTCAGGTCAGTGGTATGGCGATATACATTGGTATCCCCATCACCCTCGATATATTGTGCGTTGAATCTTGCGCTGCTATTCCCATTTAATTGGTAATCGAGATTCGTACTGATGGATGAATTATTACCCCGGGTTGCACTTTCCTCATCGATTCGATCGTTCGGTGAGAAATCCCCAAGCACGGAATTTTCCTTGCTGATGTTCTGGAAATAGACTTCGCCAGCCCGGGCGCTTAGCTGGAAATTCAATGCGCCCCGCTGACCGTTGTAAGAAAGGCTGGCGGATGGAGACACGGTATTGTTATCGGATTGCTCAGCCAGGGCTTCGTACTGCACTGTAGAGGTGCTTAGCGATTCAAACAACACCACGTTGATTACCTGGCCGCTGCCCCGCACATCCAGCTCGCCAGATGTGCCGCGAATAATTTCAATATAGTCGACCTGGTCGGCAGTTATACGGCGTAACTGGCTACCAGTGCTGTTGTTCTTACCCGCCGTGCGCTTGCCATTGATCAGAATTTCGCTGCCACGACTACCGCCGCCGAATCCGCGGCCGCCACCACCTCCGCGGCTGAATCCCCCTGGAGGACCTCCCCGAAACCCACCCGATGAGCCTCCGCCGAAGCCACCTTCACTCAGGCCCGGAATTCGATCCATCATGTCCTGGGCGGTAACCGGGGACCATTCGCCAAAGTAGGCGGCGGGATAACGCACCGTTGACTCGTCACCCACATTTTCCTGGGCAACGGAAAACGAGCTAATGCTTAAAAATAGCAGGGGAAAAGCGATACTAAACAGCTTAGAACGTGGTGCCATCGGGCAATCCTTGATACAACTCCAGGCCGATAGATGGGAATTACAGGCTCGGAAAATATTCTCAATAGTAGGGATTTCAAACGGGCGCAAGTATTGCATAGCTGGGGCTGGGGAGTTGTTACAAATTGTAGAGCTCTCAAGCAGTTAGGCGCCTTTGCGAGTCTGACAATTGAGGCAAATCAAAGATAAGTCGAAATAGGCGCCCACGGTACACAAACAGGCTGGAAACTAGAGGGGGATACTAATAAGTTAATAAAACTTAAAGTCAGCTTTCACTCCTGCCCTCAATGCTTTAATTTATTATTATTAATGCCAGTCCTTCATAGAGAGGTCATAACAGCCATGAGACTTAAGCTCGATAGGTTCCACTACCTTATAAAACTCACCTTTGTTGTCGCACTGACGGCGTTGATAAACATCGTTAGCTTCTCGATCTCCGACGCCCAAGCCCAGCAGAGCAATACCACGAGCGCAAACGCTACAGTNGGCGACAACGATGGCCGNGGTGAATGGCGAGTCTACGGTGCGGATAAGGCTGGCAGCAAATATTCACCCCTGGAGCAGATAAACAGAGACAACTTCACCAATCTGCAGATCGCCTGGCGTTGGAAGTCAGTCGACGCTTTTCTTAGCAAGCGCACCTCCGACGGTGGCGAATGGTGGTCGTCGATTGACAGCGTCGTCGACAAACTGGAAGAAGAAACCGACAATCTTTACCGCACCCGAAATACCCCGAATTATTCAAACTTTCAGGCCACTCCGCTAATGATTGGCGGTGTCTTATATTTTAATACACCATTATCCCAGGGGGTCGCAGTGGACGCCCGTACTGGTGAGACCCTTTGGGTATATAACCCGAAAAGCTACGAAGAGGGCACCACCGCCATGACCGTCACCTGGCGTCAGCGTGGTGTAGCCTATTGGAGCAGTGCCAATACAGACGGCTCCGGCCCCATCGATGAGCGGATATTCTGGGGCACCGGCAGCGGCGATATGATCTGCGTCGATGCCAAGACTGGCTATCCCTGTGAGGGATTCGGTCAAAATGGTCGGATCGATCTCACCGCGACGCTGCCAAGGGCCGACCGACAGCAGCGCGACTATCTCAATGCCATGCTCTATTCGGTGCAATCGCCNCCTATCGTGGTGGGCGACACGGTGATCCACGGTTCCTCCATCGCCGACCGGCGTATTAATAAGGAGGCGGTGCCGGGCTGGGTGCGGGCCTGGGACGTTCGCACCGGTNCCCACAAGTGGGATTTTCACACCGTGCCACTGGAGGGCGAAGAAGGGGTGGAAACCTGGGAGGANGACTCCTGGAGATTCTCCGGCAACGCCAACGTCTGGACTTATTTGAGCGCCGATGAGGAACTGGGAATTGTCTACCTGCCCACCGGCACCCCCACCGGGGACTACTACGGTGGTCACCGCCCCGGAGACAATTTGTTTGCCGAAACCATAGTCGCCGTGAACGCCGACACCGGTGAGAAGGTCTGGCATTTCCAGACCGTGCACCATGGTCTGTGGGACTATGACTTTCCAACCGCACCAAACCTGTTGGATGTGGTCGTGGACGGTAAGCCCATCAAGGCCCTGGCGCAGGTGAGCAAGCAGGGTTTCCTGTATGCCTTCGACCGGGTAAGCGGTGAGCCAATCTGGCCCATCGAGGAACGCCCGGTTGCAACCGATACCAACATACCCGGGGAAGTGCCTTCCCCAACCCAGCCCTTCCCAACCAAACCGGCGCCTTTCGATTANCAGGGTGTAACGGAAGACGACCTGGTGGACTTTACGCCCGAGATTCGGCAAATGGCCATCGAGGCGGTGGAGGGCTATCGGCTTGGTCCACTTTACACGCCGATGATGATTGCCGATGAAAATACCAGGGGATTGCTGTTTCGACCCACCGGCGGCGGCGCCGCCAGTTGGACTGGTGCGGCTGTCGATCCCGAGACAGGCATCCTGTACGTGCCATCTTTCAATCGCGCCGGGGTGATCTCCTTCTATTCACCTCAGGATGGCACCCTCGCATACACCCATGGTGCACCGGAGGCTCAAAGGCTCTCCGGTAACGCAGGGCCCGCTGGTCCGAGGATGCCGCAGGGATTGCCCCTGCTTAAGCCTCCCTACTCACGAATGACAGCCATCGATATGAATACCGGTGATCATGTCTGGATGACGCCATTGGGTAACGGCGACCGAATCCGCAACCATCCTCTGCTCAGGGATTTAGACCTGCCACCCCTGGGAGGCGACGGCAGAGGCGGCCCCTTGCTCACCAAGACACTGTTGTTCAGCGCATTAGCCACCGGTGGAACCGACGGTGGGGCACGCCTGGTGGGCTTCGACAAGGCAACCGGTGAGGAACTGGGATCGGTGGACCTGCCGCGGGGAGCCATCGGTACACCCATGACTTACATGGTTGANGGCACACAACACATCGCNCTAACCATTGGCGGCAACCCGCCCGAACTGATTTCTTTCGCCCTGACTGAGGCTGGTCGTGACCTGGGNCAAGTGTCAGGAGAAGGGCTGTACACGGACGCCCAGGCCGAACGCGGCAGGCAGGTGTTTGCACGGTCATGTGGGAATTGCCACGCCGAGACCCCCGGCGCAGTCGCGGGCCAGGGTGCTGCGCCCTCATTACTGGGGGAAACCTTCAGTACAAGGTGGGCTGGTTCCGTGGTGGCCAACCTGCTCGATACTGTCAGGCAGACCATGCCCGATGGTGCACCGAATAGCCTGAGCGCTGCCGAGTATGCGGATGTGACTGCCTATCTGCTGAAATTGAATGAGTACTCTGCNGGGACCCGGGAACTCGACAACGAAAGTCAGGAGCAGCTTTGATTCCACGGACCCAGTCCGAACCGTCCCGATTTAAAACGTCCCATTAACCCGCAGCGACACAGTCGAGCCGGAAGTGCTGCACTGGTCTTCGATCTCTTCGATGATGCCGCTGGAGATACGCCCGGCGAAGCGCTGTCGTTCGCGGCAGAGTTCGCNGTTATTGATGATGCNCATGGCATCGAGGCGGAAAGTCATATCGTTGAAGCCAATCCATTCGACAAACACTGACCACATGGGATCGCCGGCGGAAAGTTCGAGATCGTCAATGTCATAACGCAGCCGACCGCCATCGAACATATTCATCCAGTTCAGACCGTAATTCAGGTTCCAGCGGGGAATGTCGTGACGGAATCCCAANCTAGTGCGTCCTCGATAACTATAAAGAAAACGCCTGTCTATTCCCAGAAACGGATCTTCTATCTCTGAGTCTTCCAGTGACAGACTCCCCGTAACCAGCAAGTTGGGCATATCGAACATGCGCATGCGAATGCTGCTGTTAACATCCAATCCGTACTTTTCTCCGTCGCCGACATTGCCGTTGGCGCTACGCAGATCGTCTTCCGAGACAGAGACATCCATACGCTCGATCTTGTCGTGCCAGTCCTCCCAGTAGAGTCTNCCGCTTATGACACCGATGTCATTGGGCAGGCGGTACTCGGCGTTGACTTCATAATTCCAGTACCATTCCTGTCGCAGGTTGGCGTTACCGGCCTGTATGTTGGAGTCTTCATCTTCCGTATCGGTGGCAGCGACAAAATCGTTGAAGGTTAACTGCTGGACAATTTTCTCGATGGTTCCCCGTAACTGGATCGTAGGGGTCAGGTCATACCTGAAATCAACTTTCGGTTTGACGAAATCGAAATCCCGTTTCTTGGATACGTCGCCGCTCTGGGTGATTTCCGAATCCTCATACAACACCGAAGTTTCCAGTGACATCCTGGGGCTGATTATCCAGTTATGAATCGCAAACGGTTCGTAACGAACCTCTTCAACCTCGGAATTGGCGTTGGACACTGCCACCGGAACCAGTCCGCCATGATCTGCCGATGGGGTGCCGCTGGAGCTTGCAAGGCCCAGCGCCAGGTTGGAATCGAGTATGGTCTGGGCCCGTTCGGCACCCAGTTCGAGATCCTGGTTGTCACCAAAGATATCGAAGGTATAGGAGCTGCGCACGATACGCTCCCTGGTAGTACTGGCAGAATCGAGAAACAGATTCTTGCTTTCCGAGCCATCACCCAACACATCCCTGCGTTCCCGGGTCGTGTCTCTGGTGTTGGAATTACTGATAAACAGTACTTTGAAACGGTCACCACGGGCTGTGTTGTATTCGTAATCGCCACCGAGTTCCCAGTTATCAGACTCGCTGGGGGTCGCTTCGCGTTGCAGGCTGACTGTATTGGGAATAACTTTGAGATCGATGGTGCGGCGGTTCAATTCCGTCGGCGTATCACCGTCGGAATACAGCGCATTGAATCGTACGCTACTGTTTGCATTGATTTCGTAATCCAGATTCGCGCTGACAGTTGAATTAGAACCATCGGTTACCCTTTCCTCGCGAATGAAGTCGTTCGGCGACAAATCTCCCAATACCGACTTTTCCTTACTGAGATTCTGAAAGTAAATCTCCGAAGTCCTGGCGCTGAGCTGAAAGTTCAGGCCGCCCTGTTGACCACTGTAAGACAGACTACCGGCAGGTGAGACGGTATTGTCATCGGTTTGTTGAGCCCTGATTTCGTATTGTGTAGTGGAGGTACTTAAAGTTTCGAACAGTACTACATTGACGACCTGGCCACTGCCACGCACATCCAGCTCACCGGAGGTACCGCGAATAATCTCGATATAGTCGACCTGGTCTGCGGTAATTCTCGTCAGCTGGCCACCAGTGCTATTGTTTTTNCCCGCAGTGCGCTTGCCATTAATCAGCACTTCACTACCACGGCNTCCTCCTCCGAAACCACGGCCACCACCGCCGCCTCCACCGAAGCCTCCGGGAGGTCCACCGAATCCGCCGGCACCGGGAGGCGGGCCACGGAATCCGCCACCACCGCCCGGGCCTCCAAAACCGCCACCACTGCTCATGCCTGGAATACGATCCAGCATGTCCTGGGCAGTTACCGGAGACCATTCGGAAAAATAGGAGGCTGGATAGCGGATGGTAGAGTCTTCGCCGACATTATCCTGAGCGCGGGTAAAAGCGCTAAGACTTAACAGCAGCAAGAATACNGTNGCGCGTATCGAAACAAATCGTTGTGTCATGGGACGAACCTTTCCAGTGAAATCCACGCTATCAGATCGTGACCACAGGCCTGGAATTTCCAGGCTGGTGAGAGCAGAAACATACGCCAGTATTGCATGGCTGCATCTCACGAGTTGTAACAAATTGTAGGCCTCTCAATTACTTAGGATTCGATCGACAGCTTCCATTCAAGACTCTAAATCGCAGCGCCAGGGAGTTCTGCGCAGCAAAGCATCGTGGGTGGCTCTGCAGACAGCTATTTTTTATGGGGTATTTAGCGCGGGATATACTTGCGCAGTGCCATACCACCGGTGAGTGAACCATACACATTGCCGTCGGCATCGGCGAAAACGCCTTCCTGGGTGCCATCTTCATGGGGATCATCGATGAAGGTAGTGACCTTACCGTCTCGCACACTGGCAATACGAATGCCTTCATCGTAGCCAGGGTTGTTGCGGGGAGTGGAAGAGGAGTCGGTGACATACAAAATATCGTTGTCATCAATGTAGATTCCGCTGGGGCGGCCGAACTGTGACCACTGATCGATAAAATTGCCATCCTGATCAAAGATCTGCACCAGGGCGTTGCCACGATCCCCTACAAATAGGCGACCCATTGAATCCATCGCCANGGCATGGGGAGTCTCGAACTGACCCTGACCAATGCCTCTCGAGCCCCAGGTCTTGATGAACCTGCCTGTCGCATCAAACTTCATGATGCGCGCATTNGAGCGCCGACCATGNCCATCGCCAACAAAAATATCACCATTAGCTGCAACGTAGACCGCCGAGGGTTGATTAAATTCGTCCACCCCATCGCCACCGATGCCAGCCTTGCCCAGCGTCAGCAGTATTTCNCCGCTCGGGCTGAACTTAAACACCTGATGACCTTTGCCGTCGCGGCGGGGATCCTCACCATCGGGACCTTCACCATCGGTCACCCACACGTTGCCATCGCCATCGATGTGCAAACCATGGGGCCGCACGAACATGTTGGCGCCAAAACTGATCAGGTGATTGCCCTGCATATCGAACTGCATGATGGGTGCTAGATCGGAACCGACACAGTTATTGGCAGCGCAGCGATCGAAGACCCAGATACTGGTGCCTGCGGGGTGAATGGCGTAGCCGGCGGTGGAGCCGATGGTTCTGCCTACGGGTAACTTGAAGAAATTCAAGTCAACCGTATAGGCTTCGCTCGGCGTAAATCGTGCGTCATCCACCTGAGCTGTTAACAGTGTCGGNAACANGCAAATAACAGCCGCGACACCACAAAAAAATCTTTTAACCAACATTCGACTCATTATTGAGGATTCACACAGGAAAAATTACTGGCATCAAATGAGTCGCCACTGCCGTCATACTCGGCAATCTGTGGATAGACACACAAGGGCCGCGTACCGGTTCTTTGGCTCCCTGGCGGATAGCTGGCAACAAGTTCGTCAGGAGCATCACCGCTTGCGACCCACTGATCTATTACCTCCAGAAAATTAACCTTCGATGGGCCTTTGCCTCCGGCACAATGTAAGACACCTGGCATCATATAGAGTTGCACATCCTCTCTGGCAGTAGGGTCTTTGTCCAGCACCTGGTCATAGTAGCCAATAGAACCCAGTGCGGTGAGAGCGGCATCAGACCAACCATGGTAGATGAGCAATTTACCTCCATTGTCTCTATAGGCTGACAAATCGGGATTTGTGGCGTTCAAAGTTGCCGACATCACTGCCACTTCCTCATCGAAGTTGTCGAAGCGATAGGAGGAGAAATCCCAATTGGCATCATGAAACACCATGTTCTTCATGATGCCGGTGCTGAAACCAAACGAGGCATTGGGAATCGCTTGTGCTCCGTTATTGCGTGTACTCGATTGGACTCCACCACTCAGCCAGGATGTCCAGCCGCCATTGTCGCTTTCGCCGCCAAAGGGATAGCCGTAAAAGAGTGGCCGGCCACGGGAATCTGTCGGCCCACTATAGACTTTGCTGATCGCTGCTCTCTCTGCATCGGTAAAGCACTCATCGGTATCGCCTGCAGAACAGGATGGCAGTTCAGAAATACTAAAGCCGCACTGGCGCGGATCATTGAGAATGCCGTCTTCAATTCCATCTTGTGCATCGCAGCTGGATAGAATCATGCCTTCCAATAAGGCCTGCTCTGCTGGGGAGATAATGGCTGCACTCAGATTGCTTGAATCGGGAAACATAGCCTGCTGGATTTGAATACCCAGCGCGCTCAGTCCCGACCAGCTATAGGCCGGTGCTCCGGCCACAATGCCATCGAAATCATCCGGGTAACGCTGAGCTTCCATCAGGGCCTGGCCTCCGCCGCGAGAGCAACCGACAAAATAATTCTGCTCGATATCGGCGTCGTAGTAATCCCGGATTACAGACTTGGCGGTGACTGCGGTACGGTGAACTGCCTGATGACCAAAATTGCCCAGCCGCTCCAGATTGTTCAACGCCCAGCTACCGTCGATGCCGCCAGCCTGGTGCCCGGTATCGGTACCAACCGTGGCATAACCGGCAGCGAGAGATCCATAGGCCAGAGAAGAGTTCTGCACACTGCCGACAAAACCGCCACCACCACCCATGACGAATTTACCGTTCCAGTCCTCTGGAAGCAGCAACTCGAAACGGATTTCCGGGCCGATGATGCCGGCCGCCTTGCAGTGAGGCACCGGATTGGCGACTTCTTCTAGCGACGTCCAGCGCACATCCGGTAATTCAGGCAAGGAACCAATATCACAGTTCAACTGCGCCAGAGAAGGCGACGAAACAAACAGTGGGAGTAAAAAAAATACAATTCTGGACATCGTTTCTCTCCAATTCAAATTCAAACTATGTCTTTAAAAGTGCGTCCTGGCTCCTTAGTTTATTCACGCAAGGCAAACGTCGACAAGCCGTTGCCAGATATCACCGACACATATTGCACACCGTCCACCATATAGGTCACCGGTGCCATCACGATCTGCCCGCCCAGATTGACGTTCCAGATCAATTCGCCGCTGCGTGCATCGATGGCATGGAAATAACCTTCCCTGCCTCCGGTAAATAACAGATCCGAAGCCGTGGTCAACATGCCGCTGTCACTGACATCGAACTGGTTGTAAGACCACACTGCTTCGCCGGTCTGTGGGTCCATGGCTTTGAGTGAGGCAAAGCCCACTTCGTTGGTCCAGTTGTTGATCGGGTTGGTGCGCCCGATACCGATGGTCGGCGCGCCCGGTGCCGGTGCCAATACCGAGAAGCCGCCTCCGAGGAAAGCCCGTCCGGGGATGTACTCGGATTCTTCGGCCCTGTAAATAGTGGCGTAGTTCTCCCAGGCACTGAAATAAAACAGCCCCGTGTTAGGACTGAAGGAAGGTGGATACCAGTTGGTTCCACCCTGGTTTCCAGGATAAGTCGGCATGCCTTCCGGTTGCGGAGTCGGAATCGGCCTACCGTTTTCATCCAGTCCGCTGGACCAGTTAACCGTGACAAAGGGCTTGCCTTCCAGAAACTCACCAGTAACCCGATCCAGCACATAGAAGTAGCCGTTACGGTTGGCCCACATCATGACTTTCTTGGGCGTACCACGAAAATTTATGTCTGCCAGCACAGGCACCTGCACGGAGTCGTAGTCGTAGCCGTCGTTCGGCGTAAATTGAAAATGCCATTTGAGCTCGCCCGTATCGGCATCCAGTGCGATGGCGGAGTCGGAATACAGATTGTCGCCGGGCCGCTGTCCGGCGTTCCAATCAGGGCCAGGATTACCCACACCCCAGTAAGTCAGGTTCAGCTCAGGATCGAAGGAACCGGTAATCCATACCGGTGCGCCGCCATGCTCCCAATCGTCGCCTTCCCAGCTGTCATGATTTGCCTCACCAGGCCCCGGGATGGTGTAAGTCTTCCAGGCCAGTTCGCCTGTCTCGGCGTCGAAGGCGGCGACATAGCCGCGAATACCGAACTCACCGCCGCCGACTCCCACCATGATCTTGTCCTTGACCGCCAGGGGCGCCATGGTGACGGAATAGGACTGGTCTACATCGCCTACTTCCACGTTCCACAGGGGCTGACCGTTGACGCGGTCCAGCGCGATCAGTCTGGCATCCAGGGTGCCCATATAGACCTTGTCGTCCAGCACGGCCACGCCGCGGTTGTTGGCACCGCAGCAGATACGGGCTCCTTCTACCGGCGTGTGACGGAATTTCCAGAATACCCGGCCGGTCACGGCATCGACTGCCATGACGCTATTAGGGCGCTCGGTGACGTACATGATGCCGTCGACGATTAGTGGATTGGACTGCCAGGCGCCAAACACCTGGTTTTGCAGTACCCACTTCAACTCAAGGGTACTCACATTGTCCGGGTTGATCTGATCCAGCAGGCTATGGCGCTGGCTCATGTAGCCGCCGTTGTAGGTTAACCAGTTTTCCGGCTCATCCGCCGCGTTAAGGATGCGCTCATAGGGCGCCTGCGCCACCGCAGTGGTAGCAAAGGCTAGCCCGATAGTTAACGTAAGCAGTCTCAGTAAACAACCGATACTCATATCAATCCTCTTCATCATAGTCCCCTCAACGTCAGCAGGTAACCAACCACATCGGCTACCTCTTCGCTATTCAGTGTTGTGGGTGCCTTACTCGGTGCCATGCTGATTTCATAGCTCACCAGGTCCGATTTTTTCAAGGAACGCAGCCGTTCCTGGGAATCGATAACCTGGACGGTATAGGTATCTTCATTCAGCCTTCGCCCGATAATCGTCTCTTCATTGCGTGTCACCAATCTCACGGGTCGATTGATGGGTAGAATAGCGGTGGCCGGATCCAATAAATTTCGCTGCAGGGATGCCGGCGTCCGTACGGCGCCGATATCAGACAGATCCGGAGCCGTCCTGGGGCCGACACCGTTGATCCGGTGGCAGTTCGAACAATCGCCCTTACCCTCAAACAGCGCCTGCCCCCGCACCGGGTCACCAATGCGGACGGCGATTCCGTCAGGATCGAAACCCGCCCGGATATAGGCTATTACACCGCTCAGCTCTGCATCTGCGAAGCTGAATCCCGGCATCTGCCCACCACCGGTGCCAGCGGTAATAATGCGCCGCAGATCATCATCGGACTGCGCCGTCTTGAACTGGCCACGGCGCAGATTCACCCCATCCACAATATCGCCCTGGGGGCCATGGCAGAGGGCACATTCGCGCGTGTAGATCCGCGAACCAGTCTGGATTGCATCGGTTGTATACTGGTGGTCCCCCAGTTCCTGGGCGAGCGCCACCCGCGGTCCCGCCAGCAGTAACAACAGACCCAGAACACCGAGAATTTCCAGGGCTGTCTGTGTTTTTTGTAAAGACTTCATAAAAAGCATCATCATCTGTTTGTTTCAGGAAAGCTGAGAATAATCGGATTTTTCTCAGACGTCTATCAATGGACAATCTCCCTTTGAAAGTGTCATCCCGGTTCTTCAGCGTCAAAGGCTGCGGCGAGAACCCCTAATTGCGCTGCCAAGTTAGGGATCTTCTGAACAAGTATATGACCACTCTGGCCTACAGCCAATTCTGTTATCAAGGCGCACTGGCGCAGTCAGGTGCCGACCTTTCAAGTCAGTTCAACGCAGAGAGCGGGATTGGCTGTACGCCCCTTCGGGCGGGGCCTGTCGTGCTCCGCCGCGTCGTTGTCGTACTTGCCAAGGACGATGCCATTACCTGCGCACGACGCCTAGCGGCAGAGCACGACAGGCTCCCGCAGAGTGGCCATATACTTGTTCAGAGGATCCCTAGTTTCTATGCCCGAAACTCTTTGCTATATTTGGGGGCTGATAGCCCAAAACGCTTACCAATAAACAGCCAGAAACAAAAAACACAAGACAAACAGAGGTTAACCAAGATGAATCTACTGAGAATCAAAACCCTGTCCAGCGGCCTGATCGGGCTGGTTCTTCTTGCCGGCGCTTTCAGCTTTTCAACCGCCCTGGCACAAGATAACAGCGACGGCAGATACCGCCCCGAGGGTCGAACCTTCGCGCGCGCAGCGGCGAATATGTTCGATGACAGGCTCTTTGAAGCCAGAACCTACGATACGGGTACAGGCGTGGCGGAATTTGCCGGCGCGACTATCTTCTACCCGCTCACTCTGAGTTTCGATGCGCCCAACGGTGGCGTGGTCATGGTTCCAGGGTATCGCGGTACACCGGCAGTCTATGACTGGTGGGGTCCAATGCTCGCCTCAACCGGTGTCATCACCATGATTATCGAGACCAATACGCCTGAAGACTCCCTCGAAGCACGTAAGAATGCATTGATAGCCGGCGTCGAATTCCTGAAGGGTGAGAACGATAATCCGGACAGCCCGATTCGTGGCAAGCTCGATACTTCCAATGTGGGCATCATGGGTCACTCGCTCGGCGGTGGTGCCTCGCTGCGAGCGGCGGAAGAGTTGGGATCACAGATTAAAGCGGTTATTCCACTGACCCCATACTGTTGTGAACTCGGCCAATCCTTCGAAGGTGACCTGAGCGGTGTCGATGTTCCGACACTTATCGTGACCAGTGCCGAAGACACTATTGCGCCACCGGAAACCCATGGGCGTTTGCTTTACGATGCGCTTAACAGCTCCACATCGAGGGTCTACCTGGAATTCGCCGATGGAGATCACATGCTGCCTTCCAATAGTGGCCAGGATCTGGGGACTCTGGGCACCTATGTGTATGCCTTCCTGAAGCTACACTTCACTGACAACCAAAAATACGGTGAATTGATCAACGGCGACGGAGAAGAGCAGTTTTCTACCTACGAAACCAATTGACGAGTTACCTGCTCTATTAGAAAAGGCGTCGAAGCAAACACTTCGACGCCTTTTTTGGTGGCCGCTTAACTAAACTTTAAGTTTGGATTCAAGGAATTGCAGCATCCGCTTCACTATCTCAATCGATTGTGGTGATGAGTCGAGCACATCGAAGGAATGAACGCCATCGGAGTAGTCAATAAATTCCAGATCACTGTTTCTCGCCCGCCCTTCCGCAACGAACGCCTCGATACCTTCAGTGATTCCCGCAAACTCGTCCTTGCCGGCGCGGACCACCATCAATGCATTGCCCTCGGGAAAACTTTCTGCACCATTGTTAGGGTTTACCACTGGAAACTGCGCGGCAGCATCGCGCACCCCTGTTGATCCATTCAAATCGAGCATGAATCCGTAACACAGCACCGCGCTATCAATCCCCTGCTTCGAATTTAGCAAGTGGATGGCATTCGGTACGTTACCGGAACACGCCCAGAGCCCAATACTATTGCCTTCGATATTAAGCTCGCTGGCATGGGCCTGTAAGTATTCAATGCAGCACAGGGAATCACTGACCGGTTCGACTGTAGTATAGAGCACTCCCACCAGGCCTCTCGCAGCGACCAATCGGGCCCAGGACTTGTAAGACGGCAGATTTTTCAGATGTTTACCGGCTATAGCCCCAAAAGCCTGGTCAGAAAATCCCATTACAAATACTACAGCTCCATACGGACCTGTTTGCGTTTCCGGATAGTAGATATCGAGAATTTGCGAGTCGTCACCGAAGGCGATTCCCTCTCGAATCTCCCCGTTATAGGGCAGCTGGTAGACAACTTCACTGGTGAAGGCTGCGTTGGCAGCCGGTTCTTGCTCGGACATGCTGTGTCTCCTTTGGTGTGTAGAGACAAAATAGAAAGCCCTCGGTCCTTGGGTAAGGAATGAGGGCTCTGTGGATTCATCCAAATAACTACTCCAATCCTAGTCGATGGACGGGATTACCATCAAGCTCTATCAGATTAGTTAAGCGCTTCGATATTCGTGGTGTTGTCATTCGGGTTTCTATCGATCCACCTAAAAAGTGTGCGAATTAATAAAGGTATACGAAACATGGCGTGAACCAATTTTAACTGTCTAGCTCTCTTCCACTTTTTGGCTGCTAATTTAGTTCTTCTATGCTAGTAGTGTTGTCATCCGGGTTTCGGTCTATCAGCTTGTTTAGAGGGTCTATACCCACCGATATTGGCCTGCTATCCACAATGAATGTAAATGTTTGATTCTCCGAATCGACTCGCTGCTTCTCGATATGAATGATCTCAGGCACCTTGGTTTCTTCATCTTCCTCGCCAAGTACAGCGATATCGATCAGTGCGTCCATGTTTACCTGAGTCTCTTCACCCTGACCATCGGCTTCGAATTTTCTGGCTGAGGTATTGATTGTCACCTCGAAACGGCCGTCCGGTAACTCGGCATAGTGACTGTCTTCGGTCCGTAGATCGAAGAGCACGATCTTCTCGAACAGATCGGTGATCAGGGACTGGTATTCGGCCGGCGTATTCTCGCGGATCTTGGCGAGCAAGTGCCGGGTAGTTGGATAGGGTGGTCCCTTGAATCCCCATTCATCGATAAACTCTCTGAGAATGCGATTAACGATGTCTTCACCGAGATAGTCCTTGAGGGCATACAGCACCAGGCTGCCCTTGCGATAATGGATGTAACCCTGGTCCTCCACCAGCATCAGCGGTAACTCTTGCAACATTTCGGCGCCGCGGCTGTTCAGATAGTTGTCCAGCTCATACTTCAAAAATCGTTGCATATGAGCAGCACCATATTCTTTTTCCATGACCATCAGTGCCGAGTATTGCGACAGCGTCTCGGTCAAAACAGCACCACCCTGCACGTTGGCACCGATGACCTGGTGAGCCCACCACTGGTGAGCGAGTTCATGTGCGGTTACATAGAAGACGTAGTCGATCGCTTCAGGATCGCGGATGTCGGCGACGAAGCCGATCGCTTCCGAAAAAGGAATAGTATTGGGAAATGACTGCGCAAAAATGCCGCGTTGACGGGGAAATTCAAAGATTCGATACTGCCGGTACTGGTAAGGGCTGAAATTTGTGGAGAAATAATCAAGCGACCGCTTCGAAGCCTCTAACATTCTATCTACGTTGACTTCGTGCTTGTAATAGACTTCGAGATCGACATCATTCCACTTGTCGCTCTTCATCTCATAATCAGCTGACAGGAAGGCGACGAAAGGCCAGATCGGCTGATCCATCTTGTAGTGGAAATAACGGCGCCCGTTCTCTTCCCATTCCCGCTCCAGATATCCCGGGGTCACGGCAATCTGATCGCTGCTGGTACTGACGATGGCCTCATAACTGGCACGCATACGAGTGGCCAGGCCGGTATCCCATTGAGTCTCGTCATCGATGTTGGCGGCGCGCTCCGCCGGTGGCAGGTCATAACGGCGACGGCGGTTGTTATCGAGCAGCTCTACTCGCTTGTTGTAACCTGGCAATGGAAACGCCTCGAAGTTGTTGAAAAAAGTGCCACTGCTTAACAGACGCGTGTTTGGACCGTTATTTACGAATCCGGGTGTCAGCCAGTCGATGGTAAAATCTACATCGAAGGATTCGCCGGGTTGCATCGGTTGGTTGAGTTCGTAGATGTAGTAACCGAGCTCTTCATCAGCATGGGTTAGTTCTGAATTCGGGACCTCCAACTTATCGATAGTAAGGTTTGGTGTAACAGTAAAATGGAGTTCCGGAATTGAAGACTGGTAATTGTTTTGTACCGTGTAGCTGCCTTCGATATGGGCTTCCCTCTCCGCGGGGAAAATATCGACTTCGGCGTACATCCCGACAAGGTCCGGAAATTCTCGGTCTTCATACTGCTTGTAGGCTTTCTCATAATCGGCAAAGCCTTCTTCAATATCGAGGATGCTACGCTTCACATTCAGCACATTGGTGTTGTAATAGATGAACCGCCCGGTGACCGTAAATGCCACCAGGCAAACCGCGGCAGCGATAGCAACACCTCTGGTGAAGCGTGGCTTAATGTTCTTCCATTTAAAGCGACCCTTCAACTCACTGCCACGCTGCCACACCAGATGCGTGACTATGAGCAACAAGGCACAAAACAGGGTCCAGTAAATCGAGTACCAGACGAAAGCGCTCAGGTTAGGACCGAAACCGGTGAAAACGGAGTACGGTATTTGCGGTGTGGTGAAAAGATACAGGTAATGATTGAATCCCTGCTGGGGCAGAAACAGGACGGCGGCGAAATACATCACCACGACAAACATCCCGATGTAACGATTGCCGGTAATTACCTGAGTAAAAACCGCCAACACACAGGTGAACCAGATCGGAAACTGGAAGAAAGAGAACAGGCCGAAGAAATACTGTAGGAAATCGAAGTCGTAGTACCCCTTCGAAACCTGAATCAGAACCGCCATAAAAATCGCTACCAGCAGCATCACCATGATGACCAGCATCAAGCCTGCCTGCTTGGCACCAATGATGACCCAGTTGGGATAGGGCATGGAATCGAGCATTTCGGACACGCCCACGTTCCTGTCGCGCACCAATAACTCCGAAGAATAGAAGACCAGCACTACCAGGAGTGAAATGCTGTAGGCGCTATTTATAATCAGCAGCATCGCTGAAGTTGTCGGGTAGATTTCCGTGCCAAACATGCCCGTCAATCCGAACAAGGCAAGAGCGCCCACCTGGAACATGCCCAACAATGCCGCCATCAGAAATGCCTTGCCGATGATGATGTTGTGAAATTCGATTCGAAACAGCGACGCGAATTGAACGAGCTGGGCAAGAAAATCAAACTGTGTACTCGCAGCGGTCATCGAAGTACCCGCGGTCGGTGCAGCTAACTCTGGCTTTTTCTTCCCGGAGCACCTGAGCCGCTTCAACCAACTACTGCGCGTGGATACAAAATCCAGAGAAAATGGAAAATAGCGATAGGCCAGCGCAATAAACAACACCGCTAGTACCCCCACTATCAACCGGTTGTAAAGCAGATTGCCTTCCATCGGGACGACCAGCTCGTTCATTTCAAACGGCGTCCAGTAGCGGGTTATATCTGACAACGCTACCTGCCCGAAGGGATCCAGTAAGCTAAATAGCGCAATATCCTCCGGATCAACCAGCGAAGTGATAACCGAGCTGATTGCTACTACTATCAGTATCACGACATAACTGGCCATCAGACTGCGTGTAAGCGTAGCGATAAGAAACGCCAGCGTGGCAATCATCAAGGTGTTGGGAATGGCAATTGCCCAGGTCGCGAACCAATACGCATCGAGGCGCATCGGTCCGAGCCGTTCTGGATCCAACCAGGGCATTAATTCGCCGAGAAAAACCCCCAGAGCCGCCGCAAAATAGACAATAAGGCAGAAAACAATAACACCGCAAAAACGACCTACCAGATAATCGAATTTACTGACGCGAGTGGTAAAGAACAACTCGGCGACGTTCTGATCGAAATCCCTGAGTATCGGGCTCGAAGCATAAGCCACACCGGCGATCAGTGCCGAAAGAAAACTGATGCTGGACAATACAACGACCACATTAAACGGCGAGTTGATATTGACGTTGGTAATGGTACCGCCAACGCTGACATTGTCAGAGACGGTTGCGAGAAAGCTCAGTAAAAACAGTACGGCTGAGACAACATAGACCAGTGGTTGTCTGGCATGGTAGTTCATCTCGAAGCGAAGGATATGGGCAAACATGGGACCGAATTCTCCTGGAAATCTGAAGCAGGCGTGTTGGTAGTTAAGCCGCTATGCTGATCTTATGCTCATGCAGCGTGGAGAAATAAACATCTTCCAGGCTGGCACCACTGGCTTCGAAACCATCACCCGGATTTGCGTCGCTCACGACATGAATCTTGGTTCTACCGCCCGCCAGGGTTGAAAATAACACGTGATAGTTGGTTTCATATTCAGCAAGTTCGGTGCGTTCAACGACCTTGCTATAGACCGAGCCTTCCAGTTGTGCGATGACTTCTTCAGGCTTCCCCTTCATGAGGATATTGCCATCTCCCATGATCGCCATGTCAGAACACAGGTCACTGACATCATCGACGATGTGTGTCGAGAGAATCACCACTGTATCCGAGCCAATGTCCGCCAGCAGATTATGAAAGCGACGACGCTCTTCAGGATCGAGGCCGGCTGTCGGTTCGTCCACAATGACCAATTGCGGATCACCGATCAGTGCCTGGGCAATCCCGAAGCGCTGCTTCATGCCACCGGAATAGGTACTTACCGCGGTCTTGCGCGCGTCCCACAGATTCACCTCATTTAGCAGGTGGTCGACCAGCTCCCTGCGCTCTCCCTTGTCGATGATCCCCTTCAATACCGCAAAATGGTCCAACATCCGAGTTGCAGAGATGCGTGGATAAGTACCAAACTCCTGGGGCAGGTAACCAAGCACCTGACGCAGCTTCTCTTTTTCATTAAGAATATCGATATCGTTCAGAAATGCACTGCCTGCATCAGCATCCTGCAGCGTCGCCAGGGTGCGCATCAAGGTGGACTTACCGGCGCCATTCGGACCCAGCAGACCAAACATGCCCTCAGCGATATCGAGACTGACACCGGCCAGCGCCTGCACGCCATTGCTGTAGGTTTTACTTAAATCTTTAATTGTTAACATGGCTCTTCCTTTCCGCACGCTATCCTGGAGCAGGAGCTGCGTGCCAGCTTGTAATCGTTTAATGTGAACCGAATCGGGAGTGCTAGGTTTCAGTTTAGCAATCCCTATTACACTAGACTACCGAATGATGATACTCGGCACTCCTTCGCCTTTAACTCGTATCATGCCGTTAATTATTAGCACACCCTAGTGAAGAAAATATCCGGATTCATTCATTCTGGTGAACCAAAATCCAGCCTATCCTGAACAGAAAGCCTCGAATTGCGCAACTGACGGAATCCTTTAGCAATTTCCTACAATTTGTCACTGACTGAGAAACCATATAACGGTACAATCCCGAGTCCCAGTTTAATTAAATTAAACGCTGATATGCCATGAATCGGGACGACATTCTGCCCTGCAAATGAGTAATAGATTTTCCATTTTTGCAATTCCGGTAACGGTAACGGTGGCACTGATACTGCTGCCTATAGGGACTACGCACGCGCAGCTAATTGTCCCGGAAGATCCTTCAGACCAGTCAACCGTGGTTTACCCGGCAGATTACTTCGCCGAATACCGGCCCGTCTCTGCCAACGATATGTTGAGCCGGATTCCCGGTATTTCACTGGCGCTGAGAGGCAGTAGCGGCGGCAGAGGGCTGGGGTCTGGCGAAGGCGAAGTGCTGATTAACGGCCAGCGTATTACGGGCAAGAGCAATGAAGGGCGCAATCAGCTGAATCGGATTTCCGCCGACCAGGTGGATTACATCGAGATCATCCGTGGCACATCCGAAGAGCTCGATATTCGTAGCGGGGGCCAGGTGGTCAACGTCGTACTACTCGATCTGCCCTCCCGCTCCAACACCACAGTCGAGGTGCAGGCCAAACAGCTCCGCGATGGCACCACGGATGCAGGTGGGCAGGCGTCGATCTCCGGTCAGGCCGGAGATTTCAACTACCTGTTTAACGTCGAAGCAGATCCTCGCTACCGCGCCAGCGAGTCCAGGGAATTCAGTTACGATCCCGGCGGCAAGCTGGTCGAGTTTCGGCGTGAAGATCGAACTCGTGATGAATCAGAATTTCAGATCAGCACAAACCTGGGTTATCAGCTGGAAAAGAGTGTCGTTCAGCTGAATGCACTCTATGAGACTCGGGGCGATACGCCTTCGGACACTTTCCGGGAAATTTATGACCTGGAAGATGGTGAGCTGCAAATCCAGTCTGAAGACAATAACAGCGAGCGAACCAACTGGGAGATCGGCGGCGACTATGAGTATGCCTTCAACAGCGGTGGCAAATTCCGCTTTCTATTCATCGTCAATGATCGCGACTTTCAGTTCACCCGTAATCGATTCAATGTGGTCAATGGTGCTGAGGAGCAGAATCTGTTCCTGGACAATTATGGTCGAGACAGAGAGCGCATAGGCCGTACCTCCTACACCTGGAACATCGATGATGCCCAGGGTGTGGAATTGGGAATTGAAGGTGCTCAGACTATTCGCGACTCCGACCTGCGCATGGGTCTCGATATAGCCGGTACTCCCTCGCCGGCCTACGGAAACCTGGTTCCAGTAACCATCGATAATAGCGGTTCAAGCGTAGAGGAATTGCGCTACGAGACATTCGCCGTCCATAACTGGCAGATAAATACGCGCATGGCGCTGGAAAGCTCGGTAATCGTGGAAACCTCCACAATCGAACAATCCGGTGATGTCAGCAACAGTCGGGATTTTAATTTCGTGCGTCCCAAGTTGGATTACCGCTTCGATATCACCCCTACCTTACAGTTACGCGCATGCATCGAGAAAGATGTATCCCAACTCAGTTTTTCTGATTTCAGTGCTTCCGTCGATGGTAGTGATGAGGATCAAAATACCCAGGCGGGAAACCCGGAAATCAAGCAGGAACAGTCCTGGCGCTACGAATTAAATCTGGAACAGCGACTGCCGAATGACATCGGCGTGGTTAATGCACAATTCTGGTACCGCGATGTCGAGGATCATATCGACAAGGTGGATGTATCAACCAGCCCCGATGATTTGCGTTCGGCTCGAGGTAATATCGGCGATGGTGAACGTTATGGGCTGAATCTCGATATCAGCACCAAGCTGGGCATGCTGGGGTTACCCAACGCCCTGCTGAACACGGGCATCCGCTTGAGAGATTCCGAGTTTACCGATCCCTTTCTAGGCATCAAACGTCGCCAGCGAAACAATGGCCGGTGGCAAGCCAATATGGGCTTTCGTCATGACATTACTAGCTATGGACTGACTTACGGGCTGAACTATTCCGCCAGTTCCAATGGCAGCACGGGACGAAAAGAATACGATATCATCGACATTGAGGAGCGCAAAGACAGCCCTTATCTGTCGGCTTATCTGGAAAAGAAAGCCTTCGGCAACCTGACATTCAGGTTCGAATCCCGCAACATTACAGAAAATGAATATTGCCGAACCCGCACCCGCTTCGTCGGCGCTACTGCGGCAGGTATCGTGGAAGAAATTGAGGATTACTGCAACGGCAACGGAATGGAACTGGCATTTAGAGTCAGAACAACCTTTTGAAGTAGAAGAATAGCCATGGAAACTTATCTCCGAAAAAAATGGCAACACAGCAATAGACTTCTTTCATGGTGCGCATTGGCACACTGCATCCTTCTGCTCTATGGTTGTGCCACCGTGAGCGACGACTCCTCACCAGGCAATGCCGGGTCAACGGATGAAATTAGCCCACCACCCAATTTCACACGTGGCCTCATTCCACTGCGCACGCCGCAACCCCTCTATCCACTGCGTGCGAGAAATCTTGGAGTCGAAGGTTGGGTAATGCTGAGTTTCACAGTCAACGAAAATGGCATCGTGATTGGGAACAGCATCGAAACCATGCAGGAGGAACCGCAGGGTTATTTCGAAACCTCCGCAACCAATGCGGCACGCCGCATGACCTTTGAAAATACCCGCGGCCAGCCCATCGAAGATATCCGCTACGTGTTTCGCTACGAACTGGAAGAAAGGAATTCCATATTGGTGGAGCCACCCTCGGAAGAGATTGAATACCGCGATCTGATTTCCAAGCGCTACATAACGCCGGACTACCCCGAGGTGGCTTTGGAATTGCGCATCGGAGGATTCGTCGTGGTCAGTTTCACAGTAACCGAGGTCGGGACAGTAGAAGATTTACAGATCGAGGAGAGCGAACCCCCGGGAGTCTTCAATGAAGTCGCACTCCGTGCAGCCTCTCGCCTTCGCTTCGAACCCAGGATCGTGTTCAACGCGCCGGTTAGAGTTGAAAATGTCCGCTACAGATTCATCTGGGAAGTACCTGATTGACAAGTCTTGCGCTGATCCCAACACCTGATTTAAATCTTATAAGTTGATGGTCCTATGAAAAAAATTTTCCCAATCCTTCTTTACCTTCTAAGCACACCATTATACGGCGCCGAAATAGACACAAATGATTTCGATGGGGCGGATGGTTTTGAACTGAACACACGAGACGACGGGCTCACGCTGACATGGGATGCCCCGGAAGGCGAAGCCTATATCGATTTACAATTTATCCCACGACGCGGCAACAATGCAGCAGCTCCGCTGATCCGCGCCATGGGAATCGATGCTGAGGCGGCGATCGAGGGAGTCGATCCCAATTATCTTTTCTGGGTGGGAGAACGGGACCTCGAACTAAGAGGCGGCTGGGAGATATTTTTCGACCGCGTGCCAACCAGGCCCTATGCCGTCGAGAAGGGCTACCTGATCCCGGAAAGTGTAAGAGTCGCCACCGAAGGCGGCCGCGCAATCATCGAAATCGATGGTTTGAACAGTACCCATTTCTCTGGATCACTGGCGTTTATCCTTTATCACGACAGCTCCTTTGTGCACATGGAAGCCAGGGTTTCAACAGACCGCCCGGCAACGGCTTTTCTGTACCACGTGGGACTGGCCAAGCCAGACACAGACCAGTATCGGCTGGAATGGATCGACTCACTAGGCAATCCCAAATCCATAGCAGTCATCGAAGAAACTGCCAACGTTTATCAGACGCGCTACCGCAGTATGGCGCTGGCTTCGGATAGCGGGTCGCTGGTCATCTCTCCGTTTCCTCACCAATACCTCTACCCGCTCGATTTTGCCGACAATTTTGGCTACAACTGGGCCGGCAATGAATACCTGGACATGATCGAAGGCTTCGCCTGGGGCGTTCGGCAACCTCCGATGGGTGATCGCCGCTTCGTACCCTGGGTAAACGCCCAACCGGGCAGCGAGCAGAAACTCGGCGTACTGCTCTTTGTGTCGCAGCAGTCAGGATTGGATAACCTGGAAATCGTAAAACGCTACACTCGCAACGATACTTTCAAGCCTTTGCCAGGCTATAAGACACTGAGTAGCCATTATCATCACGAACATTCTATGGATTTTATCAATCAGCAACAGGAGCAGAATACAACCGGCATTCCAGCCGGACTGGAAGATCCGGATTTCGTGAATTTCTTCAAGCGCATGGGCGTGGACATGGTGCATATGGCAGAATTTCATTTCGGTGCAACACCTCGCCTCGATACCATCCAACGGCTGGAACAACTGCAGGTAATGCATACGGAGTTTGCTCGTTTATCAACTGAAGACTTCCTCTTGATTCCGGGCGAAGAACCCAACGTGCATTTCGGCAGTCACTGGTTAAGCCTGTTTCCAAAGCCGGTGAACTGGGTGTTGAATCGCAACAATGACCAGCCTTTCGAGCAGATCATCGATGGCTACGGTACTGTCTATCATGTGGGCAGCGCCGCCGACGTACTGGCACTGCTGCAAAAGGAAGCGGGGCTGGCCTGGACAGCCCACCCCAGGGTGAAAGGCTCGACCGGTTTTCCCGACAACTATCGCGATACCCCATTTTTCAGGAGTGATCGCTTTCTTGGCGGTGCCTGGAAGGCAATGCCTGCTGACTATTCCCGTGACATGATTGGCTGGCGCGTCCTCGACCTCGAGGATGACATGGCAAACTGGGGTGGCAATCGTAAGTATATACTGGGCGAGGTCGATATCTTCAAGATCTACGAAGACTACGAACTGTTCGGCACCATGAACATCAACTACCTTAAGATGGATGCCATACCGCGCTATGAAGATGGCTGGCAACCCGTGCTCGACAGACTCAGTTCAGGACAATTCTTCGTCACTACCGGCGAAGTGCTGATTCCGGAGTTCGACGTCAGCGGTAGCGAGAGTGGCACCACCTTGCCGGCTCGCATCGACCGCAGCGAGGCAAGTGTCAATGTGAAACTGGAGTGGACCTATCCACTGTCCTACATGGAAATAGTCTCCGGCGATGGTGTCAACATCTATCGCGATCGAGTCGATCTGGCGGACACCCGTGAATTCGGCGTCAAAACCCTCACTATCCCTATGGATCTGCGCGATCGAAAGTGGCTGCGCATCGAAGTGTGGGACATCGCTCGCAACGGTGCATTTACTCAGCCGGTGTGGCTGGGACCCTCTGAATAAGTAGTTGAGGTTTACTTCTGGCATTCGCCAGGCTTGGGTTTTATGCCGATTTTGGAGAGAATCCTATCCTGAACTGACAAATCTGCGAATCGTCCAATACAAAGCAATGCTCGCGAGGCCACATAATGAAAAACTTAAAGAACTGCTTGAGCAATACAAGCAAATGGTTACTGTTGCTGGGCTGGGTGCCCACGCTGTTTATCACTGGCTACTGGATCACACAGATCGATACAGCCGAAGCCGCCGCTGCACGTAAACCCATCATGGTGTCGCGCATCTACACCGGCGAGGATGGGCAGACTCATGTGGAGGAATATGAAGTCCCGCTTAGCCAACAGCGCGAGGGATCGGCCACTGATCTTGCTGCTATTCAGGCTGCGGAAAGCATCCAATTTCGGCGCACTTCCCCGGAGTACTATCTACCCTTCCACAATGCCCCTCGGCGCCAGTACGTGATCACCTTAAGCGGTGAGAGTGAAGTGGAGTTCGGTGATGGGACCAAACTGCGCCTTTATCCCGGACACATCCTGCTGGCTGAGGATACTGAAGGGCAGGGCCATATTTCCAGAGCATTGGGAGACGAGGACCGCCTGTCGATTTTTGTACCATTGCAGTGAGATTCAGCGATTAAATCGATATTGCCCCCGCGCATCGCGGATAAATCACTGGAGCGCAGATCCGATTGACAGTCCCGCAATATCGTTACATGTTCATTGTTGTGATCCCAGGATTCAGAGGCATCAATAGATTATTTGGCAACATGTTTCCTGCAATCTTCTAACTCCAGTATCAATAACAAATGCGTCTCTAAAATGAAAAGAATTGCGATATTTGCGGATGGAACAGGGAAACGCCACACACGTACTGCAGATGGCCAGTGCGTATTGCTGTAAGCAAGAGTGGTTTTGCTGTGAGCAAACGTGGTCAACTACTTGTTCAGAGGGTCCTTAAATAGTACATTTCGATGAACGAGGAATAGAATGTTGGATACCCACCCCTTAAAATCTGCCTACTAATAGTCGAGCCATTTTTACTAATGATGGGCAAGCGAGCCCTACCCCTATTCCCATATCCCGACGACTTTCCATGACAACAAGAAAACACCTCGAGGGTTATAAAGTAGTAGATTTTTCTGCGGTCTTCGCCGGCCCCATCTGTTCACGCTATTTATTGGACTGTGGCGCCGATGTAGTCAAAGTGGAAACTCCCGTGGTTGGCGATATAACGCGTGGGATTGATGGAATTACCCGCGTATTCGCCCACTTCAATGCAGGTAAACGCAGCATCGCTCTCGATCTGAAAAAGCCCGCCGCTCAAGCACTAGCGCGGCAATTGATCGCCGAGGCAGACGTGGTCATTGAAAATTTTCGACCTGGCATCATGGCGAAATTTGGCCTCGATTATGAGAGCGTTAAATCCGACAGACCGGATCTGGTCTATTGTTCCATTTCCGGCTTTGGCCAATCCGGTCCCTTCGTCGATCGTGCCGCCTATGCCCCCATCGTTCATGCCGCCAGTGGATTTGATAAGGTACACACCCTCTCCCAGGGAGACGATGAGAATCGACCTCCCAACTGGGAAATAATGGTCGCCGACATACTCACCGGCGCCCTTGCTTTCGGTGCAATCCAGAGCGCCCTATTGGGGCGTCAGCGGAGCGGCTCGGGCGAACATATCGACATCAGCATGATGGAGTCGATGATGTCATTGATTCCGGCCCACATACAGGCAGCGCAAATGGAAGAGCCGCCTGTGATTGGCAGATTCTACCCAGTACGAACCCAGGACGGGTTCGTTATGCTCTGCATAGTGTCGGACAAAAATTTGCAATGCCTAGCTGCTGCACTCAATCGAGATGAGCTTTTGGAAGATCCTCGTTTTATACGCGGGCAGAGGCATCTAAATTTTGACCAACTCGTCAGTGAAGTCGAAAAGTGGTCCACCACCCTCTCCTGTGAAGCCTGTGAAACGGCACTCAATCAGGCGGGGGTACCCTGCAGCATCTACCAGCGAACTGAAGACCTGTTTGTTCACCCGCAAGTGGTCGATCGGAACTCATTCACAACATTGACCAATGATGAACTAGGCACGTTTCTGATTCAAAATATGCCAATCAAATTCAGTCACATTGATACCACAGCAGCATCGTGGGTAGCTTGGCTTGGCGAGCATACTAATGAAGTATTGGCGGAGAAGTTAAATCTGCAACAGTCAGAGATTGATGCGTTACGAACTAGCAAAGTAATTTCATGACGGCAAAGGAAGGGCTCTCGAATTAGACTTTGTTCACAGGGCCCCTAAGTCTGCAGCTCATATTCTTGCACGAGTGGTTCTATGGGGATTTTCCACGCTTTGTTGATGATCCGAATATGACCGATGCTAAGTGCTCTTTTTTTAGCCAGTAGCTCTGAAGCGCGAGAGCGAGATTTTAAAAGTTTGGATAAATCTGCCGGACTGTGCCCGCGAAATTCCATGGCGTTTTTAAGAAATTCAATAGGATCCAGCGCTTCAATTGGTAATGCTTTTTCCTCGTAGTTTTCTACCAGGGTTGTTAATACGTCCAACTCGTCACCTTCCGGCGTATTAAACTCAGCTTCCATTAAATCCTCAATACGTGCCAGGGTGTCGTTGTAATCCCGCTTTGTTTTGATTGGATTAATGTTCATTATATTGTCTCCGCGTCAATCCTGTCGTATTCAGCATGGGTGCCAATAAACCTGATGTAACCCATTCGATAGTGGTAGTTGAATTTAACGATCAACCTGTAGTTCCCACCTGATATTTCAAATCTTACTCGATGGCCCTGCAGAATCTTTGCTTTGCTATACGCCTGTAAAACCTCGTTGGAACTTGACCAATCTGCCTTTTTGACTTCCTTTCACCATGACTTCAAGGGTTGCTCGGTTTCGGCGTGTTGCTCCCAGAAAGCGATCAATGTGCCTCTTTTTACTATCCTCATTATGATGTTCCCAATACGGGAGCAAACATAGCATGTTCCCACCATGGGAGCAAGCTTGTTGCAAAACCAAATTAGTAAATGTAAAGGATATTTATAGATGCGTATTAATTACTTAGCCAATTTCACGGCAAAATAGACCTTATATTCAATCACCATGCGGCAGGTACAGACCCATTTTTTTATAGATCATAGCGAGTAAATTGTTTCGAAACTAAATCTGTCACTTTTTTGTTGGACGCTTTATTTAGCACTACTTATTCTTTATAGCGACACCTGTACGAATCTCCGGGTGTAACGTGCCAGCATCAAGCACAATGCCGCCATTCACCAACACATATTCGATGCCAATCGAAGGTAACGCTGGATCGGTGTAAGTTGCCTGATCCAGTACTGTCTCGGGATCGAATACCGTAATGTCGGCATCAGCACCAACTCGAATACGCCCCTTGTTTGCCATTGCCGGGACATAAGCCTGAAGGCGTCGCGCGGGCTCGATCGTCATGCGCCTGAGAGCATCCATTAAATCCATAAGCTGCTCTTCTCTTACGTATTGACCTAGCACTTTGCTATAACTTCCGGCACTGCGAGGATGCCCTTTGCCATCGAGGATTCTCCCATCGCTGGCTATCATGGTAAGGGGATGTCTGAGTGCGGTACGCGTCATCTCTTCAGTGCGGCTGAAGGTAATCATGCCCCCCGTTATTTGTCTGTAACGCGCAAAAGATTCGCGAGTGAGGCGCTCACTGGTGGCAACCCACATATTTCGACCGAAGCGATCGTCTTCCCAGGTCTCCCAGCCATCGAATAGCGCAGAACCGATGTCAGAATAACTGGCCTCATAAGGGTACATCTCTGTCGTCACATCCTGACCTGCGTCTCGTGCCGCCTGAATAATGGCCAGGAATTCACTGATCGTTGATCCCCCACTGGAGTTGGCGTGAACAATATGCAGAGGCGTGCCAGCATCGCCGGCACTGGCGATGATTTGACGTAGTCCATCCAGGCCCCCTCGCGTGTGAATATGGGCACTGACTTGGACCTCGGCGGCTATAGAGAGCATGGCTTCGAATTCAGTCTGCGTAGCAGCAGGCGTATAGGCTAGTCCGAATCCCATGGCAATAGCCCCTTCTGCCAATCCCTGACGCATCATGCTTTCCATACGATCCATGATACCCGGCCCGGCAATGCCACCCCCCCCGGGGCCGGTTGGCAAGAATCGACCCTCATCTTCAAACAATGCCATGCGGATTGGGATATGACCGACACTGATGCCGTAGTTCAGCACCTGGCCACCGGCCCTTTCGTTGTACCAATCTGCTACCCGGGCCGTGCCAATTTCGAGCTCGAATCCTGAAGTCACCCCATCTTGAACCATCAGGCGATAGGACTCTTCAGTTTGACCGTGTGCGTGTAAATCGACGAATCCCGGCGCAACGACCAAGCCTTCAGCATCGATGATTCGGTCACCAGCGAGTTCTTGCTCAGAAACAGACACGATACGACCGGCGAGTATGCCTATGTGTCGTATAGCATCCAGCCCCGACTCCGGGTCCATTACGCGGCCATTGTTTATGACCAGATCAAACTCTTCAGATGCCGCCATGCTGAACAGAGGAAGAAAGACTATTGAGAGTACACCCAAAAAAGAAGAGTAAAATTTGCACACAAGCGGCTACCCCCTAAGGCTTATTGAATTCTCGTTTTACCGGACCCCCAGGGCTTTGTCCACAAAAGGGTTGACTTGGAATCTGTGAAACGAAGAAGTTGGATCGATCTAATTTTCCTAAATCAACAATTGGTTTCAGGGACTGCTTAATTAACTATCGGGTCGCTAAGTAAACTATCCGTCGAAATCAACGAAAAAGGGCGCCGACCGGTTAGAGCCGGTCGGCGCCCGATATTGTCAGGACTCTTTCAGCTACTAGTGGTCAAGGCCGGTATGACCTGACTGGAGGCAACTGTGAACCAGAAAGGTCGTCGGGAATACTGTTCTCTATCCTGACCGTGTGGTTCAGCGAACCAATTCCCTCAATGCTGGCACTGATCGTCTCACCGTCGACCAGGTATCCGGAACCTGTCGCACGCTCTACTCGGCCAGCACCCGTTCCACCCGATGTCCCACTCTGCATGACATCACCGGGGAAGATCGTAATGAGCGACGAGGCGTACTCGATCAGCTCAGGGATATTATGGATCATGTCACCACCCCTGGCCTCTTGAACGGTCACGCCATCGATGACCAGCGTCTGGTGCAGGCGCTCCATCGGATCACCATAGAATTCTTTTGGCACGATCCAGGGACCATGCGGCGCGAATGTATCGTGGCCCTTGCCGACGAACCAGTCCGATCCAGAGCCGAAGCCCCCGGGTGGGCGTCCGCCGCGATCGGAGATGTCCATCGCGACCATGTAACCGAATACGTGGTCGTAGGCGCGATCCGCTGATATGTACTTGCCCGTGCGGCCGAAGACGATGGCCATCTCGACTTCCCACTCGATGCGGTCACGCCCGAAGGGCATGATGATATCGTCACCGTCGCCGATGATTGCTCCGCGGGTGGGCTTAAGGAACAGGTAGGGAACACCGCGATTTTCCTGACGCTGGCGCAGGCGAGCTTGAAATTCATCGTCGTTGCAGCCCTCACAGGCGTGTGTGTAGAAATTCACGGCCGCGTTCATGAGTTTGCTCGGATACTGAATCGGGGCCATGGTGTCCACCGAGTCCACTGTGTGTACAAAGCCTCGCCGGGCTCTGCCACTCAGCAAGTTCTCGTCCACCAGCCAGTTCACGACCTCGTAGATGCGGTACTTCAGACCGTACTCGTATTGCTCGATGAGCCCGAGCATGTCCTCGGGCATGCTCATCTTGCTGTACTGTGGTAGCAGCTCCATGGCACGGTTAGCGGCCGCAAGGTCGATGATCAGCTCGTCGTCTTGCATGACCAGACCGACGGTCGGTACGTCGTTGATCGCAAACGTGCCGACCTTAAACGGCATGACCGACTCCATGGCTTGAGCTGAGACGTCGGCCGGGCTGGCTAAAAACACCAGCGCCGCACTGAATGTCAGGGTGAATAAGGACTTTCTTATCATTTTCTCTCTCCCGTGTTGGGCACTAACAATTTGGGCAGGGTTTATAGTCAATAGTAATGGTATCTCACCTGCTTATAAGACAGACAGAAGGTATCTCCCTGGTGGGCACTTGTCCAGATTTTTCACAGGTGAGCAGGGAGCTGGTTCTTCGGAGTGGGCCCATGGAAAATGGCACGCCCGGAGAGATTCGACGTGTATCTTAAGCTATTGATACATCTAGCTATTTATGAGTTTAACAAGCGAAAATGTTACGTTGACCGAGTGTCACCCAAGCTTCAGCAGCTAGACTTGCCGTCGTCAATCCTTGTTGGACAGATGTCTCCTGACCACCACTCCCTATCAAAACAGGAACACCCAATAGCTGTTTGGGATTCCAGCGGCCACATTTTCTCTAAGCCGTATTTTTCAGACTTCATCAATCATCACCAACATATATTGTGAGCACATCACATGTTGCCCCGTGTAGTAGCTTAATCGCCGTTGAACCTAGCACGATCTTCCAACCAGAATTACCATGGCTGCCGATAACAATAGCGTCAGCCTTAAGCTCTTCTACAAGGTTACGTATTTCTGTAGCAGGGGTTCCTAGCAGTGTATGTTGGTTTGACTTGTCAATTTTTGACTTATTGCCGATTTCCTCAAGCATTTTCCCAGAGCTATCAAGGATTTTTTGCTGCAGCTCGATGGGATCCATAGCATAAGACTCCATGCCCCATACTGATGGAATTGGCTCCACTACATGCGCAAGGGCCAACTTGTCGGGATCGTTGCCCACTAGATTAAGTGCAGCATCAATTATCTTTTTGGAACTATCTGATAGATCAACGGCAACGACAACTTTATTGTACATATTCACAATTCTCCGAAGTTTATATTAGGCTTAGGATTATCCAACATTAAGTAATGCAGTTCTGTTTCCAATTAAGCCACTATTCAATAATTACCCGAGTATTATGGTTCATATCTGAATTAAGCTCTCTATATTGATTTATTAGAATTTCAGATGCCTGAACTCCACCGCCGCTTCCCTTGGTATTAGTCCATTATCGGATAATTATTTAGGAGATCACGAAAGGTATATAAAAATGCTGCCCTTGCTCGGTCCTCATGCATATACTCACCTGGCGTAACAAAATGCATTCGACTAATCGTTCCTCCCCAGACTTGATTCCCAGTGGTTGTTTCCCGCATGGAAATATCAATAACGGCTATATAGTTTAACTCTTCAGTTATGGACTCTGGTCGAACAAATGGATTGATGTCTTGCTGTTCTGGGTTCAGGTTGACATGTTCATACGCGATAGTGACTACCAAGTCGCTACTCTGGTCATTTCTATCAAGCCCCAGTTCCTGAAATGCCCTATCAAACTCATCCACTACGTAGTCACGTAAGAAAATTGGCACATCCACCAACTCCACTCTGTATTCATCGTAGTTTTCATAGCTTCCAGGACAACATAGCGTAACTGAATTGCCAATACGCAATCTGCTCCCTGAGCAACCGCTAAATGCCAGGATAAAAATCAATATAGTGGTTTTGTAATTCAGTAAAATGTTCATTGCTGCCCTCCCCATTGGTGTAACGCACAATTTTCATAAATGCTAGCTTTGGAATGCTTTGTACTGCACCGCTAGTCCTGATGTATTAATAGATTGGGCAGATTGCCTGCTGAGAACGATATGAGCGATACCAAATCCAATAGCAATCCTGTTTTACGGCGTTCCCTGTCTCTTCCTCTTGTTTGTCTGTATGGGCTGGGAAATATTCTTGGTGCAGGTGTCTATGTATTAGTGGGTAAGGTGGCGGGAGAGGCAGGTTATCTGGCTCCTGTGGCCTTTCTACTTGCATCAGTGATAACTGGAGTTACCGCATTTACATTTGCGGAACCGTCTTCTCGCTACCCATTGAGTGCAGGAGAAGCGGTATACGTTCAGCAAGGTATAGGCATAAAAAACCTATCATTTGCAGTTGGCTTGCTCATTATCTTAACCGGCATCGTTTCTGCAGCTACCATCGCCAATGGCTTTACTGGATATCTGGCAGTGTTTATAGAATTGCCAGATTGGCTTGTTATCATTGGCCTCTTATTTAGTCTCTGCCTAATTGCGATTTGGGGTATTGCAGAATCTGTCGGTGCCGCTGCCTTATTCACCCTATTGGAAGTTGGTGGACTGATACTTATTCTGTATGTGGTAGCGCCGGCTTTTGTAGACTTACCCCTGCGACAATTCGATTTCATACCAGACACAAATACAGACACATGGCCTGGCATTTTTTCTAGTGCCTTTCTTGCTTTTTATGCCTTTATTTGTTTTGAAGATATGGTTAATGTGGCAGAAGAAGTTAAGAACCCTCGGAGAAATATGCCATTAGCCATTCTATTTGCCGTACTATTTGCAACAGTTTTATACATAGCGATTGCGATATGCGCTTTGTTAGTTTTGACACCAGCAGAACTCAATCAGTCCGATGCGCCACTGGCATCTGTTTATGAGCGTGCTACTAACAGTAATCCTTAGGTCATTTCAGTCGTGAGTTTATTTGCCGTAGTTAATGGTGCGCTGATTCAAATCATTATGGCTTCGCGTGTGTGTTACGGACTATCTAACCAGAACTGGTTGCCAGAATTTTTTGGCAAGGTTTCCACTAAAACTCATACACCAATAAACGCCACAGTTATAATAGCTATAGCCATAATCGTGGCTGCATTATGGTTTCCTATGGTAACTTTGGCTAATGCGACTACCGATCTGTTACTGGTCGTGTTCTCTCTGGTGAATTTTTCCTTGATACGTATAAAGCAAAGAGGTGGATCGGCAGAAAATATTTTCGAGGTGCCAATAGCAGTGCCAGTTACGGGCTTGGTGACTTGTGTTGCCTTTATGCTCTTCCAAACCGCATCCCTACTCTTTTAGACAGTGAGACCCTATACATGAGTGCAGCAACAAATACAGAGAAAGAACACCTGGTCGATCCTGTCTGTGGTATGCAGGTATCGAGTGAATCAGCTCACTATTACGATTATTTGCAAAATCGTTATTTTTTTTGTTGCGAGGGATGCTTGAACAAGTTCAGTGAACAGCCTGAGCATTATTTGAATAAGAAAGAAGCCGCAGCTGATAAACCAGTTGATGAGACAGCTACCTACACCTGCCCCATGCACCTCGAGATCCAACAGCAGGGACCTGGTAGTTGTCCCAAGTGCGGTATGGCGCTGGAATCAATGGGAGCTCCAGTGGCAGCGACGAAAACAGAGTACATCTGCCCCATGCATCTGGAAATAGTACTGGCTCAGCCCGGTAACTGTCCCAAATGTGGTATGGCCTTGGAGCCTACTACAGTAACAATCGAAGAGAAAAACGAAGAGCTCATCTACATGAGCCAACGGCTATGGATCAGCAGCGCGCTCGCCCTACCGGTATTCATTTTAGCCATGCTGGCTGATTTATTTCCCCAGTGGTTACCTGATGGACTTTCCATGTACGCAGTTCAATGGATTGAATTTACCCTGGCAACCCCCGTGGTGTTGTGGGGTGGCTGGCCATTTTTTCTCCGTGGCTGGCAATCTATCCTCAGTTGGAATCTCAATATGTTCACCCTGATCGCACTGGGAGTGTCGGTCGCCTGGTTATACAGCGTAGTGGCTCTGGTGTTTCCAACGATTTTTCCAGCAGCGATGCAAATGGAAGGCGGTGTCGTGGGTGTTTACTTTGAAGCAGCTGCAGTTATCGTCGCGTTGGTGCTACTGGGGCAGGTGCTCGAATTACGTGCTCGCTCACGCACCAACGCCGCTATTCAGATGTTACTCGGGCTGGCCCCAAACTCTGCACGGATCGTGAGAGATGATGGCACAGAAGAAGATATCCCCCTGGATCAGGTCCAACCCGGCGACAAATTGCGTATCCGACCCGGTGAGAAAGTGCCCGTGGATGGCGTGGTCATCGAAGGCGAGAGCAATGTAGATGAATCCATGGTCACGGGTGAACCGATTCCGGTCCTGAAAGTGTCCGATGAAAAACTGATTGGTGCAACGGTTAATGGAACAGGCAGTCTGTTAATGCGCGTGGAAAAAGTCGGTGCCGACTCGTTGCTGGCACAAATCATCAATATGGTGGCCGAGGCACAACGTACACGCGCACCAATTCAGAAATTGGCCGACGTTGTAGCGGCTTATTTTGTACCTGCGGTGGTTGGTGTTGCTTTAATCGCCTTCGCTGTCTGGTGGTTGTGGGGTCCAGAGCCACGTCTGGCATTTGCAGTAATTAATGCCGTTGCGGTACTTATTATCGCCTGTCCCTGCGCTTTAGGGCTCGCCACACCCATATCCATCATGGTGGGAACCGGTCGTGGTGCTACGGCCGGCGTACTAATCAAGAATGCGGAATCCCTGGAGATTATGGAAAAAGTCGACACGCTTATTGTCGACAAGACTGGAACCCTGACAGAAGGAAAACCAAAACTGGTAGGAGTGCACGCGGAGGCGGGATTTAGTGAAGAAGAAGTTTTGCTTATGGCTGCTAGTCTCGAACGCGCCAGTGAACATCCTCTGGCAGAAGCGATAGTGACCGGGGCTGAGACAAGAGGGATTGAGCTCGTTAAGGCCACTAACTTTCAATCCATAACTGGCAAGGGTGTCACAGGCGAAGTCGATGGCCACGTAGTGGCGCTGGGAAACGTCAAATTACTGGAAAGTCTGGATATTGACGCGGCGAAGCTATCAAGCAGCGCAGATGTTCAACGTGCGGATGGTAGCACTGTGATGCTAATCGCAATCGACGCCAAGGCAGCAGGGTTAATAGCCGTCGCAGATCCTATTAAAGACTCAACTACGGTCGCGATTCGTTCTCTGCATGCCGAAGGTATCACCATCGTCATGCTAACAGGTGACAGCGTCGCTACCGCTAAAGCCGTGGCCAACAAGCTCGAGATCGACCAGGTACACGCTGAAGTATTACCGGAACAAAAAGCCGAAGCAGTTAAGCAGTTCCAGGCCGAAGGTCATATTGTTGCCATGGCGGGTGATGGTATCAACGATGCTCCAGCATTGGCGCAGGCCCACGTTGGAATCGCCATGGGAACAGGCACCGATGTCGCCATGGAAAGTGCAGGAGTTACGCTGGTCAAGGGTGATTTGCGGGGAATTGTCAGGGCCAGACGCCTGAGTCGAGCCACCATGCGCAACATCCGACAAAATCTGTTCTTCGCCTTTATATATAACAGTGCGGGTGTACCAATTGCCGCAGGAGTTCTTTACCCGCTGTTTGGTATCCTGTTATCACCAATGATTGCTGCGGCGGCAATGAGTTTTAGCTCGGTTTCGGTGATTAGCAACTCGCTAAGACTTCGACACACAAAATTATGATTGTTGGGGGACACCAATAAAATAGTAAATTAACGGCAAGTCTAAGTATTATTAGATTCGGCCTCCACTTCCCCCATTTTTGGTTTATGCGTGTCCCCTACTCCAATCAGGATGGGCGGAACCGCACCGCTATTCGCTAATATTATTTTTGAGGGGATGGCTTGGTCCACGGAAAAATTAAGAGCTGCCCCAGCGTGGCGTACCTCATTATCACGACCAGCATCCACGGGATAATTCCCATTACCGCCAGGCCAAAAGAAAATTCCAAGATATAGGAATCAGCAGTTTCGAATACGAAGACTATCGCAGCAAACATCCCTACAAAGAACAACACACTGAGCCAGTGTAAGACTGTTAGGAAAACCATTGGACTCGTCCTCAAAATTGGGTTGGCCACAGCCTATCAGAGTTAGGGCCGGGGGGGGAAGTAGGTTTCTCCAGTTTTATCAGGCAGGACTAGGGGACACCCTTACTTTCCAATGCGGCCAGCACGAGTCGCGCCATCTCGATATGTCCCTTGGCCGTAGGGTGGAAGCGAATGCCGGTGTCCGCAACATTGGCACCGTTGACCCAACGATCAGCCGTAGCGCAGGGCCCATGACCTTCTGCGCGCACATAGGCATCAGCGATAAGGCTTTGCCGGCTTGATGTTGCACTCACGAAAGCGTCCTCGAGTCTCTGACCGAGTGCAGCCAGATAGGCGGTGTCGTCGGCACTCAACTCAAGCTCACTGCAACTTGCTGCATCTGAGGGGAAGACACGGGGATAGGTCACCAGCACAATGATGACTTGTGGTGCCTTTGCCTTGATAGCATCGAGCATCGCACCAAGGTCGGTGGGAAGTTGGTTTACAGCCTCGTTGATCATTGCCTTATCGAGGTTGGCAGTGCAGTGCTCGTCTTGCGCTGTTCCGGCGCAGGCGAAAGTCGATGAAGTGAAGCGAATGTCATTGCCGCCGATTGTGACCGTCACCAACGCCGTGTCACGGCTGACGGCGTCGATCTGTGGGGCAGCACCATTTTGTGGAGTGTCAACGATATTGGCAGTGGTCGCACCGTTGCAACTCACATCAGTGAGCGTGAGACCCAGCGCGTCAGCGACGAGGTTCGAGTAGTTGTGGTCTGAGCGCCCACAGACCCCCAATTGGGCAGCAACGCCTGGCCCTGCCGCGAATGAGCTGCCGAGCGCGACATATTTGGCGCCCTGCGCCACTGCTGCAACGGGCGCATCCTGGGAGAAGGTCGCAGTAGCGGTTAATAGTGAGCAGCACAGTGCAATGAAGGTGATTGTCTTTCCCATGGAATTCTCCTGGATTAATAAAAGGGGCATAGCTCCCCCAATTTTCTGTATCAAGCCGCCCTTTCATCTTTCTGTGCCCGGGCGTAAATAGAGAGAATAAAAGCTATCTCTATTCAAGTCCATGCGTTCTTTACTGGACATTGGGGTCACTAATAACTTAGTAACTTTAGAAACCCCTCTCAAATAACAAAACCTGTTAAGTTACTAAATTATTAGTGTCCCCTAGTCCTTTCAAGAAAGGGAGCTCTCATTTCTTATGCATCGTGCAGCAATCGGGGGAGAGATTGATTCACATTTTGGCTAAGCCAAAATGTTCACCCCTGCGGAGCTGCGCTCCTTTCGAACTGGGGAGTTGAACCAAGGTCTCCGGGCGTGCCATAATCTTGAGCTAACCACTTGAAAGACTTAGGAAACTTCCCAGTCTTTGGAGCAAGTGGTGAAGGAGTTTAATCAACCTTCAATCCTTTGCATCCAGTCGTTTAGAACATCCAGCTGATAACCATCTCCGTAAGTTTCTCCGATACTCTTATATGACCACCCTCCCAATTGATCAATGACATCAACTGGCGCTTGCACCGCTCTTAAACGATCTCTAAATGAATGTCTAAGTCCATGAATCACAACATGCGTCTTGCAAACAACTTTAATCCATTTGTTTAAAGCAGCACTCGCAGAATTTCTGTTACAACCAACTTTATTGGTATAACGAGGAAAGCAGAAATGAGAATTAGTTTGTTTGATTTTTCTAGCTGCCCACAAAGACACTCCTACCAAAGGTATTTTCTTCTACTATTTGCCGTTTTTAAACTCCTGTGTGGATGAGCTGTTAAATTTATATAAGGAATTTCTGAATCAAAAACCAAATCATCTTTTATCAAACCAACGCCCTCTGATAATCGCATCCCTGAGTCTACCAACAACGCCACTAGCCAACGTAAGTCATCATCTATTTGATAACATTCTTCCACTAGTTTTTTAATGTTTTTAGAGCTGATTGGATACCTAGTCTTTGTTTCCCCAGAATTAGGCAGATAAATACCAATAAACGGATTCTTAATTGCTAATCCATTTTCATTGATACAAAGATTTATTACCGACTTAATTGTGCTAAATATCCTTTTGATCGTGGACGAAGATAAATTTCTTTCTTTTAACCAGTCTCTCAACTTTGCTGCATCAGCAGTGCTATATAAATCCAAAGGCCGTATGCCGAGATACTCAATCAGATAGCCAATATTCCGATTGGTTAAGGCATAGAAATACTTGTCTTTCCCCTCTCCTTTTAATCTCAGGTATTCATCTAAAGCTGTCTTAATATCAGGAAGATCAGACTGAGAGTAATGTCCAACATCCGTGAGGAGATGAGCTGCAGGAAGTTGAAATTTCTTAACACGGAGGTTCAGCCAATATTCTTCCAGTCTAGATGTGAGAATAAGCGAAGCTTTCTCAGCAATAGCTGGAGATCTGGTTCTCAGCGACTGAACTATACGAGGTTTTGAATAATGATTTCGCAGATATGAAGGAACTCTGCGAGAGTAGTAGAAGACGCCGCCTTTTCTAAAAGTAAAAGTTCGACTCCCTAAATTGGTCAACTGTTTGGTCACCACTTGCTCCAAAGACTGGGAAGTTTCCTAAGTCTTTCAAGTGGTTAGCTTTAGAAGATGGCGCACCCGAGAGGATTCGAACCTCTGACCCCCTAGTTCGTAGCCAGGTACTCTATCCAGCTGAGCTACGGGTGCGTAGTTTCTTGTCTCTGTGTAATCCAATCCAGAGGGTCCCACGAGACGGCGGTATTATAGCGAAATCTATGAATTTTCCTAGGGAGTTGTCGATTAGCTCAAGTTTCGCTGCTATTAAAACGGGGCAGGCTATACTAAGCTTGCCTGTCGAAAAATTGAGTACTGGTATTTATGAGTAAAATGCAGCTCTGCATTTATTGTTTGAGGTCTTACGGGCCCATAATTGCGGCTATTGTGGTGATGTTCTTCATCGTTCGCGCCACTGCTGACTACGAGGAAGGTTTGAACGCGGCCTTTGATGGTGACTTCGCTACTGCTGTCCAGGAATTCACCATCGCCGCCGAAGAAGGGCTGGACCTGGCCCAGTACAATCTGGCAATCCTCTATTTCACTGGTCAGGGCGTAGACCAGAATTTCGAGCTGGCCTTCAAATGGACTCAGGCCGCTGCTCTACAGGGCCATGTCGACGCTCAGTTCAATCTGGCCAGTCTCTATTTCGACGGATCCGGCGTATCCCAAAGTAATATGCGCGGCCTCGCGTGGATGGTCAGCGCCGCTCGAGGGGGTCATGTCAATGCCGCCTTTGCCCTGGCGATGATGCATCTGGAGGGTGATCCTATTCCCCGGGATACTGTGCAGGCCCATGCCTGGGCTGCCAAGGCGGTGAACAGCGGTCATGAAGGAGGACTCGCTCTGAAACAAGCAATTGAAGAAGAACTCGATCCGTCTCAACTCAGCGCCGCGCGTCGTCAATTTGCGCGCTGGCAGATCGAACCCACGCCGGACCTGCCCGCTCAATAAATCCTATTAAGAAAAGTCTGCCCGGTTCTCGATCGGATATTGAATATAAGAAAGAAGGGGACACTATGTCGCTCCCCTATTTTCTTAAGCAATGAAATTCAGTATTGGCAAACAGTCTATTCAGGCAGGTAGCGGGGGCATTCGTAGCCCATAGGAGGCAAACGTCATTTCAGTAATTGCCTTAACGCTTCGGTTGCCGTAGCGAAATGGAATAATCAACCGTAACGGCGCGCCATGTTGCGGCGGAATCGGTTCGTCATTCATCATCCATGCCAACATGACCTGTGGATGTCGTAGTATTTGCAGTGGCTCGTCAATATAGAAACGATCGGAGCCTACGACGCGACAATAAAAGGTTTCTGGAATCAGGCCAAGCATGTCGGCAAAGTCGTTGAAATGGACGCCGGTCCATTTAACGATACCACTAGGATTAGGCGCTCCGCATTGCAGCAGAAAAGTATGGGACCGAGTTGGCAACTGCTCTAAATCTGAAAAACGTAATGTGCCGGTCTTGTTTGCCAGACCATTGGTGTCCACCTTGATCTGCATTTGTCGATAGTCGAACTCTATTTCTGGCGTTTGGCGGCCTTGCGTACGCCACATCACGGGATCACTAATCGGGCCGGCGGCACTTTCAGGGTGTTCGGGAGCTGAGCCGTCCGGGTTGAGTGGAAGCGGTACCGCAAAATCTCTGCGTATGGGTTGTTCCACCAGTTCTGTTGGCCAATCCTGCTGCGCTGGGGCTTGTGCTGCTGCTTGCTGGCCTTCGAGTGCTATTTTGCTTACGGATAAACCTGCCAGTGTGGTAGCTGAAACTGAGAGTAGCTTGCGTCGTGATATTGTCATTATTACACCTCATCACTGGAGTAGCAGACAGAACTGCTACTCCAATTCTTCTTCTAGCTTATAACTTTCTCGATAAACAACACGATGATCAACGTGAGACTGTTACCGTAATGTAGGTGTCGTGATACAAACCACCATCATCAGCTCTGGCCCACAGGGTATACTCACCAGGCTCGTCGAAGGTCACCTCGGTTTCATAGTTACCATCCTCGGGTATTGGGGGTGGTACCCAATGAACCCCCCAGGGAGAGTTTCCCGAGGCACGGGTATCTTCCCAGACTTTGGATTGGGGTGGATCAAAAGTAGCTACATTACGACCGCGGTATACACTCCACGACAGATACAAACCGTTGGTCTTGCCCACTGTGGCCTGGCCCGGTCTTCGCAACAAGCGCGCGCGCTTTATTGCTGCTTGATCAAGCTCGTCTACCCCACCCGCTTCAGTATCAGCTGCGATCTGTCTTTCGGAAGTGCGGCGAGGCCTGGGCAAGCCATCATCCTCTACGTGAGCCCTTAGGGTTATAGGCTCGCCAACACGCGCATTACGCCGGCTATCACCTAACACCGAGACTACTGGAGCGACATTGGCCCTGGATTCAGGGCTACTGATGCCAGCACCCAGGGAACCCGTTTCCGAAGCAATGATCATCGGGTTAATGATGTAATCAGTGTTCATACTCCCGTAGGCTCTCCTGACCTCCCCATTGGGCGAGATCAAGGTCCATGAAAAATCTTGAGTTTCATCCCAGCCCACCGGCATATCCACTTCAAAGGTAAAGCGATTGCGGCGTGGCAGGAAGTGGGTTGGCTGGTCACGGTCCCGCTCACCCGGTGAGAAGAAATTGTTGTCGCTAATGGGAATATCGAGTTCTTCTTCCCAGTTCTCGTTATGGTAACCGAAATAGAAGGTAACAGAACCATCATCGTTTCTTCTCCAGCCCTCGTAGCCCGGTTCAACATGCTGGCCTTTAAAGTAGCTGAGTGCGGCTTGGGCCTGAGCTAGTTGAACGAAGCCGATGTTCACCAGGAACACAGCGAGGCTCAACAACAGGATCTTACGCAAATTAGTCATCAAAAAAGTCATGATTAGTCCCCCGCCGATGTAACACTATGGTCCACCAGCGGTGCCCCACACAACGGACAACCGATTACGTGATCATTAGGTCCAATATTCCGGCGCTCAACTCGACCCTCCATTTCATCGAAAAACTGTTCCTCAGTCATTTTTACCCGAATACCCAGATCGATGAACATATTGGTCATCGAACGGTTTCCCGAACCCTGCCAGTTGCGTGGGTCAGGGACATTAAAGTTGTC
>PBYU01000015.1 GCA_002730035.1 Gammaproteobacteria bacterium | reverse complement strand
TTCACGCAACCTTTGACGGATATAGCGGGCTATATAATGAGTTCAAAGTATATGAAAAGCCACGGCACACTTTTGTTGCTGGATGCGATATTTATGAGTCGAAATTCCGATATATGTTTCGGCATCGCGATGCAGCGGAGACGTTAGTCTTTACTAAGCACATAGAGATATTCCACAAAGATGAGAATTACAAAATTCTAATGAGTGGTTTTCCGGCTATTGACGAAATTAGTCTATTTGAAGAAAGGAATTTCATTGATAGTATTCACTTGATCTAGCTTAGAGCAAGCACACCATTATGCGTGATAATTTAAGTAACCAGAACCTAAAAAACCTTAGAATGTGGAGGCAAAGCCGTGGATGAGTTAAAAAACGGTCTTGTTAGCGCTATTCCCCAAATGCGCGCATATGCACTTAGCTTAGCAGGTAATCTAGATGATGCAGACGATATTGTTCAGGAAGCCTTAGAGCGGCTCCTCCGTAGATGGTCGGAACCCACGGGAGATACATTTAATCTAGTCGCGTATGCTATCACTACAGTGAGAAATATATTTACCGATCGTAGGCGGTATGATGCACGTTTTGTCCCAATTACCCACCAAAGTGGGTCAGTTTTACATGCTCATTAACAAGCTAGTAAATTCGATAACTCATGAATCTCACCCGTTTGACTACAAAGATTATGTTTCAAAGATTCATGACTAAAGTGATAGCGGCACATAACAATAAAATCAAGGAGATGCCGCAAGCGGCACTCATTATTAACGGCGTTACATGCACATCGATTCAGACGGCCAGCGACAGACCAGACTTTTGATCAATTGTTGGAAAGAGCAGACCACAGTTTGTACTGCGCCAAGAAAGGCGGCCGAGATCAATAAGCGTTAGCTCATACTGTGTGAGGTGTTAGACGGCAACGTATCTTGCAAAATGAAACGATATTGTAAGTCAAAGCTTTGACCAAACCAGTAACTGATTGTTTGCCGGCATGATGCTGTCTTCCACAAGCGTCAGTCCAGAATCCTGTGCAAGCTTATTCACCCATTCAAAATCCCTAACACCACTAACCGGGTTGCGACTCTTAAGCCACACATCGAATCCTGCATTACTTTCTGTCGTAAACTCACCATCGTACTTAAAAGGACCATAGACTAACAGTAAGCCATCTTTATGGATGCATTTGTCCATTCCCGCAAAGAAATTTTCTACCGATTGCTCTGAAATTATGTGCAGGCAATTGGCGCTGAATACTGCATCGAAGCTACCGCAGTGCCAATGTGTTTCATTTACATCCAGACTGATTGCCAATGGCAAGTTGGGAAGCCGGGCATGGGCGATGCGCAAATTAAGCAGCTCGATATTGGAGGGAACATCGGAGGATTGCCAAATAAGGCCGGGGAAATGTTCTGCGAAGAACTCGGCATGTTGTCCAGTACCGCCACCAATCTCCAGCAAAGAGCATCGGCTCACCAAGTGACGTACAAGTACCTGGTGTATAGGTAATTTGTTGTTTTCACTAGCCTGACTGAAGGGAAGAGAATCCATTAGAGACGCACTGCCTGGGTTACAGAGGGATCAACTTTTCTGTTTCCGGGTGAAGACCAGCCGGTGTTTGGTGGATTCTGCTTTTCTCACTCAAAGTCTTCCCACCAGAGCAGAGGAGTCGTCCCGTCCACTGGATCATAGACATTGCCATAATACCAAAGTGTATCGGGGTATTCTGCGACCGCCTGGTTTAGCAATGCCTCAATGGAAGTAAAACCAATCGAGAAATGTATGCTAAAGACTAGCGCACGATCAGTTTGTAGATCCAGGCTACCGCCTAACTTTTCAATTTCCGGGCTCAGAAACTCGGCCAGCGCTTCAATCTGGTGCCTGCGAAATACCCGCACGCACAGATTGCCGCTGCGCTGTACCAACTCATATTCAGCCGATTCCGCATCGATCACCTTGATCTTGTCGCCGGCCGCAAGATTGCGGGCAAACAAGGGAGATTTCAATAGACGAATGGTGTTTTCAGACGTGTCCAATACTTCAGCAGAGAGGCTTTCAAACACCGGTTGATCGGCATCATCGATTCCGGCCAGGAATGGTAATTCAATTGTCGAAATCAGAGGCTGACATTCCTTTGTAGATGGCTGCTCATTAAATAGGTAAGCTCAGGTCTTTCATTTCTAAGCTTTGACGAGCCTTCTATGATAGAGCGACTGCAAACAATTGCTACTTTTTTAAGTCGCTTTCGATCGCTTATTCTAGTGCTAGGCTTGATTTTTGTCGGCCTATTTCTGCTCAAGCTGTTCGAGGTCGGGCCAGCGGCCGACTACGATTTGCTTATTCCTTCTATTGTCGGTTTCTGTTGGGCGATTACTCTCTATAGTTTTTCTATACTCTTTGTCAACGTACCCCCAAAACCGGATGCGAAGGCGGGGTTTTGGGCGCGTTGGCGAGCACGCATTAAGAGAGGCATCGTATGGGAGCTCGCGATACTTATGCTGATTCTCAGCGCTGCCGTGTTGATACTAAGCTTCCAATTACTTCGCGCCTGGTATATGGCGTGAGGCCTTTCCCGAAAAACCGGTAGCTGGTAGCCGGCTATGCAATAATGTGCGTCCTTTTATGCTGACCAGAACGCCTGGAGAGATAGCAGAAGAGCCATGCAGCGCGTAATCGACCTTATCGACAATCTTATCGAACGCATAGGCAGAACCATCTCCTGGTTGACATTGGCAATGGTATTGCTGGTGGTTGTGATAGTGACATTACGATACGCCTTCCAGATTGGCTCCATCGCCTTACAGGAATCGGTCATGTACGTAAATGCGCTGATTTTTACCCTGGGAGCTGCCTATACTCTCAAGGAACAGGGCCACGTGAGGGTCGACATTTTTTACAGCCGCCTATCGGAACGAAGAAAAGCGCTGGTCGATCTACTGGGGTCAGCAATCTTCCTGCTCCCAAGCGCTGTCTTTATTATCTGGGTTAGTTGGGATTATGTGTCTGTCGCTTGGCGCATTCGTGAGAGCTCCGCTGACCCGAGCGGAATGCCCTATGTGTACTTGCTGAAAGCAACCATCATTGTGTTGGCGGGATTGCTCATTGTTCAAGGTAGTGCCGAAGCGCTCAAGGCAGTACAGAAAATCAGGCAGAGCAAGTCTTAGTGCTCGATTTGCTACCCCTGTTATTTTTTGTTGCAGTCTGCCTGGCATTAATGGCGGGTTATCCGGTCGCGCTCACGCTGGCAGGTGTGTCATTGATGTTTGCCGGACTGGGCAACGCCATCGGCGTATTCGATTTGGCCTATATCAGCCTGATACCTAACCGCATCTACGGTGTGCTGGTTAATCAAAATCTGTTTGCTGTACCGTTGTTCGTGTTTATGGGGTCCATGTTGGAAAAATCCCGTATTGCGGACGACCTGCTCAAGAATATGGCGCTGGTGTTTGGAAGGTTTCCGGGGGGGTTGGGCATCTCGGTGATTGTGGTTGGCATGCTGCTCGCTGCCAGCACCGGTATCGTCGGAGCCACCGTAGTAACCATGGGTATTCTGTCGCTACCGACGATGCTCAAGACTGGCTATAGACCTTCGCTGGCCTGCGGCACACTCTGCGCCACTGGCACTCTCGGTCAGATTATTCCTCCTTCAATATGCCTGGTTTTGTTAGGTGAAGTCATCTCCAATGCCTATCAGCAATCACAACTTAACCAGGGTGTCTTCGCGCCGGATTTTGTTTCTATCGGCGATCTGTTTGCTGGTGCGATCATCCCTGGATTGCTACTGGTGCTTGGCTATGCCAGCTATGTGTTTATAGTTGCTCTGGTCACGCCCGAAGAAGCGCCTTCCGTGCAACAGGCTCATGCCAAGCTCAGCAAGCTGGAAGTTCTCAAGGCTTTAGGCAAAGGTCTGCTGCCTCCTATTGTGCTGATGATTGCCGTACTCGGTTCGATTCTTGCCGGTATTGCTACTCCAACCGAAGCGGCTAGCGTAGGTGCTCTGGGCGCAATTCTACTGGCCTTAGCCAAGGGAAAACTAGGCTTCAAAGTGTTGCACGAGGTATCTATCGAAACGCTGCGCATTACCTCCATGGTGTACCTCATTTTAGTGGGGGCAACGATATTCTCCTCGGTATTTCGAGGGTTTGGTGGTGATATCCTGATTGAAAATCTGCTTACCGATTTACCTGGCGGTGTCATCTCTGCCACCTTGATCGTGATGCTGCTGATTTTTCTGCTGGGATTCATTCTCGACTTCATCGAGATTACCTTCATGGTCATACCAATGGTCGGGCCTATCCTGCTTGGGATGGGGCTGGATCCCATCTGGCTGGGAGTCATGATTGCGATTAACTTGCAGACCTCCTTCTTAACACCGCCGTTTGGTTTTTCGCTGTTTTATTTACGAAGTGTGGCACCCGATGACATTGCGACTGCTGATATTTACCGCGGGGTGATCCCGTTTGTTATCATGCAGCTTGCGCTGATGTTGCTATTGGCCCTGCAACCGGGATTAGCAACCTGGCTGCCTTCGGTTATCAATCAATAGTTGGGTCCGTCTATGAATAAAGAGGAAATCACTGGACCAGAACCAGTTGGCGAGCTGGCACTGCAGACCCTGGTGATGCCGAGAGACACTAACGCCAATGGTGATATCTTCGGTGGCTGGCTGGTTTCCCAGATGGATCTGGCGGCTGGCATCCTGAGCAAACAGCTGAGCAAAGGCAGATCGGCAACAGTTGCTATTCAAAATATTAATTTTATAAGACCGGTCAGCGTCGGCTCCACAGTGAGCTGCTATTGCCACGTCACCAAGCGCGGCAAAACCTCACTACATATCGCCGTTGATGTACGTACTTCACACCAGCTGAATCACAGCGATAACTTGCAGGTTGCCCATGGCCTGTTTGTGTTCGTGGCGATTGATGATGAGGGCAGGCCACGGCAATTGCCGGATTGAGAACTTGTCTTAGAAAAGGGGACGTAGGCATTAAAATTTAATCCCTCCGTCCCCTTTAACTGACAATTAGCAGAACAAAAATGTATTCAACCGAAATGACGATAGACTTCGCCGTGTATAGCTTCTATTCTACTTAGAAACCCAAGCAAACAAGGGGTATTTCCAATGCGAAAACCTGTACTGCTCATTCTCTTTACTCTCCTGACTTATGTACCGGCTCTGTATGCTCAGAATCAGTCCGAGACCAAGCGCTATCTGTACCTCAGCACTCCGGACGCAGCCCAGGTCGAAGGTCAGGCCGAAGGACAGGGAATTCTGATTTTCGATATCGATGATGGCCACAGGCTGGTGCGACGCATCGATATTCCGATATTTTCGGAGGGCCTTAGAGGGTTCGCTGCCAACCAGAAGACCCACAGTGCCTACTTCTCCACGCAGGGGCCTCGCATCGGAGCCTTCGATCTGGAAACGGAGCAGATTACCTGGCAACAGAACTATAAGTTGGGCAGCGATCGGTCGTCGGTCACCCTGGATGGCGAAAAGGTCTACGTACCTACCGGGTGGTGGGTTGACGGAGATGACAGCGGGCTGCTGGTGCTCAACGGAGATGACGGCAAGATAATCAAGCACATCCCCATTGGAGATAAGGCGCACAATTCTCTGGTGAGTGTTGATGGGCGCTATCTCTATCTTGGTACTACCAGAATGCTAACCATGCTCGACACAGAAAATGAAAGCATCGTCGCCCAGATTTCGCCAGTCGGCGAAGCCGGTGGGCAGGGTGTCTTCCCCTTTACCGTGGACAGTGCGAATCGCATTGCCTATGTGAGCCTTGGCAGCACTGTTGGTTTCGATGTGGTGGATCTCGAGAAGCAAGAGATTATCCATCAGGTGATAGTGGGAGATGAGCGAATCCCACATCGTACTCACGGAGCCGCATTAACACCGGATGAAAGCGAGCTGTGGATTAGCGACCAGGAGGGCAACAAGCTGTTTATTTTCGATGCTACTCAAATGCCGCCAGTGCTAACCGGCGATGTAGATTTATCCCAGGGCGGCCATGGCTGGGTGACATTCAGCCTGGATGGGCGCTATGTCTGGACTCACACGCCCGATGTGTTTGACGCGAAAACCCATGAACGTGTCGCTACCCTACGGGATGAAAACGGCAATACCGTGAGTGGATCAAAGTTCATCGAAGTGCATTTCCGCGATGGCAAGGTGGTGGCTGTGGGTAACGAATTTGGACTGGGTCGACGATAGGGCGGATTGGCTGTAGGCCCCCTCGGGCGGGGCACGATAGGCTCCGCAGAGTAGTCTTGCTGTAAGCAAGAGTGGCCAATTACTTGTTCAGAGGGTCCCTATTTGTCAGGCAGCCTCCGCGCCTCGATCAGCGCTTCCTCGGCAATCCGATTGTAGTTCATCACGCCGTCCTTGAAGCTTTTCCAGGATTCGTAGATGCGCGCGGTAGTTTCATCAGTCCGGGCCAACTCCAGTACCACATCATCGGAGATGCGGCGCAGCTCGAGTAGTACATCGTCAGGTAATTTGCGCAACTGCACATCGTAATCTTCCACCAGAACCCGCAGGGCTTCGTTGTTCTTGGCGGTGAGTTCATCCAGCAACAATTGATTCATTACTTCGGTGCCCGCCATCAAGATTTCCTGAAGATCTTCTGGCAGTGCCTCGAAGGCTGACTTATTGAATATTGTTTCGAGTGTGGATCCCGGCTCGTGCCAGCCCGGGTAATAGTAGTAGTCGGCGACAGTGTGATAACCGGCAGCAAGATCGTTGTAGGGACTGACAAACTCGGTGGCATCGAGTGCGCCGGTTTGTAAGGCAGTAAACACCTCGCTTACCTGCATGGTAACGGGCACTCCGCCGGCACGCCGAAAGACTTCTCCACCGAGGCTGGGAATGCGCATTTTCAATCCCTGCAGATCATCCAGAGAATTAATTTCCTTGTTAAACCAACCAAACATCTGCACGCCAGAGTTTCCACCACGGACCGGGATCAGGTTGAATGGCGCATAGATCTCGCGCCACAATTCATTGCCGCCACCAAATCGTAACCAGGCATCCTGCTCATAGCTGGTCATGCCGAATGGGATGGATGAGAAGAAAGGAGTGCCAGGTATCTTTCCTTGCCAGTAATAGGCGCCAGTATGTCCTATCTCTGCCACACCTTGAGAAACTGCATCGAAGACTTCTAGGCCGCCGACCAGTTCATTCGCTCCGTAGACACGAATCTGCATGCGACCGTTGCTCATCTTTTCGACTATATCTGCAAAGTATTCCGGAGAAGTGCCGAGCGCAGGCAGATTTTTTGGCCAGGAAGTAACCATCTTCCATTCGTAAATTGTCTGATTACTGGGCGCAGTTGATTGCGTGGCAGCAGATTGCTGTTCGCCGCCACACCCAATCAATAGTGTCAGCAGCAGCGGATAGAATACTGCCCGGGCATGAATGTGGATACTATGTTGCAGGTTCATGTATTTTCTCAACGCCACTCGTCGGTTAGCCAAGCACTTCGAGCTTGGCATAGGATAGTACCAGCCATTTGCTGCCAACAGCATCGAAGGTTACTTGCACCCGAGCACTGCTGCCCTGTCCTTCGTAGTTCAAAACGACTCCTTCACCGAATTTCCCATGAGCAACACGCTGTCCCAGCGATATTTCCGTTTGCGGGACGGCGGCGCCTCGGCTTAAGGCCTTGCCCATGCCATTCTTGCTGCGATGAGCACCAACCCGTCTAATCGTGGTTTTCAGGCGAATCTCGTCGATGAGTTGCTTGGGAACCTCCTTGATGAAACGTGACGGGCGGCAGAGATTGACCTCTCCATGCAAACGTCGCGATTCAGCATGGCTGAGATAGAGCTTATTCATGGCCCGGGTTATACCGACATAACAGAGCCTCCGCTCTTCTTCCAATCCATTAATATTATCCATAGACATTCTGTGAGGAAATAACCCTTCTTCCATGCCTGCCAGGAACACCAGAGGAAACTCCAGACCCTTGGCCGAATGGAGTGTCATGAGTTGCACGGCATCGTCAGACTCGTCCGCCTGAGTATCACCGGCATCGAGTGAAGCCTGGTCAAGAAATGCAGTGAGGAAGGTGGTTGATTCTAAATCGATTTCATCATCCAGATCGACATCATCGAAGTTGCTGGCAGCATTTATCAGTTCTTCCAGGTTTTCCTTGCGCGCCAGTGCCTTCTCGCCACCTTCCTTTTCATGATGCTGAATCAATCCGCTGTTGATAATGATGTGCTCGACTTTTTCATGCAGTTCCAGTTCGTCACAGGCTAACTGTAGACTGTCGATAAGCTCCATGAAGGCGAGCACTGCATTAGCCGCACGGGAGCTTAACAGAGCTTCATTTATACATTTGGCACAGGCATGCCACAGTGAACAGTTCTCTTCTCTGCCCACGCTACGCACCGTATCCAGAGTACGCCCGCCGATGCCTCGCACAGGAATGTTGATAATGCGTTCAACTGCCGTGTCATCGTGGCGATTGGTCAACAGGCGCAAGTAGGACAGGGCGTTCTTGATTTCCAGTCTTTCATAAAAACGATGGCCACCATAGATACGATAAGGCATGCCAATGCGCAGCAGTGCATCTTCCAGTTCTCGCGACTGGGCATTGGACCGGTAGAGGATAGCGGCGTCGGCGCGCCGATTGCCATTATTAAACCAGTCCTGCAGGCGATCGACGATGAAGCGGGCCTCGTCCTGTTCATTAAATGCCTCGTACAGGCTAATTGCTTCGCCCTCGCCCCCTTCTGTCCAGAGATTCTTACCGAGGCGGCCCTGGTTATTGGCAATTAACTCATTGGCAGCTTTCAAAATGGTAGAGGTAGAGCGGTAATTCTGTTCCAGGCGCACCAACCCGGCATCCGGGAAATCCACATTGAACTGCTGGATGTTTTCGATGCGGGCACCCCGCCAACCATAGATCGACTGGTCGTCGTCTCCTACCACCATAAGCTGACTGGATTCGCCTGCCAACACGCGCAGCCAGGCATACTGAATCGCATTGGTGTCCTGAAACTCATCCACCAAAATGTGCTGAAAGCGCTTGCGGTAGTGATCCAGCACCTGGGGCTTCTTTAGCCATAGCTCATGGGCACGCAGTAGGATTTCACCAAAATCAATCATCCCGCCGCGATTGCAGGCGTCCTCATATGCCTGATAAATCTGCAGCATGGTCTTGGTGTAGTCGTCACCCAAATGTTCGATGTTAGAAGCACGCAGGCCCTCGTCTTTCTGTGAGTTGATATACCATTGGCACTGTTTGGCCGGCCACTTTTCGTCATCGATATGCAATGAACGATTGATGCGCTTTATCAGGCGTAGCTGGTCTTCGGCATCGAGGATATGAAAATCTTCAGGAAGCCCGGCTTCCTGCCAGTGGGAGCGCAGTAAGCGATGCGCCAGGCCATGAAAGGTGCCTACCCACATTCCATTGAATGACTGGCCCAGCAGTTCTTCGATGCGGCCACGCATTTCCCTGGCTGCCTTATTGGTAAAAGTCACGGCCAGGACGGCATATGGGGAGACCTGCTCGGCCTGCAACAGCCAGGCTATACGATGCACTAGCACGCGCGTCTTGCCACTGCCAGCCCCTGCGAGTACCAGCAGGTTTTCTGCCGGGCTGGCTACCGCATTGCGTTGTTGCTCGTTAAGGGAGTCGAGTATGTAGGACACATCCATGGCGCGGTATTTTAGCAAAAAGTTGAGGTTATACTTGGCTAATTGAGGCACGAGATTCAAAAAACTGTGCTTTTTAAATGATAGTCCGTGCCGCTGCAGATTGCCCGCATGGTTTTAGAGAATGCATTGGGAATTTGCTAGAATGGCGCGCCCTCACAGCGAGGCCTTGAGCCTCAGAATCAGTTTCAGGAGAACCCTATGTCTGTCAGATCGGACAACGTGCCATTTAATTGGCAGGACCCATTCCTCATGGAAGAGCAGCTTTCCGAAGAAGAGCGCATGGTACGCGAAACGGCGAGGCAATATGCCCAGGGCAAGTTGCTGCCGCGTGTGCGCGATGCCTACCGGAACGAAGAAACCGATCCTGAGATTTTCCGGGAAATGGGATCACTGGGGTTGCTGGGACCCATGATCGAGGGTTACGGCTGTGCCGGCATGAGCTATGTCTGTTATGGATTGATTGCCCGCGAGATTGAAGCAGTGGATTCCGGATACCGGTCAATGATGTCTGTACAGTCATCCCTGGTGATGCATCCGATCAACACCTTTGGTACGGAGGAGCAGAAGAACAAATACCTTCCCAAGCTTGCCAGCGGTGAATACATTGGTTGTTTTGGTCTGACCGAACCGGATCATGGCTCGGATCCGGGTAGCATGAATACCAGGGCGAAGGCTGTAGAAGGGGGTTATAGTCTGTCTGGAGCCAAGAACTGGATCAGCAATTCACCGATTTCCGATGTATTTGTCGTGTGGGCTAAAGATGATGACGGTGCTATCCGCGGATTCATCCTCGACAAGGGGATGCAAGGTCTAAGTGCACCGAAGATCAAAGGCAAGCTGGCGTTGCGAGCCTCCATCACCGGAGAGATCGTCATGGATGATGTGTTCGTACCAGAGGCCAACAAACTACCGGGCGCCCAGGGCCTCAATGGCCCGTTCAGCTGCCTCAATTCCGCCAGGCTGGGAATAGCTTGGGGCGCACTGGGTGCCGCAGAAACCTGTTGGCACACCGCACTGCAATACACGCTCGACCGCAAACAGTTTGGCCGGCCACTAGCTGCGAATCAGATCATTCAGAAGAAGCTGGCACAGATGCAAACCGATATTTCTCTGGGGCTGCAGGGCTGTCTGCAGGCCTGCCGTCTGAAAGATCAGGGTAAACTGGCCCCACCACTTATTTCATTGTTGAAGCGTAACTCCTGCCTGAAGGCGCTCGATGCGGCCCGTGAAGCGCGGGATATGCTGGGTGGCAATGGGATCTCCGATGAGTATCCGGTTATGCGGCATTCTCAGAATCTCGAGGTGGTTAATACTTACGAGGGTACGCAGGACATCCACGCCCTAATTCTAGGCCGAGCCCAGACCGGCATCCAAGCGTTTACGAATTGACGGCTTCCCCTGGCGGCACGATGCCGCGTCGGAAGCGCTCCCCCAGGTCGTCAGTTACTACCTGTAAAATCCTCCCTGGGGGAGCACTCCCGCCTTGCCTCGCACTCGCCAGGGAAATCCTTGAGATCGCTAACATCTGCGGGCACGAGCGTTTCTCAAGAATGAAAATTGGGGAAGGTAGTTTAAACATATGCGGATGTTGGGCCGCCCGCAAATTGGAATTTGTAGTTTACGAGCAACGATTGGTATTTCTGCCGACCTAGCTAGCACTGACTCAGAACGAAGGGAAACTGGATTCGAGGTTGTCTCTGGTGGTGCTAGTCGAGGCGGGGGTGCCCTCCAGGGGAGGATTTTACTAATAGTAACTGACGACCCTGGAGGGTGCTTCCAACGAAGGATAGCGCCACCAGAGGCGACCGGTCACTCTCAGATGTAGCTAAGAAATATGCCAATGAACACAACAGCACCTACCCAGTTATTATTGAGGAAAGCGGTGAAACAGGGGCCGGGAAGGCGATTTCGGATCAGATACTGTTGATAGCCTAGCAGTCCACAGGCGATCAATAGCGAGGCATAGTAGGCGATGCCCATTTCCAGCTGGCGTCCGGCCAGCCACATTGAGACGATGAACATCATTTGCAACAAGGCGATGATGGCCTTATCCATGTCACCGAACAGGATGGCTGTGGACTTGACGCCTATTTCGATATCGAACTCTCTGTCCACCATGGCGTACTGGGTGTCGTAGGCGACTGTCCATAATAGGTTGCCAACAAACAGTAAATAAGCCGGTTGCGGAATGCCGCCGGTCTGGGCGGTGAATGCCATCAGAATTCCCCATGAAAAAGCCACGCCAAGCACCAGTTGGGGGAGGTTCGTGTAGCGCTTCATGAAGGGATAGATCGCTACCAGCGAGACGGCGCCAAATGACAGAAGGATTGTCTCTCTATTGGTAAACAACACCAGAATAAAACCGATGCTCGACAAAATACCAAAACAATAGAATGCATCCTGGCGCCTTAAGACGCCACGAGCCAGAGGTCGCTGTTGCGTACGGCTAACCTGTCCGTCTATCTTGTAGTCGGCAAAGTCATTCACACAGCAACCGGCAGAGCGCATGACTGCGGTCCCTAACAAAAAGATGAACAATAAGGAAAGACTGGGAACGCCTTCTGCTGCAACCCAGAGTGCGCCAATGGTTGGCCACAGCAACAGGTAGATTCCAATTGGGCGATCAACCCGAGTTAGTTCAACCAGGGCTGGTATTTTTTCGTACAGTTCAGGAAAACGACTCCTGAACCTGCTGACAATAGCCGACCAGTACGGCTGTAGGGAGGTAATGATGTTCAAGTGTTACACAACCAGCATACTAAGATTGAAGCGCGTAGCATAAAAGATTTTGGGCAAGAGTAGAAATGCTAAGCTCTACTATTCGGTCTAGCTTGCTGAAGATCAACTGTGAAACAGCAGGATCCCTAAACATTAACATAGTTTGCTATGTCGCCCAGCCAGCGGCGGATAAGTGGATCGACAATCTCGGGAAACTGGGTAAGTACGATTTCTGATGCATCCCGTACCTCATCCAGTAGGGCTGCATCTCGCCCGATGTCCGCCACTCGGAATGTCATAAGACCGGCTTGCTGAGTGCCCAGTACCTGGCCTGGCCCCCTGAGTTCAAGGTCTTTCTCGGCTATGTAGAAACCATCAGTGCTTTCCCGCATTACTGCCAGACGCTGTTTGCTACTCTCAGACAGGGGTGTCTGGTAGAGCAGCAGGCAATGGCTATGAACACTACCACGGCCAATTCTGCCACGAAGTTGATGTAACTGTGCCAGGCCCAGCCGTTCCGGATTTTCGATAACCATCAGGCTGGCATTGGGCACGTCAACTCCAATCTCTATTACCGTTGTGGCGACGAGCAGCTGCAAGTCTCCACCTTTGAATCGCTCCATCATTTCACGCTTCTGTTTCGATTTCATGCGGCCATGAATGAGCCCAACTGACAAGTGTGGTAATTGTTGGGCCAGGTGTTTAGCAGTCGCCTCGGCCGCCTGACACTGCAGTGTTTCCGATTCCTCGATGAGTGTACATACCCAGTAGGCCTGGTTGCCGTCTGAGCATGCATTGTCGATGCGCTGAACCACCTCATCCCGGCGATTGCTCGCAACCACGGCAGTATTTACAGGCGTCCTACCTGGAGGGAATTCGTCGATGATTGAGTTATCCAAGTCAGCATAGGCACTCATAGCAAGTGTTCTCGGGATAGGCGTTGCAGTCATCACCAGTTGATGAGGATTAAGATCACCAGTGGCAGCTTTGTCGCGCAGAGCCAGGCGTTGATGAACCCCAAAACGATGTTGCTCATCGATAATAATCAGTCCCAGCCTGGCGTAAACAACTTCATCCTGAAACAGCGCATGAGTACCGATCAGGAGCTGACACATCCCGGTAACGAGGGAGTCGAGAGTTTTTTTTCGCTCAGAGCCCTTACTCTTTCCGCTCAGCCAGCCGACAGTGATGCCAAGCGGTTCGAACCACTCCCTGAAATTGAGCAGGTGCTGTTCGGCCAATATCTCTGTGGGCGCCATCAGGGCAACCTGGTAGTCACTGCCAATGGCGTGCAGTGCCGAGAGAGCCGCGACCACTGTCTTACCTGAGCCCACATCACCCTGCAGCAACCTCAGCATCGGGCAAGCGCCGCTGAGATCGCTGGCAATTTCCTGATAGGCTGTTTGTTGTGCGTTGGTCAGCACGAAGGGCAGCTGCCTGAGATAACGGGTTAGCAGTTCATTGTCGGCAAGCAGTTGGGGTGCAGTCTGCTTATTAGAATCGTTTTTGAAGCGGCGCATGCACAGGCGATGGGCCAGCAGCTCCTCGAAAGCGAGACGTTTCTGGCCGGGATTCACCGCCCCACTTAAGTAATTCAAGGACGTATCAATGGGTGGTTGATGAACGTGCCGTATCGCATCGGTCAGGCTCTGAAGTCTCAGTTTGGTTACTAACTGAGGTGGCAGATAGTCTCGCAGCTGCTCAGATCGCTCGAGTAACTCAAGCGCCTGTCTTGCGACGTTACGTAGTCTGCCCTGCTGCAATCCTTCAGTAGCGGGATAAATGGGTGTTAACGAATCGGCAATGGGCTCGCTGTCAGGATCCTGAAGTACCTTGTATTCAGGGTGATACAGCTCCATACCGGCCCTGCCGCGCCGGACTTCGCCATAGCAACGTAGTTGAGCACCGCTGTGCAACGATTTTTTCTGGGCCGCGCTGAAATGAAAGAAACGCAAACTGATAACACCGCTATTGTCTCGTAACACGCAGTGCAAGCTGCGACGCCGGCCGAACTGAATATTGCAGCCAATGATCTCACCTTGCAGCTGTACGTGTTGACCGACAGAAAGTCTACCGATGGAGTCAATGCGGGTACGGTCTTCATAACGCAGGGGCAAATGGAACAACAGATCCTGCACATTGTAGATACCCAGCTGGTGAAATTTTTTCTCAAGGGCAGGCCCGACTCCCTTAAGTGAGGTTAGTGAAATCTGATCGAGTTGTTGGCTGCTCATGGCTGAAACTGGTCGATCCTTCGAGTGATTACCGATTTGCAGGCGTTGTGGAATTCCAGTGCCGGCATACATTCGACTCACGTTAAAAGTATAGGGGTTTCCAGCAAATTTGTTAGGAACCCTCTGAACAAGTATATGACCGCTCTGGCCTACAGCCAATTCTGCTATCAAGGCGCACTGGCGCAGTAATGTGTCGACCTTCCAAGTCAGTGCAACGCCGAGAGCGGGATTGGCTGTAGGCCCCTTTGGGCGGGGCCTGTCGTGCCCCGCAGAGTGGCCATATACTTGTTCAGAGGGCTCCTAAACAGCAAGGATAGCGTCAATTTCGAGCATCGACTGCTTGGGAAGTGCGCTGACCTGAATTGTGGCACGAGCAGGGTAGGGCTCATCGAAGTGCTCTGCCATGATCGCGTTGACCTGAGCAAAGTCATTAAGATCGGTCAGATAGATAGTCAGCTTTACCGCTTGCTGCAGAGTAGTACCGGCGGCATTGGCAATCGCGGAAAGGTTTCTGAAAACCTGCAGCGTTTGTGTTTCGATACTGCCATCCACCAGTTCCATAGTTTCCGGGTCCAATGGAATCTGTCCCGACAGGAAAATCAGCTCGCCGCCGGTCTTAATGGCTTGCGAGTAAGGCCCTATGGCGGACGGTGCAGCGGATGTTTGGATGGATTCTCGTTCGGCCATGGTTTGGTGTTACTCAGTGAGTACCAATAATGCTCTTGAGCACCTTGCGAACCCGGCGACTCTTCACGCGGGTTACTTTGGTTACCGGCTTGATAAGTCGAACCCGCTTCATCACTCTCGCCAGGTGCACACGATTGCGCACATTCAACGACAGATTGACGATGCTGAAACGTGCGTCTCTCTCCACCGTGCTGATCTTCTCGATGTTTGCCTCAGTACCGGTAATGGTAGTGGCGAGTGTGGCGATAATTCCCCGCAAGTTTTCCAACTCGACGCGCAGCTCGACAGAGAATTCACCTTCCACATCCGGATCCCAGCTCACGGCGACACATTTATCCGGGTTGTCACGAATATCCGCAATGTTATTGCAATCGTCGGTATGAATTACCATGCCCCTACCGGAACTGATGTGACCCACAATCGGGTCGCCCGGAATGGGATGACAACACTTGGCATAGTTCATCACCATGCCTTCGGATCCACGGATTGCCAGGGTTCCCTGTTGTTCCGATTCGCTATCGATTTCCAGTGGAGCGACATTGCTGTGCGCGGCCAGGCGTTGCGCGATCATGTAGGACATACGATTACCGAGGCCAATCTCTTCCAGCAACTGATCTAGAGCTTTCAAGTTGATCTGGTTAAGGACCGCATCAATATTGTCTTTCGATACCGAGTCGAGGTCGCTGCCAAAACTCGCCAGCGCCTTGTTCAGCAAACGGCGCCCCAGCACAACAGACTCCGAATGTTTCTGGTTCTTCAGGTAGTGACGGATATTGCTGCGGGCTTTTCCGGTAACGACAAAGCTCAGCCAAGCCGGGTTAGGCTGGGTGCCAGGCGCAGTGATGATCTCAACGGTTTGGCCGCTCTGTAGTGGCTCACTCAGTGGGGCCAGACGACGGCTGATGCGACAGGCTACGCAGGAATTACCTACGTCGGTATGAATCGCATAGGCAAAGTCGACTGCGGTAGAACCGGCGGGCAATTCGAATATCATCCCCTTCGGTGTGAACACATAGATCTCATCTGGGAACAAATCAATCTTTACATTCTCGATGAACTCCAGTGAATTACCGGCATGCTTCTGTAACTCCAGTAAGCCGTTAACCCACTCACGGGCTCGGATATGGGCATTGCTGGGCAGGTCATCGCTGGATTTGTAGAGCCAGTGTGAGGCAATGCCATTGTTGGCCATTGCTTCCATCTCTTCGGTTCGGATCTGAATTTCGATGGGTACGCCATGCATACCGAACAGCGTGGTGTGTAGCGACTGGTACCCATTTGCCTTCGGTATAGCGATATAGTCTTTGAAGCGACCCGGCACTGGTTTATAGAGGCTGTGCACTGCACCTAACACTCGATAACAGGTATCGACCCTGTCGACAATGATTCGAAACGCATACACATCCATAATCTCGGAGAATGATTTGCGTTTGCTGCGCATCTTTTCATATATGGAATACAGGTGTTTCTCACGACCAATAGTGCGACCCGGGAGTCCTTCACGTTCCAGGCAGGCTTCCAGAGACGTCTGGATCTGTGACACGATCTCCTTGCGGTTGCCGTGAATGCGTTTTACTGCGGCGCTGATTCGGCGGGAGCGCATTGGGCACAGTGCGGCAAAGCCCAGTTCTTCAAATTCGACGCGGACGTTGTTCATGCCCAGCCGATTGGCAATTGGCGCATAAATATCCAGAGTCTCTTTGGCAATGCGACGACGCTTCTCTGGCGTAAGCACTTCCAGAGTACGCATGTTGTGTAGCCGGTCCGCAATCTTAACCAGTATTACCCGCAGGTCCTTTGCCATGGCCATGGCCATTTTCTGGAAATTCTCAGCCCGGGCTTCGGCGCGGCTGCTAAAGGTGATCTTGTTTAGTTTGCTGACACCATCCACCAGGTCAGCCACTGTATTGCCAAACTGTGACTTGATGGCAGTCTTGGTAATACCGGTGTCTTCGATGACATCGTGCAGCATGGCTGCCATCAGGCTCTGATGGTCCATGTGCATTTCACTCAGGATGGAGGCGACGGCCAGCGGGTGAGTTACGTAGGCATCGCCGCTGCGGCGGCATTGCCCCTCGTGGGCTTGCTCCGCATAATAATAGGCGCGCCTGACGTTGTTGACCTGGTCTTTGCCGAGATATCCGCAAAGACCGTCGGCGAGAGAGTCGATAGTGTCCAGTTCGGCGACTTGCAAGACTCGACTCCTTAAGAATTACTCTTTAGCGGGGGGCTGTGCTTCCTGCTCAGCAGCGGCGACGGCTTCTCCCAGCTCTTCGATGGTGGCGGCTTCATCCAGCTCTACGCTCGGCTTTTCGACCAGGATTTCGGCATTCACCATGCCGTCTGCGATCTCGCGCAGCGCAATAACTGTGGGCTTGTCGTTATCGACAGAGACCAGAGGGTCTTTGCCTTCGATCTGCAGCTGTCGTGCGCGCTTGCTCGACACCATGACCAGCTCGAAGCGGTTATCTACTTTGTCCAAACAATCTTCTACAGTAATTCTTGCCATCGTTCATTGCCTTTATCAGCTAAAATCGTTATTGACGCCAGGGTCGGGCTGTCGCCCTTTACAGGCCATGCAGCCCTTTACGTTGAATTTGAGCCCACTCTAAGAGGACCGGGGATTTTACTGAATTCCGTTCGAAATTGCATATATTTCTCTTTAAAATGGCGGCGGTTGGGTTGGATTCAAATCCGCGTCAGGCTGCTCAGGAGGTTGGCCAGGCTCTCCTCCTGCACGCGAACGGTCAATCTATTGCTGCGGATTATCGCCCGTATGTCGTCTAGCGCGGTCTCGAAATCATCGTTTACCACCATGAAATCTGCCGCGGCTACATGCTCGATGACGCTGCGTGCCTGTTGCATGCGCTTATCGATGGTGTCTTCATCATCCTGGGCTCGTTCGGTTAATCGTTGCGAGAGTGCTTCCAGCGAGGGTGGCAGAATGAAAATAAAGCAGGAATCGGGTAGCAAGTTGCGAATCTGTGCGGCACCCTGCCAGTCTATTTCCAGGATGACATCGAAGCCCTCACTCAATTGGCCACTTACCCAATGCTGCGACGTTCCATAATGGTATCCATAGACCTCAGCGCTTTCGAGGAAGTCGCCGCCTTGTAACATTGTCATGAATTCCTGGTCACTAACAAAGTGATAATTGACCCCATTCTCTTCACTTGGGCGTCCTGGTCTGGTCGTGTGTGAAACTGACGCGAGCAATTTCTCATCGTGTGCTACGAGCGCATTTACGAGAGTTGTTTTGCCGGCGCCTGAAGGAGCGGTAACGATTACTAATTTACCCTTAGGCATATCTAGTCCTTATACTTTTTCTGTCACTCGACATTCTGGACCTGTTCACGCATCTGTTCTATCAGGACTTTTAGCTCGACCGCACCCATCGTTGTCTCCACAACAATGGCCTTGGACGACAGCGTATTTGCCTCTCTATTCAACTCCTGCATGAGAAAATCCAGGCGTCGACCTTTTTGCCCTTTGGTGCCGATGACCCTTTCGACTTCATTCAGATGAGAGTCGAGCCGATCCAGCTCTTCATCGACATCGGCTTTCTGTGCAAGCAATGCAATTTCCTGTTCGAGGCGGGTGGGCTCTATCTCAGCCTGTAGATCTTGCAGTTTGTCCAACAGGGACTGGCGTTGCTTTTTCAGGATATCGGGCATTTTCTCTCGTACATTGCTGACTATTTCCCGAATCGATTTGATGCGCTGCACGAGCAAGCCTTTTAGTGATTCGCCTTCCCGTTCACGACTGGCTACCAGATCATCCAGCGCCTTTTCAAAGAGTTGCAGGGCTTCAGACTGCAGCACCTTAAAGTCGATTTGCCGATCCATAATGACACCGGGCCAGCGTAGCAGCTCCATGCTACTTAATGGTGAGGAAGTGCCGGCCAGATCTTGAATCTCACTGTTGGCATGCGTTAGCTTCAGCACTAATTCATTATTCAGCTGCAGCTCAGATTGGCTAGATTCGACAACTTGATAGCGCAGCTGACATTCGACTTTGCCACGATTCAGTCGCTTTCTGGCGATCTCGCGCACTGCATTTTCTAAACTCCGGAAGGCTTCCGGAAGTCTGAAGCTGGTTTCCAAGTAGCGGTGATTGACTGAGCGTATCTCCCAGGTAAGTGAGCCCCAATCCTGTTCCAATTGCTGCCTCGAAAAGGCAGTCATGCTTAACATCATAACAACGTGCTCTACGGAAAAGACCTGCCATTTTAACGTAATATGCGAGCAATCACAGTGAACAATATCACTCCATCAAGCATCCCTTTGCTCGCGCTGTGCAGGATTTTCGAGGATAATTCGCAGCACTCCCGAAGCGGTTCAACATCAATCCCGGAATCTCCATGTCAGATACTATTCGTCCCAGCGCCAGACAAACCGATCAATTGCGTGAAATTCGATTGAGCAGGCATTACACCAAGCACGCAGAAGGCTCAGTTCTTGTTGAGTTTGGCGACACCAAAGTATTGTGTAATGCGACTGTGGAGACGTCGGTGCCACGGTTTCTCAAGGGCTCCAGGCAGGGATGGATAACCGCTGAATACGGCATGCTGCCACGTTCTACAGGCAGCCGTATGGATCGCGAAGCCGCCAGAGGCAAGCAATCTGGAAGATCCCTGGAGATACAGCGCCTGATTGGTCGCTCACTGAGGGCGGCGGTGGAACTAAAACAGCTCGGCGAACACACCATAAAGGTAGATTGCGATGTAATACAGGCCGATGGCGGAACCCGCACGGCTTCCATTACCGGGGGATGTGTAGCGCTGGTTGATGCAATTAACTACATGTTGGCAAATAAAATGCTTCCCAGCAGCCCCTTAAAACAACTGATAGCCTCGGTATCTGTTGGCATCTACAAGGGACAAGCGGTGTTGGACCTGGACTACGCGGAAGACTCCAACGCGGAAACGGACATGAATGTAGTCATGACTGAGAGCGGGGGCTTTATAGAAGTACAGGGCACCGGTGAAGACGGGGATTTCAGCCACGCGCAATTGCTTCAGATGATTGCACTCGCCGAAAATGGCATAAAGCGTTTGATAGAATCACAACGACTGAGCCTGGCATGAGAGGAGCGCCCGACCCGATCAGGGTTGCTGCAGAACAGGAGAAGCGATGCAATCGTTCCAAACAGACTTTCTGAAATTCGTCATTGAACATCACATTCTTCGCTTCGGAGAGTTCACTCTGAAATCCGGCCGACTCAGCCCCTATTTTTTTAACGCTGGGCTTTTTAATAGCGGCGAGAAGTTATCATTTCTGGGCGAGTGCTACGCAGCCGCCATCGAAGCCTCGAACCAACAATTCGATATCCTGTTCGGTCCTGCCTACAAGGGCATCCCCCTGGTGTCAACTACGGCGATAGCGCTGGCAACCAAGCACGGAATTAACAAACCATTTTGTTTTAATCGTAAAGAAACAAAAGATCACGGTGAGGGGGGTTTGATCGTTGGTGCCGAACTCAGTGGCGAAGTCATGATTATCGACGATGTCATTACCGCTGGAACGGCGGTGCGTGAAGCCGCGGACATTCTGCAAAACAATGGTGCGACACTTAAAGGCATCGCAGTGGCGATGGACAGGCAGGAACGGGGCACGGGGTCTTTGTCGGCTATCCAGGAGATCGAACAAAACTACCAGATAAAGATTATTAGTATAATCAACTTACAAAACATCATCAGCTATCTTGAGTCAGCCGAAGACAGCTCTCTTCATCAACATCTTGATGCGGTAATGTCCTATAGAAAAGAATTTGGCGTCTGAATCAGTTTTTTGACGCTGTGTCAGCCGCCGCAAAAGGTGCCAACAGATTTCTGCTGAGATACTCCCATTGAATATCCCAGTGCTCCAGTGGCGATTGTTTGAACTCACTGCGCACGAACTGCACTAATCTACCTTCGCAGCTGGCCAGCAGCAGGTTGGCCAGGGCTGCAGCAGATGCTGTTGGTTTCACATTTTCTCTGATTTGAGCCTCTCGCAATACCTGTTTGAGTTGGGATTCCAGGCGGCTGTAAAACTGAGCGATGCGAGTTCGCAATCGAGAGGTTTCTCCGGCCAGTGCATCACCTGTCAGAAGCCTGGTCATGCCCGGATTCTTATCCGAGAAAGTCAGCAGCAGGGTGAGTATCTTCTGGCAGCGCGCTTCGGCACCAGACTCTTCGTTCAAGATTCGAGAGATTCGCAGAAACAAAGTTTCTTCGATGAAGTTGATGAGCCCTTCAAACATTCGTGCCTTGCTGGGAAAGTGCCGATACAACGCCGCTTCAGACACGCCCACTTCTTTTGCCAGCGCAGCTGTAGTTATCCGCTCCCCAAGCGCAGTTTCGAGCATGCGAGCCAACGCTTGCAGGATCTGATCTTTGCGTGACACCTTATTGCTGTTATTCATAGTTATTCTGTTTGTGCTTTCTGAAGCGTGCCGCTTCAGGCCGTTGTGCCGTTAGTCCTGGTTCAGACCGTTCTTCGTAATGAGGGTGCCGACGCCTTCATCGGTAAAAATTTCCAGCAACACTGCATGTTCGACTCTGCCATCGATGATATGTGCGCTGTGTACCCCACCTTTCACAGCCTTTAACGCACATTCGACCTTGGGCAGCATCCCGCCTTGTAAGGTTTTATCGGCAATTAACTTTGCAACTTGTTTAATGCTGAGACCAGTTAGCACGTTGCCTTGTTTGTCCTGTACGCCAGCCACGTTAGTCAGCAGTATGAGTTTTTCCGCACCCAATACTTTGGCGATTTCCCCCGCCACGGAATCAGCATTGATGTTATAGCTGGCGCCTGATTCATCGGTTCCGATGGGCGCGATTACCGGAATGAAGTCGCTATCTTTCATGACTTCCAGAATCTCGGTATTGATTTGAACCACCTCCCCAACCTGCCCGATATCTACAATTTCTTCACTCGGGCCTCCATTGCGGGTTTTGATTTGAAGTTTCTTGGCTTTGATGAGGTTGCCGTCCTTACCGGTTACTCCGACAGCCTTACCCTGGTTCTTGTTAAGCAGATTTACAATCTCCTTATTGACCAGTCCGCCGAGAACCATTTCTACAACGTCCATCGTCTGACTGTCAGTGACGCGTAATCCATCTACAAAATTTGACTCGATGTTGAGCTGGTCCAATACATTTCCGATTTGTGGTCCGCCGCCATGCACGACGATGGGATTCATGCCAACGAGTTTCATCAATACGATATCCCGGGCAAAGCTATGCTTCAGCTTTTCATCTACCATGGCATTGCCACCGTATTTGACGACCACGGTACACTTCGTGAATTTCTGTATATAGGGCAGAGATTCAGTCAGTACTTTGGCGATATTCTTAGCATTGTTAATTGATAGTGACATAGATAATGACTAATGGTTTCCTAGTACGCTCACGTCTAAGTTTTTATCTGCCTGAGCTAATAAAGCTTTAAACTCACCCTTGATGGCCTGCAAGCGCTCCACACTGTCCGCTTCAAATCTCAGTAGAATTGCCGGGCTGGTATTCGACGCGCGAACCAGCCCCCAGCCATCCTGAAACTCTACCCTCAAACCATCGAGGGTGATCAACCTGGCACCTGGAAATTCTGCCAGCTCCAGCAATCGATCTATGAGCTGAAATTTGCTGGACTCATCCACTGCGACTTTAATCTCGTTTGTGCTAATGCTCTTTTCGTAGCGGGCAAACAGTTCGCTGGAAGTGCATTCTTTACTGCTCAAGATCTCAACGATTCTGGCTGCAGCATAGATGCCATCGTCGTAACCGAACCAACCNTCTTTAATAAAGATATGAGCAGAGTATTCGCCACCCAACGGGGCGCTGGTTTCCTGCATTTTCTGTTTCATGAAGGAATGCCCACTGCGGTGCATGATCGGGNTGGCACCAGCCTTGGAGATTAGCTCGGCTAGATGAGTACTGCATTTCACATCGAATACGATAGGGGCACCGGGGTAGCGGGGTGCGATGTGTTCCGTCAGCAGCATGAGNATGCGATCGGCATCCACAAATTCTCCCAGGTTAGAAACTATTCCAAGTCGGTCACCATCGCCATCAAAGGCAATACCCAGGTCGGCCTCGTGGGAGATGACGCATTCTGCCAAGGATTGCAGGTTCTGGGGAATAGTCGGGTCGGGATGGTGATTGGGGAAATTGCCGTCAATCTCGCAATAGAGTGGCAGCACGTCACAACCGAGTCTCTCAAACAGCCTGGGAGCTATTACCGCAGGAACAGCATTGCCGCAGTCTACAACCAGGCGTAAGGGTCGTNGTAATTGAATTCTAGTGCTGACATCCTCAATATAACTCTGCGAAACATCCAGCGTTGAACTCCTGCCGCTACCGACGCGCAACTGCCTGGTTTCGACGCGCTCCCGTATTTTTTGAATCTGGTTTTCCGCCAGGCAGGTTTGCTTAAAAACAACCTTGAGGCCATTGTAGTTGGCTGGGTTATGACTTGCTGTAAGCATGACGCCGGAGGTAAATTCTGTAGTGTGGGTGGCAAAATATAACAGCGGAGTAGGAATCATGCCGAGTTCAACTACATTGCAGCTGCTGGCCAGTATTCCTTCGACCACGGCATGGGAGAGTGTCGNGCTGGAAAGCCTGCCGTCGAATCCTACCAATAGCGAATCAATCCCATTGTCGAGGGCTTCACTGCCGATGGTCTGGCTGATAAGCCTGACAGTCTCATAGGTCAGCTCCTCATCCACAACACCGCGAATATCGTAGGCTCGAAAAATCGAGCCGNNTATCTGTTGTGGAATCGATGCCTGTTCTTCTATTAGTGCCATGATCTTCTCAGCGGCCATTAACAGGCGGACTAGGAGTCCCGGTTCAATTGGTCGGCGATGAGCTGCAGCATACTGCGGGCAACGACATGCTTATTTGCTGCAGGGAGTTCTCTTTCTTCATCAGGAGAAATAGCGGTTACCGCAATAGTTTCACTGTTGAAGGTGTCAGTCGCCTTGTTCGCAAACAACAGGTCCAGATTTTTCTTTTGCAGTTTCTGGCGCCCATTTTCCACAATGTCGCTAGTCTCCGCGGCGAAACCAACCACGAGGGGTCGGGACTTTAATGCCGCAACCTCGCTGATGATGTCGGGATTCTTGACCAGTTTCAGCTGTATGGCATCGTCAGTTTTCTTGATTTTTTCGGGGGAGATCTCCGCTGGCCGATAGTCGGCCACNGCGGCGACGCCTATGAACACATCGGCATCTTCAATGTGCGCGCTGGTCGCCTGTTGCATTTCATTGGCGCTTTCTACATCGANGCGTGTAACCCGATCGGGGGTCTCGAGGTGCACCGGGCCGCTAATGAGCGTCACTCTGGCGCCGGCAGACACCGCTTCGGCAGCTAGAGCGAAAGCCATCTTTCCAGAGCTGTGGTTGCTTATAAACCTCACGGGATCGAGGGCTTCTCGCGTTGGACCTGCGGTTATTACCAGATGTCGACCCGCCAGGAAATCAGTCTCGAAAAGCCCGGCACATAATTCAGCAAGTTCAGTTGGCTCCAGCATTCGACCCAGGCCGACATCGCCACAGGCCTGCTCGCCAGTTGCGGGTCCGAATACGTGGTATTGACGCTCACGCAAAACTTCAAGATTAGATTGAGTACTGGAGTCAGCCCACATGGCCTGGTTCATCGCCGGTGCAACGGCGGTAGGTGCAGAGTTGGCCAATACAACTGTACTCAGTATGTCATCGGCCTGTCCCCGCGCCATGCGCGCAATAAAGTCAGCCGTTGCCGGCGCAATCAATACCAGGTCAGCCCAGNGGGCCAGTTCGATATGACCCATCGCCGCCTCGGNCTCGGTATCCAGAAGGTCCAGATGCACACGATTCCCGGAAAGGGCCTGCATGGTCAGTGGCGTAATGAACTCGGTGGCCGCCTGAGTCATGGCAACCCGCACTTCGGCTCCGGCCTTGCCAAACAGGCGCGTAAGNTCGGCACATTTGTAGGCAGCAATGCCGCCGGTTATGCCTAGAAGAATACGTTTGTTAGTGAGGCTTAACATGGAAACCGTTGAAAACTCTGGCACTTGAGNGGGAGAAGTAGACTAGCAGGTCGCCCTGCGTGACGCAATTTGGGCAGGATTTAGGAAATTCGAGGAATTACAGACTAAGCTTTCAAGACTGTGTTGAAATGAAATGGCGGTAAATGGACCTATGACAATGACATTGTGGCCTATGATGGAGCGGCCGCGGGAAAAGTTGCTCAGTGGTGGTGCCAATCAGCTGTCAGATGCCGAGTTATTGGCGGTAATCATCCAAAATGGCAGGCTGGGTATGACAGCCGTGGATGTGGCCCGCAAACTATTGACCAGGCACGGTGGATTGAATGGCATTCTGACCGCCCCACGAGCCGATCTCTGCCGACAACCCGGCATCGGAGTGAGCACCTTTGCCCGTTTCAAAGNCATGCAAGAANTTACTCAAAGGCAGATGCTGGAACGCATACAAAGTAAGGATGTACTTACTAGCTCAGTGGAAACCTGCAATTATCTGCGGGCTAAATTCAGGAATTGCCAGAGAGAGATCTTCAGCTGCCTGTTCCTGGATAATCAACACCATGTAATGGAAGCTGGAAGAACTATTCCAGGGGACTATCGATGGGGTGGCTGTGTATCCACGCGAGGTGGTAAAACGCTGCCTCTACTNCAATGCGGCTGCTGTCATCTTCGCTCACAATCATCCCTCAGGTATCGCAGAGCCGAGCCAGGCAGATATTGCCATCACCCATAAACTCAGAGCCGCCTTGCTGACGATTGATGTGAGGGTGCTGGACCACCTGGTGATTGGTGATAATTGCGTGGTTTCATTCGCCGAGAGAGACTTGCTGTAGTGAGATTGCGGAGCTGCTACGGGCAAGGAATCAAGGGCCTCGACGGGAGATTGCCTTGCTATTGGCAAGTTGTTCTGGTATAAAACGCAGCTCTTTTTTGACCCCTGAGCCGAATCCTTGCTCGGGGGGAAAACAAATTATGTGTAGTCACATCAATAGGACTGAGAGGCAAGAAGATGTCCAGGGTTTGCATGGTAACGGGTAAAAAACCAGTTACAGGAAACAACGTATCTCACGCGAACAACAGGACCAAGCGTCGTTTTTCGCCGAATATTCATAGCCATCGTTTTTGGGTTGAGTCAGAGAAGCGATTCGTAAAACTGCGTTTATCAACCAAGGGCATGCGCATCATAGACAAGCTGGGTATCGATGCGGTACTGGCAGACATTCGCGCTAATGGCGTGCGAGTCTAGTCGAATTGAGTAACGGGTAAGAGACAATGAGAGAGAAAATCAAGCTAGTATCGAGCGCCAAGACAGGCCATTACTACACGACCGACAAGAACAAGCGCACCATGCCGGACAAGATGGAGATCAAGAAATTTGACCCGGTTGTTCGCAAGCATGTGATCTACAAGGAATCCAAAATCAAGTAGGCGGCTCTTTAACAAGATCACGCCTGTCAGGTTCAATAAAAAGCCGCTCACCACACTTGGTGAGCGGCTTTTTACTGCCNGAGCAATACGTCTATTTCTGTCTATTTACCCCGACTCAGTTGTTTGGCAAGTCGTTCTGTGGTTGCCAACACTTTCGGGTTCTCTTCAAATTCCAGCTTCAACTTGCCAACAGTCGTAGAAACCGTTCCATATCGCTTGAGCCTGAATAGCTTGGCAATCGATTGCAGAGTCACAGCCGATAATTCCTGGCACAGATGCATTGCCACCCAACGGGGTACGTTTTTAGAGCCAGGACCACGAGCGGCTTTGTAGATGCTCGCTTCGGTGACTTTGAACCGCTTGGCGACGGCGGAGATAATCTGTTTGCACGAAGGGCGCCACTTGGCATTCGCTCCGCGTGAAACACCGCGAACGGCAGTTGCCGAACGTTTTCTTTGTGCAGACCGACGAAACTTGGCATCGCCCATCACAGAAGACAGATTCTTCTTTCCATAGAAGTGGCCGAGTTCATCATCGACGCCTTGTGCAACATATTTTTTGTACGCTGCGGGTCGCTTCGCTGCCACCGTGCGCAGTTGTTTCAACGTATCATCACGATTGAACCAGACGGGGGGTTTGGCCTTGCGCGTGAAATAGGTGTAACTGCTATAAGGATAGTTGTTCAGCTCCGAAGCCTTGACCTTGGTGTGTATAAACCTTGATAGCGGCAGCAGGTAATTGTCGGCTTGTACCAGAACTGCTTTGTATCGACCTTTGAATAGAGACCCGTCGATTCGCTTCAGCCTTTGATATTGCTGAGTATAGAGCCCATCTACCTGGCGCATGAACCGACTCAGATTCGCTTCTGGTGTTTTAACCACCAGATGGTACTGGTCTCTTAGCAGGCAGTAAGCATGAATTTCGACATTCAATCGTGAGCATGTTTCTCCCAACCCTTCCAGAAAGGCTTCAAAATATTTAGCAGAAGGAAATACCCGTTGATTATCCAATCCATAGTTGGAGACGTGATAGGTCGCGTCTGGATATTCTACTCGAAGAGGTCTGGCCATCGTTTATTCTCTGTTTGGTAAATGGATAGAATTAGAGCTGACCCTATAGGGATCAAGACGTATAGTTATCGCAATTACCAAGGCACGTCAACACAATTGAGATTGAAGTAATACAAATTGATATGGGTTGCAAATCCCGTAATAAATTGCNGCTTTGTGTCACTGCAATTGCACTATTTTTGTTAGTGCGAGGCTTGACCCCTTTTCATTTTATTAGCCTATGTGTTAAAAATTTTCACNATCGACTGGCGGTTATAGCGACCCGTCTCGGTGCGGGCAAATTTTCAATGGTCTTGTTGCTATCGCGCAGATCCAGCGCATCTTGCAGAGATTGGTATGGCATCCATTCTGTTGCCCTTTGTTCATCTGGTGTAGTAATCGATTCGTCAATAATCTCTGTGTCTACAAAACCACAGCGCTGCAACCAATTCAGTGTCGTGGCGATGCTTGGAACAAACCAGACATTTGACATGCCGGCATATTTTGCCTCGGGAGTCAGGCAGTAGCCTTCTCCTCCATCTACGTAGAGCGTCTCCAGTATCAACTGGCCACCCAGTTTCAAACATTGCTTCAATTGCAGCAAGTGATCTATGGGTGAGCGACGGTGATACAGCACTCCCATTGAGAAAACTGTATCGAATGCTTCCAGTGGCAGTGGCAGATTTTCCAGGGCAACGGGCAAGACAAACACAGGAAGCTCCGGCACAAAACGCTTCAAAGCCCAGAACTGGGCGACATAGGCGATGTGAGGATCGATGCCAATAACTAGCCGCGCTCCTGCTTCCAGCATACGGAATCCGTAGTAACCGTTACCACTGCCAACATCTAGAACCGTGTTGTCCTTAAGCGGTGCAATTCGGTGCTTCAGGCGANCCCACTTAAGGTTGGACTTCCATTCGCTATCCAGGTTGATTCCGTAGACCTCGAAGGGTCCTTTGCGCCAGGGAATAAACTCACGCAATTGCTCACTCAGCGCAAGCTGGGTTGTGGCGTCACAATCGGCACTGTCGCCAAAGCGTACAGTGCTACCAAGCTCGATAGACGATGCCGTTAGCTTGGGAAGTCTGGAGAGGCNCTCACGCCAGTTGCTGAAATCTCCATGCCTGATGCTATCCAGATAACGTTCTTCCAGCAGCGGCGCAAGCGCTTCCAGAGATTGACCCTTAATAAGTTGTTGCAGGGGTTTGAGGTGCATAGGCAGCAACTACTTGAACGCAACCATCGAGGCAAAGTTTAAGCATTGAAACCACACGTCGAATGAGCTGAAACCAGCCTCGGTGAGTCTGTTGCGGTGGCTTTCAATGGTCTCAGGTAGTAACACGTTTTCCAGCGCCGCGCGCTTCTGGCTGATCTCCAGCTGACTGTATTCCATGTTTTCCTTGAAGCTGTGATACAAATCGATAAACAGGGAGTTTAGCTTCTCATCGGGNAAGACGATTTTCTCCGAAATAATCAGGATACCACCCGGATTCATTCCNGCGTAAATCCTGTCGATTAGGTGCTGTCGCTCCGGCAGGGGNATAAATTGCAGTGTAAAGTTCAAGACCACTACAGACGCATTGCTAATCNGAGTATCCAGCACATCTTCACAACGGCATTCGATGGGCACGCGAACAAAATCCAATGTAGACCTTCGAGACTCCATTTTCTCGATCATCGCAGTGGAGTTATCAACCGCTACAATAGAGCGACCCGATCCCGAGAGCTGCCTGGCCATGGCAAACGTTGCTCCACCCAGACTACATCCAAGGTCGAAAACAACCGAGTTTTCCAGGCAATAGCGATTCGCCAATACTCCTATCATGGCAATTATTGTGCTGTAACCGGGTACTGACCGGTTGATCATGTCCTCGAAGACTTCGGCAACCCTGGCATCGAATACGAAGTCGCCCGGCAACATCTTCTCGGCAAATATTTGGTCTTTGGGGTGAGTTGAATTGCTCATGAGTTTCGTTAATTAGTATGGAGGTTCGGAATATCCGGTATTCAAGAAAATAAACAGAAAAAATTCACATCTAGATATTGTGCAGTGAAGTCGATTCACTTATTTTACGCATTGCTGAGGGAACCTCTGAAACTTTTCCGTCTGCGTATTATCCGGTAATCGATGTCACATTCAAATGCCAGCGCTTCACGGCTACTGGTCGAAAATTTGTCGCTGTTGAAAAAGATGGAATACCAGGGGGGTGTGCTAGACCTGGCGTGCGGCAATGGACGCAACGGGCTGTTACTAGCGAGCCATAAGATTCCGGTGATTTTTGCCGATAATGAAATGGCCAGCCTGTCACAGCTGGCCGATGTGCTGCTTGAAAGAGGATTAGAAGGGCGCTGCTGGGAAGTTGATCTGGAAGCCGCTGCGGGGGAACCGCTGGCGGGCAAGTGTTTTGACGCAATACTGGTGTTTAACTTTTTACACCGCCCGCTGATGCCAGCCATTGGGCAGGCTATCAGGCCGGGTGGATTGATAATTTATGAGACCTTTAACATCGATCAGGCCAGGTTTGGCAAACCCACTAATCCGGATTACCTTTTGCAGCCCGGTGAATTGCTGAATCATTTTGAAGACTGGGAAACATTGCACTATTTTGAAGGCGAAATGTCAGTGCAAAACCAGGAAAACAGCTGTGCGAAGGCTTGCCTGGTTGCCAGAAGACCCGGCTAAGGGATGAGACGGCGATAAGACAGGGGAAGAACTTAGGAATGAGTAAGTCAAAAATTGTACCGCTGAATTTTGCGGCGGTTAACCAGCAATCACCACCATCGTTTAGCAGCGAAGTGCTGAGAAGCAAGCGTAAGACGTTGGCGCTCTACATTTCCCATAAGAAAGTGCTGGTTCGATGCCCGCAGAGGGCATCCAGAGCCGAAGTGCAGGAATTCGTAAACAGCAACCAGGACTGGATTCAGAACCGTTTGCAGGAGGAATCGCTGCACGATCAGGAAAGACTTAGAATCGAGAAAGGAGGCAAGATATTCTACCGGGCCAGGGAGCTTACTATCGAGTTTAAAGAGGGACGCAAACAACGCATCCTGATTAATGGCGACCGCTTCATCATTCAGGGGCATAAGCTCACTGCGGCCAAAGCCAGGGTACAGGTTGAGGACTACCTTATCGATAAAGCCAGTGAATACATCATACCCCGGGCGCGGGGGCTGGCAAGATATCTGGGAGTCGACCGTAAGATCAGCGAGATCAAGCTCAGGAAAACCAAGACAAAATGGGGCCATTGCACGTCGGCAGGCGTGGTTCAATACAATTGGCTGATCATGCTGGCACCCTACAGCATTATCGATTACATGATCACCCATGAAGTTTGCCACCTGGTACACATGGATCACTCCAGGCGGTACTGGAATCTGGTGGAGTCTATCTGCCCCAGCCACTCGCACTATATCGATTGGCTTAAAGAGCATGAGCACCGTTACTGGTTTTAGCGGGCCTCTCAAAGCCCGCTTTTAGCGAATAGCAAATCCCACACGTCATGACCCAGCCGTTTGCCGCGTTGCTCAAACTTTGTGACAGGGCGTTCGGGCTGATCCCAGAACCTGCCCGGGCCGTTCTGGTTGACAAGCGCAGTGACATTTTCCAGGGCGTTCATCATTTGTTCGGCGTAGGACTCCCAGTCGGTGGCCAGGTGCAGGCGTCCATCACGCTTGAGTTTGCGTACCAGGAGATCGACGAAATCCCCCTGAATAAGCCTGCGTTTGTTGTGACGCTTCTTTGGCCACGGGTCTGGGAAGAGTATGAGTATTTTATCGATTGACTCGTTCTCGAAACAATTCTCCAATACTTCGGTTGCATCATGGCAAATCACTCTCAGGTTGCTGAGCCCATGCTCCGCTATGCCATGCAGCAATTTGCCGATACCCGGTCGGTGAACTTCGATGCCAATGAAGTTTGAGGTGGGAATATTGCGGGCCATTTCCAGCAGGGAATCCCCCATGCCGAAACCAATTTCGACTATTAACTCCGATGCGGCTGGAAACAGCGACTTCAGTGCAAGTGGTTGGGCTTTGTAGTCGACGACATAATGCGGCCAGTGCTGATCGATAGCCTTGCGCTGCGAATCCGTAAGGCGCCCTGACCTGATCACATAACTGCGGATAGGTCGATGGCTTGAAGAAGAGTTGTTGGTCACGGCCTACTGAAATGCCCCGAAGCTTTGACAATTCGCTGGGACGTGCCAGGGACCTTAAAAGAATGTGCCATCGATGGGTGAAGAGGCGCTGGCATAGAGCCGGCGAGGCATACGACCGGCCAGGAAGGCTTCACGGCCCGATTCAACCGCTTTACGCATGGCCGATGCCATGAGCACAGGCTGCTTCGCTTCGGCAATGGCAGTGTTCATTAAAACCCCATCGCAGCCGAGCTCCATGGCAATGCTCGCATCGGAAGCAGTACCGACACCCGCGTCCACGATTATGGGCACACTGGCGTTCTCCAGAATCAGACGAATATTGTGCGGGTTGCGAATACCCAGCCCGGACCCGATGGGAGCGCCCAGCGGCATGACAGCAATGCAACCCACCTCTTCGAGGCGCTTGGCAATGAGCGGGTCATCGCTGGTATATACCATTACATCGAAGCCATCCTGGACCAAGGTCTCTGCCGCGAGCAGGGTTTCGGTAACATTGGGGTAGAGGGTCTTCTGATCTCCTAACACCTCCAATTTAACCAGCTTGTGACCATCCAATAATTCTCGCGCCATCTGGCAGGTTCGCACGGCATCTTCTGCGGTGTAACAGCCGGCGGTGTTTGGCAGTATGGTGTATGTTTCCGGTGAAATGACTTCCAACAGGCTGGGTTCATCGCTGTTCTGACCCAGGTTTACACGCCGAATGGCGACGGTGATAATCTCAGCACCACTGGTTTCGAGTGCTGCCAGGTTTTCCTGGAAATCCTTGTACTTGCCGCTGCCTATAATGAGTCTGGACTGGTAAGTCTTGCCGGCGATATCGAGTGGTTTGTCTGCTACTTCATTCATGTCTGGTTATTTCATTCCTCACTTCAGTTTGCGGTTAACCGCCTCCAATCGCCTGCACGATTTCGACTCGGTCGCCCTTGCTGAGCAGCTGCTGTTGAAACTGGCTCCTGGGTATGATCTCGCCGTTCAGTTCGATGGCGATGCGTCCCTCTGCAATCTTCAGTTGCTGCAGAAGTTGATGCAGACTCGAATCGTCATCAAGTTCGGTTTGATTGCCATTGATGGTGACGTGCATAGACCAATCTCTAGTGTCGATCCCGGCTTGAAATGCCAAACCAGAACAGTGTAGCCCAAGCTGCCAGCAACAAGCTGCCACCAATCGGAGCGATAGCACGCAGCCAAGTCATGCCACTGAGGCTCAATACATACAGGCTCCCAGAAAAAAACAGTATACCAAGCAGGAACAGGAAAGTGCTTACTCGCAACAGTTTCTCATCCGGAAAGTGCAGAGCAAGCAGTGCAGTTCCAAACAAGGCCAGCGCGTGGTACATGTGATATTCAACGCCAGTCTGAAACGTTTCAAGCAAATCTGCACTTACCAGTGTATNGAGACCATGCGCACTGAAGGCGCCGAGACCGACTGCCAGGAAACCATTGGCGCTGGNTATTGTGAGTATTGATTTAGACATTGTTTGGCATTTTATTGGGATTGTATTCAGTTGCAAGCTCGTCAATTAGCTCGCGGGTTCGCTGCCGTACGGCGTTGCGGAAATTATCTGAATAAATCGCAGCCAAAAAAAAGCCGCGATAGGACCGCGGCTCTTCCTTTGTTGCAAGAATTAGGCTTGCATATGCACCTTGATCTTGTTCATTGCATTCTTTTCAAGCTGGCGAATTCGTTCTGCCGAGACACCATACTTGTCAGCCAAATTATGTAGCGTGGCTTTATTATCACTTAACCAGCGACTTTGCAGAATGTCTTTACTGCGCTCATCCAGTTCTTCCATAGCCAGATGCAGGCTGCCGTTGGTGACCTCTTCCCACTCAGCGTCTTCGACATTCAGGGCCAAATCCGAACCCTGGTCTTCGAGGTAGTAGGCTGGAGCTCGGTAGACGGCTTCATCATCACTGTCTGCCTCGGCATCGAATGAAGTGTCATAAGAGCTCATGCGCCCTTCCATCTGCCTCACGACCTTGGCATCCACGCCCAAGTCTTCGGCAACTTTNTGAGTCTCTTCATTGTTCAACCAGCCAAGACGTTTCTTTGAGCTGCGCAGCTTGAAGAATAATTTACGTTGCGCCTTTGTGGTCGCAATCTTCACGATTCGCCAGTTGCGCAGAATGTACTCGTGCATCTCAGCCTTGATCCAATGCACAGCAAATGACACCAGGCGAACGCCGACTTCGGGGTTGAATCGCTTGACCGCTTTCATCAAGCNGACATTGCCTTCCTGGATAAGGTCTGCCTGGGAAAGGCCATAGCCAGAATAGGTCTTGGCCATATGCACAACAAAACGCAGGTGCGCCATCACCAGTTGGCGGGCCGCATCTACGTTGTCGTCATAGTAGTACTGGTTAGCAAGCTCACGTTCCTGTTCTCGTGTCAGTACTGCGATGCTGTTAACGGACGCAATATACGCCGTCAGGTCGCGACCCGGAGCAGTAGGATCAATTACTTGTAAATTCTTTCCAGCGTTAGTATTCATTCGGTTCTGTGCATTATCNACGTTAGACACGTTTGCTTAGTGCTGGCTAGTCAAACTAGCCATCGGAACANAGNATTTTAGCATCCAATCCAGTTTTTAGCCATCTTATGGCTGCTGCAAAGCCCTTATCNACAGGGNTCTAGAGACTCCTTTCCCCATTACATTATCGCAATATTGGAAAATGAATTCTTTGATCTGAATCCCATGATATCGATGTGAGGGCACTAGTGGCCATTTTCAAGGCTTGCCGAGGCTATTCCCAGATTTCATCACTTGTTGGGAATCAGGGACTGATTGCAGCTATATGGCGGCGACTGGTAATCAGTGCAGCCAGCCAACTCACCGAAGCACCCGTGGCGACCAGCAAGAATCCACTGCCAAGACCCAGTCCGGCAGGCTCAAACGTGGTGTCATAGAGACCGGCCAGATCCTGCAATGAACTACTGAAACTGATTACAACAGCTGCCTGAAGGCCACAGGCTANAAGGCCTCCAAACAACCCGTACAGAAACCCCGCATACAGAAAAGGCCGCGCAATGAATCCGTTGGTACCGCCCACCAGCTTGATAATGCGAATCTCGTCCTCGCGGTTTTCAACTCCCTGCCTGATCGTGTTGCCGACGATGAAACACAGCCCGACGATGACAACCAGCCCGAGACCGCGGGTCATTACGTCCAATAACTCGGAAATTGCCGCCAGGCGCCTAAGCCACACGCTGTCCAGTTGGACCAGCGCAACCACGGGGAGCCCGCTGGAGGCGGGTAGCAAGAGCTTCGACAGAGCCCGGCTCGGTTGCGGCTGGAGTGATGATAATCGTAGCAGGCAGGGGGTTTGCTTCCAGGTCCGCCACGATGTCGATAAAGCCCGAGCTAGCGCTGAATTCACCGAGAGCCTGGTCTGCCGAGATGTACTCTACCGAATCTATGGCACTGTCAGTTAGTAAGCTTTCACTAGCTTCCCTGGCCCGAGAATCAGGTAGACTGTNCAGGAGGAACAGGGTTATACGCGTNTCATGCTGAAACCGCTGCAGCACCGCAAGAAGGTTAGTATTCAAAGCGTACAGCAGCGCTGNTAGCAACATCGCAACGGCGATAACAAATACCGTCATGAGGCTGGACAGGGGAGCGTTGCGAATTCGCCGCAGGCTGGCTACCGCATCAATTCGGTGAGATCTTCTAGTATTTATAGGCAAACTCCATTCCGTAGAGACGGGGGACAGTATTACCTGAGGTGTGCCTGAAGAACTCAGCTTCTCCTGCGCGTAAAACCTGCAGATTACCAACATCGTCAAATACGTTATTGACAAAAGCACTGATGATCCAATTGCCATTTGATGAAGTGTAAGTACCTCGCAGGTCAAGGCGATCATAGGCGTCGGCTTTTTCATCGTCAGACTCGAAGGGTGAGTAAAAGACTTCGTCAATCCAGCTATACAGTCCAAAAAATTCCAGTTGTGCTCCAGCATTCAGAGGAATGTTATAACTTGCCCAAGCTGTTGCCTTGCCTTCAGGTACTTGCAGAAGCTGGTTGTCCTTGATGTCTTGAGTTANTTGCTCGTAATCAGGGTATAAAGATCCCGGAGTATGGCGATTAGACGTATCAGAGAACCGCAGTGTTTCCGTATATTCGCTGGGATTGAAACTAAAGTTTCCACCAAAAGCTAGGAAGTCGTTGGGGTAATAAATNAGTTCCGCCTCTATACCGAGAACTTCTGCGCCAGGCGCTTCAAGCACCGAGGTAGACGTACCGCCTAGGAGTGACACTTCTCGACCCACTGTGTGGATGGTGTCGTAATCGTACACATAAAACGAACCATTAAGTTGCAAGGTGTTGTCGAGCCACTGAGTTTTATAGCCAATTTCATAGGCCAACAATTCCTCTGGATCGTAGGTACTGGTCTGACTAAAGAACACGAGATTAAAGCCACCGGAACGGTAACCGGAGGTTGCCGAGAAGTACATCATGGCATTATCACTAATATCCCAGTCTAGGTTTATCCGCCCGGTAACTTTTTCATCTTTTCGCTGAAAGGGTCTATAAACGCTCAAAGCGAAAGGCACGCCACCATTGGTGACCTTTTCAGTTGGTTTAATAATTCTGCCGGTGCCATCATCCACCAGGCCCCCATTGGCTCTGTTAAGTGCCGCTAAACCACCATAGAGCCCGACGAAACCGTCACCGCCGGTTTCGGAGTAGCGGAACAGGTTTTCCTCGGCATCCACGTCATCCCAGGCATAGCGAATACCAAAGGTCAGGGTAAAAATATCATTAATATCCCAAACGCCTTGTGTATAGGCCGCAAATGCACTTCGTTTGGTTTGGGTGGCATAGAGTAAATCAGTGCCTAATGTGGAAGGTCCGTGGATTACATTTAAATCAGGATTAGTGCCGTTATCCCCATACCACTGGGATAGGTACAAATTGTTGCCACCGTTGTTTGTCTGGCAGGAAGNTGCTGGAGAGGCAACATTACAAGATTGCTTAGCACTATAGAGTGTGGCCATTGGACTAAAGCCTAACAACCACGACGCAGGCGTACCTGCGGGAATTCCAGTCGCAGCTGACATGCCCTGGCTAAGCGCGGTATTGTCTACATATGGGTCGATGATTCGTCTCTCTCCCACAGAGGAATAAAAATCACCACGCTGATCGATAGTAGCATCGTACCAGAAGAGCCCCGATGTAAATGACACAGTATCACTCATGTCGTAGAACGCTTGCAGCTCATGGGAGCTGTACTTGGCTTCATGATTTACGTAAAACTGGCGGTCATGAAACTGACTTGCTGTGTTGTCATCATCAGTTGTGCGCTCGTAGGTTAAGCGGTTGTATCCATACAGATACTTCAATTCAATCCGGTCATTTAGGACCCAGCTGACATTAAACTGAGTACCTTGTTGACGGAATTCCTCTTGGTTCAAACCGTTGGTTGCTGCGCAGACATCATCGCCTTTAATGTCACCAGGAAAAACGCACTCATTATATCGCGCAGCACTTGCAGCTGAGGTGTTGTTGAATCCATCCAGTGAAGCCGCCGCATTTTGAATCCCATTGAAATCACCGAAATCGATACCAGGACGCACCCGTTGTGCCTGATCAATTGCGCCGGTAACTGGATTGGTAAAATTGATAATAGGTTGACTCTGATCGTAAAAGCTATTCTGGTCATAGTTTGCGGGATCAATATTGGCAGTGTCGATAAAGCGATAGCCAGGTGTAAGCCAGGTATTGCGAGACCCAAGCCCTTCTTCATTTAACATCACAAGGCCAGCACCGTTAGCACCGCCAAAAGATCGGTCGATATCCATAAAGTTTTGTCGGAAATTAACTTCTATGTCATCTCGAGGTGTCCACTTGAATTGGGCAGCAACATTCTCGGTGCCAAGATCATCAATGTCGCCACCTCCCAGATCTTCTACAACGCCATCACGATTACGAACGCTAAAGTTAATACGGCCAGCTAGTTGGTCTTCAATAAGAGAACCATTTAACATACCGTAATATTCGTTTGTTCCGAAATTACCTATTATGGATTTGAGGGAAGAATCAAATTCGTGAGAAGGTTCATTGTAAAGAATATTGATGGCACCACCGACAGCATTTCGTCCGTACAGTGTACCCTGTGGACCACGTAAAACTTCGACTCGCTCCACGTCCCAGAAGGTCGCTGCAGTTGCCGTAAGCAGGTCCTCGGAATAAATACCGTTCATATAAGTTGCGACACCAGGGTCGCCCCCTAATGCGCGAAAATTACGCCCAACACCCCGCACCGTGGCATCGTAAGGCTGAATGGTAATTCCGGGNACGAAATTCTNCAGGTCCTCCTGATTTCGGATTCCAAAGTCTTCTAGATTTTCAGCAGTAAGCGCAGTAATAGAAATGGATGTATCTTGTATGGATGCTTCTCTACGTTCAGCTGTTACGATGACTTCTTCAATCCGCCTTGTATCGGTCTCCTGGCCGAGAACTAGAGCGGGCGTGTATGCTGAACAAAAGAGAGCGGATGCCCCAAGCAAGCGTAAAGCTCCCGTATGTAAGTATTTCATTATNGATTTCTCCTTATTTCTTTATTTGTACGACAGATTCAAAGCACACGACCCTCCACTGATTAGCGCGCTAATCAGCCGGGGAAAAGGAAAGGTCANGAAAAAATGGNAAATCNGGCNCGCTTGCACCTCAACAAATAGTCGAGAAATAAACGGCTTGAAATTCAGGAAAGTACTACGCTAGAAATCTGGATTTGCGTAGTGCCACTAATGATACACAACAGTGACTATTAACAATTTGCGACTTCGGAAATTCTCAAGCAAAGTGCTCATGTGATTTTACACTCGGGATAATGGACTATTTTCCTGAAAAGGGCCCCCTTTCTAGGCCTCAACATATCACAAGAAAATTCTGATTCAAGTAGTTTCGCGAGGTTTCCAGTATTTCTAACTCCAGATGGGAGCATTTTTCACGAATTTGTCGCACTCATTCGGACCCTCCCGGTGCTTGGTCAGCCACCAATTGGCCCTTGCGTAGGGTCAGAGTGCGATAGTTCAGGCGACTGATGAGCGTGGTGTCGTGACTCGCAATCAGGAGGCTCACACCGACATTTCTGAATTGCTGAAAGACATGCATCACTTCGGCTGACAATTCCGGGTCCAGGTTGCCGGTGGGCTCATCCGCCAGAATAATACTGGGCCGGTTAACTACGGCTCGCGCAATTCCCACGCGCTGTTGTTCCCCTCCGGACAAGCTGGGCGGGTAGAGCCGCTCCTTGCTTAAGAGGCCGACCTTATCCAGGGCTGCGCGCACTCTACGCTTGGCTTCCGATGAATTAAATCCGCAAATTCGCAGCGGCAGAGCTACATTTTCCCCGACGGTTCGGTCAATCAACAATTGATGATCCTGGAAGACTGCACCGATCTGTCTGCGGCGAAAGGGCACGCGACGACTGGCTAGCCGGTTAATATTGGAGCCATTGACAATCACCTGACCGACGCTACATGTTTCAATAGCCAGGATCAGTTTCAGGAGTGTGCTCTTACCCGCGCCGGAATGGCCGGCGACAAAGGCGATTTCACCCCGACCGATCTCAAAATTTATTTCTGAAAGCGCTTCCCGGCCGTCGGCGTAGCGCATACTGACGTTGTCAAACGTGATCATTGAATAGATCAGATGCTCCCTAACTCAACACAAATCATTTCAATCAACGAAGAGCGCTTTAGTTGGCAAAGAGCGCCGCCACAAACTGCTGAGCTTCGAATGGTCGCAGATCATCGACTTGCTCTCCCACTCCGATAAAGCGAATAGGTAATCCCAGTTGTTTGGCGATAGCAAACACAACGCCTCCCTTTGCAGTACCATCCAGTTTGGTCAAGGCTATGCCAGTAAGATTTCTAGAGGCATGAAAACTTTCTGCCTGGCTGAGGGCATTCTGTCCGGTAGTGGCATCCAGTACTAGTAGAATTTCGCTCGGCAGGCGCTCATCCTGTTTCTTCAATACTCGAACGATCTTCTCGAGTTCATTCATCAAATTGTCTTTCGTGTGCATGCGCCCAGCCGTGTCTGCAATCAATACGTCTATGTCTCTGGCTTTGGCTGACTGGTAGGCATCGAAAATCACCGAAGCACTGTCTGCACCTGTGGCCTGTGCAATCACTGGCACAGTATTGCGATCTCCCCATACCTGCAACTGCTCTATCGCCGCCGCGCGAAAAGTGTCGCCGGCGGCTAACATTACCTTTTTATCCTGTGCCTGTAATCGTTTTGCCAGTTTCCCGATGGTAGTAGTTTTGCCCACGCCATTCACACCCACCATTAGGATGACAAACGGTTTGCAATCGCCAGGAATCAACAGCGGCACTTCACAGGGCTTAAGAATGTTCTCCAGCTCTGACTGCAGCGCCAGCATGAACTCTTTAGGATCGGCGAGCTGCTTACGGCCCAGTCGCTGTTTCAGGTGCGAAATAATCTGCCCGCTTGCCTCAATTCCCACATCAGCAGAAAGTAGCTGGGTTTCGATGTCATCAAGCAGGTCTGCGTCGATGGCCTTCTCACCGAGCACAAGCGATTCGATGCCCTCACTCAACCGCCCGCGAGTGCGGCTGAGGCCATTTATCAGCCGCGAGAAGAAACCGGACTCGTTAGAGTGTGAATTTTCAGCTGGTGATTGCGGTTGCGCCGAGTCTGTCGGAGAAGCCGCCTGCTTTGACGATTTCTGTTTCTTACCAATACCGAACATCGAGTGGAAATCTCTGGATAATTGCTACAAAAGGCACTTACAAAAGATGCTTGCGAATAAGCTCGCTATGCTACCACTACCGCAGGACTGGATACATAAATACAGATCGCCATGAGTACTGTAATTCGGGATTAGCCCTGATAGGCTTGCCAGCCTGAGTTCTCTAAAGCCTATAGAGTAGTTATCCGGACCGGATTGGCAACAATGAAACATAAACAATCGAGTAAGCGAAATTCCCTGCGTATCATTGGTGGCGAGCTGCGCAGCAGGAAGATTGACTTTCCTGATATCGAGGCGCTACGCCCTACTTCGGATCGAATTCGTGAGACCTTATTCAATTGGTTACAGGACTGTATACGGGCAAGCGAGTGTCTGGATCTCTTCGCAGGTAGCGGCGCACTTGGAATCGAGGCACTCTCTCGAGGAGCGCAGCGGACAGTGTTCGTTGAAAGCAATCACCAGGCCTACGCTGCCCTTCAAGAAAACCTGCAACGGTTGAAGCTGGATAAAGGTGAAGCGATAAATGCAGAGGCAGCACAGTGGCAAAAGAATTGTGGTAATACTGCGCAACAATTCGATATAGTGTTTCTCGATCCACCATTTTTCGATGACAATATTTATGAGGTATGTGGATGGCTCGACCTTTGTGGCTGCCTCAAACCCAAGAGCAAAGTCTATGTTGAATCTGGATTACAACTTGAAGACTCAGATCTGCCCGAAAACTGGACAAGACTCAAGCACAAACAAGCTGGCCAGGTTTACTACTATCTGTTTGAAGTAAATACAAAATCCTAAAAAATGACAAGTGGCACCCTAATCGATGATTTCCGACCTGCCTGGTGGTTGCCTGGCGGGCACAGTCAAACACTTTATCGGAAATTTTCTCCGGCAACTTGTATTGAACAAGTCAGGCAAAGAATCGAATTGGCAGATGGCGACTTCATTGACCTGGATTGGGCCAGGGAAGTTGGTTGCGGGGATAATGTCAGTGAAACGATCGTGTTTATTTTACATGGCTTATGTGGCTGTTCCGGCTCATCCTATGTGTTGTCGCTGCAACGCTTGCTTGCCGATAATGACATATCGAGCGTGGCAATGAATTTTCGAGGTTGCAGTGGTGAAGTCAACAGAAAGGCACAGGCCTATCATTCTGGAATTTCAGAAGATGTTGATGAAGTGTTTACATCCCTGGAGGAAATGTATCCAGACAAAAGATTCGTGTTCGTGGGCTATTCACTCGGCGCTAATGTACTTCTCAAATGGCTGGGGGAAATTGGCAGCAATCCCAATATCAGAAAGGCAGTCGCGGTCTCAACTCCATTTTCATTGACCTACTGTTCCAGAGCAATGCTTATGGGCGTGAGCAAGATGTATGGCAAATATTTTGTACGACGACTACTAGGCGATTTTCGAGACAAGCAACAGCATTTTGAGCAGGCTGGAGACCAGCAACAATCTTCACAGATTGCAGATCTGGGGGAACTGGATTCGATAACTTCGATCTGGGAATTCGACGACAGGGTTACCGCTCCATTGCATGGCTTCAAAGACGCAGAAGATTATTACAACCGATGTAGCAGCATTAATTTTATCGGAGCCATTCAAACAGATACATTGCTGATTCAGAGCCGCAACGATCCGCTGATACCGCCAACCGCTCTGCCGGATAAGGCGCACTTGCCGGCGAACGTCGACCTTCAGCTTAGTGACAAGGGTGGCCACGTCGGCTTCATTTCCGGGCGCAGGGACAACTGGCTGGAGCGACGCATACTGAGGTTCCTGCAGGCCTGACGAAGAGGATTCCTAAATTGTCGGATCAGGAGCAATTCGCTAGAATGCATAACAGCTAAAGGAACACGTAAATGAAGATAGCAGTCTACCCCGGCACATTTAATCCCATTACCAACGGACATACTGATCTGGTTGAGCGCGCGGCTCGATTATTCGACAAAATTATTGTCGCCGTCGGCACCAATACCCAGAAGGGGGGGACACTTCCAACTGAGCAGCGTGTCGAGCTGGCGGGTGAAGTTCTGAGCCACCTTACCAATGTGGATGTCTGTTCTTTCGATGGGCTGCTCACGGATTTTGTCAGGCTACAGGATGCCAATATCATCCTGCGTGGTTTGCGCACGGTGGCTGACTTTGAGTACGAGTTTCAACTGGTGGGAATGAATCGCGTACTTGATCCGACCATCGAAACGGTATTTCTGGCTCCGGCAGAACATCTGTCGTACATCTCTTCTACACTGGTTAGAGAGATTGCTTCCTTCGGTGGGGACATCTCCAAATTTGTACATCCTGCCGTCGTTAAGGCGATGTTGCGAGTCTGAAACCTTGTTCAGAGGGTCCCTAAGCCAGCTGAATTTATTTCTGGCAGTGAGTGCAATAGATGGTGCTGCGCTGCCCCAAACGTATCTCCTTGAGCAATTGCCCGCATTTCAGGCAATTCAGACATCCTCGACCGTAAACTTGCAGAGATTGCTTGAAGTACCCCGGTTCACCGCTACTGTTGGTAAAGTCACGCAAAGTGGTTCCACCCATATCTATGGCACTCTGTAATACCTGTTTGATGCAGTCAACTAATACACCATAGCGAGTCAGTGATAGGTTTCCGGCGGCTCTTTTGGGATTGATTCTCGCCTGAAAAAGCGCTTCGTTTGCATAGATGTTGCCGACGCCAACCACGATGCTGGAGTTCATGATGAATAGTTTTACCGCCAGCTTTCGATTACGACTGATACGATGGAGATACTCGGCGTCAAAATCCTCGCTCAGCGGCTCCGGCCCGAGCGAATTTAAAAGCGGATGATTCTCAATCGGCGTCCTGTCCCAGAGCATGCAACCGAATCGTCGTGGATCGCAATATCGCATAATGCCGTCATCTTCAAAGATGATGTCTACATGATCGTGCTTACCTGGTGGAGTTTTTGAATTGGTCAGTCGCAGAGAGCCGGACATTCCGAGGTGTATAAGCAAGGTACCGAGCTTTGTGTCCAGCAACAGGTATTTCCCCCGCCGCTTGATTGCACTGATCCTCTGCCCAGGCAGCTCATCGATAAGCGCGGGTGTAATTGGCCAGCGTAAATTTGGCTGACGAATTATCACCTGTTTAACTTGCCGATTCAGAATGTGAGGCAAGATTCCTCTGCGAGTTGTTTCTACTTCAGGTAATTCCGGCAAAGCGTTTCCTGTCTTGAGCTTGTTCAGAGGGTCCTTAATAGGTGTGCTTGGGTACAGCCGTTATAATCTTTCCCTTTTCCAATTATTTCAATTGTTGCTTTGTTCCAGTAGAGAGTACAGCAAATGGTGAGCGGCCCTTGACCAGGCAAGTGTATTTAGGAATCGATGCAGGCGGCACGTTTACGGATTTTATTTGCATCGAATTAAAACCACAGGTTTCCCTGAAGATTCACAAGATCCTTTCGACACCAGCTGCGCCGGAGCAGGCAATCATGAACGGGATTCGCGCCCTGGGATTGATGCCGTTGGCTGAAGACGGAGGCCTGTACATCGTCCATGGCAGTACTGTCGCCACCAATGCCACCCTGGAAGGCAAGCTGGCCAGAACCGTGTTTATCACCAATCACGGATTTGGCGATATGTTGCAACTCGCCAGGCAAACCCGACCCAAGCTCTATGCTTTAGAGTTCCAGCCGGTCCAACCGCCGGTTGAACCGGAATTGTGTCTTGAAACCGGTGGCAGACTCGGCGCCGATGGAAGTGTGATAGAACCATTAACAGATGCTGAGATGGAGGAGTTGGTACAGCGAGTACAGGACCTGCAACCCGAAGCGGTTGCCATCAACCTGTTATTTTCCTTCCTCGATGACCGCTTTGAACGCGCTATAGAGAAAGCCGTTAGCGAGGCACAGTCAGCAATTTTTATCAGCCGCTCCTCTGAAGTCTTGCCAGTCTATAAGGAATATGAAAGAAGTATCGCTACCTGGCTCAATGCGGCGCTTGGGCCAGTGGTAAGCGGTTATCTAGCGCGGCTGCATGAAGGGCTTGCGAAGTGCTCGCTACAGATCATGCAATCCAGTGGAGAAACTATTGCCGCAACTACTGCCGCAGACTCAGCGGTCAATTTGTTGTTGTCGGGCCCGGCTGGCGGCCTGACAGCCATTCACTTTCTTGGTAGGCAGATTACACAGCAGAGGATCATCAGTTTCGATATGGGCGGTACCTCCACCGATGTTGCCTTACTGGATGGAGAGATCTCTACCACTACCGAGGGATTTGTCGATCGCTTTCCTGTGGGTGTTCCGATGGTAGACATGCACACGATTGGCGCTGGCGGTGGTTCGATAGCGTTTATCGACAGTGGCGGTATGCTGCAAGTTGGCCCACAGTCCGCCGGTGCCAATCCAGGGCCGGCTTGTTATGGCATTGGCGGTACCGCAGCGACGGTCACCGATGCCAATCTGGTAATCGGCAGGTTGCTCCCCGAGGCGGCACTCGCCGACAGTTTGAGACTGCATCATCAGCTTGCAATAGAGGCAATCAGAAAGCTGGCGGTGCAGATCGACCTGACGGTAGAGGAGACGGCGTTGGGCATCGTGACAATTGCCAATGAGCACATGGCGGAAGCCATTCGCATGATTTCTGTAAACAGGGGTTATGACCCGAAGCAATTTTTACTGGCCAGTTTCGGTGGTGCTGGCGGCTTGCATGTGTGTGCGGTGGCAGAATCCATGCAGATGGACAGGGCTGTAGTACCGGCATACAGTGGAGTGCTGTCCGCTTTGGGCATGTTGGTAGCCGATCGAGGTCGACAATTTACACGCACAGTTTCGGTAAAAACTCGCCAGGCAGTCACGGGCAGTCTGCAGGATCAATTTGAAGCACTGGCATCACATGGCCGAGCGCAGCTAGAGCAGGAAGGACTGACAGCAGAAAATCTGCTGGTGAAATGCAGTGTGGATATGCGCTATGTCGGGCAGTCCTACACGCTCAATGTGCTCTGGCAGGATCTCGACCTCACCACGGAGGCGTTTCAAAGGCTACATCAAACACGTTATGGCTATGCGCTGCAGTCTGACACCGAGATCGTCAACCTACGGGTCAATGTGTTGCACCACAGCCAACAATTCGAATTGCCGGAAGTAACTCCGGCTACCGAGTGCAATAAACTTGCAAACACTGAGGTCTATGGTACTGCGGAGCCGGCAAAAGTATTGTCCAGGGCTGAATTTTCGCCTGGGGATGAGGTAGCCGGACCAGCAATTATTACGGAGTACTCCGCGACTACTTTTATTGCAACCGGTTGGATTGCATTGTCCGACCGATACGGAAATATGCAGCTTTCCCGGAAAACGTGAATGAGTCTGTTCGCTGTTTAGCGCATGAGATCGGCACGACTACCGTATGAAGCACTATCGACACAGTATTTTTTAGGTGGGGAGCTGTTTACACGTCAATTTCCCAGGTGATATAACTGAATGTCCTCGATTGTCGGGATGCAGGGCAGCTCTCGATTTCGTGGGATGATGACTCTCTGGCAGCCGACTTGAACTAAAAAAATGCGAGCTTTTTCTCTTAAAACCAGCTTGACCCTGACGTTCCTGTCCACGCTATTGTGCCTGTCACAATCGAGTGCGCAGCAACCGGAACCAGAAGTCGAGGTCGGGGCTGAGGCGGAACAGACAGGCAACACCAGCAACCGTCTGCTGTATATCGACCTGCCCGTTGCATTAGCGGAAGGGCTGGATCCAGTGCTCCCGGAACCGCTGCCACTAGCCGACCCTCAAGACGATGCGGAATTTCTGCGTCGCCTGGATAGCATACGCCAGTACAGTTCGGCAGTTGATTCAATAGAACAAACAGGGGGTGCCTGGGACCGGGCTCTGGTGGAGGAACTCTCGACTATGGGCAGCCTGCAACAGCAACAGGGTGAACACGCCGAAGCCATCGAGACACTCAATCGGGCGGTCCATGTAAACCGCATCAATGCCGGCCTGCACAGCCTGGAACAGATTCCCGCCATAGAAACCATGATAGATAGCTATATTGCGATCGGCGATTGGGGGAATGCGGATCTGTACAACAACTACTTGTTCTTCGTACAGAGAAAGGCATTCGGCGCAGACGACCCACGCATCATTCCAGTGCTCGACAGGCTGGCAAACTGGCACATGCAGGCATTTAACATCGGCTATGGAGAATCCCTCGGCTTAAGGTTGAGTACGGCACAGATACTGTTCAAAGCAGCTGCAAGGATGGTAAGCGTTCACTTCGGAAGGGCAGACGAACGATTTGTCGATCTGAAGACAAACATTGCCAGATCGGCCTACCTGGTTGCCCGCTACCCACAATACATGGCGGAACTTGACCGTCCCGAAGCCCGCACGACGGAAGATCTGTTGCGCGACAGCCTCAATGAACAGGGTCGGATGTTGCCCAGGGGTTTTCGGTCGGGCGAGGTAGCGCTCCTGGATATTATCGATTTTCACAATGAAGAGTTTAGTTCCGTCTATGATCTAGCCGAAGCGATCACTAACCTGGGCGACTGGTATATTATTTTCGCGCGACGCCGAGCGGCTGGACAGAAGTACGCTCAGGCCTATCAATTGTTGCTTGATCAAGATAATGGCGAGGAACTCATTAAGCAATTGTTCGGCCAGGTAGTACCCATACCTACATTCAGACGGCCAACGAACCTGGAGAAGGCCACCAGCCACGACCTGGATCGCAGTGGCCTACGCAGTGACTATGCAGATCTAAGTTTTGATGTCACCGCCAGTGGGGTAGTGCGAAACGTGCGAATGCTTAGCGAAATTACCGATGAGAATACGCTACAGCTGGATCGATTACGTCGTGAAGCAGGTCTTTCGACCTTTAGACCGAAGCTGGTGGAAGGCCGGCCTGTGAGGTCCGATGACAACCAATTCCGGTACCGGTATTGGTACTAATGATGTAGCATCGAACGAATCTGCGGCCGCTTGTTAAGCAATTGTTAAGCGGATTTGGAATACAAATACACTAGGCGTAATCAGGATTTCAGTAAGTAGGGAATTGCGTCGTTAAAAAACGGGAATAGTTGAAAAAATTGCAAAAAATTCACTAAAACGCAGAAAAGGCGAACTGTGATTTTGGAGCCAGACAAAATGATGAAGAAACCATCCAAGACTCTCCCCAGGCTGGTCTTGCTCAGCGGCATCAGTTTGAGCCTGCTGGCTTGTCAATCATCGACGAGCCAGAGCTCCCCCAGCATGCCCTCAGCTTCCAGCTCGAGTTCGTCCAGCGCTCCGTCTACGCCTTCAGCCAGTTCCAGCAGCAGCCAATCGTCTTCGTCGAGTTCAAGTTCAGCGTCACGCACACCCTCAATACCCTCGATACAGCAGAGTAGTAGTAGCGGTGCGCCCAGTGCCTCGTCATCCTCGAGCCCTGCAAGTGCGCAGAGCCAATCAGACTCCAACAGCCAAGCCTCTCAGTCAGGTAGCCAAAGCGCGGCTAACTCCGGTTCTTTTCCGGCAGGAAGCCAGGGTTCAGCAGGCTCCCAGTCTGACCAATCCCAGTCTGGTCAGCAGAGCTCCACCGGTGGTGCGTCTTCGAGCAGTGCAAACAGCCCGGGCCAGGATGCCGGCTCCCAATCCCGTACAGCGGGAGAAAACGCAGGGGATGATGGCGGTCGCGACAGCTCTACTGGGGACCTGAATAACGACAATAGTGGGAATAATGATTCCGTAACTGGTTCGTTAGGAAATCCAGGTGGGGATTACAGCCTGGATACTCTGCCAGATGGCGTATTAAGTGGGAATGGTGGCAGTCAATCTAATGGCGTAATGACGGCTGCTGAGCGGGCTGCCGTGCTCGATGAACGATTACGACAGGGCTATGAGACATTTGATGGATTTATTCTGAGCGAAAGAGAGCGTGCCCAAAATGAGAGTAACGCGGCAGGAAGCTCAAACCCGGGTGGGCAATCCGGGGGCAGTGCTGGTGACAGCGGTGGCGGCGCGGCTGCTCAACCCCAGACACTGGAGGAAGCAAGCTCTCTACCTCCGGGTGTTATCGCTTCCAGCCGGCCCGCTGGAGCACCCCCGGCGCCAAACCAGACGTTTCCACCACCAGAAGACATCCCCGGTGGTCGGGACGATGACGTAGTTGCAAGGCAATTGAGAGAGGCCGCCATGAGTGAGCCAGACCCGGAATTGCGTGAAGCACTCTGGGAAGAGTACAGAAACTATACGGGCATTGGTGACCAGCAATGAAACAATTAGTGACGAGCACATTACCGCTGAAGAATCTAACAGGAATAATTCTGCTTGCCCTTTTTGTAAGCGCCTGCGGTATGCACACAGTAAAGTCCACGACCTACACGCCGGTTATCTCCGACAGTCAGAATGTGCCCGAGGATTATTTACTGGATGTTGGTATCGCGATATTCGATCCAGGCATCGATGAGATCGCCAGGGGAGAAGAAGAAACCACCAACCATGAAATCAGAGTTGCAGAGTCTCGCTATGCGCCCTATCTGCTGGCTGAGACCCTGCAGCGTTCTGGCAACTGGGGCATAGTCAGACTCATGCCCAACAGCGCCAGCCCCATGGATGTGTTCATAGACGGCACTATTTTGCAGTCAAACGGTGAGGCGATGAGCATTCGTATCGCGGTATCGGATTCAACCGGGCGCGACTGGTACACCAGAGTCTATGATGAAGTTATAAGTCAGTTCAGCTATGACCCCTCGCAGCGGCAGCAGAATGATCCCTTTCAGGTGCTCTACAATAACATTGCCAACGACCTGCTGATGTTTCGTAATAACAATATCACTGTGCAACAAATAACCGAGATACGAAACATATCCGAACTCCTGTTTGCCCAGCGATTTTCACCTGAAGTGTTCGATACCTACCTTGGTGAAGACCGACGCGGCAATATTCAGATCGTCTCTCTTCCTGCGGATTCAGACCCCTTGCTGGAGCGCGTTCGTGATATCCGGGAAAGGGACTTCATGTTTATCGATACCGTGCAGGACTACTACGCGACTTATGTGAGGCAGATGCGCCTGCCTTACGATTCCTGGCGAGCGCTGAGCTACGACGAAACCATCGAACTGCGTGAAATACAGGCATCCGCCAGGCGCAACTTCATTGCCGGTGCGGCGGCAGTGGTTGGGGGCCTGGCAGCGGCAACCGGAGGATCCACCTATGCAAGCCAGACCGCTGGCATAGCAGGTGTTGGTGCCGGCGCCTACCTGATCAAGAGTGGATTCGACAAGCGGGCCGAAGCAAAAATTCACATGGAGGCACTGGAGGAGCTCGGACAGTCACTCGAGGACGAGGTGGCTCCACAGGTTTTTACCCTGGATGATCGCACAATTACTCTCACCGGTTCCGTCGAAGAGCAGTACCTTCAATGGCGGGAAATACTGGCAGATCTTTATGCGGCAGAAGTAGGTCAGCTGTAATCGTTACAAAAAAACCACATGGACTATTTCAACCGTAGAAACAGATATGTCAAAGAACGACGCCGACAATATAGAGCCCGTAGATTTTGACCTGAATGAAAGCACTCTATTCGCCAGTCAAACCACCACAGTAATATCCAACAAACCACCGTTAGGGATCTGGATCGCCCTGGCTGCCCTGTTTCTGGTGGCGCTACTGGTGATTTTTGTTTTGCCCTCGGTAGTCACCGAATACGAACTGCCCCTGGAAAGACGTGTCGACCTTACAGACCTGCAGCCGGCAGTAGCACCCGTCAATCCTGCAACAGCCATTTCTCCATTTGAAGAAGCCCAGCGGTCGTTGCAGCGCAAGGAAGCTCAGGATGTCCTGGCAGCACTGCTGGAGAGGCAGGGCGAGCTGGATGCATTGGAGGTAGAACAATGGGCACAGGCTGACTATGAGTCGGCGCTGGAAGAGGCCAGTATTGGTGATGAGTATTACCTCAGCCAGGATTTCGCGTTGGCTACGGAGTCCTATACCCGTGGCCGCGATGGCTTGGTCGATCTGTTGGATACAGTATCCACTGTACTGACTCAAACACTGATTGATGCACAACGGGCGTTGGATGAAGCCGACTCGACGATGGCGCAGGACAAGTTCTCACTGGCTCTGTTATTCGATCCCGAAAACGAAGTCGCGCAGATCGGTATGGAACGGTCACGGGCTCTGGATGCAGTTACAGCCTTGTTCGCCAGCGCCGATGAGCTGCTTGAAGACGGTGAGCTAGCCGCAGCACGGGATGCCTACCAGGAGATTCTCAATCTGGATAGTTACAACGATCTGGCTAAGCAGCGTGTCGCAGATGTTGGAGTGCAGATTGCCGAAAATGAGTTTGCCAGCATTATGTCCAGTGGCTATGCACTACTTTCCAATGGCGACGCAGAACAGGCAATAGCGACATTTCAGCGTGCCGCCAACATGGGCATTAATCAAGAAGAGGCATTCGCTGCGATCACCCAAACTGAGAATGAAGTCGCCAATGTCCAGATTAACGCAATACGGGAATTGATTGGCGCAGCCGAGAGTCAGGAGCAGTGGCAGGCTGCGGTAACGGAGTATGACAGCGTACTCAGCATCGATGCTAATCTGTTGTTCGCCATTAATGGCAGGGACTACGCAGGCAAGCGCGCCCAGCTCGATCAGCTGCTGGTCGATGCGATCAATAATCCAGAGCGTTTTGCCGAGGATGCCGTATATCAACAGACACTGGATGTCTACTATACCGGGCGTTCAATAGAAGAACCCGGCCCGAAATTGGTCGGACAATTGGACCAGTTGCAGGCCTTCCTGGAATCTTCGCAGGTGCTCATCGATATTAGACTAGAGTCTGACAATCTGACCGATGTCACCCTACTGCGGGTTGGTAACCTGGGGGCTTTTGAGCAACACGCGCTCTCTCTGAAACCAGGCCGCTACGTTGCCGTTGGCCGGCGGGGAGGTTACCGCGAGGTTCGTGAAGAATTCACGGTTGGGTTTGGACTGACCCCCGCCTCCGTTGTGGTGCGATGCGAAGAGCGCATAGCTGTTACCAGCAGGCGATGAGCAGATGGAAACCATTGACGACAACAGTGCAGTTCAAGGATCGCCTGACCCTATAATTCCGATAGACTTTACGCCCAATGATGACAAGGGGCCAAGAGTCACATTTAAACCTAGATGGATTCACGCGGTAGTCGCAGCCTTTGTAGTCATTTCTGGAATAGCTAGTTGGTTTGTGCTGACTGCGAAATCAGTCTTTGTAGAAGTCGATCCAATTACTGCGCAGATTCAGATTGATGACGGATTTAATGTCAGACTTGGGCAGCGCTACCTCATTCGAACCGGTTCTTATGTACTGACTCTTATCAATGAAGGATATCACGATAGTGTAACCCAGCTTCTAGTCAGCACGGAACAGTCTCAAACCCATCCCTTCGAAATGCGCAAGTTACCGGGGGTTGTTTCCATTGCTTCTCTCAATATCAATAGTGCTCGCGTGCAGGTCGATGGTGTTGACTTTGGTGTGACACCCCTGATCGACATCCCTGTCGAACCCGGCGAACATCAGCTCACTATTTCAAAAGATCGCTACCTGGACTACGGCGAAGCAATTACTATTGAAGGGCGTTCCGTCGTCCAACGTTACCAGGCTACTCTCGAGCCGGCGTGGGCGACCGTCAGCCTTTCGACAACGCCAAGTGGAGCCGATGTGCTGGTCGATGGCGAAGTGATTGGTATCACTCCACTGAATACAGAAATCCTGCAGGGTCGACGGGATGTAACCCTGAAGTTGGCCGGGCACAAGGCCTGGCAAGACGATTTCGATGTGATCGCAGGGGAAGATTTTACAGTACCTGCAGTGGAGTTGGAGCCAGCCGATGGTCTGGTGTTTATCCGTAGCAATCCGTCGGCGGCCAGTGTCACTATAGGCGGAGAGTTTAAGGGACTAACGCCGCTGGAAGTTGCGTTGCCTCCTGCCCAGGACCATGAGCTTTCTTTTTTCAAGAATGGCTACCATTTGAACAAGACCAGCATCCGCACTCAACCAAACCAGGAGCGGGAGCTAAATGTCGAGCTGGATCCAATTTTAACCAGCGTCAGTGTGATGAGCGAACCCCTGGATGCCGAGCTCTATGTCAATGGTGAGTATCGAGGGCTGGCGAACCAGACTATCGAATTGATGGCTGCCAGCCAACAGATTGAGATTCGTAAAGCCGGCTATGTGCCTTACGCAACCGAATTCACATCGCGTCCCGGCCTGGATCAGGTAATCAGGGTTGCTCTGAAGTCATTGGAGCAGGCCAGACTCGAGCAGATAGAACCAGTTATTGCCACTGCGGCAGGCCAATCACTAAAGCTGTTTTATCCAGGCGCTTTCACAATGGGAGCGTCGCGCCGCGAAGCCGGTAGAAGGCCCAATGAGAACCTGCGTGACATTCAGTTGCAACGGCCGTTCTATATTTCTTACCGGGAGGTCACCAATTCAGAATATCGGATGTTCGACGGTGAGCATAATTCGGGTACTGTATCTGGAGTGACTCTGAACAACGAAGCGCAACCGGTTGTTCAGATCACTTGGACACAGGCTGCACTGTACTGCAATTGGCTCAGCGAGCAGGAAACACTGCCAGCCTTTTACCAGGTCAATGAAGAAAATGAAGTAGTGGGATTTAATCCCGACTCCGTTGGTTATCGATTGCCGGCAGAAGCAGAATGGGCCTGGATCGCACGAACCGATGGCAGCGGCATTCAACTCAAGTACCCCTGGGGAGACCAGTTACCACCGCCGGAAAATGCTGGCAACTTCGCCGACGTAACCGTACAGAACTATCTCGGCGAGATCATGTTCAACTACGACGACGGCCATTTCGCGACCGCACCGGTTGGGTCATTCTCACCCAATCAGTATGAAATTCTAGACATGGCGGGTAACGTTGCCGAGTGGGTGAATGATTTTTATGGCGCGGTGGGTTCTATCGGGGGTGTCGAAATCGATCCGCTAGGACCGGAAGACGGTCAGTTTCACACCATTCGAGGATCTGGCTGGGCGCACGGATCAATCACCGAGATGCGCCTGTCATTTCGAGATTTTGGTGTAGAACCCCGCGACGACGTTGGATTTCGAATAGTCCGTTATCTGGAGCAATAGTCTATGCGCAAATTAGTCATACTATTTCTGGTACTTCTCGCATCGATTGCCTGGGCTGCAGACAATCAACCTCAGCAACAGGCGGATGAAAATGCCGAGCAGCTGGTGCTGGATACCGAGGTAACGTCAGAAGAACTGGAAGCGGCTGAAAATGATGAATTGATACTGGGTGATACCGAGGACACTGAGCAGGTAGACGAACAAGACCGCAGTTCATCGCGGTTTATCCCTACTGAACAGATTTCCCAGGACCTGGGAGTTTCTTTTCCAGTAGACATTTAAGTGATTGGTATTCAGGAGCAGGACAAGGGAATAGTTAAGGAATAATTTATGAAACAAGGTTCGTTACACGAAGCACTCTTTCAGGTCGCTGCCCTTATTCTGGCAGTTATCATAGTGCATGCCACCTACATCACGGTGATTAGACCCAATGCAGAATTGCTACAGGAGCAACAGAACCTGTTACAACAAACCGATGAGAATTTTGTGCCGGAGCGTTCGGTATTCATCATTCTGCGGGATTTTGAACAGGAGACCTGCATCATCCTGATGTTATGGGCGGTCGCCATAATCGGCTTGAAAACTCAAAGTACGCTGCGCGAAAGGTCGCTTCTGGACCGGACACTGGTTCAGGTCTCGGAAGGCATGAGTATTCTGCCGGAGGACTCGCGCAACTATGCCAGACCGGTGCAGGCTTTGCCGGATAAGGAACGTGAATTTCTGTTACCGAGAGCCTTGCTGGCTGGGCTGCATCGTTTTCAGAGTACGCAAAATATCCAAGATGCCGCAACGACAGTCAAAGACACCTGTGAGACCGAAGCGGATCGTATGGAAACGGAGCTTACTATCGTGCGCTATATCGCCTGGGCAATCCCCTCGATCGGATTCCTGGGAACGGTGCGTGGTATCGGCACGGCATTAGGGCAGGCTTACCAGGCAGTAAGCGGCGATATTGTAGGCGTTACCGTTAGCCTGGGTGTAGCCTTTAACTCAACTTTTGTCGCGCTGGTGGTGAGTATCTTCCTGATGTTTCTGTTGCATCAGCTTCAGTTACTACAGGACAGGTTGGTACTGGGCACGCAGCGTTATTGTGACGAACGTTTGATCCAGCACCTGCAGGTGCCTGAACGGGTGCCTGAGCGGGTGCCTGAGAGGGTCGGCCACGTATGAGTCTGAAGGTTATCGAGCTAAACGATTGCGGAATCTCTGTCGGTGATGAGAGTGGCATCATCACCCAGAGTCCCGGGTTCGCGCTGGCCGTCGGTAACTCATTAGAGATCGGAGAAATTGCAGAGCAACAGGCTAGACTGCAACCGACTAACAGCTACAACAAGTATTGGCATGAGCTTAGCCTGGAACCACTTTCCCACGGTAATAACATCAGACACTTTGCGGACATTGCCTATGCCCAGTTATTGCACCTGGCTGAAATTGGGCAAATCGATGCAGACGTCATCTTTGCAGTACCGGGCAACTTCACGCGGCAGCAATTGGCCATACTGCTTGGTCTGGCAAAGCAGAGCCCGTTTACGGCTGTAGGCGTCGTAGATTCCGCACTGGCTGCAGCTATTGCCGCCGCGCAATCAGATGCCATCATCTATGCCGATATTCAACTGCACCAGGTAGTGCTGACTAAGCTTAAACGTGTAGCCGGACAGTTGCACACCGATTCAGTGATCCAGTTACCCGGTGTGGGCAACCAGAACTTCATGGACCTCATGATGCAGTTAGCCACGGGATTGTTTATTCAGCAATGCCGGTTTAATCCGCAACACGATGCTAACTCCGAACAGCAGCTGTATAACGAATTGCCACGCTGGTTGCAGCAGAGCGATGCAGATCGAAGTAGCCTGATATTAGAATTGAAAACGGAATCCGCGGTGCATACAGCCAAGATGCCGCGCGAGAGCTTGATCAGTAATTTGAACGGCCAGTACAATAAGATTAACCAACAGATTGATAGCCTCGCTACTGAACACGATGTACAGCTGTTGCTCAACTCGCGCTTGTCGGCGTTGCCAGGATTGACAGCAGTACTAAACCAACACCGCGATCTTGTTGTACTGGACCCTCACAGCGTCAACACGGCATGCCTGGATTACCGCGAACTGATTACCGAGGGAGACGAAGCCATTCGCTTGATAGATAAACTGCCGGTGCAGACGGCAATAGAAGCTGGCGCTGCATCCACAGCTGAAACTGAGAAGAGTGATACAAACATTGGTGACCAACCAACCCATGTGTTGTTCTTAAACCGGGCCCTGGCGGTGGGTGCCATCGAGATAAAAAACAATGTAAAGCTCAATGGCAGTGCTTCAAGCGCGAAGACTATTGTGATGGCATTGGACAATTTGCCAGAAGATCTGGGCTGCATCGAGAAACGCGAGGCGGGGGTGTTTCTCGACTGTGGCAACAATGAAGCCCTGCTCAATGATCTTAAAGTCAGTGGCCAACATGAACTCAAGCTCGGCGATCGAATTCAGTTCGCTGCTAACAGTGAAGAGATTTCTTTAATACAGGTAACTAATGTCGTCTAAAACCAAGGCAAACAGACGCAAAGTCAATCCTCTCAGCCTGTCGTTTCTCGACGTCATGTTCTGTGGTTTTGGCGCGGTGATCCTGATTTTCCTGATTCTGGACCATGCCAGTACGATCTCGCCGGTTAATGAAAATCTCGATCTGACAGCCGAGATAAACCTGCTGGATGAGGAAGTGAGAGAGGGTCAACTGGGTCTGGTGCAGATCCGCAACACCTTATCCGATGTCAGTTTTGAAGTGGTGGACGCACAGGGCATGGCCCGGAGGATCCAGGATCAACTCGATACCTTTCTGCAGGAACTGGCCTCTCTGGAAAATTCCAGCGTCGCCACGATTGAGGACATTGAAAGATTGCGTGCCGATATCAAAGCCCTCGAGGAAGATTTACTGCGCTTACAGGCCAGTGCCTTCGAGCAGGAGGGCAACAGCGCTCGCCAGTTCATCGGAGACGGCAACCGCCAGTATCTGTCTGGCCTGTTTCTGGGCGGTCAACGCATTATGATTCTGATCGACAGCTCGGCCAGTATGCTCGATAGCACATTGGTCAACATTATCCGTACCCGTAATATGTCGGATGAACGGAAGAAGAATGCACCAAAATGGCAACGTGTTGTCAATACCGCAGACTGGATCAGTACCCAGCTGCCCATTACCAGCCGCTACCAGATCTGGCATTTCAGCGAAGACACCAACAGCGTCATGCCTGGCACTCAGGATGCCTGGCTGGAAGTGGCGGATCGTGACGAGTTAAACCAGGCTATCGTGAATGTTAATGACATCGTGCCGGACAAGGGTACCAATATGGAGCAGGTATTCCGGGCGGTGGCCAATATGAATCCCTTGCCGGATAATATTTTTCTGATTACAGATGGATTGCCAACCGTCAGCAACCGAGGCACATCCAAGGCCCTGGTAACCCCGGCGGAGCGCGTCGACCTGTTCGAAGAGGCTGTGGAAGAACTTCCGGAGGGCGTTCCGGTCAATATAGTATTAATGCCACTGGAGGGGGATCCGAGCGCTGCTGCCATTTACTGGCAGTTGGCACAATACTCCCGAGGTTCATTCTTAACACCATCCAAGGACTGGCCATAGCCTTGTTCCGAGGGTCCCCAGGCGCCTGACCAAATTCAAACGGATTAGAGCAACGGGGAATAGGTTAGAGCACTAGAATCGATAATTCATGAGAAGACGTAGCGACAGAGAAACAGACTCCTTCAGCATATCCTTTCTGGATGTGGCTTCCTGTGGGTTCGGCGCCATGATCATTCTGTTGATGATTACCAAGTCATCGGCCCCGGAGACTATCGAATATGTCGATGTAACACCGGAAGGCTCGATCATCGAGCTGCAGGAGCAATTGTTCGCAATTCGTGGTGAGACCACGATTCTCAACCGGGAGCTGAACGCCAAGCATGAGCAACTCTCCGCCCTGACAGAACGGATCGCCCGGCTGCGGCGGGACCTGGATGACACTGAAGGGCGTTACCAGACCTCCCGGCAGCTCTCCGATGAAACTACCGATGAAGTCGGGAGGCTATCGCTGGCACGGCAGACCCTGAGCGAAGAAATGGAAAGGTTATTGGCCGATAGCGTCGCGCCAACAGATAAAGCAATCGGCGGGATCCCAGTTGATAGTGAGTACATTATTTTCGTGATCGATACCTCCGGCAGCATGTTCAACAACCCGAGCTGGAACAAGATGTTGGGGGTAATCGAGGACACCCTGAATGTCTACCCCGGAGTCAAGGGCATCCAGGTGATGAACGACATGGGCGATTACATGTTTGATTCCTATCGAGGGGAGTGGATTCCAGACACACCGGGGCGCCGCAACCAGATCATTTCGACCCTGAGAAACTGGAATCCCTACAGTAATAGTAGCCCTGTTGAGGGCGTAACCCGGGCGATTAACACGTTTTATGAAACAGACAAGAAAATTAGTGTCTATGTACTCGGTGATGATTTCCAGCCTGGCGGGTCTATTCAAGAGGTATTGCGGACAATTGACCGCATAAATGTAGAGGATGCCAATGGAGATCGGCTGGTACGCATCCATGGCATTGGTTTTCCTACTATTTTTGCCGGCCCGGCGCGATTCCGACAGAGCGTTTACCGATATTCGACTCTAATGCGGGAGATGACTCAGCGAAATGGTGGTACCTTTGTGGGTCTGAATGATTATCAGTAATGAATTATTGGGCGTAAGCTCGACTAGCAGATGGGAAGCGATTTGCAGATGATACGATTGGCAGCAACTAGCGATAGGGGATTAAACAGAGCGGTACTGCTGTTTGTGCTCGTGGTGCTGGCTGGCTGCGGCGTAAGTAACGTAGTCATCGACGGAAGCTTCCCTACGCCGAATATCAGCAAAATACCTGTCTCGGTAGCTGTGCTTTATGACGATGCCCTCAGGGAATTTGCCTACATGGAGTATTCCGAGACCGGGCAGGAAGAATTTAATATTGAGAGTGGTCTGTCACACGTACAACTGTTCAATGCAATCTTGCCTGCCATGTTTGATAGGGTCATCGTCGTTGAAAGTATAGACGATGCGCAGTCTCAGGGAGTAGATGCAGTATTTGCACCGGCCATCGAGGAGTTTCAATTGGCCCTTCCAGCAAAGACCAAGCTGGATGTGTATGAAGTCTGGATCAAGTACAATATGCGATTACTAACAGCTGAGGGTGACTATATCGCTGATTGGGTGCTTACTTCTTACGGAAAGACTCCGACACAGACTTTCCTCTCTACAGAAGCGGCGATTAACGAAGCCGCTGTCGTCGCCTTACGAGATTTGGCATCGAGTTTTTCATTGAGTTTTGCCCAGGTTCCCGAAGTGCGTGATTGGTTAGGGAGTCTGTGATTTGTCAATGTCCGGCTTCTTCCGAAGGCGAGGTCGGTTTTAGAACGAGGGGCTCGGGTAGAGAATTGTCATGCAGCATACTTTGTTAAAAACAAGCAATGCAGCTCCTTTAATAGTGTTTTTGGGGCTGCTCGCATCTTGCACCAGCACCACTGTCGATGAATTTCGTCAGGGCGATACTGGCATCGGGAGTGATGAGTCAGTAGTAATCCTGGGAAGACGTCAGGCAAGCGACTACGAGACCCGCTCAGAATTCGTGCAATGCGTCGGCGAGCGTATGACGCGCGGTGACGATTCAATACGTGTGGTCCCGGAACAGGAATTTGTCGACGCCATGTTCCCCTGGTTCGAGCCTCGTACCGCACCACTGCGTACTCGTGATCTCGAGCAATTGATGGCGGAAGATGTTGTCGCTACCAAAATGAATGAATTTGGTATTCGTTATATTGTCTGGCTGGATGGGTTCACAGAAACAACGGATCGCTCAGGTTCAATTTCCTGCACCATTGGCCCCGGCGGGGGTGGTTGCTTTGGATTTGGCACCTGGGAAGACGATGCAAATTTCGATGCCAGAGTATGGGACGTCGCTTCCCTGTCCTCAGTCGGGACGATTAACACCGATGCCACCGGGCAATCCTATCTGCCAGCACTCATAATACCAATACCACTTATCGCCAGAGTTGAAGCTAATGCATGTAGTCGGTTAGCCACTCAACTTAAACAGTTTGTAATCGGTAGTTAGGGACCCTCTGAGCAAGTATATGACCGCTCTGGCCTACAGCCAATTCTGCTATCAAGGCGCACTGGCGCAGTCAGGTGCCGACCTTTCAAGTCAGTGCAACGCAGAGAGCGGGATTGGCTGTAGGCCCCTTTGGGCGGGGTCTGTCGTGCTCCGCCGCGTCGTTGTCGTACTTGCCAAGGGTGTGGCCATTCCCTGCGTACGACGCCTAGCGGCAGAGCACGACAGACTCCCGCAGAGTGGCCATATACTTGCTCAGAGGGTCCCTTGCCCCATTTCGCTATCCATAAAGAAAGACAGGTGGCACCATGATTGACCTAGGCATTCAAAGCTTGACAAATTTCTTTTCCATTCAGTTCAAATTGAAACAATTTCTGGTCACTGGCTTGGCGCTTGTGACGATTCTGTTGCTGAGCTCCTGTGCTATCAATCCAGCCACTGGCGGCGCAAACTTAGTACTGATGTCGGAAAATAAGGAGAAGGAAATTGGTCTGGAAGAGCACGAAAAAGTGCTCAACAGCATGCCGTTGCTTGAAGATGAAAAACTATTGGCCTATGTCAGGGAGGTTGGCAACAAGGTCGCAAAAGTCAGCCATCGGCCAAATCTTGAATATACTTTTAATATTATCGACAGCCCTGATATCAATGCGTTTGCACTGCCAGGCGGGTATGTGTACGTCAATCGAGGGCTGCTTACTTTCATGAATTCAGAGGCAGACCTGGCCGCAGTGCTGGCTCATGAGGTAGGTCATATCACGGCACGTCATGCGGTGCAGCAGCAGGCCAGTGGTGCTCTGGCCAGCGCTGCATCTACTGTAGGAGGCCTTGTGACAGCAGTTGCCACTGGTAGTGGTTATGTGGGTTCCCAGATCAGTCAGGTCGCTTCGATCTGGGCGCAGACCGGCCTGAGTGGATTTGGCCGCGAGCATGAACTGGAGGCCGACCAGCTAGGTGCCCAGTACCTGGTCGGGGCTGGTTATGATCCCGCAGCCATGATCAACGTTATCACCGTACTCAAAAACCAGGAAGATTTCAGTCGACGGGTATCTGGAGGGGGCGGCGGCTATCACGGGCTATTCGCTACTCATCCACGTAACGATACTCGTCTGCAAGAGGCCATCGCTGCAGTTGGGCAGCTGGATGGGACTGAAATAACCCACCTCGACGACGAGAATTTCCGTGATCAGATAAACGGCTTGATTGTAGGGGCTAGCCAGGGATCTCAATCCACCGAGACACGCAATCGTTATTATCAGGCAGCGATGGGTTATACCCTGGTGCTTCCGGAAGAATGGGAGGTCGTTGAGACGATCACAACCGTAACCGCATCGGCACCCAACATCGGATCGCTAAAAATCGAAGCACTGAGATTGCAAGACAACATCGAGCCACGTGTCTTTATTAGAGATAAGATGGGGATTAGCAACCTGCAGAAATCAGAAGCCCTTGAACAATACCGGTTAATCGGTTTTACCGGAATCGCGACTTCCCAGGAAACAGGAAACCCGGAAAGGGTTGCTGCAATATATTTTGGTCCTCGTGTATTTACTTTTCGAGGAGACATTCAGGATAGCAATGCCGAGGATGAGATCGATGCGGATCTGCTCGCCTCCATCCGGACCTTTAGAGCGATTCAGCGAGGTGAGGCATACTCCGGCAATGAGATGAAAATAAAGTTTGTACAGGCCAGTGAATTCTTTGATTTCGCCGTTGTTGGAAGATCCAGCAAAATCGCCAACTTCCCTGAAGAAACCCTGAGAATACTCAATGGGTACTACCCTACCGGCTCTCCAGAAGAAGGCGAATGGGTTAAGTTGGTCGAGTAAGCACCTCGACCAGGGTTAATTTTCGGGTGCAGCGGGTCTCTCAGCGTTTATATGCAAGGCGCTTTTGCGCCGTCCTAGCCTGCGCTCCATCAAGCGAAAGCAACGCGGCAGATGAATGCTGAGAGGCCCGCCCTTCGGGAGTTCACCAGTATGTCCATTGTGGCGTTGCAGCAACTTGACTTAGCGGTGTCAGCCTGGATATTTCACCAAATTCCTACTGTGGCCGCCCCAGGGCACGCCCTCGCTACGGAATCTGGTGAAACATCCTGGCTAAGCCTGCATTACTGCGTCTTACACTGAACATACTGGTGAACTCTGCACTCCAAAATTAACCCTGGTCGAGGTACTAGAGAAATCGCCCACAATCCCAGGTTTTTCCGGCGCCAGAGCGCGACATTGAAATAGCTCGCATTTCTGCGCACGGGAGTTTGTTTTTATTTTTCGCAGGGTTAAACTTGGCTAATTCCGGCCTTGTGTCTATCTATTCGCCGCAATGCCGATAAAAGTAGAGGATCCCCGGTTACCGGGCCAATGACAGCAGTCGACGAACAGCAGAGCACTACCCCTAAAAAGAACACTCCTCTTAACCTGAAGGATTTTCTGGATGGTTTGCTCGAAGAAGGCTACATCGATCAAGAGGGATATGAACTTGCCGTCGCCGAACAACATGCTGCCCAGCACAGAGAAAAACACATCCTGCAGTTTATAGCCGACCTGAACCTGGATAACAAACAGAACGAAGGCCATGCACTCGATATAGAAACGCTTACTGTGGCTTTGAGCAAGCAATGTGGGCAGGATTACTTTCGAATCGATCCACTAAAGATAGACGTTACCATGGTAATCCAGGTAATGGATTACAAGTTTTCCCAACGTCACCAAATTCTCACCGTCGATGAAACCCCGACAGAAGTCGTGATTGCAGTGCCGAGCCTGACCTCGATGTCTGGGAGTCGGTACTGGAACATACATCCCAGAAACAGATCAAGAGGGTAGTTTCAAATCCGACCGAGATTAAGCGGCTCGCAACTGAATTATATAGCCTGTCCAAGTCCGTTCGGGGAGCAACGACTGGAGGGATTCAGAAGAAGGGTATCGGTAATCTCGAACAGATGCTTGAGTTGGGCAATATCAAGTAACCCGAGGCAGATGACCAGCACATAGTCAATGTAGTCGACTGGCTTTTGCAGTATGCCTTCGAACAACGTGCCAGCGACATCCACATCGAGCCACGGCGGGAGAAAGGTAATATTCGTTTCCGAATCGACGGTGTGCTTTACACCGTCTACGCATTGCCGATGCAGGCATTGGCTGCCGTTACCAGCCGATTGAAAATCCTGGGCAGGATGAATGTGGCAGAAAAGCGTAAACCCCAGGATGGCCGGATCAAGACCAAGAGCCCAAACGGTGAAGAAGTAGAGTTGCGGCTATCAACCCTGCCAACCGCCTTTGGCGAAAAGCTAGTGATGCGTATTTTCGATCCTGGCGTTTTACTCAAGCCCTTCGAGGAATTGGGTTTAATCAATGAAGATTTAGAGCGCTGGAAAAAAATTGTTGCGAAAAATCATGGCATCGTCATCATTACCGGGCCGACTGGAAGCGGTAAAACGACGACTCTGTACTCCACTCTCAAGATGCTGGCAACTGACGAAGTAAACGTCTGTACAATTGAAGATCCCATCGAAATGGTTGAAGAGAAGTTCAACCAGATGCAGGTTCAGGATAACATCGAGCTCGATTTTGACGATGGTGTCAAAGCTCTGTTGCGACAAGACCCGGACATTATCATGATTGGTGAGGTGCGAGACCTGGCGACCGCAGAAATGGCCATTCAGGCTGCTTTGACAGGGCACCTGGTATTCACAACATTGCACACAAACGATGCACCCTCAGCAATTACCAGATTAATGGAACTTGGCGTTCCACCTTATCTGATCAAGGCAACAGTGATCGGCATCGTGGCACAACGACTGATTCGCGTGCTATGCCCGGATTGCAAGAAGGCGACCAAGGAAGAGCAGGATACATGGAACTCGCTTACGCTGCCCTGGAAAGTAAAATTGCCAAAGGTTGTAGCGTACTCAGAGGGCTGTCTGGAATGCAGAGAGACTGGTTTCAGGGGGCGCGAAGGAATCTACGAAGTCATGCTTTTCTCTGATAAGTTACAGGAGTGTGCGTCCGACAGAAGAACCATGTCCAACCTGAGAAATCAAGCCTATAAGGAAGGCATGTTGAGTCTGCGCTTGAGTGGTGCTCAAAAAGTTGCAGCAGGAGTGACAACAGTAAACGAAATCCTGAGAGTGACTCCAGCGAACATTCTTTAAACAGGGGCAGCAAGGCCACTGAGTCGGTGAACTCACTCAACATTCATTATCTGCACGTGGAACTAATGATCCGAGCCTTGTTAACTTCGGGTGGCCGTTGGCGCCCGATCGATATCCCATGACATCCACCGAGCGCATCCTGATTATTGGACCCTCCTGGGTTGGGGATATGGTCATGGCTCAGGCACTGTTCATGAGCCTCAGGCAGGAGCATCCCCAATGCCACATCACGGTTATGGCACCGGACTGGACCCGGCCGCTGTTGGCGAGGATGCCCGAAGTCGATGAGAGCATCGATGCTCAACTCGGACACGGCGAACTGAGACTGGTCAGGCGCCATGCCATCGGGAGATCCCTGCATGCGATCGATTTTACGACGGCTATCGTGTTGCCTAACACGTTTAAGTCTGCGCTTATCCCATTCCATGCCGGTATTCCAAGGCGCATCGGATGGGGTGGTGAATGGCGCGCACCCCTGTTAACGGACTGTCGTCGCCTCAACAAAGCCAATTATCCACTGATGGTGCAACGCTTCGCTGCGCTGGCTTTTCCTGCCTGCGCGCACCCCCCCGCCGTCATACCGAATCCTATTTTAGAAATTGACACAATAAATGTCAGCAAAACGCTGCTTGAGTTCGATCTGCAAGGCGGCGCTAAAATCCTCGGCATCTGCCCGGGCGCCGAGTTCGGAGAAGCAAAGCAGTGGCCAGCACAGCATTTTGCAGCTATGTGCAATGCCGTGCTTGCAGATGATTGGCAGGTCTGGATATTTGGATCAGACAACGACGCACTGGTAGCAGAGGCAATATTGGCGGATATCGAAAGTGATAAGATTGATCGCTGCATCAATCTGACGGGAAAGACCAGCCTGGCGCAGGCGATCGATCTCATGTCGGTGACAACAATGGTAGTATCAAACGATTCCGGCTTGATGCATATTGCTGCAGCCCTGAGCAAGCCGGTAGCTGGATTGTATGGTTCGACGTCACCGGACTTTACACCACCTTTGACGGAGAGTGTAAAATTGCTCATGACCGACATTGAGTGCAGACCCTGTTTTAAGAGGACTTGCCCCTATGGACATCGACGCTGTCTTACTGAACTGCAGCCGGCCCGGGTGCTAGAAGCCATAAGTCAGCTGAGGAGCCTCTGAACAAGTATATGGTCACTCTGCGGGAGTCTGTCGCGCTCTGCCGCTAGGCGTCGTGCGCAGGTAATGGCATCGTCCTTGGCAAGTGCGACAACGAAGCGGCGGGGCGCGACAGAGCCCGCCCGAAGGGGCCTACAGCCAATCCCGCTCTCGGCGTTGCACCGACTTGCAAGGTCGACACATTCCTGCGCCGGTGCGCCTTGATAGCGACATTGGCTGTAGGCCAGAGTGGTCATATACTTGTTCAGAGGCTCCCAATAGAAGCTTAGAAGGAACGATGCGCGTATTAATAGTAAAAGTCTCCTCCCTGGGTGACATCATCCACACGCTGCCGGCAGTAACCGATGCGCACCTGGCCCACAAGGATCTGGTGTTTGACTGGGTAGTAGAGGAAAGCTTCGCTGAAGTGCCAGGCTGGCATCCGGCGGTGGACAAGGTAATTCCTGTTGCCATTCGAAGATGGCGTCGAAGCCTGATGAAGACCTATCTTAACCGTGAATTCCGCTCCTTCAGGCATGCCCTGCAAGGGGAACACTACGATCTGGTAATCGATGCACAGGGGCTCATCAAGAGCGGTATCATTAGCCGCCTTTCAAAGGGGCTGACGATTGGGCTAAGTAACCGGACGATTCGAGAGCCACTGGCCACGCTTTTTTATAACAAGGTTTACTCCGTTCCGTGGACCGAACATGCAGTTGATCGCGTACGACAGCTATTCTCTCGAGCCCTGAAGTACAATTATGACAATGATGTGGTTGACTATGGAATCGACATCAACCGTGTAGAGGGAGTAGAAAGCTCGCAAGACTCCAAACAGATTGTTTTTCTCCACGGCACAACATGGAATACAAAGCATTGGCCAGAATACTATTGGCGTCACCTCGCACACATTGCAACAGAGGCAGGATATGAGGTACTCATACCTTGGGGCAACCCGAACGAGCGAATTCGTGCCGATTTTATTGCGCGAGATAACGAACGAGTTACTGTGCTGGATAAGCAATCGCTGTCAGGGCTCGCACAAAAAGTCAATGGCTCCAGCGGTGTCATAGCAGTGGACACTGGACTGGGACATCTGGCAGCTGCATTATCGAAGCCGACTGTGTCTCTCTACGGCCCTACCAATCCTGATTTGTCGGGTACCTTTGGCGCTAAACAACTACACCTCAATTCCAACCTCAATTGCGCACCCTGTGTTAAGAAAGCATGCAACTATTCCGGGCCGATAGTAACTGATGAGTTTGACAGTCAGCCTTTCACCGTAATCCCACCTTGTTTTTCAGCTCATAAACCGGAGAATGTCTGGCAACAATTTGAAAAACTACTACAAAAATAGATTTTCCGATGAAGCTGAACTTTTTGATTTATTCCTATTTTCCCTACGGCGGTCAGCAGCGAGACTTTCTACGAATTGTGAACGAGTGCGTAAGCAGAGGACATCAGATAGATGTCTATACCATTCGCTGGCAAGGTGAGGTCCCTGTAGGAGTCAAGCTGATAAATGTGCCGGTAAAGGCGCTAACCAGGGTAAAACTCTATCAACGCTTCACCCGATGGGTGAAAGCAGCACTCGCTGAACAGGCAGATCATCCGGTAATTGGATTTAACAAGATGCCGCTGCTGAATTTCTACTTCGCGGCGGATCCCTGTTTTGCCGAGAAAGCCGAGACCCAGCGCGGCGGCTATTACAAATTCACGGCACGCTATCGGCATTTTAGAGACTATGAAGACGCCGTCTTTGGCACCCAAAGCGCTACCGAAGTCTTTATACTTTCACAGCAGCAACGACAGGCATTCAAAAAATACTACCCTGGTTGTGAAGATCGCCTGCATGAGGTGCCTCCAGGTATTTCTCCTGATCGACAGGTCGAGGCAGTTGATGAAAACCTGCGCAAGGATCTGCGACAGGAGTTCGATATCCAAGAGAATGAAAAACTCATTCTGCAGGTCGGATCCGGGTTCAAGGTTAAAGGCGTAGACAGATCACTCAAAGCAATTGCAGCGCTTCCAGACAAAATCAGATACGCGGTCCGCTATATACTGGTTGGACAAGACAAGGCAGCCGGGTTTCAGAAGCTGGCTAACAAACTTGGCGTTGCTGACCAGGTTACAATTCTTCCTGGCAGGGATGACATTCCTAGATTTCTGGCAGGCGCCGATCTGTTATTACACCCCGCTTATGTCGAGAGTGCGGGTTATGTCTTGCTTGAGGCGACGATAGCGGGTCTACCGGTGCTCACCACGGCAAGCTGTGGCTATTCTTCGCATATCGAACAGGCGCAGTCCGGAGAAGTCTGCAACAATCCTTTTACACAGGACGATCTAAATGCGCACCTGCTTGGTATGTTGCAGCAACTCGATAGCGCCAATTGGTCAGAGAATGGTCTGAATTATGGCAAGAACCCTGAACTCTATGCATTGCCATTGAGCGTCACCGACTCAATTGAGCGAATGCTTGGCGAGCGAGGTTGACTTGCTGACATGTTTTACCTCAACGAAGAATTCACACAAAACTTTGCTGGAGCAGACCCTTTCAAGATGCTGCAAGCCATGGAGGGCAACATCTATCGGCAGGTGCCGGGGCGCAAAACTTTTCAATTCTCCCTAAATGGTAAAAGCTACTTCGTCAAACTTCATTCGGGAGTGGGCTGGGGGGAGATCTCCAAGAATTTACTGCAGCTAAGGCTACCGATATTGGGCGCTGGTAACGAATGGCGAGCCATCCACAAGCTGCATGAACTCGATGTCGCCACACTAAATGCTGTGGCATTTGGCGCGCGAGGTTGGAATCCGGCCAGCCGAGAATCTTTTATTATTACCGAAGCACTAGAAAATACGGTGAGCCTGGAAGACTACTGCAGGAACTGGAATCAAGACCCACCATCGCCGCTCATCCGAAACCAATTGATCAGGCAGCTGGCCAGAATCAGTCTTACCCTGCATGGCAACGGTATCTGCCATCGCGACTACTACTTGTGCCATTTCCTGATGCATGAAGGTCAGACGATGCCGCCGAGGTTGTCACTGATCGATTTGCATCGTGCCCTGATAAAGCCAAACCTGGGCAGACGGTGGATCATCAAGGACATCGCAGGACTGTATTATTCGGCCATGGATATCGGACTGAAACCCAGAGACATATTGAGATTTATTAGGAGCTATAGTGCCAAAGGATTACGCAGGAGCTTGAGCGAAGATAGAGATTTCTGGCAGCAGGTCGAACTGAGAGCACGCCGCATGCGCGAAAAACTGGGCCCGGCATAATGGACAATCTCACTTGTGCCAACCTCATTACAATGGGTAGACATATTCCGACGCCATTCACTATCACTGTATCAAAAGATCAGGGAGAGGAAGAACTCAGGATCGATTCGATTCTGCGTGTCGTTCCAGGTAAACGCCTGATTGGCGTGTCTAGCTGGAACGATTCGACAGTAATAGTAAAGCTGTTCTTCCAGAGAAATCACTGGAAACGCAACCTGCAGAACGATCTCGGTGGAGTAAACCTGCTACGGCAGCACCACATACCAACACCGGACATTCTGCACCAGACAACCACCGCCGATCTAGGCGGAGCTGTTTTGATTATCGATTACCTGCAGCAAGGCGCCAGCCTGAGTGCCCTGTTTGAAGAGGCTACCGATCGGGAGCAGCGAGAGTTCATCATGCAACAGGCGATCAAGTTGATCGGCCAGTGTCATTGCGGCGGTATCTCGCAAAAGGATATACACCTGGATAATTTCATGCTCGCGGATGAGCGTGTCTACCTGCTGGATGGTGGAGATATAAAAGCCGTTGAGGGTAGCTTGGACCTGGAAACGGCCACCTCGAACCTGGCGTTGTTCTTCGCGCAGTTTCCAGTGGCTAAGGACGTGCAGATTTCCAGATGGCTGGAATACTACCAGGAACATGGGCTGAAACTGCCTTCAGGTGAGATCGATCGATTCGGGGAGCGGGTTCAACTTGCCAGAAGAAACAGGCTGCGCCATTTCGAGAAAAAACTGTTCCGTTCTACGACGGCGACTCGTTGTATACGGCAATCCAATAAATTTCTATTGTACGATCGCGCAATTCATTCTGCAGAGCTGGAGAACTTTATCGCTAATCCAGACAGCTATCTTGCTAGCGATGGGCTGTTGAAAGCGGGCAATACCAGTACAGTTGGTGAAGTCAGGCTGGGTGATAGGGAATTCGTACTGAAACGTTATAACATTAAGGGCTTCTGGCATGGGATTACCCGACTCATGCAACCGAGCCGGGCTCACCATACCTGGCGCAATTCGTGGATGCTGGAGATGCTGGGCATCGCCACGCCGCACCCCTTTCTTATGCTGGAAGAACGTGTTCTCTGGCTGTTCCGCAGGAGAGCCTATTTCTTGATGGAGAAAGTACCGGCAGCAAATCTCATTGATCAGCTTGAATCAGGAGATGCAACTCCTGGAGAAGTAGTCGAATCGTTCAAAAAGTTGTTTCAGGTATTGCATGCATACCTGATTAGTCACGGCGATATGAAGGCAACTAATTTCATCTTCAGTGATCAAAAATTGTATGTTCTCGACCTCGATGCCATGCGACGACATAAATCGCAGTCCCGTTTCGACATAGCCAGTACCCGGGATCTGGCACGCTTTCAACAGAACTGGAAGGGCAGTGAATTTGAAACGGTGTTTACTAAGATGAGCGAATCAGCAGTGTCCTCCCCGACTGGATAACGATATGGCAACCATTACACTAGGACTTTCAGGCGCGGTTGGGCATGACCCGGCAGCGGCCCTGTTTATCGATGGAGAGCTGATTGCCGCAATCGAAGAAGAACGCCTGTTGCGCCGCAAGCACGCTAAGAACGAACTTCCTTACCTCGCTGCCAGACAGTGCATTCAGATAGCCGGCCTGAAGGCAGCCGACATAAACCAGGTTGCCATACCCTATGCACCCATCTCTCTATTGAGCAAGGCTCGCTGGCACTATGCCTATCGGCACTGGTATGCACCGGACCGCAGCATCGACAGCGTGTTCAACGGTAATCGTCGTTTCCGTAGATATATTAAAGACCTGAATGGGCTGCTGGAAAAACTGCATATTTTCAAGTCGAATGTGAAACTGGTGACGGTGGAGCATCAACTGGCTCACGCCAGTAGTTGTTACCACCTCAATGAATCAGCTGAGAAGACGGCTATCTTCTGTATTGATTCCAAGGGAGAGTACTCGAATATCTTTCTCGGCTACGGTGAAAACGGCAAGATTAAAAAGATTAAGGAATTCTACAATCCAGACTCGTTGTGCGGTATGTACGCTGCTCTGACGGATTATCTTGGATTCGAAATCCTCGATGGGGAGTTCAAGGTCATGGGCATCGCACCTTTCGGCGATCCCGACAAATACGACCTATCGTCCCTGGCCTCTTTCGATGGGAGTCACTTCAAGGTAAACAATAAACTGATCAGCACGATCGGGTTGCGTCGTTATCGGGCTAAATCCCGCGGTCATTATTTCAGCAAGAAGCTGGTCGCAATGCTGGGACCGCGGCGTGCCGGAAACCTGCTGGAAGATCCTTACGTACACTACGCGGCGGCGATTCAAAAACTGTATGAAGATATTGCGTTGCTGCTGGTGACCCATTACCTGAAAGATATTCTGGAGGAAACTGGTAGACTCGCCATCGCCGGTACGGGCTCGATGAATATCCGCCTAAACCAAAGGCTCCGTGGCTTGCCGTTTGTAAACGAATTGATTGTGCATCCGGCGTGTGGTGATTCGGGAACTGCCATTGGTGCGGCAGCCTATGCGGTGCGACAGTCCGGTATTAAGCTGCAAGCTGTGAACAACATGTATCTGGGACCGGGCTACGATAGCGGTCAATGCATCGATGCCTGCGTCATGCACCGGGACAAGCCACACTGGGAGTCGCTGGAGAATCCCTACGAAAAGGCGGCCGAACTGCTGGCTCACGGGCAATTAGTTGCCTGGTTTAGAGGGCGCATGGAATTCGGACCACGGGCATTAGGTAACCGCAGTATCCTGGCCAATCCAACCCAGCAAGGAATCGCCGATGCGATAAACCACCAGGTCAAATTTAGAGAGCACTGGCGACCCTTCTCGCCAAGTATGCTCGATACTGTGGCTGAAAATATTCTGCCCAGGGATTACCGCAACAATACTATGTGCATGAGTTCGCCGGTTAGTGCCAAGTGGCAGGAGCAATACCCCGTATTCATCTGCCAGGATGGCACTACCCGTGCCCAGATAGTAACCGAGCAGGAATGCCCCGATTTCTACCGATTACTGCAATGTTTCCAGCAGCTAACCGGCCATGGTCAGCTCATCAACGCTAGCCTCAGCCGTCCTGGTGAAGCACTGATCTGTACACCCGAAGACGCCGTAGACATGTTCATGGGTACCGACCTGAATTACATGATCATGGAGAATGTATTGGTTACCAAGCGGGAAGCACCGGATAGCTGGTAGGCGATCAGGGCTAATGCGCTGTTCTTCTGTAGACAGCCACTCGCTGATCTTCGACGCTGGGAAATGCGGTTTGAAATTCGAGAACACCACGCAGCGGTTCACTGGACACCAGCTGCGTCATCTCAACATACATCTCAATTGCGATCAGGTCATTCGGTCTGGAAGACAGTATGTCATCCTCAGTCAGGAATCTCTGAGTCTCGTCATAATTCTCGACTTTCCCTGTGTAATAGGCGATCGCATGATTATTGGTTAATAGCCGGGAATCCGCTTCCGGCTGTGCTTCGATCCAGGCCACCGAATCGGAAATAAAGTCCTTGGGATCGCCAAAGCTGATGAAGGAATCGAATCCCAGGTAGCCAAAGAACAGGATAATGATCCGTTGTCCCAATGACCCCCAGGCGCGCGCCTGAATACTGTCAATAATTCGGGATACGATAAGTGGTACAAGTAATGCCACCAGCAGGCAGAATAGCATGGTATACCGACTCGATAGATAACGCGTGAGATAGAGGAATACAAATAAAATAATGGTGTTGATCGCAATGAAGCATAGCAATGGAGTCAGCACATGGCGCTGAACCCGGACAGTCTTCCTGAAGAAACCCCACAGAAGAATCCAGAAGAACGGACCCCCGATCCCGTTAAACAGGTTGGCAGCCAGGATGACAAGTAAACCTGCCATAAGAAACAACAGAATGTATTCCTGCGAATAGGCAGCCGCATGCTCTCCGAATAGCGCGCCAGCCAATTCCGTCGATTGCAGCGTGCTGGGGTTAAACGTATTTGCCAAAAAAGGTTGGTAAGTGGATACGAATTCTGCCAACAGGCCACCAAAACTCAATCCTGCTATGGTCAGCGCCAGCAGTGTCACGATTGATGATGCTGCGACCACGCTTGCCAATTTAAGAAACAACTGTTGTCGTTCCTGCTTAGCGAATCGCTTGTCGAGTAATACAGTAAATGGGACAACAAGCAGGTAAACAGCAGCCTCTGGTCTGAAGCTGGTAGCTATTATTAGCGCGGCAGCGAATGCACAGGCATGTTGCAATGAATGTTCTGCAGTGTAGGACAGGTACTGCCATAACGCGAATAATGCCAGCGCCCAGAATGCCACATCGCGAATGATAAGATAGCGGTATTCATTTAACTGCGGGTAGAGCAATACACAAATCGCTGCTAAGAATAACACTTGCCTGGAATCGTCGATGTACTTAATGATGCTGATAAATGAGTACACCAACAAGGCGTAAAAGAATGCATTTACAATGAATGCCGAAGTGAACAGGGAAAAGCCCAGCTGGCTGATGAGGGCAATCAGTAAGGAGTAACTGGCCCAGGCATAATGCTGAAATGCAGCATTTAGACCATCGGCGAGAAAGATCTCGGCAGTCTTGATGTAGATGTAAGCATCATCGTTAGGTGTATCGGGGAACAGTATAGTAAGCAGAGAGGCGAGTAGGCTGGCACCCACCGCGTAGGCTCGAATATCAATTTGTTTACTTGCAATAATAGTCACGTCTGGCTTCATCAGTAAGGTCTTGCTGACTTACCGGCGGCCTGAGTTTTAAAGCGTTTGTGTAACCACAGGTACTGATCAGGCTGTTTCTTTATAGCCTCTTCCATTATTCGGTTGATCGTAATGGCATCTTCTTCCTGGTCACCGCTGGGATAATTTTCCAGCATGGGACTGAATTCGAGATGATAACCTGAGTTGTCTGCTTTTCGATAATGACTGAAGAAGACAACGGCGGAATCATTAACGTCGGCAAAACGAGCGGTGGCCGTTATAGTGGCAGCAGTGTTGCCGAAGAAAGGCACGAATACAGAATGTTTCGCACCATAATCCTGATCGGGCGCGTACCAGAGAATATGACCCTGCTTCAGACTGCGCACGGCGCCGCGAACATTCTTGCGATTGAACACATTCGGGTAGTGTCTGATTCTGCCATTATACATGGCCGCCTCGAACAGGAGATTCTTGTTAGGCCGGTAGGTGATGTCCATTTTGTGAAACAGGTTAAACAGGAAGCCACCGAACTCCAGCGTGGTGAAGTGGGCACACAACAGCAACACACCCTTACCCCTTTCGATAGCAACATCGAGATTTTCCAGGCCGGATACAGTAACGCGTTCTCGGAATTCCTCCGGGTCGCGGTACCAGGCAATGGCGGTCTCGATTAATCCGATGGCATTGGATATGAATGTCTTCCTTACCAATTGATGATGCTCTACCTGCGATAAGTTCGGGAAACACAGCCGCAGGTTAACTTCACAAATATGGCGCCGACCTCGGGCCAGGTGATAACTCAGAATTCCCAGTAGTTTGCCGACCTGCATCTGCACCGGAAAGGGCAGATGTGCCACGCTCCACATGAGAGACAGACCCAGCCAGGTAGGCCAGTAACGGGGCGCTGAGAACTGCCGCAGCGGAATGGTCTGGATTGATGCTTCAGGCACGCAACTCGCCAAATGACAGGGATTTCAAAATTGAGGTTTCAAAGAAGTGTGGCGCGAATTGTAGCAGATGCCACCGGGAAACTCAGTTTGAGTGGAAATCAGGACAATTTGCCACTATTGAACAGACATTCTCCACAATGAGAGCATTTTTGCTGATAAATAGCACTGTTTACGCCACTTTGCCCTAAAAACGGAGGAGCCCGCCTGTTTGCCCGCAATCTACTCTTAATTCCCGCTGTGGTATGATCAGCCGCCAGGAAATACGGGCGTTTGAGCCCAATTGGAGAGTTTGATGAAACTGGAGATGCCTCCGTTTCAGGATGCCAGGCTACTTGTAATAGGCGATGTCATGCTGGATCGTTACTGGCATGGCGTGGCAACCCGCGTCTCGCCCGAGGCACCGGTACCGGTGGTGCGGGTAGGTAACAGGGAAGATCGTCCCGGTGGTGCCGGGAACGTGGCATTGAACATCGCCGCGCTGGGAAGTGCGACCCGGTTGGTGGGAATAGTCGGCAAGGACGAAACCGGAGAGGAGCTGAGCTCGCGATTGAATGCTGCCGGTGTTTATTGCGACTTCTTAGAATCCGTAGACAAGCCCACCATTACCAAGCTGCGCGTTATCAGCCAGCACCAACAGCTAATTCGCCTGGACTTCGAACAACCCTTTCAACTGCCTGACAGAGCAGGCTTGCAGGACAAGGCGAAGTCCCTTATCGATGACACTCAGGTGTTGGTTCTTTCGGACTATGGAAAAGGCGCACTGCAGGATGTTTCCGAACTTATCGAGTTGGGTCGCAGCAGAAACATTCCCGTCATCGTCGATCCCAAGGGCACCGATTTCCTGAAATATCAAGGTGCTACCCTGATTACACCAAATCTTTCGGAATTCGAATCCGCTGTAGGACCCAGCAGCAACGAAGAAGAGTTTATGAACAAGGGCCTGCGACTGCTCAGAGACCTGAACCTGGATGCGATTCTCATTACTCGAGGCGAACACGGGATGACGCTTATTCGACCCGATTCACCGGAACTTCACCTACCGGCAAGAGCTCAGGAAGTTTTCGATGTTACCGGTGCGGGCGATACCGTGATCTCGGTGTTGGCAGCCGCTATGGCCGCTGGCGATGGGTTGGCAGATGCTACGGCATTGGCAAATTTGGCTGCCGGACTGGTGGTAGGCAAATTGGGTACGGCGGCGATAAGTGGTCCCGAGTTACGTCGTGCCGTTCTGGCTGAGCAAGATTCAGGGCAAGGCGTGATGACGGCTGAACAACTGCAGATCGCCGTACACGACGCCAAGGCCCATGGTGAGAAGATCGTCTTTACCAATGGCTGTTTCGACATTATCCATGCCGGACATGTGGGATATCTGGCAGAAGCCAAGCAACTCGGCGACCGGTTGATCGTGGCTATCAATAATGATGAATCAGTACGCCGACTGAAAGGGGCAGGTCGCCCAATTAATCCAGTAGAGAGGCGCATGGCTGTACTGGCTGGATTGGAAGCCGTGGATTGGGTTGTCAGTTTTGCAGAAGACACTCCCGAACCCCTGCTGGAAGCCTTACAACCGGAGGTGCTTGTTAAGGGTGGTGACTACACGCTCGAACAGGTCGTTGGCGGAGACTTCGTGCAATCTTATGGCGGCGAGGTAAAGGCATTGGAGTTTCTCGATAACTGTTCAACATCCGCCATCATGGAGAAAGTGAAAGAGGTCGGCGAGTAAGCTGCTTTAAACTACAATTTTTCTACAGCAGCCGCGTTGCTCTCCAGGTGAGCAGAATTTATAGTTCCCACAATTACACTACTCACGCCTTTGTAACCGAGCGCGAAGCCCAAGTTGTTGGCAGCATTCGTTTTAGCATCGACACAGTCGTGACCGCTGTTAAACACTTTCTTGACTAACACACCCTTATTCAGCTCTGCAGCATAGTCGATTACAAGAGAATCGTCAGTGCAGGATGGATTGTAAGTCACCATGACCGCGTCGGTTGATTCCACCGCCATTCGCCCTCCCTTGACAGACTTGGAGGACATGCCTACAGCACGGATCACGCCCTGTTGCTTGAGTGCCATTAAGGTTTCGAGGCAGTCGGTAGATTCGAGGATATGCAAATCGTTTCCATCGGAATGAATCAGTACGATATCGAGATAGTCGGTGTTGAGGTCGCGCAGGCTGCGCTCGATGCTGTAGCGGACATGATCTGCCGAAAAATCGAAGAATGACTTACCATTTAGAAATTCTTCGCCGACCTTGGTACAGATTACCCAGTCCTGACGACATTGAAGTAAGCGCCCGATGCGTTGTTCACTGCTTCCATAAGCGGGAGCTGTATCCAACAAGGTGATTCCCAGTGAGTGGGAAAGATCCAGAAGCTCTACGACCTCCCGGTCGGTAGGCAGAGCGAAGCCATGCGGATACCTTACCTCCTGGTTGCGCCCGAACTTTACGGTGCCGAGTCCCAGGCAGGAGATCTCGATACCGGATTGGCCTAGAACTCGAGTTTCCAGAGGCATGACTTGTTAATCCCAAGGAGCGGAAGCAATCGGAGCACGCTTCAATAATGCGTTCAAATTCTCGGCGGGTTCCTGATCAGTTGTGTTGATTGGTGAAGATTTTAACAACTCAACTATTTTATCGGCCAGTGAAGGAGTTAGGGTAAGTTTTGTCGGCCAACAAACCACGATGTTGTCTTCCTCGATCAGGAACGCGTCATCGGGCCGGTAACTATTATTGATGTTGGCTTCGGCCCGGTTGATCCTCAGACAATGCCAGTCGGCAGTCGCTAGATCGACCCAGGGGAATAGCGCATTTGTCAGCGACCGTGCCGCGGCGATCTGTTCTTCGTCAGACTTACCAACACCTGACTCGGCCAACTCACCGCCAAGGTACCAGACATCTGTGCCTTCCCTGTCACGATGGGAGGTGACGGTCAGTTGCGGTGTCAGACTGAAACTGTCCCCAATACAATGCACGTATACCAGGGGCAAATTCTGCTGTTTTACATACACCATGTTTAGCGGTCGCAGCTGGGAGCTGGGAGTGTTGAGTCCGGCCTGCTCAATCAATTGCTGATTTCCTTCTCCTGCACAAAACAGGATTTTGCCGGTTTCGATAGTTAGTGGCTGTCCGCTCAGGTTCAGCGTTAATGCATCCACTTTGCCGGAACTATTCCTGGGAAATTCAACAGAGTCTGTCGATAGCTGAAAAATGTGCTCTGCCTGCTTTGTCTTCAGTGCATCAATTAACGAATTGGAATCTACAACGAAGTCAGGAAGTTGATACAGAGTGCCATCGACTGTTGCTGCTGCAAAGAATTTCGGATAGTCAGTCTTGGCCAGGGCCTCGACACGACCCTGCAGGCTCTTACTGCCAAGAAAGGTTTTCAATTTGGACCGAATGCTGGAGTCGGACCACATATAATAATGGTCGCTGAGAACTGTGACATCCGACAGATCTGGGTCACAGGCATTCTCTGCTGCTTCTGCATTATCGTTTCTATTTACGCCACGCAGGCATTTACGCCACCGTGCCGGCATCGCAGCTATCACATTGGCGGCACCGGCCAGTGATCCGCGCAGTGCATACTTCAAGCCTCCATGAATAATTCCCTGAGATGCGATGGTTTGACCGCTGCCTAGTGCATCGCTTTCCAACAGGATAGCTCGATAGCCTTCCTGGTGCAGACGATCCAGCAACCACAATCCAGCAACGCCGCCGCCGAATATTACGATGTCAGTTGAATGACTTAGGGAATCTTTTATCAATGCAATGATCTCTCCGCCGGAGTCTGGCAGAAACTGTTGATAGACGGCGCGCAGCGGAAATGGCTGCCATGCTTGCCAATTATGCCGAGACCGCCATGCTGCGTGCCAGGCCCTATATGCCGGATTATAGCGCTGGGTCCGCCCAACCCTCGGTACTTTCTTGACAGGCCGACACTCGCCTGCGAAAGTGCGTCTTGATATCGGAACCGGCTGCAGCCTTCAGTGGTATTGCTGTAAGCAATAGTGGTCATTGAATTGGTCAGAGACACCATTATATCCTTGGTTAGCTCTAAGCGAACCCCGGAGCCAGTAAATTATATCGACATCAAGCTTGATTTCCCAACCAGGTCACAAAGCACTCTAAATTTGCTCTTACTACATTCCCTTGTTCATGCTGCGATTTCTCTATAGTCTGATTCTCTATCTGGCGGTGCCGATTATTCTGCTGAGGCTCTACTTTAGAGGCATCAAGGCACCTGCCTATCGACAGCGGATCGGTGAGCGATTCGGTAACAGTCAGTTGCCAGCGAGCTTTGTTCCATCCAGGCAGACGATCTGGATACACGCCGTGTCGGTGGGGGAATCTATAGCTGCTGCTCCGTTTATTCGTGAATTGCAACTGCGCTTCCCAGATTCACAAATATTAGTGACAACCATGACCCCTACCGGATCGGACAGGGTTACTGCCATGTTTGGCGACCGTGTCTATCATTGTTACCTGCCATACGATCTACCGGGGGCGCTGAATCGTTTCGTGCGGCGTATCAATCCAGTTATGTTGATTCTCATGGAAACGGAGTTGTGGCCTAACCTCATTCATGTTTGTTCTCAACAAAATGTAAAGCTGATTCTAGCCAATGCCAGGCTATCGGAAAAATCCACAAGAGGTTATGGTCGAATCCCCGGTTTAACTCGTAGCATGCTGCTCAAGATTGACTACATTGCTGCGCAGGCGCAAGCTGATTTTGAACGCTTTGTAGAACTCGGTGCAGACACCCACAAGATAGAAATTACTGGAAGTCTTAAGTTCAGTGTCAATGTTGAGCAGGAGAAAGCTCTCAGTGATAGCGTCCTGGCTGAAATAAAAGAGTCAGGTCGCACAGTTATTATCGCTGCCAGCACCAGAGATGGGGAAGAATCAAAAGTATTGCATGCGTTCCGTCGTGTGCTTGATTATCAACCCCAGGTACTCCTTCTGATAGTGCCTCGCCACCCCGAGCGTTTCGAAAGCGTTGCTAATGAGTGTGCACAACGCGGATTTACACTGAGCCGGCGCAGTAAACACCAAGCTGTAGACTCCTCTACTCAGGTTTATCTGGGAGACTCCATGGGTGAAATGCTCAGCTATTACCGACTGGCAAATATCGCATTCGTAGGAGGCAGTCTGGTAGACACAGGCTGTCAGAATGTTCTCGAGCCGGCGGCACTCAGCTTGCCGGTCGTGGTGGGTCCGTCACAATACAATTTTGCCACCATCTGTGCTCAGCTCGAAGCAGCAGGTGGCCTGCATACGGTCAGTGATGAGAATGAGTTAGCCGACTATCTGCTAGCGCTCATCAGCGATTCAGTCAGACGGCAACAGAGCGGTGCCGCAGGGCGCGCACTGGTAGAGTCAAATCAGCAGGCCTTGCCGCTGTTGCTGGATATAGTTCAGAGGGCAGGGCTTACTCGGTCATGAATAGACCGGCCTATTCAAACTGCCGGGTCAGGTTTTCCACGCCGTTAGAAGTCACCCGCACATTATCTTCTACCCGGATACCGCCGCAGGCGTAGAGTTCATCCACCAGAGGCCAATTTATTAGGGATCCACTGGTCTGAATTCGCTGTGGTTCCAACAGCAGCGGTATGAAATAGCAACCCGGCTCGATGGTGAACACCATGTTTTCTGCCAGCTCACGCGTGTTGCGTAATGTTGGTGAATGGGAGGGCGGTTGCTGGCGTGTGCCGGAAATATCCGCTTGATGGCCGCCCACATCGTGCACCTGAATCCCCAGCAAATGCCCGACACCATGGGGCATGAAGAGTTGTGGTACTTGCTGGTCGATTAGCGTTTCGGCACTTGCATTGCAGATGTCGAGCTCGCTCAATAGGCTTGCGATGCCAGCCAGTGCTGCCGAATGCAGTTCCGAGTAGACAACTCCTGGCTTCGCTAATCCAACTAACCCTTGCTCCAGTGCCTGTATACCCGTCAACAATTGCTTGAATACCGGGTGAACATTCTGCTTCGTCCAGGTGCGCGTCACATCCGACCCATAACCGTTGATGCGACAGCCAGCATCGATCAGCAATACTTGGCTAAGATCGGCCGTATTCCTGCGTTTGTGCTGGTAATGCAGTATGGCGGACTTTTCATCCAGTGCGACGATGTTGGTATAGGGGCTCTCCTCCTCGAGGATATTACAGGTGTCCAGGAATGCCCTGTGAATCATGTACTCGTTGCCACCATCCAAGAAGCAATCGCGGGCGGCCCAGTGTCCGGTTATGGCAAGGCGATTAGCCTCACGCAATTGCTCCAGCTCATAGTCGCTCTTATAGGCACGCTGGAAATCCAGAAAATGCAGCAATTGAAGAGGATTGATTGCGTCCGGGGCGATCCCCAGCTGCACCGCCAGTTGCTGGTTGCTTCCGAGATAAGCTGCATTCCCTGCAGGCAATTGAGACTCCAATTCAGTAATAGAACCAAGCCTGATGATTTCAAACTCACTGGCCCACCAGTCTGCCATCTCGATGGTCTGTTCGTACCAGTAGTCATTGGGTACGATCTGCAAGTAGACTGGTTTGCTGCCAGGGGCGAAGTACACAAACTGGTCGGGACGATTCGCCGGTAACCAGTGGCAGAAATGGCCAAATGCCTGGAAAGGGATAACGCGATCATCGCTATAGTAAAATTGTTCCGAGCCGCTGTGCAGCAATATGGCATCGATCTCGCCGCCCGCTGACTGCACCAGCTCCAGACCTTGTTCATAGATCTGGCAGACAATCTTAATGTGTGCGGCGAAGTTCCTGTTACTCAAAATCCCTTCCCTTAAATACACTTTGAATTACACAACCCAGTCTCTAGTATTGCATGGAACTATACTGCCATTTGCACTTAAGCCCATCAATTAAATCCGGACCATCAAATTTAGCCGGCGGGCTGTTAACTATTGCACTGGATATGACCGACATATTTCCGATTGTATGCCTGGGCGTTTGTCGTGACCCGCATTGTACATACCTGTATTCATCTTGGTTACAACAATGTGCTGCCCCGCCTGTTGGTGTTCGGATTCGGAAATTTATACGTGCTGGCGATGTGGGTCTCTATAGTGTCGGCGGCGCAATAACAGATATCCGATTTGTTGCAATGCTAACAACGATTCGATTAAATCAATGGATAGTATCCAAAAAATGGAGTAACCCATGTCAGATGTAGCCGTGTATATGATATCCAACCTGGTCGTTAGCGATGCCGACGAGTACCGAAAATATGAAAAAGGATTCTTTGCTATCCTCAAACGTTTTGGTGGTGAGTTCATTACTTTCGATGATAATCATGAAACACTGGAAGGAACCGATCCCACCGAGGGGCGCGTGATTATCTTCAAATTTCCATCCGAGCAGGCTGCGAAAAACTGGTACAACGATGGCGAGTATCAGGCCCTGTCTGAATTTCGTCGTGCCGGCACAACCCTGAAAAGCCTCACCGTGGTACATGGCCTGCCGCCGCGTGAATAAGCATGCAATTCAATCAACTGTCTGAGGTCATGACTTTGCTCGGCGAAAGCTTCGATAGAGGCGGAGGCTTGATAATCAGAGAAACAGAGCTGGGTGAGAATTTTTTTGACTTGAGCACCGGGCTAGCCGGTGAATTATTTCAGAAATTTTGCAATTATCAGCAGAAACTCGCCATCGTGATTGGCGATCTGGGCAACTACAGTGAACGGCTGCAGGAATTGGCTTCGGAACACCGTAAGCATCAGAACGTCAGGTGCAGAGAATTCTGATTGCCAGAGCGCTCTTCAGGCTGGCCAGGATCCTGATTCTGGACGAGGCACTCTCTCACCTGGGATCGGATGCTGCGGTCCTGCTTCTGGAAACGATATGTGGCCTGGGGATCACTACAATAGTAGTTAGTCACGATCCGAGACTGAGGCTGCTAGCAGATGTTGAAGTAACAATACCAGGCGCCAGTTTAGATACGTAAATTCACAATACTGAATCCCCGGAGGAGCTGTGAGAACCAACACCAGGATACACATTTCCGGACAAACCTACTTTTTGAAACTCACAGGGAAGTCCTGTGGTGCGAGGTTTTTCGATGCGGCTTGCTACAGGGTTTTCCTGACAAGATTGCTGAACTGTCTAAACAGTTTTCAGGTAAAACTGCATGCATACTCACTTAGGCCCAGAGAGATTTATCTGCTCGCCACACCATCAAGCCCTACTGGAATTAGCAATCTACTTAACTTGATAAACCAGGCTTACTCTGAATATTTTAATGAGAGATTTAGCAGGGCGATAAATGTCTGGGGAGGGTCAACTCTGAGCAGCCCGGTTCTCGAAAATCGATTCTATCTCAATTGCCAGAAATACATTGAGAGAATAGCGCTTCGTGATCTAGATATTGACGATCCCGCATCCCGCATCCCGGTGCCGACGAATGGTCCAGTTACTGTCTGAACGCATTCGGAAGCAAGACCAGGTTTCTGTCCCCTCATTCGGCGTACCTGAAATTTCTAAATGGAACAACCAGGCCTTACCATCGATATAGAGAGTTTATTGCAGCACCTTTCGATAGCGATGCGGAACGACACATTAGTAATACACTCTCAAGCAGCTCTTTCGAATCATTTCCTGTGAATCCAATAGCTGCAATAGTTGTTATAAAACCTAATACCGGACAGAGATTCAGCCCGAAGACAGAATTCATAGCGCCGACTTAAGGCTTCTTTTGACCGATAAACCGAAAATGGGCAGAATGGCCCCTAGTATTATCCGCTCGACGATGAACAAAAAGCCCACGATTCTCGTACTTATAAGAATCGGGTAGTGTCCACAAGGGGACATCAAATAGCGAGTTTTAGTCAGTAGGCCAGAGTGTATTGCTGTGAGCAAGAGAGTCCATAGTCTTGTTCAGAGAGTTCCTAGTACTGGCTCGCCAGATAATTGACTAAGTAAAAAAGAACAATGGAATCAAAGCACACTGAATTCTATCCATTCTACGACCCCCTCTATAAAGAGGGCACGATCAGTTATGCCACTAAAACGGGTATCTCTCTCGGTTTCGGTGCGTTCTACATATTGCTGCAGTACTTTTCCTTACCCGACAAGATCGTGTTCTTCCAGCAGTACTGCTGGATTCTCGGAGTCATTATCAGCACCTCCATCATGGCTCTTTATATCGCGACCGATGTGTTTCGCCGTAGCTTGGTAACTATGAGTGAGTTTGAGGGAGATAACCGCGTAAGTAATCAAGTTGTAGAAACCTGGTTAAACAACAAGTGGTATTTTTTTGCAGGGGCAATCTTGGCTATTTCCAATACTACTATCGGTCATTTGTTAGGCGTGCCAGGAGCTGTCCACGATTCTGCCATTGCCTTGTCCATCCAATATGCCGGGTTCACTATGGCGGGGTTTTCAGCAGGTATGGGAGTGTGGGCAATTGTGGTGATAATCGTGTCGTATTTGAAGTTTGCACCAAGTCTGCAACATTCTCTCGATCCAAATAATCCGGATGGCAACGGGGGCATCAAAAAGCTGGGGGACTCACTCTGGTTCTTTGCCATGTTAACGTTTGTAGTAGGCGTGTTGATTTCTATCTACATGTTCGGTGTGCAATGGGAATTCATGTACAAGGGCTACGTACGCTTGTTATTTATTGTGTGGTTGGCTCTGCCCTACCTGGTCGCTATCTCTATTGTGTTGATCCCAGGATTAGCAGTGCGCAAGCAAGTAAATCAGTACAAGAGCTACAAGATTGGACAGCTAAAGCAACAGAAGGCCCAGGTTTATACTTCGTACAAGGAATTTCAGGAAGGCGATGATGATGAAATCATCGCTACTAAGAAAGAGCTGAATGAAAAGCTCAATTACATTCAGGAGCAAATGGACAAGCTCAAGAAGATGCGAGACTCTCACATAGACGGAAAAACCAAAGAGTAACGAAGCTACCCCTGTGATGCGCCACTACTCGTAATTCTCAATTGCCGGACAGGCACAGAACAAATTTCGGTCACCGTACACATTGTCAATACGGTTTACAGTGGGCCAGTATTTGCTGTCCAGATTGCCACCGCCTGGAAAGGCCGCCTGCATTTTCGTGTAGGGCCTGTCCCATACCTCGTCTACCATATCGCGCATCGTGTGAGGAGCGTGCTTGAGGGGATTGTTTTCGGCATCGAGTTCGCCGGACTCAACCCTCGAAATTTCCTGGCGTATCTGGATCATGGCGTCGATGAAGCGGTCCAGCTCCTGCTTGGATTCACTCTCAGTGGGTTCGATCATTAACGTGCCTGCAACCGGGAAAGACATGGTCGGCGCGTGAAACCCAAAATCCATCAGTCGCTTGGCGACGTCTTCTTCGCTGATGCCGGAGGATTGTTTCAGTGGACGCATATCGATAATGCATTCATGCGCAACCATACCTTCCCGCCCGGTATAGAGTATCGGGAAATGGGGGGCAAGTTTGGCAGCGATATAGTTAGCACTGAGGATGGCAACCTGAGTCGCTTTCAGCAATCCCTGACCACCCATCATAGCCACGTACATCCAGGAGATAGGAAGAATACCGCAACTTCCCCAGGGTGCGGCAGAGACTGCACCGTTACCGGCCTTAGGGCCGTCAATCTCAACCAGGGGATGATTCGCCAGATATGGCACCAGGTGTGACTTAACGCCGATCGGGCCCATGCCCGGACCTCCCCCGCCATGTGGGATACAGAAAGTCTTGTGCAAGTTCACATGAGATACATCGGCGCCTATCTCGGCTGGCTTTGCGACACCGACCTCCGCATTAAGGTTGGCACCGTCCATGTATACCTGGCCGCCATTATCATGCACGATCTGACAGATTTCGCAGACCGCTTCCTCATATACACCATGTGTCGATGGGTAGGTGATCATCAAGGCAGCCAGTTGGTTCCGGTTTGCCTCGGCTTTCGATTTCAGGTCAGCCACGTCGATATTTCCATTGTCGTCGCAGGCAACCAGTATTACGCGCATGCCAATCATTTGCGCACTGGCTGGATTGGTACCATGAGCGGAACTCGGTATCAGGCAGACATCGCGATCGCCACCACCGTTGCTGTCCAGGTACTTTTTGATGGCCAATAATCCAGCATACTCGCCCTGAGCTCCGGAATTGGGTTGCATGCTGATAGCATCGAATCCGGTGATTTCTGCCAGCATGTCCTCCAGTTCGCTTATCATCTGATGGTAACCTGCCATCTGATCCAGTGGAGTAAAGGGGTGGGGCTTGGCAAACTCCGGCCAGCTGATAGGGATCATTTCGGCCACAGCATTAAGCTTCATCGTGCAGGAGCCCAGCGGGATCATGGCATGGGTCAGTGAGATGTCCTTGTTCTCGAGTCGTTTGATATAACGCATCATTTCTGTTTCGCTGTGATAGCTGTTAAAAACAGGATGTTGCAGAAACTCGCTTTGCCGAATAAATTTATCTGGGATAACTGGCGCTATGCTACCGCCACTAATTTCAGTATCAATAATTGAAACAGACAGGGATTCGCTTTCATTGCCCAGAATGATTTGCCACAAGTGTTCGACATCATGCTCGGTTGTGCATTCATCGAGACTGATGCCTAAGGTATGGTGACTTTCCAACCTGTCTACTCTCAAGTTAATGCCAGCCGTACCGGCTCGTTCCATTATTGACGTGCTTTCATCTGGATTTGTCGCCAGTGTAAGTGTGTCGAAGTAGTTGTCATTAACTACTTCGATGCCTGATCGTTGCAGTCCGGTAGCAAGGATGCAGGTGAGTCGATGAATTCGAGCGGCAATTTTTCGAATACCTTCGGGGCCGTGATACATGGCAAAGAGGGCGGCAATATTGGCCAACAGAACCTGAGCTGTGCAGATATTGCTATTCGCTTTCTCGCGCCTGATGTGCTGCTCTCTAGTCTGCAGCGCCATGCGAAAAGCCTGTTTCCCGCGGCTATCTACGGAGACACCTATTATGCGGCCGGGGACGGCACGCTTGTATTCATTCCTGGTGGCGAAATAGGCGGCATGTGGGCCGCCGTATCCCATTGGTACCCCGAATCGTTGGGTGCTGCCGGTAACTACATCTGCGCCCATTTCACTCGGTGGTTTGAGCAGGGCGAGGCTCATCAAGTCTGCCACAACAATAGCAATGGCGTTGTGCTCATGCAGCCGATCGATGCATGCAGTTAAGTCCGGTATCTCGCCCTCCATGGCTGGATACTGAAAAATAGCGCCGAATAATTCTTCGGGATCCATGGCAGTAACATCGTCAATCACCAGCTCAAAGTCGAAGCACTGTGCCCGGGTTTTAATGACATCGATAGTCTGAGGGAAACAGTGTTTATCGACAAAGAACTTATTGGCCCAGCGATTCTTGCTGACTCGTTTGGCAAGCGCCATGGCCTCAGCGGCGGCCGTTGCCTCATCCAGTAACGAGGCATTAGCCAGGTCCATGGCAGTCAGGTCCAGAGTCATCTGTTGAAAATTCAACAAGCACTCCAGGCGACCCTGGGAAATTTCAGGCTGATAGGGCGTGTAGGCCGTATACCAACCGGGGTTCTCCAATACATTTCTGAGGATGACATTAGGAGTGTGTGTATCGTAATAGCCAAGCCCGATAAAGGAACGAGTGGGTTTGTTCTTTGCTGCAATGGATTTCAACTTGGCCAATGCAGCGTTCTCGTTCAGCGGGTCCGCCAGAGCAATGGGCTTTTCCAGCATGATGGCTAAAGGCACAGTTTTTTCTATCAGTTGCTTAAGAGAAGTGAGGTCGAGTGCGGCCAACATCGCATCGATTTGCTGTTCAGACGGACCGATATGGCGATCGACGAATTCGCCTTTGTACTGCAATGTTTCCAGCGTAGACGCTGAATCGTTTTGTGCGGAATCGGCTGGCATGGGTTGGGGTTGTTTTTGCGCTTGCATTCGCTTCCTAATCTAGCCGGGCATTCTGTGTTGGCTGTCGCTTTTTTGTTAAAAAAATAAAACCATAGAATCAGCATCTGGATTGCGGACTAGATTCTCGGTTGTGTCGAATCTCAGTTTACGCGATTCCTGCTGCCGGGCTTACTCGTCTTCGCAGTGATCAGAATAGGCGTCAGCACCCATTAAATCATCCAGTTCTGCGTCGTCACTCAGAGTCATCTTGTAAAACCAGCCATTTTCATAGGGTGAGGAGTTAACTGTTTCCGGGGCGTCCATAAGAACTTCATTCACAGTGGTAATTTCGCCAGACATCGGGCTATAGATATCGGAAGCTGCCTTGACGGATTCGACGACGGCAACTTCATTTCTGGCATTAATCCTCGAACCGGGTTCGGGCAGTTCTACGAAGACAATATCTCCCAGTGCATCCTGTGCATGATTACTTATACCCACTGTGGCCGTGCCGTCTTCATTGACGCGAACCCATTCGTGGGTTGATGCAAAATGTAAATCGTCTGGAATATTGCTCACTCGATGATCCCCTTCCTGGTCTCTAAAGCTTCTATGATCTGTTCTTTATTTTGAGTCTTACTCGTAAACCTTTTTTCCAAAACGGACAAAATTTGGCTTAACGATTCTTACTTCAGTCAATGTGCCACGAATATCCACCCGGCAGGATTCACTGTCCAGCGGAATTCTAGCTAATGCGATGGAATGCTTCAATGTAGGTGAGAAGCTGCCGCTGGTGATGATGCCCTCGCCCTTATCCGTTTGCACTGACTGGCCTTCTCGCAATACCCCACGCTGCTCAAGCACCAGGCCGACTAGCTGGGGCAATCCGCCGGAGGCCTGCAGTCGTTGCGCTGCCTCGAGGGCGGATTTGCCCACAAAGTCTCGATCGGGTGGATCCCAGGCAATAGTCTGTCCCATGTTGGCGGCCAGTGGCGAGATCGTCTCATCCATGTCGTGACCATACAGATTCATGCCGGCTTCCAGGCGTAGCGTATCTCGGGCTCCCAGCCCGACCGGTTTCGTACCGGCTGCCAGCAACTTGTTCCACAATTCAGGTGCCTCGTTCTCCGGAAAGATGAGCTCGACACCTTTCTCACCGGTGTAACCGGTGCGAGCGATGAACCATGCGCCGGCTTCAAATCCTCTGAAATTACCGAGTTGCTGAATGCGTTCGGCATGTTCGGGCAGGATTTCACACAGCTTCTCAATGGCCAGCGGGCCATGCACTGCCAGTATCGCCAGCTCCGGCTTCTCGTCGATGACCACACTGAAACCCTGACTGATGTCGCTTAACCAGGTTAGGTCTTTCTGACGTGTTGCACAGTTCACTACTACCCGATAGCCGAAACTCACACGGTAAACAATCAGGTCGTCGATTACTCCACCCTCATGATTGAGCATGGCGCTGTACAGAGCACAGCCGCACTCATGTAGCCTGGCAACATCATTAGCCAGCAGATAGCGCAGAAATTTTTTGGCATCTTCCCCGGACACATCCACCACTGTCATATGGGAGACATCGAAAACGCCGGCGGCAGTACGCACCTGAGTGTGTTCTTCGATCTGGGAGCCGTAATTGATAGGCATATCCCAGCCGGCAAAATCCACCATCTTGGCGCCGGCATCGAGATGATTTTGGTAGAGGGAGGTGTGTTGTCCCAAGTGAATTCGCTACTACTGTGGTCTTGAACGGAGGGCTCTATTCTACCTTAAAAATAGTAAAAAACAGGGACAGACCCCGTTTTTCTTCTGGGTACGTGAAATGAATCATCTCAGAAAATGAAAAACCTGGCCTGTCCCTGTTTTCTGTTCTTTACTGATCAACTGGCTGATTTAGCTGATCCTCGAGCATCTCCAACAAGCCCTCGGTGGCGGCAGGGTGATCATCCAACCTGCGCAGGGCACGAATAGCCGCCCTCTGTACCTGCTCGTCGGTGTTATTGCGATAGGTATCGAGTACCAGTGGCACAGCACTGGCCAGTTCAGTATCGCCTAGCGCTCTCACCGCGGCGGCAACCACTTCCGGTTCAGTCTCGCTGTTCAACACCCGCTCAAGCAATTCGACGGCCTGTTGGGTTTCTGAATCTCCAATGCCACTAAGGATTGCCAGGCGACGCTGTTGACTGGTGCTATTCACAAAAATGTGATCGAGCGCGGCAACGGCGATATTGTCTTCGCGGTCGGCAATTCCTTCGATAGCAATAACCGCCACTTCATCGTCTTGACCTGAAAGGGCGATGTCAGTCAGAAAAGCAATGACTTCAGGGGTTTCCACATCAGCAATCTGCTCGAGGATGAGTTGGCGCGCTGTCGGATCCTGTTTGGACTGAAACATATCAAATAGAACGTTAAGCGCCGCTTCACTGCCGATATCAGCCAGTGAATCGGCCGCTTCAGAGACCAGCGCCGGATCATTCATTACGCTGCGGGCCACCGTAAACATGCGCTGCTTGTTGGTATCGACGATGGTTCGAAAAGCCTCGCGATCGCCACTGGCGGCCAGTTTTGCCAGCGCACGATCAGCCTTCAAGGCCAGGGAATTCGGTCCCTCACCATTGCCGATTTGATAGACGTTAGCTTTTCCCATTGATTCCTCTGACAGACTCCTTCCTAGCCCCTATGCAATGAGACGTTGGCGATCCGGAAAGGTTTGCACAATATTACCGAATTATCGAGGGATTCTAGGGCTGCCAGGCATAGCTGAACTTGGCGAAAAAAGTACGGTTGATCTGCTCGATCGAATCATAGCGATCATCCTGGAAACCCACATCGGAATAGCCGATGAAGAAGCGGGTCGCCGCGTTGAGCTTGTAGCTGTAGAGAAGTTGCATGGTCAGGTCTCTGGAACGGCTTTGAATCGGAAACAGGTACATATCCTGATTGCGGTCTCGGTCGTTGTACTGCAGGGTGAAACGGAGGAAGCTGTGGGCGCTGAACTGGTAGGTGGTACGCAAGTCAGTCAAGTTGGCGGTAAATAGTTTCTGGTTGTCGACCTCGAATTCCTGCAGCGTGTGTCGAAGGTTCAGCGTGAGATGCCGCCCCCAGCGATAACGAATATTTGGACCCCAACGTTTGGAGTAGCCGAGCCGGGTATTGGCAAAATCGACCACGTCTTCATAGCGAATCATCGTGCCTATGCTCAGGTCAGGTGTCGGTGCGAATCCTATATTTACCATGTTGAACTGTTCATCGAAGTGCTTGCCGTTCCAATACGTCTCACTGCCACCGAACAATCCGTTCAAATAAGATTGCAGTGGACCGCTCATATTGAGGAAAAACTCCACTTCTTCTTCCAATAACAGACCACTCTGGTCTTCAGTGCGGTCGTAGTCAGCCGCGAAGCGGATACGGCTGAAGAAGTGATCATCATCCCAGCGCCAGGTGTGTCCTACGGTCGTGACAAAGTATTTGTAATCCACTCGATTCACAAAGCCGAGATCCGCGCGGAAGTCCGAGCCGTAGTCTGTATATCCGAGACGCCAATCCCAACGGCGATCGTTGTGGTTGTATTCGATCACGTGACTGTTATCGCTCAGGCTGGAGTCCTGGCTGTATCGCCCCTGAATCAACTGGGGGTAGTCGGAGTTGGAGTGCATGCTCTGAATAGTGATCGTATCCTGAGGTGTCGGACGCAGAGTGGCATCGACACTGACCACCGAGTTGCTGTAATCATCGCCCCGTCGATCGGTCACCAACAGGCCGATGCTGGAGTTTTCGAACATGTCATAGCGATAACGACCTATGGCGACTTTGCTCTCCACATCCCCCAGGGTTGCTATCCTGGAGCTCAGGCTATTGGGAATAATGAAGCTGGTTTCCTCGTCGTTGGTGGCGAGCAACCCATAGGTATGGGCACCTTCTCTGCCAGTAAGTTTTAGGCCGTATTCCGGATCGGCGATGTTGCGTGTGTGCACCAGGTTTTCCCTGGTATCGAAATAGTCGGCGCCATCGAGGAAAAAAGTGCGTCGCTCAGGGAAGAACAGGCTGAAGGTATTGTTGATATCCAGCTGTGCACTGTCGGCTTCCACCTGCGAGAAATCCGGATTGATGGTGGCATTGAGATAAGTATCCTGGGTAATACCCCAGCGGACATCGAGACTCCCTTCGGTATCGAAATCTTCGCGTTCCCAATCCCCGATAGCAGGATCTCGATTCTCGATTGACGTGGCGGTCATAGTGGGAATGATTTCCAGATTTCTGCTCTTTTCCAGATCTGCGAATCCTTCAGCCTTGCTGATCTGACAGAGGTAGCAAGAAATATCCCGATCCTGTGGCTGGCTGCGCATGCGGATAATCCGGTTACGGGGATAGTTGCGGGTAATGTCGATTCCCCAGGTCTGCACGCTGTCTGCTGTTGTGAAACGCAATTGTTTTAGGGGGACGGCCAGTTCCACGACGTAACCGGTTTCGGAGATCTGCCCCATGCTCTCCCAGATTGCGTTCCATGAATCGTCTTCCCTGCCATTCACATCGTCGTAGATTGCGTCCATCTGTACACCGAGTGGATTTACAAAGAACTCAGAAGCCCGGCGCTCGTCGTTAAACGTATCGAGAATGATACCCATCCAGTCATCGCTCCAGGCGTTGTCGCGGTCCTGGTAGTAGGCACGAATCTGCTCGGGATCCGGATCCTGGGCAATAAAGGCGACGTACAGGATTTCCCCGTCCTCCATCAATAGTGCTTCGGCCTCGACCTCGGCCGGTACATTGTCTCCAGGAGAGATTTCAATATTGACCGGAATGCTGACCGCGCCTGCCCATTCACCGGTATCGACTTGGCCATCGATAGTCGGGGACTGCTGTACCCGGGGAATGGAGTGAATGGATTGGGCGGCGGCTGACGTTGCCGTAAACAGCAGACAAATCGCAACGATCCAGCAAGGAACAAGCTGGGCTGAGCTCCTGAACAGGAGCTGGCCGGCAGAGCAGTGCAGGGAATTATCCACTTTTACTTCAAAGGTTGAAGAACAACCAACTCCTCTTCTCGCGCTATCGGGAGCCCGGCATGGAATCGACTGCGCTCGATAGCCACGCATCCCCGATATGGGGCGCTATTCTATTAGACGCCAGGTCTCTGAGACAATTACTAAGTGTTACTTGATCGTTTAAGTGGTGGCACTATCACAAAAAAAAGCGGGAAGCATCACTGCTTCCCGCTTTCTCGATATTACTTACATTTGCGATGCTGCTTGAAGTACATTATCGAAATCGGGGCGGATTCTATAGCCTTCTTCAGCAAACTTGTACCTGATGACCCCGTCCGGACTGATCAGGAAGATACCCGGGTGCGGAACGCCATAAGCTCTGGAGTCTGGCTCATAATCCTCATTGAGTATGCCGAGGGCATTCACATGGGTGATACCTTCGTCATGTAGCAGGGTGAATTCGATGCCCTGGTCTTCTTCCACTGTCTTCAACATCTCGACAGAATCGTAAGTCATGGCGGCTACATTTATTCCCATTGCTTCGAACTGGTCACTAATCTCTATCAGCTGCACGAGCTGAGCTTTGCAGAAGGGTCACCAGTCAAAAGAGCGGCTCATCATAAACAGAAGCCCCTTCTCGCCTTTCAAATCATCGAATGTGCGCAGCGCACCATTCTGATCCTCGGCGGATATTTCGGGTATCGCTGCACCGACAGGGAAGTCTGCAGCCCAGATATAGTCTTGTGCATTGGAAAGCTGAAACACACTCGCCAGGATCAGTGCAAGCAGGGACTTACATAGCAATCTGACTCGCCCTTGGGGGTAAACAGTCATGGTTTGTCCTCTTATTATTTAGGGGAATTACAGGTTCAGCGCATTACGCTCTCTATAGAACCGGCCAAACGGGAATTTTATTGCAGGATTGGCACAACCATCTAATCGATTCCCGCAAGCCAGCGTTCGCTACGGGGAAGAAAATTATTGCTGCTGTCCAGCGAGAATACCACCGAACTGGACCGTCCAATAATTTCACCGCGCGGTATGAAACTGTAGACCCGGCTATCGACACTGTTGTCGCGATTGTCTCCCAACACGAAATATTGTCCTCGGGGCACAACAGTCGGGCCGTAGCTCCTGCTGGAGCGGTTGAAAAAACTACGCGATAACCTGGCTTGATGGGTTTTGTCTGGAAGATCTTCCTGGATGATGATCGAATCGCCATCGCGGGATAATACTTCGTAGTCGGCAGCCTCACCGTTGATTACCAGGGCGTTATTCTGCATATAGATGGTATCGCCTGGTACGCCTACGATGCGCTTGACCAGCCGCTTGTCGGCGCGCTTGGAGTCTATGATGACAACATCCCCGCGCTTGGGATCGGCCAACTCGGCCAGGGAAATCTCGGTCCACGGAATCTTCACATCGTAGGCGAGCTTGTTAACCCAGACCTTGTCCCCGTCGAGCAGGGTAGGCAGCATGGACAGGCCGGAAATCGAGCTTAAATCGGCGATAGCACTCTTGAAGAATACGATGCAGAACAGTAGCAGGAAAAACTGGCGATTCTCTTTCCAGAATAGCCGCAGATAACCCCGCATACGCTCTGGATGCCCGGGGGGCTGATGGTGGTTGGTATTAAGGGGCTCGCTCATTACTATCGCTCTCGGCTGACACGGACATAAATTATCGGTGTCAATTGCCCATGTCAATCAACTGAACCTCATTTACACAATTTCACTGGAATTCGCTTGTAATCCGGCTATGCTCCCAAAGGAGTCGATAGATCCGGTGAGACGAGGATTCAGGCGTGTCTGCCTGCTTATTGCAATCTGCGTAAAGCTTCAATAACCTGTATGTCTGTACAGTAATTCCCACAATAATTGCAAGAACACGAGAAGCACCATGGCCCTGAACAACTTTCACCCTGCCTGTCAGAGCTGGTTTAACGCCCAGTTCGGAGCACCCACGGTGGCTCAAACCCAGGCCTGGCCAGCAATTCAGGCCGGTCGACATACGCTGATTTCGGCTCCTACCGGTAGCGGTAAGACGCTAGCGGCGTTTTACGCGGCTATCGATAGCCTGGTCCAGCGCGGGCTCAATCGGCAACTCGGTGATGGGGTACAGATACTCTATGTTTCGCCTCTGAAGGCGCTGAGCAACGACATCCACAAAAACCTGGAAATACCCCTCGACGGCATCGCTGAGCAGCTGTTTCTTGCCGCTGAAGCACCGGTAGATATCAGCATTGCCGTACGCACCGGGGACACACCAGCCGGTGAGCGGCAGAAGATGGCCAGGAATCCACCCCATATCCTGGTAACCACCCCGGAATCGCTGTATTTACTCTTAACCAGCGCCAGCGGACGCGCCATGTTGTCCTCCGTGTCGACCCTCATCGTCGATGAGATTCACGCCATGCTGGGGAACAAGCGTGGCTCTCATCTGTCTCTCTCCATCGAGCGCTTGCAGCGCCTGGTTGAGCAGAATTCAGGGCAACATCTGCAGAGAATAGGGCTGTCCGCGACGCAGAAGCCCATCGACCTGGTGGCCAACTACCTGGTGGGCAACCGTGCCTCAGAGCAGCGAAAGACAGAATGTGAGATTGTGGATTCCGGCTTTCAGCGGGACATCGACATCAGCCTGGAAGTGCCGGGCTCACCGTTAACCGCGTTGATGAGCAATGAGGTATGGGAGGAACTCTATCAGCGGCTGGTTGAACTCATCGAGAGTCATGACACTACCCTGGTGTTCGTAAATACCAGACGCTTGTCCGAGCGCCTAGCACTGGCGCTGTCTGAACGGCTGGGCGAGGGTTCGGTGTCGTCTCACCATGGCAGTATGAGCAAGGATCATCGCAGTACTGCGGAACAGCGCCTCAAGGCAGGCGAGTTAAAGATATTGGTAGCCACCGCCTCCATGGAGCTAGGTATCGATATTGGTTCGGTTGATCTGGTGGTGCAGTTCTCCTCCTCCAAGAGTATCGCCACGTTTCTGCAGCGAGTAGGGCGCAGCGGCCACTCAATCCATGGCACTCCCAAAGGCATTCTTTTTCCCTTGACCCGGGATGACCTGGTAGAGGCAACAGCTCTGTTGCAAGCCGTCAAACAAGGCCAGCTGGACCGCATCGTCATGCCCGAGAAGCCCCTGGATATTCTTGCCCAGCAGATCGTCGCCGAAGTCTCATCCCAGGCGCTCGGTGCAGATGGCAGCATCGATGGCTGGGACATCGCGGAACTGTATGAGCTGATTTTGCATGCCTATCCCTATCGCGATCTGACGCGGGAAGAATTCGATACCACTATTCAGATGCTCGCAGAAGGCTATGCAACCAGACGTGGCCGGCGTGGAGCCCATGTCCATCTGGATGCTATTAATAATCGGATCCGCAGCAGGCGTGGAGCAAACTTGATTGCGCTGACCAATGGTGGCGCCATACCCGACATGTTTGACTATCAGGTGGTATTGGATCCTGAAGATTTGGTTGTCGGCAGCGTTAATGAAGACTTTGCCCTCGAGGCATTCCCAGGCGATATATTTACCCTGGGAACCCATGCCTGGCAGCTGCTCAGGATCGACGGGCTCAAGGTTCGCGTGCGCGACGCCGAAGGCATGCAACCAACCATACCTTTCTGGTTTGGTGAGGCGCCAGGTCGCACACAAGAGTTGTCGCAGTCCGTATCATTACTGCGACAGTCTATAGCGGATTTGCTGATTACTGATTCTGCCAATTCGGCGGTGCAGTGGGTAGTAGACGAAATCGGTCTGCCTCACTCTGGTGCTACCCAGCTGGTGGACTACTTGCAAGCAGGCATGAATGCCCTCGGAGTAATGCCGACCCGGGAATCCCTTGTCATGGAACGATTCTTCGATGAAGTCGGCGACATGCACGTGGTCATTCACTCACTCTATGGGAGTCGCTTGAATCGGGCCTGGGGCCTGGCACTCAGGAAACGCTTCTGCCGATCCTTCAATTTCGAATTACAGGCGGCGGCTAACGAAGACAGCATCGTAATCTCCTTAGGCTCGGTGCACAGCTTTCCCTTGGATGAAGTGTACAGATACTTACAGAGTGCGACGGTTCGCACGATTCTGATTCAAGCGATGCTGGACGCTCCGATGTTCGAAGTGCGCTGGCGCTGGAATGCAACCCGTGGCCTGGCAATACAACGCAACCGCAACGGTAAGCGGGTTCCACCCCAGTTTCAACGCATGGACGCTGAAGACCTGGTGGCGCACGTGTTTCCCGATCAGATTGCCTGCCTTGAAAACATCACTGGAGACCGCGAGATACCCAATCACCCGCTAGTAAACCAGACGGTGGCAGATTGCCTGACCGAGGCAATGGATATCATTGAGCTGGAAACACTCATTGCTGATATCGAGCAGGATAAACTGATGCTTGTCGCAAAAGATCTGCGGGAACCCTCTCCCTTCGCCCAGGAGATCATCAATGCCAGGCCCTACGCCTTCCTCGATCCCGCACCTGCTGAAGAACGCCGCACCAACGCGATACGTAATCGTAGCTGGGTCGATCCGGCAGAAGCGAAGGATTTCAGTTTGTTAGATGGTGATGCCATCGATCGTGTGCGCGAGGAAGCCTGGCCGTTCATCAACAACGAAGAAGAACTACACGATGCGCTGATGAGTCTTGTCTACATGACAGAGGAAGAATTCAATTCCAACAATTATGCGCAATGGCAGGCTCCACTTATCGAATCTGGTCGAATCCTGCAACTGAAACTCACAAAAAACACGCTCTGGATCGCAGCGGAAAACCTTCCTTGCTTCAAGGCTGTGTTCGACGAAATCGATACTGCTGGGGAATTAGGCAAATACCTTGCAATGTTGCCAGATTTTTTACTTGAGAAGAACTGGGAATCTGAGCAAGCCTTGCGAGAAATAGTTAGAGGTAGACTGGAAGGGCTCGGACCGGTAACAGCAGAGCGCCTGGCTCTGGAGTTGAATTGCAGTGAAGCGAAGATAGATGCTGCACTCATTGCGCTGGAAGTCGAAGGCTATGCTTTCCAGGGGCAGTTTACGCCGCAGCTGAAACAGGCAGTAATCGCAAACGGCAACTCAAGAACTGAATGGTGCGAACGCCGGCTCCTGCAACGCATCCACCGGTATACGATCGATGCTCATCGAAAAGCCATCAAACCAGTCTCGTTGGAAACCTACACGGAGTTCCTGTTTGATCGGCATCAACTGCTTGCTGTTACAGAACAGGCCTCCAAAGAATGTGCTTCTCTCGACGGTCAGACTCGATTACAGAGCACGTTAAACTTATTAGATGGTGTTGCGGCGCCTGCTGCAAGCTGGGAAGCGGATCTCTATCCGGCGCGAATACCAGATTATGATCCGAATTGGCTGGATGTCATGTGCATCAGCGGCAAGGTAGCCTGGGGTCGATACACCTTGCCTGCCAGTTCGCAACGAAACACTGCTAAGAAGAAATCGTCGGGACCGGTTAAGAGCACACCGATTACTCTGGCATCACGGCAGAATCTCGATATCTGGCAAGACCTGGCCAGGTCGCAATTAAATGATGAATATTCCCTGCAATACAGCACTATTGCCTGCCGTATTGAAGCTGACTTATTACAACACGGTGCCAGCTTTTTTGATCAGATGCAGAGCCGCTCCGGTTTGTTGAAAACTCAATTGGAGGAAGGCCTGGCGGAATTAGTCAGTTCTGGGAGAATCTGCAGCGATAGCTTCACTGGACTTCGAGCGCTGTTAACACCCAGCCATAAAAAACCTGGCACGCATCGCCGTCGCGGACGCAAAGTCATGTTTGGCGTTGAAGACGCAGGTCGCTGGAGTTTACTGGATACATTCCAATTAGCAGAGGAACCTGTAAAACAGTCTCGGCATTGGGAAGTCCTGGATGAGGAGCAATTGGAAAGACTCATCAGTATCTATTTACAGCGATGGGGTGTGTTGTTCAGATCTCTGCTGGACCGAGAAGCCTTCTCGCCACCCTGGCGCATACTACTGGCAGTGCTTCGGAAGATGGAATTGAGAGGCACTCTACGTGGTGGTCGATTCGTAGCAGGAGTTAACGGCGAACAGTTTGCATTTCCAGAATCTGTCGATGAGCTGAGGAAGTTTAAAAAGTTAAAAGAGCCTTCGGGTAGTTCTACAATAGTTTGTATAGCAGCCACTGATCCGCTAAACCTGTTGAATCTGATTCAACCGAATCGCAAGCTGGCACGTTTGTTAAACAATCGAGTCCTGTATAAAGGCGGAGTTCCGATTGCGACGCTGGATTCTGGTGAGGTACATTTTGTACGGGATGTTGATATAGATCAACAGTGGAATTTGCAGCAAATGTTGCTAAAGCGCAATTTTCCTACGCGGCTTCGTAGTTACTTGGGCAGCAGATAGGATTACGTACCAGGTAGTACTCTTTTTTTCTCTAACCTTCGATAAAAGATCTCGCTGCTGGAATCCAGCAGCGGGATCTACTACTTATGGGAGCTAAGGAATGTCATTAGGATTTGACAATTCCCCTCCAGTTATCGAACCCATATTTTACTGGTTTGGATAACCGGAGGCTCCCTTACTAATTTGACTTTTGATGGGATCACCTCCTTGGAATGTCAGGGTAGCAAAGGCTGTTAGTAGACTCCCCCTGTTAGAACCACTAACAAAATTCTGTAGATCTTATATAACACATCGTCAGACGAGTAAAGTTGCTTGAGTATTTCAATTATTGTGTATGAGTTCACATTAATCAGGAGTGCTTTCAGTAATCCTAAACACCAATGAGCTAATGATTTCTCATATAGAAGCAATATTCCTACAGCTATCCTCTTGAGAGATAGACTAAAATTGGCAATGCGTTCTGGGAAAGGGTTGGATTGAGATAGTGATTGATCGAAGGCAACATCAACGAATAGAAGTAGGCTATTGGGCGAGCCTTAAGCACCCATTGCTTGGAATTATCACTGGCGATATTCAGGACATGTCAGTCAGTGGTGTATCGCTAGTCCTTGATGAAGGAATGAATTTCTTCGTAATGATGGAATTAGATGTACGGATTCACGGAGAAGGATGGGATGATTCGATGCCTTCCTTGCCTGTTCAGGTGGTTCGTGTGAGCCGGCGGGAAGTTGCACTTCGGTTTCTCGACTCATTGGAAGATTGCTGGACGCCTCCGCTGGACGATGACTGCGGTTATGCCGTTCAGGAGGAACTTCAATATGGATCTGGCCAAGGACTAAAAGTTACCTACAATTGAAGCGGCCTATAACGACAGGAAGAGCCGTAAAGAAAGGAACAGCACCAGTCCTGCCAATCCGACATACACAATAAATCGAATCGGATTATCAAGAAAACTATGCCACATGGTGCGTGTTTCGCCTCGCTGCCGGCTTAACTCATACTCTTCTTTCACTCTAGCTGTGCGTTCTTCTTGATAATCATTCAGGACTTGCTGTGCAAAATCATACTGATCATCATTCTTTAGCCACAGCGCAGGTAAAGAAATTCCCCAATTACCTGCAAATGTTTCAAAGAATTCAATTTCATTTGAATCCAGTAGCTCACGCACTTCCTGTGCCTCGTCGTCGGGCACATAGCGCATCTTGAACAGAAGTTTGGACATCGAGGTTTCCTGAAAGTGTTTTCTCGTACTTAGGCGCTGCTTTTACTGATTCTGCTGCCATGCTACCTTAGTGGGAAGCGAAAACAGCAATCGAGTGAGTCCCTATTCCCAGTCGCAATAGCCATGGTTCCGCACCAGCAGAGTAATATTTGAAAGTTTAACAAAAGAGGACTAGTAAGATGAATAAGATCTCCGGATACAAAACAGCAACCACTGCGCTTATTTTATTCTCAGGTGCTGTTCTCTATGGCACTGCTTGGGCAGATACTTCAGTGTGGGAAGTCCGATCTGATTCAAATTCTCTCTACCTGGGTGGAACCGTGCACCTGCTACGTCCCACCGACTATCCTTTGCCTGAAGAATTTGAGCAAGCCTACCAGGCATCGTCTGAAATCTATTTGGAAACTGATATTAGTTCCATGAATGACTTGTCGGTGCAGGCTCAATTGTTACAACAATTGACCTATCAGGATGAGCGAAGTCTGAAAACAGTGTTAAGCAACGAAGCTTACACCGCTCTGTCAGACTACACCGAAAAGATCGGCATGCCTCTGATGATCATGGAAAAATTTAAACCCGGGATGGTGGTTAGCGCCTTGCAGCTTCTGGAGTTTCAACGTATTGGTTTTACTCCGCAAGGAGTAGATACCTATTTCAATACCAGAGCCATCGGTGATGCCAAGACGCTCGGTCAATTGGAAACTGTCCAGGAGCAGATCGGATTTCTCGCTGCGATGGGCGAAGGCAATGAGAGCGAGTTCATTCTTTTGTCGCTCAGGGATCTGGCTGAGACTAATACCGTAATGGAAGACATGATCACAGCATGGCGTACAGGCGACAACGATAGCCTTGCAGAGTTGTTTGTCACTGAGATGCGCGCCGAAACGCCTGATCTGTATGATTCTCTGCTGCGGCAGAGAAACCTAAAATGGATTCCTCAGATTGAGCGGATGCTGCGGGATGCAGACAAAGAGTTTGTCCTGGTGGGGGCGGCACACCTTGTCGGCGAAGATGGTCTCCTGCAGTTATTGCAAGCTAAGGGCTACGGGGTAAGGCAACTCTGATCCACACAAACTGGGGCACAAAAAACAGGGTGATGAATATCACCCTGTTTTTTTTACTAGTATCTAAGAACTGGTTTTATGGCTTAGCACGATCTGTCGTGGACCACTGGTGGAAGTCTGACCACTCACACCGGAGGGAATCTGTTGGACTTTACCGCCTGCCTTCAAGAAAGCTTCGACATGCACTGCTAGATCAGCTCGATTACTGACTACCGAATCTTTTTTAGATTTGTTTGCCATAAAACTATTTCTCTGAGCGCCAAAAGGACACAAGTATACATGAATCCGCTACTTACGGCTAATTGAGGACCGTATCAAGCGGCTTGATCAGGTGTTTTCAAGGCCACACCAGCAAGGGTTCCAGATCCCTAAAAGACTGGAATACAGATGTAGTATTACCAGGATTACCTGCTTCGGGATCCGATTCTTTTGCGAGGGCGAACGTAGTAATTGGAGTAATAGTCTTCCGGTAGATCACCAACGAGTTCATCCATCGAAGTCTTATAGATCACTTTCATTTTTGCCAGCAACTCAAGGTCCAGGTGACAGCCGTAGTTCCTGGCAGTTTCGATGTCTTCAAGTTGTTTTCTAGACACACCGAGAAGACGAGCGCCTTCGTTCATTGAGTATCCGGCGTTCAGTCGAAGCTGCCTTACATTTTTTTTAACACTTACCGTTATCGGTGAAAATTTTGAATATTGTGGATAATTCATAATGTCTGCACAAAGAAGTCGGATTTGAAGCAAAAAATCGCCGTCCGACGTTTCTCCCCTTTTGTGTTGTAGTTTACTAATTACCCAAACGGTACACTCATCCTAGGCTGAATTAAGCTAACATATGGGATTTCCAATGATAATGATTTCTTGAAATTAGTGGGAATTGGCCACATTTTTGAAATAAGTAGTCAACACAATTTCGAAATTTCAAATTAGAAATTGGCTACCCTGCCTCAATTTGGCAGCGAGTTTGGCATGAACCCGTGCTGAGACCAGGCTTGCTGCTGAAAATCGAAGTGAGATTGAGTATTCTTAAGGAATGCTTGCATTGTTGCCTCACATAGCTCAGCGAGCCCTGCTTTACGATATCACCTGCAGCCTTCAGGGTCGTTCAACAGCCTGGAGTGGGCTAAATCCTGTTTTTCCGACTGGGTTCAACCCTGCCGGTTCTGGGTGGTGCCACATACCGCTAACATTGCAGCCAGCTGTTCAAGGGGCCTTAGCCCGGATATTTCACCAAATTCCTACTGCGGCCGCTCCAGGGCACGCCCTCTGCAGAGTTCACTCCTTCGCCGCGCTCAACGTCCTGCACGAGTACGCCTACGCGCTTCTCAGTCGCGAACTCCACAGATCGCGCACCCTGGAACGTCCTCGCTACGGAATCTGGTGAAACATCCGGGCTAGCGCTCTGACTTACTTAAGCAATATCTTGTGATCAGTAGCATCTGCTAGAATTCCTCCTCTCGGGAGAATGAACTATGACGGATTTAGAAAATTCTGAAGACACCAGGGACTCTGGCAGAAGTAGCCATACAGATGAGCAGATAACTGCGAACAAAGCCGTCAGCTTCCATTATCGGTTAAGTTACGTCGATAGTGAGGGGAATCATGGTGATTGGAGTGAACAGTCCTATGGCAATGAGCCGAAGTACTACCTGCATGGCTTTCACAATGTCATAGTCGGTTTGGAGAAGGCGCTGGAAGGCAAGAGGGTTGGCGACAAGATAGAAATTACCCTTAAACCGGAAGAAGCATATGGCGAACGTGATCCTGAAGGCTTACGTCGGCTACCTATCAAGCATCTGCGTTTCCTCAGAGGAGGCAAGAAACCAAAGCCGGGCATGATAGCTGGTGTAGAAACCAATCAGGGTAAGCACAGTGTCATCATACTCAAAGTGGGCAAATTTAATGTCGATGTCGACTTCAACCACCCCCTGGCAGGCAGGACGCTCTATTATGAAGTCGAAGTAGTTTCGGTTCGAGATGCAAGTGAAGAAGAAATAGCCCACGGGCATGTGCATGGTGCGGGTGGACACGGTCACTGAAATTATTCGATGTTTTCCGGCTGCTTGCGTATTGTCGACTCCAATACCAGAGGAAGCACTTTTCTGTTAACAACTACCTCAAAGTAACTTTCATCGCTGTCCGGATCTTCATGAATTTCCGAGTCGCGCCACAGTCCCACTTTTCCTTCACGAATAACCAGATCTTTCTTACGCCCATTGGCATCCGGGTACTGTCCAACATGAAATAGATAGTCTTTAGCATTAAGCGTTATGCGTACACTCTTGAGTGATATTTCTCTCTTACGCTTTGAAAACGCCAGGTCATCTATATTTATTCCATTAACGTTATAGCGAAGATAATGTTGACCCTTCTCACCCTTGCCGCTCTCCCCTTCGGCAATACGCAGTACATCTACATTAAACAAACTCTTCTTAATTGCGGCTCTTAAGTTCCATGAACAACCTGACATACGGTCAGCCAAACCGATAGCACCAGAGATCATTATTGGGTGGTCGCCATCATAGAGATAACGGGGAGCCTCTTCGGAGTAACAAATACCGACACCCAGTTCGAGCAGAGGCAAACCCATTTGTGTCGAGTAGCGGTTGTTGGACCCGGTTATCTTCAGCATGTCTTTTGCGTAACCGCAGGAACGTGCTACGGAAAACCATTGCTGTGGCGTATGTTCGTATTCGAGAAAACTGAGAATAATGGCGTCGCCTACTATGAATACCTTATTGGCTCCGTAAGTTTCAAGAATCTTGTTGATAGGATTAAAGAATCGAGTGCTGAAATAAGAGGCAGGGTTCAGGCTTTTTTCCTGCAATTCATCTGTGACAGTTGTAGAACCCCTGACATCAGCCTTGAGAATGGCATGATGGCATATTCTCTCCTCATCCTCTTCGATTTCAGAGCTTGTAGGAAGCACGTACAAGGTACCTGCAGTTTTCGACAATTTGAGTTCGTCTTCAGCTGTCAACAAGCTCATGCGGTTGAATGCACGATGTGCAAAGCGGAAGTATTTGAGCTGTTGGCGAAATCGACTGAAGTCCAACAGTAGCCTCAAAGAATCGTTTGCGTCGGCTTTGGAAATCTGTTCCCAAACTTTTCCCTTTAGGGACTCGAGAGATTTGATTTGCTCGTTGCTAAGTTGACGCCCTCCTGAAATGCTTTCTTGTACTTTAGCTGCTGTGATATTGCCGCACAGAAACTGGCAAATGGTTTTTAGATCTACGTATTCCATGATGGTTGGATTGAGGGAGCGGCGCATGTAGTGTGAGGCAAGAAGTTGCGCAAGCACCTTCTTGGATCTTAATAACTTGGAGAAGGTTTTTAGTGTTCCGGTGAGTCGCCTTATATCACCTCGTTTCCGCCACCACTTCCTGAATCCGAATTCCTTGCGATAGGCAGATAGTTTTTCATTATGTTTTCGAAGATTGAAGATTGAAGATTGAAGAGTGACTCGACGAGTGCAGGATGTTCGAACCAATTGAATGATTCCGCTAGTGTTGTCTTCGTATCCTCTGCCTGGCCAAGGAATGGTTGGGCCAGGAAAACACCACCCAGTTCATCATGAATTTCGGTGATTACAGTTTGTTGCTCATCTTCATTTCTCAGGGGTGTAATTTCAAGTTCCGTAATACGTTTGCTAAACAGAGATTCAACTTTTTTGTTCAAATCGATAAAACCGATGTCTTCCCCATTCCAACTCTACATGCTGTACTCGTTCAGTAATAGTGGAAGTGCACTGAGTTCAGATGTGTATAGCAGCGGGTTGATCAAGGCATCGGCTGCAAATTCGTAATCTTCGCCGAGAAACTGATCACGGATGATGCACAGCTGTCTCTCTTCGACACGCTGCAGCTGACTGAAAATCTGCTTGTTTACATTATAGAGAATGGCGTCGTAATTTTTCTTCAACCAGAACATGCGCTGGTCTGTTGCAAGGGCTTCTGAAGATCCCCTATTTCGATTCTCGGACAGGCGATATTGTACTTTTCTGATTTCATTATCGAGTTGATGACGAACGAACTGGAGAATATATTTTATCGAAGCAAATTGCAGAAAAACAGATTTCGTCTGCATTCAGGTCAGTCTTGACTCGATGAATCAGTACAGTCATCAGGTCCAGGTAACTGCTACGTAGTTTTTCAAACAGCTCGGAATTGTCCCAGCTCTTGGGCTTGGGAACAGAAGTCTGCGATATGAGTAGACTTGCTAGTTTCTTTATGTCTGAAGAAAACTTTTTACTGAGCCGGATATCGATGTGATAGTTGTCGATGCCCCTGGACAGCGAATCGATCGAAATCTGTATCGATCGCTCCTTTTCAACAATCCTAAATATGTTATGAATTTTTTCTGCTGAATTCATACTGCTTATGCTTCTAGCTGGTGGTGCGTTAGGCAATGTCAGAGGCTAATACATGCCTGAGCATTTCGAATTAGAACTAAGATACTAGAAAAAACTTAAGGGTTTGTGAAGTGAAACACATTATATAGAATGTATTGAAAAATTAGCTATTTGAAGTAAAAACATCAAAATACTATTGCTCAGAGAAGCAACACCTATAACTTGGGGTAATTGACTCGAAACAGCACAAGATATGGTAGGGAAGAGTAAACTAGCTGGGTTGGAACCGCATGTGAAGGGCGAAGCATTCCAACAGACGACTTGCTCGTCGTTTTTCTAGTGAAGTCCGCAAAAATCCCAACCAACTGCCCAGGCCGTTGAACTCGAATTCCATCTCCAGTCGTACTTCCGTATGCCGGGTATCGTCCGTAGAAATAACTGTGATGCTGTATCCGATTCGCTTGCTACGCGTGGCAAAAACCAAATCCAAACGCTTTGCCGGATCCCAGTGAGCGATCCTGCACTCAAGCTGAGTCAGCTTTTCCCGCACCAGGAGTATGCTGCCACGCCCCACCACACCGGCATCCTGACGCTCGACCGCTTCTACGCCGGGCATCCACCTATTCCAGTTCTCGAAGTCAACGAGCTGGGTCCAGATTGCATGAACCGATCCTTCCAGCGGCCCGATGAATCGGGAGACGATGCCTTCAGGGGCAATGCGCGTTGAGAGATTGTGAAAACGTGTGTTAGTCATTGTGCTGGCCGTTGAGTTGGACAAGCGGGCTTCAGATACTGTGCTTGCCATTGCCCGCTATGCGTCACAAACTGGTCCAATTCGCCACTGATGGTGGACTGTTCCCAAGCCCAGGATAGTCTCGAATTGTAAGGCTCTGATAACACGAAGGAAAATATTTGGCTCACATTTTGCGTATTTTTTATTCAAATCAAAAGAGCAACCGCGGAAAATCCGTAAAAGTGTGGATAGACACTAGCCAATGGCAGTGAAAGGAGAATAACGATGGATGACATAACACCAGTTCTGATAGTCGCAATAGTCTTTGCATTCGTAAGCTTCAGTGTCTACCTCAAGTATCGAACTGAGCGTTTTCGCCACGGGGTGGACGATCTGGAATCAAACCTGCAACGTGAAAACCAGCAGCTCAGAGCGAAGACTGAAGGCTTGGAAAAACGTATCGAGGTTCTGGAATCTATTGTGACCACCCGGGACTTCCAACTGAAACAGGAAATAGAATCCTTACCCTAACAATGTAGGGACTCCGTATGGTATGGTTGAGCGAAATCCAGTCCATTCACTAACTCCTGGTACGGCTTCAATTAACAGGGCCGGCAAGGCGAGTAAGATTGAAGAGAGATCACGATGAATCCTGAAGACAAAGGTAGAAGAAAAATTCTAAAAGGCGCGCTGGGTACTGGAGTCCTGGCTGCCGGCGCCGCAACCGCACCCAACCTGCTTTTTCCAGCCCTGGCACAGGGAGAGAGATTGGTCCCGTTTACCGACCCACAGTCAGAGTCCTTTCAGTGGAATCCGATTCAGCCAAATACTACCCACTGGCAGGATACTCGGGCGATCACCAACTATTTTACTGATAATGATGATTTCTATCTGGTGCAACACTATGGCCAGCCTGAGATAGACAATGACTCCTGGCGTTTGAAAGTCACCGGTATGGTAGATAACGAGCTTGAGTTTTCACTGCAAGAGCTCATGGGTAGAAACATCATCGAGCAGCAAGTTGGCTTTGAGTGTGGTGGAAGTAGCCAGCGTCTGCTGCACGGACTGATGGGTAATGCAAACTGGCGCGGAGCTGCCCTGAACAGCATCCTCGAAGAGGCAGGGATTCAGGAAGGCGCTAAAGAAATTGTATTTTTTGGTTCAGATATTTCAACAGAAGAAATTCGTGGCCGCGAAGTCGAAAAAGCGTTCGCCCGCAGCCTGTCGATTAATGATGCCATGCGCGCTGAGAATATGCTGGCATTTGAGATGAATGGCGAACCACTGCCACATTATCACGGTAAACCAGTGCGGTTGCTGGTGCCAGGCTGGTACGGAGTCGCGAATGTAAAATGGCTTACTCAGATTCACGTACAAAACACCCGTTATATGGGACGATTTATGGGTCGTGACTATGTAACCCTGAAGAGGACTGACATCGGGGGTACCGAACGCTGGGTTGAGAATTCAGTTACCGCGATGAACCTCAAATCTGCGATCGTGCGTGTGATCGAATCCGGGGGACAATATCGAGTCCAGGGATTTGTTCTAAATGATGGAACTGCTCTGGAGAGCGTCGAAGTTAAAGTCGACGATGGTCCATGGGAACGTGCACAAATGAATCCACGTAATACCAAGTACTCTTGGAAGCTGTTCAGTTATAACTGGGATAATCCCAGCTCTGGGGAGCATACTCTTGTGTCGCGGGTTACCGATGTAAATGGAAATGTGCAACTTCGCCAGGATCAGCTACCTGAAAAGGTTAGCTTCTGGGAAGATTTCGGACAGTTTGAAAGAAAAGTGCGTATATAGTTGCCGCGACACTAGTACAAGGGGATTTTGCTCATTCGCAATATGCAGCCTGGACCTCGACCAGGGGTTGATAGGAAAGAGCTCATAGAAATTAGCATAATCCCCTAGTATTTTGGGTCTGTGTCCACAGACTCCACAGAAAATCCTTCTCTTAACGGTTTCATTCTCACCCGGCAATAGATCGAGTCAAGCGATGGTCTCGAACTCATCTTCTGGTTTGCTTCAGATAATGGTCCACTGAGAGTTCGCCTGGAAAGGCAGGAAGCGGTTTGCTTCTACCCGACAGCACAGCAGACCCAGGTCAGCAATACGCTGGCAAGGAATCGCAACTGGAGGACTGCGCCAACCGGGTTGAAGAGTTTCAGCCAGCAATCCATGTCTGCGCTCTATTTTCGAAGCCGGCGTCAGCTCTTCGATAGTCGAGATAAACTGCGTGGCCAGAAAGTTCAGCTTGTAGAGTCCGACATCAAGCCCGCCGATCGTTATCTGATGGAACGGTTTATTACAGGCGGTGCTTGTATTACCGGTGAGATAGAAGAAGCAGGTTCTTTCCGCGACATTCACAATGCACGGCTTACTTCTGAAGAGTATCACCCTCGGCTCAAGTCAGTTTCAATCGATATTGAAACGAATTTTGCAGCTGACACGCTTTACTCAATAGCTCTCTACTCTGAATCTGAGTCGACCGTGCTCATGGTTGGCGCGGACGCAGACTGTAATACCAGCTTCGACAATGACAGTCTCTCACAGCGTTACTTCGCGGACGAAGGCCTATTGCTCACTGCGTTTGTAGACCGAATTCGTCTGCTCGATCCGGATATCCTGATGGGGTGGAACGTTGTGAATTTTGACCTGCGTCGTTTACAGGAGTTTGCCAATCGAGCCGCCGTCCCCTTGCAACTCGGCCGCAATCAGGAAACTATCATCTGGCGGCAGGCGAGAGAGAGCACTGATCGCTTCTACGCATTGCTCCCCGGGCGGGTTGTGCTTGATGGGATCGAACTGATGCGTTCGGCAAGCTATCAGTTTGAAAATTTCTCATTGGAGTATGTTACACGGCAATTGCTCAAGCGAGGCAAGCTGATCGATGATGTTGATCAGCGTGGTCAGGAAATCAGTGCACTATTTGAATCCAATAAGCTGGCATTGGCACGCTATAACCTGGAAGACTGTCGCCTGGTATGGGATATTTTTTGCCGTGAGAAGCTGATTGAATTTGCAATCGAACGTGCGTTGCTAACCGGGTTGGAACTGGATCGATATGGTGGCTCGGTAGCCGCTATGGATTTCCTTTACCTGCCCCAACTCCACAGGAACGGATATGTCGCACCAGCACTGGAGCAGCTAGAATCGACCAATATGAGTCCTGGCGGATACGTCATGCAGTCGGTTCCGGGGATTCATGAAAACGTAATCGTGTTGGATTTCAAGAGTCTATACCCGAGCATAATTCGAAGCTTTCATGTCGATCCGCTGGCCCTGGTCGTGGGTCTCGAAGAAGATGGTGCCATTGAAGGCTACGATGGGGGGTGCTTTTCCCGGGAGCACTTCATTCTTCCTTCCCTTATCGAGCGCCTGTGGGCTGCCCGCGACGAAGCTAAAGCCCGCAACAATGCCGTACTCTCACAGGCCATCAAGATTATTATGAATTCTTTCTACGGAGTGCTTGGCACACGGGGTTGCCGGTTTTTCGACTCTCGACTGGTAAGTTCAATTACCAGGCGCGGGCACGAAATCATTATTGAGAGTAAAAAATTTATTGAGGCGCAGGGATACTAGGTCATCTATGGTGATACGGACTCTGTGTTTGTATTGTTGGGATCGATTGACTTGTCGTCTGCCACTGTCATAGGAACTGATCTAGCAGTAAAGCTCAATGAATGGTGGCGCGAAAGGCTTATGAAAGAACATCGAGTAAGAAGTTTTCTGGAAATAGAATTTGAAACCCATTTCAGGAAGTTTCTAATGCCAACAGTTCGAGGTTCTGACGCTGGCAGCAAGAAGCGCTACGCGGGTCTGGTGGGTCAGGACAAGATTCTTTTCAAGGGGTTGGAAACAGTACGCAGTGACTGGTCTCCTCTCGCGAGAGAATTTCAGCAAGTGCTATATAGGAATATTTTTCTTGACCTGCCTTACGAAGACTATGTCAAACAGGTAGTGGCGGATCTGCAGGATGGAAAGTACGAGCCAGAGCTGGTACTGCGCAAACGCCTGCGGCGGAAATTGAAGGACTATGTTAAGAATGTTCCTCCTCATGTACAGGCGGCGCGTAAGGCTGACGCGATTAGAACCGAGCGTGGTTTACCACGCCAGTATGAATCTGGTGGCTGGATTGAATATTACATGACAGTCAGTGGTCCCGAGCCGAGGCAATACCGTCAATCGCCTATCGACTATGACTTCTATATCGATAAACAATTGGCACCGATAGCCGATTCCATACTAGTCTTTAAATCATCTTCCACTTCAGAAATTTTGAACAAACAGATGGGGCTCTTTTAGGATCCCTTTGACTAATTTGAGGTAACCGATGACTACTTATCTTGTACTGACAGCAATCGGCGATGATAAACCGGGACTCGTCGAATCCCTTGCGCAGACCATCGCCAGTAACGCGGGCAACTGGCTGGAGAGCAACATGTCCCAGCTGGCTGGTAAGTTTGCAGGAGTTCTGCGTGTCAGTGTTAACGACCAGGACGCCGACAGACTGATAGACGCTCTCGAAGGATTGTCAGATCATCTCACGCTGGTTATCGAGAGGGTTGATATTGATGAGACTCACAACACGGAACAAACTGTTGAATTGAACCTGATCGGAAATGATCGGGCTGGTATCGTGCAGGAGATTTCCCATGCACTGGCGAAACTCTCGGTCAATGTAGAAAAGCTGACATCAGAGTGCGCCCCGGCCCCCATGTCCGGTGACGCCCTGTTTAAAGCGTCAGCGTTATTGAAAGTACCCGAGGGATTGGACCTGGAAGATCTGCAGAGCGAACTGGAAGGGCTGGCGGATGATCTGATCGTCGAGCTTCAGTAGAGGGTTCTTAGACTGGGTCATACAGACCTATTTTAATCTGTTCCAGATAATCGATCATGTTAGTGAGCAGGTTGATGCATTCGACAATTTCGAACTCTGCTTGCAAGCTGTCTCTGGTGTCTTCCGGGTTGCCCAGGGTGCTGTAGAGCAGCACCAGGCATTCCTTGCTGGCGTCAAAATTTTGATAGAAAAGCTCTTCAAAGTCAGAAGAAAGACTGATCAAGATTGAATCCAGGCTCAAGCCCTGGGTCGAGTCTGTATCGAGCAGCAATTGCTCAATACTGGTTAGCTGGGCAGAGACTGCATTTTGTGTTGAGTGACTGAAGGGCGATTGAATACTATCGATGTATTCTCCATTCAGTAGGGGGTACAAAGATCGAACCAGCATCTCTTCGGTTAGCATACCTGTCATGGCCTCAATTAGAAGCACAAGCAACTCGCCACTACCGTAACCACTCAATGTGTTGACAAATCTGTCTCTGCCGGCGAGCCAGAGCGCTTGGCTGGTATAAAAATCGTCAATCAGTGATTGGGTATTCAGTAGTAAGAGTTGCCGGCGACGATTATTGCTGAGTAGATCGAGTTCAAGGCCTGACTCAGCCTGTGCCGGGGTTAAACGAGTAACTGGCCGATAATCAGCAGCCGACCGCGGTGTAATTTGGTCCGGATTTTCTCCCCATAGCAGAAATTCAATGACGTGGAATCCCAGCGACACTTCTGACAGGCCAAATATGCCATGTTGCTCCTGTAAAGTCGGGATATTCAATGCAACTGTGATGTCTTGCACGATGCCGGTATCGATAAATCCTGCAACATAATCGATGTATCCCGGCAGAATTGGCCAGTGATTCATTCGATACTGTAGAGAAAACAGGCTAAGGATTTCCGCTTCGTTCAAAATCAGGACGGCGAAGTAGCGATGTAACGTGGTCAACTCATAAGCACTATGTGACAAGAGCCAGGCACTGCGTACGTTGTTCATGCTCGTCGTTGAAGGCTCTTCCAGGAAAGCTAATATCTCGGATCGCAACGAGTCAAGATTATCTGCAACGGCATCGTAATCCGTTTCTATCTGTTGCAGGTAGGCTCGCAGCACATCGTGGATTGGTTCAATCAATATCAGATCAACGCTTGCTATGCGAGGGTTGTTGACAGCAATGGCAGGAGGAGATGGCTGATCCAGAGGCTCATTCTCACTGCCACAGGCACTGAATACGGTGACTGCGAGCAAGGGTACAGCGAGAACTAATCGAAAACCTGGAGTCATAAAGGACCTTTTTGTTTAGTCTGTCAGTTCTATCCGCGTAAACTTAAGGTCCGCCAGCCTCTTTCCCGAGCCTCTGATAGGAGTTGTGCATCGGGGTCGACGGCTACCGCTTCGGTTACTCTTTCCAACAGACTTAAATCATTAATCGAGTCACTATAAAAAATACTGTGTGACAGTTGTAATTCGCTGTTTGTTCCAAGCCATCGTTCCAGTTTTGCAACTTTGCCGTCACGGAAACAGGGTATACCTGCAATGTTTCCGGAAAATCCATCTCCGTCCAATTCGAGATCGGTTGCCAGAAGCTGATCGACCTCAAATCGTTCCGCGATGGGAGCCGTTATAAACGCATTGGTCGCGGTAATCATGACGCAGTAATCACCAGCGTCTTTATGATGTTTTACCAAGTCCAAACCCTGTCTCAGGATCATGGGTAGAACGGCGTTCTCCATGAATTCGGTTTGTAAGGCATGGCGTTGCTGGGAGTTAAAATCGAGTATTGGAGACAGTGTGAATTTCACATAAGCATGAATATCCAGTTCTCCGTTCAGGTAGTTCTTGTAAAATTCGTCATTGCGGGCTCGATGGGCTGTTTCGTCAACCAATTGCTTGTGAATCAGAAACTCCCCCCAAGCATGATCGCTGTCTCCAGCGAGCAGAGTGTTATCCAGATCGAATAGTGCTAATCGTCTAGCCATGGGTCTTGGGGCAGCTAAAAAAGACGCATTATACCCATTGTGGGTCCCGCGCCGCAGCGATATTACCCAAGCAGGGATTAATATTGCGCCCATAGTTTTGTACTAACTTATTGAATAGTCAGAAGAAAGTGAGAGAGCCCCGACGTTCCGGCATTGATCAACGAAGTTCCCTTGTGAAACAATAGGAGTTTATATTTGTCCAAGGACTGATGAGTATGGTTGACTCGGAGGGCTTCCGCCCGAATGTGGGGATTGTAATCTGCAATCAGCAGGGTCAATTGCTTTGGGCCAAGCGCATAGGCCAGCGTACCTGGCAGTTTCCCCAGGGAGGAATAAAGCACAGCGAAACATTGGAACAGGCTCTCTATCGAGAGTTGGATGAAGAAGTAGGATTGGCGGCTGATGACGTCAAGATTCTGCACCAGACAAATGACTGGTTGCATTATCGTCTTCCAGAAAATTTTATTCGTTACCATAAAGATCCGCTCTGCATCGGACAAAAACAGAAATGGTTCTTGTTGAGCCTGGAGAGTGAAGACAGCAAAGTTGAACTGGAGAAATCTGGTCAGCCCGAGTTTGATGACTGGCGTTGGGTAAGTTACTGGTACCCGATTAACCAGGTCATCGAGTTCAAGCGTGATGTTTACCGCAAGGCTCTCAATGAATTGGTTACTCCTCTGAATAACTACGTGAAACAACAATAAAGACAAAATCCTGGGATTAGGATCAGGATAATCACGGATCAAACAGAGAGCCCTGGTCCTCAAGCCTTACTGAGAAGAAGCCTCTTCAATTTGAGAAGAGCCCCATGTATTTAAGAAGGGCCCCACGTATTTGAGAAGGGCCCCACGTATTTGAGAAGGGCCCCCACGGGTTATGGCCCGCAAGCTTGACTTGATACATGACCGGAAATTGACATGTTGGAACAACTGCGCAGCATAGTTCAGAAAGTTAATGCTGCTAAAGATTTGCAGTCGGCGCTGGATATCATTGTGCATCGTGTACGCGATGCTCTGGATACTCAAGTGTGTTCCGTCTATTTGCTGGATTCAGACCTTAATAGCCACGTACTAATGGCTTCCGAAGGACTTAACAGGGAAGCGGTTGGACACGTTAGTCTGGATCTGGGGGAGGGGCTCATTGGATTAGTAGCCAAGCATGCCGAGCCGATAAATCTTCAGGATGCGTCCCTGCATCCCAGTTACCACTACCTAAAGGAAACCGGCGAAGAAAACTTCCATGCTTTTCTCGGAGTTCCTATCATCCACCATCGGTCGACCCTTGGCGTATTGGTCGTACAACACGAAGAGCGGCGCCGCTTCGATGAAAGCGAAGAAGCATTTTTAATCACACTGTCTGCTCAGCTGGCCGGAGTCATTGCCCATGCCGAAGCCACCGGCGCAATCGAGGGTATCAGCCCATCTGGACACAAAACCTCAGACACTGTGTTTCATGGCGTATCGGGTTCTTCCGGTGTCGCGATCGGTCATACCGTGGTCGTGTTTCCTGCGGCGGACCTGAGTCAAATTCCAAACCGACCAGCCAAGAACATCGATAAGGAAATTGACTTTTTTAACAATGCCCTTAACTCCGTTCGAAAAGATATGCGAGAACTACATGGCAAACTGGCAGGCCATGTGGCTGAAGAAGAGCGCCAGCTTTTCGATATTTATCTGCGGATGCTGGATGACGATGCCCTCGGGAACGAAGTCGTACAGAGAATTAAGGCGGGCAGTTGGGCGCAGGGTGCACTGGCTTTCGTCGCCAGCGAACATGTTCGAAATTTCGAGATGATGAATGACGAATATCTGAGTGAGCGGGCAGCTGACATCAAAGATTTATGCAGCCGGGTATTGTTCTATTTGCAGGAGAAAGAGCCTGTTGTAACCGAATATAACAACGACACGATTCTGGTCAGTGAAGAACTTACCCCTGCGATGTTAGTAGAAGTGCCTAAAGAAAAATTGAAAGGACTTGTCTCGGTCAAAGGCTCTGGAAACTCCCATGTTGCAATTTTGGCCAGAACCATGGGCATACCAACCGTAATGGGGGCAGTTGTTTTTCCCTACAATCAATTGGGCAACAAAGAGATCATCGTCGACGGATACAAAGGCGAGGTGATTAGCAATCCGTCCGATCAGGTTCGCAAGCGTTATCTGAATACGATCAAAGAGCAGGACCTGTTGATTGCGGGCTTGGAAGATTTGAAAGATTTGCCCTGTGAAACGGCAGACAATCATCGTGTTCATTTATGGGTTAACACAGGATTGATGTCTGATGTACTGCATTCTCTCGACCAGGGAGCCGAAGGCATCGGATTGTTCAGGACAGAAGTTCCGTTTCTGCTTCGCGAACGATTCCCCAGTGAACATGAGCAGTTGGAAATTTATCGCGAGCAACTGCAGGCGTTCGCACCAAAAGTTGTGACTATGCGCACACTGGACGTCGGCGGGGACAAATCTCTATCCTATTTTCCAATCGAAGAGGCGAATCCCTTCCTGGGTTGGCGTGGAATTCGAGTCACTCTGGACCACCCTGAAATTTTCATGGCACAGATTCGTGCCATGTTGCGCGCAAGTATTGGTCTTGAAAACTTGCAGATAATGTTGCCCATGATAAGCAATATCAACGAAGTGAATTCAGCTATGCAACTTATCAAGAAAGCGCATCATGAGTTGATTCAGGAAAAGCTGGAGGTCAAGTTTCCGCCTATAGGCGTCATGATCGAATTACCGGCGGCAGTTTATCAGACTCGGGCGCTGGCCAAGCTGGTTGATTTTATTTCGGTGGGGAGCAATGATTTGACCCAGTATCTGCTTGCCGTGGACCGGAACAATCCGCGAGTAGCCAACCTCTATAGCGCTTTTCATCCGGCAGTGCTGAGCGCACTGTATCAGGTGGTGTCGCAGGCACAGGAAGAAGGCAAGCAGGTAAGCATCTGTGGTGAGATGGCCGGGGACCCGGGAGCGGCTGTCTTGTTGATGGCTATGGGATTTGACATCCTGTCAATGAATGCCGCCACTTTGTTGAAAGTAAAATCGGTAATTCGCAGTGTCAGCCTGGAAGCAGCGCAAGACCTGCTCGATCAGGTGATGCAGATGGATGATGCACAGATGATTCGCAGTGCAGTGGATCTGACACTCTACAACGCAGGTGTAGACAGACTGCTTCGATCTTCCAGAACCAACTGAGCTCGAGCGAATCCTTGATTTATCATAAGCATTCTCAGAGGCTCCCTAGTTAATCGACCTGTCAGTGAGTTCGGCAAGCATGGCTGCGGCCAGCGAAGTATTACCACATTCATCCAGCTGCTGAATGACGTCGCGTCGTTCCTGCTCGCTGCGGTTTTGGCTGAGCTTGAACTTGCATTGAATTTCCTCGATAGCAATAGAGATTCCGACGATACTGTGTGAGTGTGAATTATCGAATTCAGCCTGCCAGGGATCGGCAAAGCTGGCCTCATATTGATTTGTCAGCTGTTTCACGATGTCAGCTAACTGGTCGGGATCGCGTATACAGCGAGCGGTGCTATACACATGCACTGTCTGATAATCCCAGGTAGGAACGCCTGGCTCGCTATACCAACCTGGACTCTCATACCCGTGAGGACCCCATAGCACTACGAGTACCTGTTGACCGTCCAGTTGCTGCCATTGTGGATTCGCCTTAGCAATATGTCCCCGCAGATTGTTGCTGGCTGCATCGAACAGGAAAGGCAGGTGTGTGACGAAAGGGCTATTATCGACTTGTGAAATTAAGTCGCCAAATCCATTNTCATGGATGAAACTGGTGATCCGGTCCTGTTCGGGAACAGAGAAGTGTTTTGGTACGTACATGATAGGATTCTCAGCAAAGGATTTTCAGAAAAAGTATTCAGCAAAGAGCACTCAAGCAAGAGTAACGTTGTAAGTATGCTGCTCTGCAGTTTCACCAAATGAATCGTAGTTTTGTTCACTGAAGCAAGTCTCGCCTTCCGCATCGATTACAATCGCTGTAGAACAACNCGTACCATAGAGTCTTTCCTTGTTCAGGATGAAGGCAGATGACAACGTTTTTTCCAGTTCGGCTGGCACACCAGTATCGGGTAACTCATCATCGCTAGCCCGCTNTCGGTCCGCCATCAATTCGATGAGTTTATCCGTGGTAATGTGGTGATTGGAACCGAGAATTTCCTTTAGCCGCTCTTTACCCCGCTCGACCTTGGGCCAGGGAGTGTTGAGCAGTCCATTCGACAAGCCATAGATTCCTGGTTCAAGCCGCCACACTACGTGTTCGAAGTTGTTGGCGTAGTAAAGCGATTCGCCGTCTCCGATCAACAGGTTGAATCCTGCGAATTTGCTGAAATGTTGAACCAGTGATTCACCGTACTCTTGAGCTGATTGGGTACTGGCCAGGAATTCCCGAGTCAGTTCACCTCGAGAGCGAGATTTCTGTTCGGATTGGGATGGGTCACGAATGTTGGTGACCGCTGCAAAGCGACCGCTGCGAGTAATACCAAGCCAGGTTCCGCCAGCAAGTAGATCCCGACCGGCGAGTATCTGTTGCGCGTTGGATTGATTGGGTTGAACTTGCCAGAAACCGGCCTGTTCAGTTGGCCTGGCAAAGAATTCATCACGATTTGCTGCCAGTACTAATGGATAACGGGACTCAGCCTGGTGAGCGAAGATAATAAGGCACATAGGGGGATAGAAAGTCTCTGTCTCTTTGAATGCATCTGAGGTTTCCTGNCCTGCCGAAAACCAGGGCGCAGAGTCGCAGACAATCGGGCGAGCTGTCAAGAACCAGCCCGCGCTCACTTGTGGGCGTTTGATTCGCTTAAACTTGCTATACTCCGCTAGAATCGGACAACCCTACAGCGTTCACTGACCAATGCTAACGTTTCCTGAATTTGATCCCATTGCGCTCTCCCTCGGACCCATCAGTATTCATTGGTATGGAATCATGTACATTATCGCCTTCGGTGGTGCCTGGGTGCTGGCGTCTCACCGCCAAAAGAAAGTACCGGAGCAATGGAGCAGCGAGCAGATTTCTGATTTGGTGTTTTACGGCGCGCTCGGTGTTGTGCTCGGCGGCCGCATGGGATCAGTCTTCTTCTACAACTTCGACCGATTTCTGGGTGATCCCTTGTGGTTATTTCGAGTTTGGGAAGGCGGGATGTCATTTCATGGAGGACTGCTGGGGGTCCTGGTAGCACTCTACTTTTTCTCCAGGAGCATCGGTAAGGGATTTTGGGAGACGGCTGATTTTATCGCACCGCTTGTGCCGTTTGGTCTGGGAGCAGGCCGACTGGGAAATTTCATCGGCGGTGAACTCTGGGGACGTCCAACGGAGGTTGCCTGGGGGATGGTGTTTCCACATGTGGATCAGTTGCCCCGGCATGCCTCACAGTTATATGAGTTCGCTCTGGAAGGGGTGGTCCTGTTTGGTATTCTCTGGTGGTTCTCTTCGACTCAGCGGCCACGCCTGGCAGTATCAGGAGCCTTCGGTCTAGGCTATGGCTCATTCCGTTTTTTTGTCGAATTCTTTCGGCAGCCCGATCAACAAATAGGATTTATTGCCATGGAATGGTTGACGATGGGGCAATTACTCTCGGCGCCGATGGTACTGGCCGGCGCATTTCTGTTGTTTCTGGCATACANCAAACCACGGCCACCACGACCGTTGACTGCCTCTTAGTCGTTCATAAAGGATCTCTCTAGCCAATGCAGCAATACTTAGTTCTTTGCCAGCGCATCATTGACCAGGGAGTCTGGGTCGAAAACAAGCGAACCGGGAAAAAGTGCCTAACCGTGATTAACGCAGAGCTTTCCTACGATGTTGCTGCAAACCAGTTTCCTATCATCACTACCCGCAAGAGCTTCTGGAAGGCGGCAATAGCAGAACTGCTAGGCTACCTGCGTGGCTACGACAATGCGGCGGAATTTCGCAAACTCGGCACCAAGTCCTGGGATGCCAATGCCAATCAGAATGAAGATTGGCTGAACAATCCGGCACGTCGAGGCACAGACGACATGGGGCGTGTTTATGGAGTGCAGGGCCGTAGCTGGCGGAAAGCTGATGGCAGCACCCTGGATCAGCTCAGCAAGATTGTGGAGAACTTAGCCCAGGGCGTCGATGACAGGGGTGAAATTTTGACGTTTTACAATCCGGGAGAATTTGAACTGGGTTGCCTGCGTCCCTGTATGCACACTCATACATTCTCGCTGCTGGGGGACACCCTCTACCTGACAAGCTATCAACGTTCCTGTGATGTGCCGCTGGGATTGAATTTCAATCAAATACAGGTATTCACTCTGCTTGCCCTGATGGCTCAGATTACAGGCAAGACACCGGGTATCGCCTACCACAAGATCGTCAATGCACACGTCTACGAAGACCAGCTTGAGTTAATGAGATCTGTTCAGTTGAAACGGGATCCTTTCGATCCACCGCGTTTACAAATCAATCCCGATATTAGAACTCTCAAGGACATCGAAACGTGGGTGACGCTTGATGATTTTTCAGTGGAAGGTTACCAACACCATGACCCGATCGTTTACCCATTTTCCGTATAGAGTAAGCACCGAAAACACAACGAGTTCGCCGCGATGAAACTAGCACTAATCTGTGCCATGGCAGATAACCGAGTCATCGGTCGAAATAACAACTTGCCCTGGCACCTACCTGAGGATTTGAAGTATTTCAAACGTGTCACCATGGGCAATTGCATAATCATGGGGCGCAAGACCTGGGAATCGATCGGACGCGTATTGCCAGGGCGTACTAATATTGTCATCACAGGCAATGCTGATTATCTGGCTGAGGGCGTGAGGGTTGTGCATTCGCTCGAGGAAGCGCTGTGCCTGGCCGAGAGTATTTCCGTAGTTGATGGTTCCGAGGAAGCCTTCATAATCGGTGGCGCCGGTTTATATCAGACTGCCCTGCCGATGGCTCAGCGATTTCACCTGACACGTGTACATGCTGACGTAGAAGGAGATACCTATCTGGCTGAATTCGACCAGAGCGAGTGGCGGGAAATTACACGGCAAGAGTTTCAGAAAAGCGATACCAATCCCTACGATTACAGTATCTGTGTATTGGAAAGAATCAATGGAGTCAGGGACGCTTGATCGAATAGTCAGGCGCTCAGTTCTGATAGATTACAAGATCAAGTTTCCCTGACCCCTTCGATTGCGAAACTAATCGAGAATCTTTTGCAGCACCTTGGACTTTCTCTGGTAGTTATAGAGTTGCTTGCGACTCTCAGGCAATTCAGAAACATCTGCTTCGACAAACCCTCTCTCCAGGAACCAATGGGCCGCTACCGTGGTTAATACAAATAGCTTGTCTAAATTTTTCTCTCGTGCCGCTGCTTCCAGNCTGGATAACAATTTGTCTCCATAGCCATTGTTGTGGTAACGAGGATCAATGGCGATACAGGCGACTTCGCCACTGTCTTTGGAAATCGGGTAGATTGCAGCGCAGGCAATTGTGGCACCTTCCAGTTCTATAACCTTGAAATTATCAATTTCGGTTTCCAGTAATTCGCGAGATCTCTTTACCAGAGTTCCATTCTCCTCCAGCGGTTTAATGAGAGTAAGGATCCCAGCAACATCATTAATACCAGCATCACGCAGCCGGTCGAAATTGTCGCCNCTTAACAGGCTGCCGTTTCCCTCCCGAGAGAACAACTCCTGCAAGAGAGCACCATTGGATTTGTAGCTTATCAGGTGGGAACGNTGCACGTTGTGGGCGTAAGCACGTAATGATGTGAGCAGTGCATGGCGAATGCAGACAGATTCGGCATCGTCCCGATTGGCTAATTTGTTAGCGTAGAATCTGGCATCTTCTTCGGTTAACGACGCGACAAGCTTACCCGAATCGTCGATCACGCCATCGCTTGGGATTAACAGGATTAGCTTATCAGCCTTAAGTGCAATGGCTGTCTTNGTGGCGATCTCTTCCGCCGACAGGTTAAACACCTCTCCTGTGAGTGAATAGCCCAGATTGGATAGCATGACGACGTTGTTATTCTTCAGTTGCTGCTCGATCGCGGCGCTTTGAATCTTGCGCGCCTGCCCGGTGTACTGAAAGTCTACGCCATCATGAATGCCTACTGGTTTGGCAGTCACGAAATTACCCCTGCAGAGCCTGATGTCTGCGCCGTGCATCGGGGAATTACTTGTGCCCAGTGAGAACAACGATTCCAGGGTCAGGCTCAGGCTGCCTACTGTTTGTTTGATAGTCTCGATACATGCAGCCTCGGTGATTCTGAGATTCTTGTAGTAGTTCGGCTGTCGACCCTGCTGTTCTAATGCTGCAGTAATCTGAGGGCGTGCGCCATGCACCAGCACCAGCTTTACACCGAGACTATGTAACAGGCTCAGGTCAGAGACAATGTTTGAAAGATTGTTGTCTGCCAACGCCTCGCCACTCAATAGCACGACAAAAATCTTATTGCGATGTGCGTTGATGTAGCGTGTGGAGGCTCTGAACCAGGCAATGGTTTCTTTGTTATTGGTCATGATGTTCTACATTACAGGCAGTGTCTGCCTATTAGCTCTCTCAATAGATTAATACACGGATTGATCATAGAAACAGACATATACTCATCCGGCTGATGCGCCTGGTCGATATTGCCTGGTCCCAGGATAATCGTATCCATGCCCAATTGCTGCAGGAATGGCGCCTCAGTGCCAAAGGCAGCGCTGGTGCCGGAGTGTCCGGTGAGTTCCTCCGCAGTCCGCAGCAACTCACTATTCTCCTCCGCCAAAAAGGCTGGCACCCCCTCGAATATCGGAAGCAATTCAAACTGAATTTGCAGGGGATCAGTGATACTGGTAATCCGGTCTCTTATTTCTGCGCGAACTGTATCGATATGCATGCCAGGGGTAAGCCTCACATCAAACGCCAATTCGCAATGACCACAGATGCGATTCGGGTTGTCTCCGCCGTGAATACTGCCAAGGTTCAACGTTGGATAAGGTATTGCAAAAAGATCATTGTGATAGCGCGTCTTGAGTTCCTCCCGGAATTTGATGAGGTCTCCAATGACGGCATGCATGGCATCGAGGGCGTTGTTACCAAGCGCGGGGTCTGAAGAGTGACCACTCTCACCGAGCAGGCGGACAGTATCCATCATGATGCCTTTATGAGTGCGAACGGGTTGCATGCCGGTTGGCTCGCCTATGATGGCAGATCTCGCCCTGGGTTTACCTGCGACCGCTAGTGTTCGTGCTCCCTGCATCGAAGTCTCTTCATCCGCCGTCGCCAATACGATGAGCGGTTCCTTGAATTCCTTATCGAGTAGCGGTTCGACCGCCTCCATAATCACGGGGAAGAATCCTTTCATGTCAGTAACACCAAGGCCATAGAATCTGCCGNCTTTCTCGGTAAGGTGAAAGGGATCGACTGACCAGAGCTGTTCATCTAGCGGAACCGTGTCAGTATGGCCGGCTAGCACGAGGCCGCCCGGCCCAGATCCGTAGCTTGCGATCAAATTGATTTTGCCTTCGTCCGGTGCACAGGGGACCAGTTCACAGGAGAAGCCGAGTTCTTCGAATTCATTGGCCAGGTAATCGATTATAGCCTTGTTGCTCATATCGATCGCTGGATTGGCAGAGCTTATACTGGCGAGGTTTATGACCCGATCCAGTCTGCTCAGCAGAGGTTGTGTGAGATCAGACATCTTGTCACTGATTGGTAGAGGGTGCATCAGATCTGGCAGAAAGTTTGGCAATCATGTCAGTTTTCGACGCCATGATAAAGTCGTTGACATGTAATCCGTTAATCTTTTGAGTCCACCAGTAGATGGTTACTTTTCCCCATTCGGTTATCACTGAAGGGTGGTGATTCTCTCGTTCGGCAAGATTGGCAACCTTGTAGGTAAAACTGAATGCATCTTTGAATTCTATAAAATNGAATTCTCGTTTCAGTTTCTCGACCCCATCATGAAATCCCCGTTTCCAGGCAGGCACGCTTAACAGCAGTTCAGTCGCTTCTTCTTCGGTAACTAAAGGGGCGCCCAGNTGACAGGCTTCGCAATGCTTTTCATACAGTGCTGGCATCTTAGAGAAACTCCTCCAGTATAGTATTGAGTAAACGGTAGCCAAGTTCACTCGTGATGACACTACTATCGGTTATCGACAGAAGATCATTCGAGGCAAGGTATTCTACCTTCTTTCGAATAGTGTCAAAAGGCAGGCCGGTGCGGTTCTCAAACAACTCTATTGGAAATCCCTGCCTAATACGCAGGGCATTCAGTAAAAATTCCAGGGCTCTGTCTTCGGGTTTAATTTCAACTCTTTCAGCTGCCCGATTAACAGTGTTATGCAAATAGTGTTCGGGTTGTTTAAATTTCCGAGAGCGAAGTATAACTCCTGAACTTGGATCGCTAAGCTTGCCATGAGCACCGGCACCGATACCAAGATAGTCACCGAACTGCCAGTAATTCAGGTTATGGATGCATTGCCGTTGCTCTTGTGCAAATGCTGACACCTCGTAGCGTGTGAAGCCGTTACTCTCCAGAATTGCAATACCCTGTTGTTGAATCTCAAGCAACTGATCTTCAGCTGGAAGTGGCGGAGGTTTTCGATAAAANACTGTGTTCGGTTCGATGGTAAGTTGATACCAGGATAGATGNCAAGGTTTGTAATCAATAGCAGTGTGCAAGTCAGCCAGCGCGGATTCCACTGATTGGCCAGGTAGGCCATGCATGAGGTCCAGGTTCAGATTATCGAGGCCAGCGGCTTGTGCAGAATCGATTGCCATTCTCGCCCGCTTCCCGTCATGTATTCGCCCCAGAGTGGAGAGATGCTTGTCACTAAAACTCTGAATGCCCAGCGAGAGCCGGTTGATTCCTGCTGCCCGGAACTGTTTGAATCTGTTTGCCCCTTCGAGATCATTAANTTCCACACTGCCCGGATTGGCTTCCAGGGAAATCTCAATGTCCCTTGACAGCGTTGCCTTACGACTCAGGTGATTAAGAAGAGTCTCGAATGAACTGGCATCGAACAGGCTGGGTGTGCCACCACCGATAAAGATAGTGTTAATTTCCCTTCCCTGCAGCGCTTCGTGTCGACTGACTTCATCATCGAAGTCTTCACACAGTGCGGTAATGTAATCCCGCTGAGGCAGGGCTCCATCACTGGCGTGCGAATTGAAATCACAATAGGGGCATTTACGTACGCACCAGGGGATATGTACGTAGAGGCTTAAGGGTGGGACTTCCAGCATGCCAGTAATGCCTGTAGCGCTTGCCCTCTATGGCTTATGGAATTTTTCACCGAGGCATCCAGTTCGGCAGAAGCACAGTCGTGAGTAGGGACGTAAAAGAGCGGATCATAACCAAATCCATTCTCGCCACTGGAGGACAACAGGATTCGCCCCTCCCAGGTTCCCTGACAGATGAGCGGCATGGAATCTTTCTCGTGGCGAAGGTATACGATGACACATTGAAACCGCGCAGTTCTATCTTGCTCCGGAACTTGCTCCAGTTGTTGTAGGAGCTTGGCGTTGTTTTCTACATCAGCATGAGCGCCACTGACCCCGGCATATCGAGCGGAGTAAATGCCCGGTTCACCATTCAAGGCATCCACCTCGATGCCCGAATCATCAGCGATGGCCGGTAGAGACGTTGCCACACAGGCGTGCCGTGCCTTGATCAGTGCATTCTCTACGAAACTGAGTCCCGTTTCGGCTACATCGCCTACACCGAATTCCGATTGCGGCAGAAGGGTCACGTTTTTTTCGCTGAGTATGGCGCCAAGCTCTCGCAATTTTCCCGAGTTCCCACTGGCCATAACTACTCGCTGCCTACTCAATCGGGTCGCCTTTGGTGATGTGATAAATCGCTATCTCCCCCAGGAAATTTGGCCAAGCTTTCATAGCCCAGTTACCCTGATGTTGGGAATCGACGACAGTGCGGGTGAGCACCTTGATATTCTTTTCGGCACACAAGGCATCGAAGTCCTTAACTGTGCAGAAATGAATATTGGGAGTGTCATACCACTGGTGTGGCATGAACTTCGAAACCGGCATTCGACCCTTTCTTGCCAGGTAAATTCGACTCTTCCAGTTACCGAAGTTAGGAAAAGTCACAATACCGTTTTTCCCGATGCGCAACATATCATCGACTAATTCATCGGGATTGCTCAGTGCCTGCAAAGTCTGTGCTAGTAATACCGTATCGAAGCTGTTGGACTGAAAATTGGACAGGCCCTGATCTAGATTTTGCTCGATTACATTTACACCGTTCTCGATACAGCGTTCGATGTTGACCTCATCGATCTCCAGGCCAATCTCCGAGACTTCTTTAGAAGTCTTGAGATAGTGCAGCAGACTGCCGTCACCGCACCCCAGGTCCAGCACACGGCTTCCCGGTTTAATCCACTTTGCAATAATTTCCAGATCTGGTCGCATACTAGTTTTTTAAAAGCCTGCTATTGCTTAGCCGAACTATCCAAATCAGGCCTGCTCGGCACTGATCTCCTTATGCACTCTGCCCAGGTATTTGGAGAAAGCGTTGACGTATCTGGGTATAGGCAAGAGGAAAGCATCATGTCCCTGGTCGGCTTCGATCTCCAGGTAAGTGACTTCCCGTCCCACTTTTAGCAAATCATTGACGATCTCCCGAGATCGCTCAGGTGGAAACCGCCAATCGGTGCTGAAAGACATCAACATGAATTTGCAATCGCTATTAGTAAAGGCCTTACTTAGGTCGCCATCAAAATCCACCGAAGGATCGAAGTAATCCAGCGCCTTGGTCATCAACAAATAAGTATTGGCGTCGAAGTTCTCAGAAAACCTTTCACCCTGGTAGTGCAGGTAACTCTCTACCTGAAAATCTACATTAAATCCAAAACTGAGATTACCGCTGCGTAAGTCCCTTCCGAAATTAGTGCCTTCGGTCTCGAAGTCAGTAACAGTCTTACCAAACTTGGCGCGCATCGCACTGTCGGAAAGGTAGGTAATGTGGCCTACCATGCGAGCGAGCATAAGCCCCTGTTTTGGATAGGTGCCTTGTTCCAGGTAGCGACCTTCATGAAAATTGGGGTCGCTGCTGATGGAGTGGCGGGCTACTTCATTGAAGGCGATATTCTGAGCCGACAGTTTCGGTGCCGCTGCGATACAGATCGCGTGGCGCAGTCGCTCCGGGTAGCTGATAGCCCAGCGCAACACCTGCATTCCTCCCAGGCTGCCGCCTACTACGGCCGCCCATTTCTTTATGCCCAGCCGATCCATCAGCATAAACTGGCTCTTCACCCAGTCCCTGACTGTAACAACAGGAAAATCNGCCCCGAAGTATTTATTGGTTTGCGGGTTAATGGAGGTAGGACCGGTACTACCAGCGCAGCCGCCCAGGTTGTTCAGACTTACAACACAAAATAAATTGGTATCGATCGCCTTGCCGGGACCAANACAGGCGTCCCACCAGCCGGGCTTGGGATCATCTATACTGTGAATACCGGCCGCATGATGGTCACCACTAAGAGCATGACAGATTAGAATAGCGTTGGTTTTGCTGGCATTCAATTTGCCATAGCTCTCCACAACTAAATCGAACGCAGGCAGGACCTTGCCACTTCGCAGCGTAAGCGGTTCGTCAAAGTGATGTACCTGGGGTTTTACCAGGCCAACTGAATCTGCTGGAATCGAAATGGACATGAGCTGTGTAAGCGCAGTTGACGCCTTGGTTCTGTTACCTTAGTTCTAAGAGACTTGTATGATTTTCAGGGTTTCTGGAATCGAATTCGGATGATCGATACACAACTTTTTTAATCGGCTGGTGTGACCACTCACAATAGTAATTGCACTTTGTTTAACTTGGAACTGTTTGGATAAGAANCTGATAAGCTGCTTGTTTGCCTTGCCATCACTAGGCGCTGCAGTCAGACGAATCTTCAAATTATCACCGATGACGCCTGCTATGGAAGATTCATTGGATTTGGGCTGCACTCTGCAATCCAAGTATAGTTGCTTGCCAACCCAACGGAAGAACACCTCTAAATACCAATTACGACAGCTGCCAATTGTTCAGTAATTCCGAATGTCTGGATAAGTACATTCTGAATAAGCCCAATGCCGACAAAAATAAGTATTGGTGAAAAATCCAACCCACCCATCGAAGGGATCACCTTTCTGATCGGCGCCATGATAGGTTCGGTAAGCTGCCAGATCAATCTCAATAACGGATGGGGATTCGTGCTTCCTGAAAACATCATGACAAACGACATAATAATGGATGCTATTATAGCGTAGTAGTAAATGTTGATCATAAAATACAAGATTCCGACAAACGACCAGGTAATGATGAATGCGACTGAAGGCATACTGCCGCCATAAAGAAATATCAACGCACAGATTGCAATCGCTTCAATAATCAATGCCAGCACCAGACAGGAAAAATCAACGCCCCTATAGCCGGGTATGAAATTCCGAAAGATTCTGACGAGAGGATCAGTAATCTTCACTATAGCTTGCGATACTGGATTGTAAAAATCTGCTCTGGCGACCTGTAACAGAAACCGCAACAGAATCGCCAGCAGGTAAAGCCCGCCGAGAGTGTTGAATAATAGAGCGGTAGTACTGCCTAACACACCCATGATGAATTCTCTTTTGTCCTCACAAATATTCTATTCGGTAAAGTTTCAATTTTTACCGAATTCGTTAGCCAGTTCGATAGACCTGGCACGAGCGGATGCTAGCGCCCGTTTAACTGTTTCCCGCAAGCCTTCCTCTTCGAACTGGTTCAGAGCCTGCTCCGTGGTTCCGCCGGGCGAGGTGACTTTTTGCCTTAACTCACAGATGTCATCTTCACTGTGGATTGCTAATTCAGCGGCACCGGTCGCTGTCTGATACACCAGAGTCTTCGCAATCTCTTTGCTTAATCCCAATTCCTGGGCTGCATCCTGCAATGCTTCCATAAAAAGAAAGAAATAGGCAGGGCCACTACCTGACACCGCAGTAACGGCATCTATATCAGATTCATTGTCTACCCAAACACTGATACCGACTGAATCCATGAGCTGCGTGGCTAATTGCTTCTGACTTTCTGTAATATTGGCATTGCCGAACAGCCCACTGACGCCTTTGCCGATAAGCGCAGGCGTGTTCGGCATACAGCGTACCATAGCGTGTTGTTCACCGAGCCAAGCTTGCAGATGCCCGAGTGTTATTCCTGCCGCGATAGATACAATCAAGGGCCCTTGCTCAGAGTCTGGCAAATGGAGCCCAGTACAGACGCTCTCGATTGCCTGTGGTTTCACTGCCAGCACGATAACATCGGCGCAGTCAGCAATCTGCTGATTGGAGGCGGTGGTAATCTTACAGTCGGCAGCAAGCTGCTGCAGCTTATCATTATCGATGTCTGCGGCCTGTATNGATGCGCTGTCCATTCCCCTGGCCAGCAATCCACGAATCAGGCTGTTCGCCATGTTGCCTGCACCGATAAAACCTATGTTTATACTATCCAAAATCTCTCCTGGCCAATGTATCTCGCCGCTCGGCAAGATCCAGGTTGCACTGCAGCCNCGCTAGGCGGCTATTCTATCTCAATCACCATGGGCTGGATAATCCGAAATGGCTTATCCTCGAGGNAGCTGGGAATCTTAATCGGCGCGTGGGCCAAAAATGGCGGTTCCTAATCGAATCAGAGTTGATCCTTCGGCAATGGCTGCTTCGAAATCATTGCTCATGCCCATCGAAAGAGTATCCATCGAAGGGATGCGGTGTTGCAGGTCTCTAAATACGGCGGCGAGTTCACTGAAACATTCCCGTTGAGACGGCTTGTCAGGCAATGCGGCGGGGATTGCCATTAATCCGCGCAGCTCGAGCCTGGGCAGAGTCGCAATGTAATCACACAAGTGCCCACAGTCAGACAGTCTGGTGCCCGATTTACTCGCCTCGTCTGACAGATTGATCTGGACACACACATTCAGCGGCGCACACGATTCAGGCCGTTGCTCATTCAGGCGACGGGCGATCTTGTCGCGATCCACGCTGTGCACCCAGTCGAACTGTTCGGCTATGCCGCGGGTCTTGTTTGTCTGGATCGGTCCAATGAAGTGCCAGATTGGATCCAGCTTGAGCAACTCTGCAATTTTGGATTCGGCTTCCTGGAGATAGTTTTCTCCGAAATCTCTGATCCCTGCAGCTGCTGCTTGACGGATACTCTCGATTGGCTGTTTCTTGCTCACTGCAAGCAGCTTTACCGAGCCCTGGGGCCGTTGGTATTTTTCTTCGAAGCCTCGAATACACTGGTCTAGAGACCTTATATTTTCTGCTATGCTGGTCACGTTTTCGGCACTTTTAGGCATTGATTAGTCTGGGATAATCGCTACAGGACAGGTACTATAGGTGACGCTGTAGCTATAAACCAGGCGTTTCAGCTCGGGCTTTTCAAGAACATACTCCCGAATCAATAGTAAGAATCAGCGCGCAGAAAACTNATCACTGCTGTTACGGGTAAGACTCTCAAAGGTAAGAAAAATGGATATTACTGAATTATTGGGTTTTAGCGTAAAGCAAGGGGCCTCTGATTTACACGTTACCGCCGGTATGCCTCCTCTTATTCGAGTGGATGGGGACATTCGACGCATCAATGTGCCGGAGATGGATTCTAAAGAAGTGCNTGCACTGATTTATGAAATTATGAATGACAAGCAGCGCAAAGACTACGAAGAATTTCTCGAAACCGACTTTTCATTTGAAGTGCCAAATCTTGCTCGCTTCAGGGTAAACGCCTTTATGCAGAATTGAGGCTCAGCTGCTGTGTTTCGAACTATTCCGTCCAAAGTGCTCACAATGGAGCAGTTAGGTATGGGGGATATATTTCGGCAGATCTCTGACGTTCCAAGAGGGCTCGTTGCGGTTACCGGACCGACAGGTTCCGGCAAGAGTACGACTCTGGCCGCGATGATGGATTACGTCAATGACACCAGATACGAACATATTCTGACCATTGAAGACCCTATCGAATTTGTACACCAGAGCAAGAAGAGCCTGGTTAACCAGCGTGAGGTACACCGAGATACGCATGGATTTAACGAAGCACTCAGGTCAGCTTTACGTGAAGACCCCGACATCATCCTGGTAGGTGAGTTACGTGACCTCGAAACTATTCGGCTGGCACTCACCGCGGCGGAAACGGGCCACTTGGTATTTGGTACTCTGCATACCACCTCTGCTGCTAAGACAATCGACAGGGTTATCGACGTGTTCCCAGCGGCAGAAAAAGACATGGTGCGTTCCATGCTTTCAGAGTCCTNACAGGCGGTAATTTCCCAGAATCTTCTGAAGAAACAGGGTGGTGGCCGTGTAGCAGCTCATGAAATAATGATCGGCACGCCTGCGATTCGAAATCTGATTCGTGAAGACAAAGTTGCCCAGATGTACTCGGCAATTCAGACCGGCGCAGGGGTCGGTATGCAGACCCTGGACCAGTGTTTGAAGGAGTTACTGCAGAAAGGCCTGATCTCACGTGAAAACGCCAAATCCAAATCCAAAGCCAAGATGCCTGAGAATTTTTAGTCGAATGCCCGAAAACGACTAAGCGCCTTTCTTTTCTGCCGTTTCTCTCAGGTACTCAGCAAACCAGTTTTCCAAAATGATTTGCGCCGCAACGTCATCGATGGCTGCTTTCTTTCGGGCGCCATTATTTTCTTCCACGACCCTTTCTATGGCAGCTTTAGAGGACAGGCGTTCGTCGATGCCAAAGCAGGGGATATTGAATCGACCATTTAGACGGTTGGCAAACTTGATCGCACGGGCAAGCAATTTGCTTTCGCTACCATCGAGATTGTAGGGTAGTCCAACAACAAACAGATCTGGTTTCCATGCGTCAATCAGCTGCTGAATGTTATCCCAATCTGGCACACCATCCCTGGCCTTGAGAACGGTGACGGCTCTTGCTGATGCAGAGATACTCTGGCCGAAAGCGACGCCGATACGTTGGGTTCCATAATCGAACGCCAATGCCCCTACTGGTTTGCCACAATTACTGGGTAAAGTGTCAATTGTCATGGGCTCGATAGACCCTAATGGTTCAGCCAGGAGTCAGTGTAATAGCTGGCAATGAATTGTCAGGAATGGCCTGCCTCGGGTGAAATTTGTTGCAGGTCGATTCCCAGCAGCGCAGCAGCAGCAGTGGGCTTGCTGGCATAATCGCTGGAGAAAATGAGCTCCAGATTTGCTGGCGCCGTAAGCCAGGCATTTTCAGTAATTTCTCTTTCCAGTTGTCCTGCTTCCCATCCTGCACAGCCAAGCGCGACCAGGTAATTGTCAGGACCATCTCCCTTGGCGATATCCTGCAATATTGTCCTGGATGTACAGATAGTAATCTCGGGCGTAACTGCTATCGACGATTCCCAGGTTTGCCCGGCGTCATGAAGAATGAAACCCTTGTCTCGTTNTACCGGTCCGCCGGCGAGCACATGTCGATCCTGAAAGAGGCCTTCCTGCGCGGAGCACACGATATCCAACTCATCGAAGATATCGGCAACGCAGGCTTGTAGCGGTTTGTTGATGACGATGCCCAGAGCACCGTCTTCATTATGTTTCCACAGGTAGGTCACAGTATTCGCGAAATAGGAATCCAGCATCTGCGGCATGGCTATGAGAAATTGATTCTCTAAGTAATTTGTTGAGGGCTCAATCGGCATAGGAGACAAGTATTCGGAGGGTTTAGAAGCAGGAAAGAGCGATTCNCTCATGGGATCATTTGCTGCGAAAGATTTNTAGTATATCAGCTTCTAAGGCCGGAGATCATTAGAAGCTGGTTAGTGCGTTGCCCTCATGAAATCGCCAGGTGCGGATGATTTCCAGTATATCAGCCTCCGCTCGCATTGCCTCAGGAAATGGCTGGAAAGGTGCGGCCAATTTAACAATCTCTGTTGCAGCCTGGTCGAGTATGCTGTACNCAGATGATTGCAATATTTGAATTTCATCAACTTCACCAGTAGGGAGCAACGCAACTAGCATCCTGAGACTGCCATAGATTTGTTGACGTCGGGCCTCGGAAGGATAATTGATGTTACCGACAGCTTCGATTCGTCTGCGCCAAGTGTCTAGATAGAGTGCGNCATNGCTCTTTTGTGTCGCCGCCGATGAAATTGTATAGCGGCGTGGTCGTTTGGCGTAGGCTTGTCTTCGCAAATCCAATTGTGCCTGCAAACTGGNGATGGCAAGACTCAATTCGTCTTTTGCTGCTTTATCAGTTAGGGGTTGTTGTTTATCTGGTTCCAGCTCGTCAAGTTGTTGACTGATTAGATCTTCTTCATCCAATGTAGAGATGATCGCAATATCTCGCAATTCGGCGTCATTAATAATGTCCGGGGCCTGAGGAATCGGTAGCACTTCCTGGATGGTATNGTCGTTGAAGTCTGATTCGAATGGGGTGCTCGGCGCAGCGGCTTCATCGAGTACTCCGCTTCCTGTCTGGTTTTCCTGTGCTAGAAAATCAGCATCCTCTGGTGCGAGCTCACTGCGGTATTGAGCCATTGTGACTTCCAGTGTTGTCTGGCTATTCAATTCTTCCAGATAGGAAAATCCAACACCAAGAATAATAATCGCATGNACACAAATTGACAGGAACACAGTAAAACCGAAACGTTCATTAGACAGATCGTCATCGGCAGTAGTCATTATGTCTCCTCGTCTTGCACGNAGACTGGTTAGCGGGCATCCAGTTTTTGCTGAATGCAATCCAGTAGATCAGCGGCGATATCCAGGTTGTAAGCCCGGTCTATTTCGCGAAGGCAGGTTGGACTGGTGACGTTGATCTCGGTGAGAAAGTCTCCAATTACATCCAACCCTACGAACAATAGTCTCCTTTCTTTTAGAGCAGGGCCAACCTGGTCACATATCCAACGATCTCTTTCGCTGAGTTCCTGGGCGATACCACTGCCTCCTGCGGCTAGATTGCCGCGTGTCTCTCCCACTGCTGGAACTCTAGCCAGTGAATATTCCACCGGGTCGCCGTCTATCAGCAGTATACGTTTATCACCGTTTTCAATTTCGGGGATATACTTCTGNGCCATAATCTGTCGACAGCCACCGCTGGTTAGGGTCTCTATTATCACGCTCAGATTGGCGTCGTCGTTTTTAACCCTGAAGATGGATGTCCCACCCATGCCATCTAAAGGTTTATATATAACGTCTTCGTGTTCGGTGNGGAATGCCTTTAATTTTTCTTCCGAACTTGCGACCACGAAAGGAGGGCAACACTGAGGAAATTTGGTGGCAAAGAGCTTCTCATTGCAATCACGCAGGCTCTGGGGATCGTTCACCACCAAAGCCCCATCCTGTTGTGCCTGTTCGAGCAGATAGGTCGTGTAAACATAATCCAGATCGAAGGGAGGGTCTTTGCGCATGAGGATGACATCGAGTTCGCTCAGCGGTTGATCACTCTTGCTTCCGAAGCTATACCAGTCATTCTCATCATCCATGACTGAAAGAGTAAGCATCTTTGCTTTTGCTATTCCCTGGTCCATGTAAATGTCAGACTGCAACATGTAATGAATAAGCCAGCCGCGATTCTGAGCGGCCAGCAACATCGCCAGTGTTGTGTCTTTTCTAACAGTGATGGACTCGATAGGGTCCATCACTACACCAAGCTTGATACTCATTTGGACTTTCTCTGGGTGCGATCGCCAGGGAGTTTGCATCTCCCCTCGAGCAATGTGCTATAACCCTGCAAATACTAGACGAAATCATATCTCACTTTACGATTATAAGCGACGTAGTAGCTTGCAGGTATCGAGTTTCATTAAGGTTTTNAAAAAAGCTTACTAAAGAGTTTACTAAAGAGCTTGCTAAAAAGTTTATAATNGCCTCTTTGTTAACGGGTGTAGCATTACTGTGAAGTATTTGGGATATAGCTGGGGTATAGGCGGAGTACTGATTTTGCTGCTGTCTGCCATTTACCGACTAACGCCCATGGTCCTGGCCCTGGAGAATTCGCCGATGCTTCTTTTACATTGGGCTTCACTGATTTTTTCAGTCGTTTATATGGCATATGCAGAAGGTTATAAGGGCTTCCACCTGGGTTTTGCGCCTCGCGTAGTAGTAAGAGCCATTTACTTGCGTCAGAATCCAAGGACTGTCCACACGCTGCTCGCACCGGCGTTCTGCATGGGATATTTCTATGCAACGAGAAGGCGCAAGCTGACCTCTATTGGCATTACCCTGATGATCATCTGCTTCATCATAATCGCNAGAATGCTGCCACAGCCCTGGCGGGGCATTGTCGATGCGGGTGTAGTCGTCGGGCTGGCAATCGGTGTCGCCTCAATTGTCTATTTTGTTTTTCTGGGGCACAGCAAACCTGAAGCCATCCAGACGTCGGCAGAATTACCCGGTGACAGCTAAAGAGATGCTAGAGCGATGAAGAGTGTCAGCAAGGATCAGCGAGTTGTGGAGCGGGGTAAGAGTTGCGCAATTGTTGTTACTTACAATCCGGACTTTGCTGCCCTGTTGAAACTGCTCGGACAGCTGAATAAAGAAACGGATTTTNTAGTCATTGATAATGGATCTCCTGATATTGAAAACCTGGCAGAGTCAATTAATGTGTACGACCGTTGTCAGAATCTTGTGCGTCTGGGGGAGAATGAAGGGCTGGCTAAGGCGCTCAATATTGGCATTAAGCTGGCACAGAATAGTGATTGCGATTTCGTGTTTTTATTTGATCAGGACAGCAGCCTCTGCGATTTGTTCGTCAGCCGCATGATTTCCGCATACACAGATGCAAGCCAGCATAGCACCAAGGGCGTGGCAGCTGTTGGTCCACGCATTATCAACTCGCAAACCATGCGGCAAACCCCATTCAAGCTCTTCAACAAGCTCATGCTACGCTCGGACCGATTGTTCCCGGGAGGCGGCAAGCACTACATCGCCGATTTTCTCATTACATCCGGGACCTTGTTGATACTGCAGCACGTCGAAGAAATAGGTGATATGAAGGAGAGCTACTTTATTGACAACGTAGACCTGGAATGGTGTTTTCGTGCCAAGTCGATGGGGTATGATCTGATTGGAACTGATGATGCAGTACTCTATCATGCCATTGGTGAGCGTAGTATGAATCCTCTCGTGCGTGCTGGCGTCATGGCCCAACACAATCCAGCACGGACCTATTATTCCAGCAGAAATAGAATTCATCTTTACGGCGTCGACTATTCTCCCCTTGGCTGGAAACTGCGAGATATGGTGCGCTTCTTTATCAAGGCAGGATGGCTGTTGTTATCGTCAAATCAACGCAAACAATATTGGCACCACATCAGCTCCGGCATACGTGATGCGAAGTCCCTAAGTTAATATGAGTGTCAATCCAAGAATCGCCATACTGCTAGCTACCTATAATGGCAGCAAGTACCTGGCCGAACAGCTCGATTCAATTCTGAATCAGTCCTACGAGAATTTTGTCATAGTGGTGCGGGATGATGGTTCCAGCGATGACACGGTCGCGCTGTTAAATGACTATGCAGTAAGACAGGCAGACAAGGTCCATTTACTGGAAAATGACGGCACTAACAGAGGGGCAAGTGGTAGCTTCTCCTTTCTCATTGAGTACGTGCTGGAAAACAAACAAGTGCTAGGATTGGCAGATGCCTACATGATGTTCTGCGACCAGGATGATATCTGGTATGAGGAAAAGGTTGAGAAACAGCTTGCCGTCATGCTCGACGTTGAACGAGATGACGTGGAAGCAGAAGCCTGCCCGGTATTGATTCACAGTGACCTCCAGGTTGTTTCAGAACAAAAATCCGTCATCGCCAAATCATTGGTACGCTACCAGGGTTTGGAGATCGACCGAAATCGTTTTCCCAATCTCGTTATCAGTAACCTGGTAACCGGATGTACGGTATTGATAAACGAGACTCTGGCACTCAAATCGGTTCCTGTATCGAAGCAGGCCATCATGCACGATTGGTGGCTGGCTCTGGTTGCTTCTGCATTCGGCAAGTTGATTTTTCTGGACACGCCGCTGGTCCACTATCGACAGCATTCCAGCAATACCATTGGCGCGAAGGAGTTCATCAAGCCAACCCCTTTACGTCGCTCGTTCTGGCAGAAGCTTGTCAGCCGCCAGCCCAATGAGCATCTATTTGAAGTCGCACGTCAGGCGGCCGACTTCAGGTATCGGTTCGGTAAACACCTTACCGTCCGCGATAATATGGGGCTGAGAATCTCGTCCTGTATGAGCGCCAGAATAGGCGTGCTGCAGAGGGTTTTTTACCGGATTGCGCGGCGCTTTTAGGGCTGAGTGGCTACGCAAACAGACTCTTGAGAGTCGCCTGAAACTTCTCATCGGAGCAATCCTGAGCCACCGCTGCCAGGCCTGCTGCACGGACTTTGTTCCACAACTCGGATTCCTGGTACAGCCGAACACACTGTGCAGCATAGTGTTCTGCCGTGTCTGCCACCAGCAACTGATCCGCGTCATTCCAACCGAGTTGTTCGGCCAGCAGGCTGGTCGTCACGCTGGGAATGCCATGTGCTGCAGCTTCGTGCACCTTGTGTGGAATACCGGCGGCGAACCGCGTTGGGGCTATGAATACGCGGCATTCATTATAGCTAGCCTCGAGGGAATCCAGGCGACCGGCTAGCTTGATGTTATCGCGCTCGATGTTTGCCAGGGATGGAGCCGAATTATCACCCACGACGAGTAGTTCAATGTCTGGAATCTGCCGCTCGATAAGTGGTAACACATTGATAACGAACCACAGCAGGGAATCAACGTTGGGTGAGCCTTCATCCCTGAGCGCACCGACAAACAACAAACCCCGGCGTTCATCGAATCGGCCGCTACCAGGATTGACTTGAAGTGTGTGTCCCAGGATCACCGTGTCTTCTGTTCCCGCATCTCGATACAAGCTCGCTTCACTTTCGGACACGGCAATAACACTATCGGCATTCAGCGCCTGCTCCATTTCCTTCGCAATCAATTTCTGCTTGTCCTCTTCTGAGACGCATTGTCCCAGTAACTCCATCTTCATAATTTCCCTGGGAGCAACGACTGCCTCGGCATCGTAAAAAACCTTGCAGCCTTCGAGTAACTCAGGTTCTTGATCGACAACGCTATTAAGGCACTCCATGTTATGCACTCGGCTTACCACTACGAATTGGTAGAAACCTCTTCTCTCCCGCAGAAACGACAACAATCCAGCCCGGCCACGATCCAGTAAGACTTCGATGGTTCGGTCCAGTGTTTCGTATACATCAGACCAGTCGTCTATAGGAAACTGCAGCGGATAGAAGCTGATATTCAGATCCAACTTGCTCAGGCTGTTCAGTAATTGAGTGCAGCGTGGGTACCCTGAACCAAGACTCGGATGGGGGACGCGATCGTCGATTAGCAAGACGTTTGGGTGCTTATTAGGGGTGCGTGCCAGCAAAACGTTGCTACTCGAATTGTCCATTCTATTGGCAAGAAATTCGGGATGCTTGTCACAGAGAATCTGTTGATGTGCTTGCTGTAACTTCGAAGCACCCTGCATGCCTCCGGAAGAGGCAAATTCGTAGTGCGTCAGTCGAACCCGAGGATTGTATACGATGCGCTTTCCACTTTCCTGTAGCCGGATGCAGAAGTCCGACTCTTCATAATAGGCCGGTGCAAACACCTCATCGAATCCCCCCAGATCATTGAAATCGCTACGTCTGAATAACAGAAAAGCACCAGAGCAGTAATCCACATCACGCTGGTGCATGTATTCACCCTCAGTCGGATTCTGCCCCCGTCCATAGCCAAGGCAGGCTCCATCAGACCAGATTATGCTGCCGGCTTCCTGCAGGCTACCGTCCAGCAATTCAATCCGGGCTCCGACTGCACCTACTAGTTTATCGTTGCGAATTGTATCAACAGCCGTCGACAAGCTGTCGTCCTCGATAACGGCGTCGTTGTTCAGGAGCAGCAGGTAGTCGGTATCAGACTGTGCGGCAGCCTGGTTCACGGCTTTGACGAATCCGAGATTATCGTCGTTTCGAATTAGCAGAACATTCTCCAGTCGGTCCAACAGTTTCCCGGTATCGTCACTGGAGTTGTTATCGACAATGATTAATCGATAAGGCACGTCGGCATGCTCCAGCAGTGATCTGAGACACAAAAGACTGAGCTGCGCCTGGTTGTAGAAAACAAGCACGATTGTAAGAATTACACCTTCCTCGGCTGGGAAGTTCAGGAGCTCATCAGAGGCCAGAAAATTTTTCAACTTTGCTTTCGCCTGAACCTCGTGTGCAGCCTTCGCATCCTGGTTGTTCGAAACCGTTTGATCATGAGGCTCTTGCGCTGATGTAGGCTTCGCAGCATCCTCTACGACTTCAGGGGCGCGTTCTGCTACTGGATTCGATATCGAATCTGTTGCTGCCATAGCTGCAGATTTGGGATCGCCCGATATCACTGCTTTTAGAGCGCGCAACGGGCGAGTAACTCGCCAGCTCAAGGAGTTGTGCACCAATTGCAAGGCGTGTTCCAGCTCGGCGATGTGAAGCTTCAGATGTTTCTCGGTATCCTGTTTGACAAAGGCGAGTTCATCCAGCTTTCTCGTTAGCTCAAGTTGTTTGTTGCTTAGCTCAAGCAGTGCAACTTCCTTCAGGTGAGTTTCCTGCCTGGACTGAACCAGATCTTGTTGGGTTTTCAGTAGCACATTACTAAGCTTGTCACTCTTCTTGAACACTTCTTCCAGTCTCTTGTTCGAACTGTCCAGTCTCTTGTTCGAACTNCTTCCAGTCTCTTGTTCGAANNGTCCAGTTGANTNGCGAGNTNGTTAATNTGGGAGCTTNGATCAAGATCTCCAAATAAGCGGTTGATAGCTTCGCCGCTCCACTCGGATTTCCACTTAGAGAAAATTGCGGCTCGCGACTTCCCCAATGCATTATCCGAGCGATACCTCAATCTGGCATCGCCTACAGCAGTGTCGGAATCACCCCCTTGCCGGTAAAAAGCGGTAACTTCGTCGAGGTGGTGAAAATCGGTATGCTGTGATAACTGTAACCAAAAGTCCCAGTCTTCATAGATATCCAGGTTCTCGTCGAAGCGGCAGTTTGCGTCCAGGAGTGTTCGATCAAATAACACTGCATGAATCGGGATATAGTTATCACGCATCAAAGTGATCGGGTCGTAGTCTCTGGCGAACACAGTGGGAATATTATTGCCTGCGCTATCTGTCTTCTGAACACTGCTATAGGCAGCCTTGACCTTTGACTGGCTAGCGATAAAATTCACCAGATTTTGTACATGCTCTTCACCGATCCAGTCGTCATCGTCCAGAAACATAAGGTATTTACCGGTGGCCGCTTCCAGTCCGGCATTAGCAGACTGGGATCTAGTCAGCGATTCATCGGGTGCAACATGAACCACATTGAGAGCATCGCAGAGTGAACTGAAACGGGATAAATCCCTGGCCGTCGCATTCACCAATACCAGCTCAATCTGCTGGTAGGTTTGTGCGATTACTGAATTGAGTGCCTGCTCGAGCTCCGAGCGCCCGATAGTACGACAAATGATAGAAACCAGTTGTTCTTGTTCTGCTGCTTTGTCAGTGNCCATGGAAGGAAGGATTCTGGTTTATCGGCACTGCGTCAAGCATTAATGCAAGACTAATCACGCGATGCAATGAGCTGCCTGTCTAGCACGGCTCCGACAACGAGGCCGATGAAGTCAAGAAAGAGTGTATCGAGATTAACATTAAAGTAGTTCTCAGCCTGGTTACCGAATGCCAATAGGGCAAGAACTTCACCGTTACTGATTACCGGGCATAACGCGGTCGACCTGATCTTATGATTGCTTGCATGGAACAGATAGTCGACTAGTTCTTTTGTCATAGCACCGCAATGGGTTCGCTTCAACCTGAATACATCATCGAAATCATGCTGCAGCTTTTCAAGCGACTCAGTTCTTACAGATTGGGACACATTCAAGTCAGGATATGCTACCAGGATAATTTCACAGGCATCGATATTGGCAAGATCGGCAAGTTGATCCTGCGTTACATCGGCAATTTCTGTCACATTTTTTGCGCGCAGTAGCGCCAGCACCAGATTTCGGGTTGCATCGAATAATTGGTCGTTGTTACGCGCATTCTCGAGCAGGCTATTGAGCTTTTGCCGGGCTTCGATGCCGCGATCGCGCAATATCGTGACTTGCCGTTCCAATAAAGAAATTGCTTTTCCGCTTTCGTGAGGCAAAGAAAGGTCGGCAAGCAATTCTTCCCGCTGAATGAAGAAATCAGGATTATTGCGGAGGTACTCCACGACCTGTGCCACAGACACTTCGCTATCGATTTTGTTACTTTCTTCAGTAACCTGTTCCGCTGCTGAAACATCTTTACTCATGCTCGAACGTCCCCTCATAAACAGTACTTACAGGTCCGGTCATTACTACTGGAGTGTCCTGTTGTTGCCACTGTACTGTCAGTTGACCGCCGCGCAAGTTGATCCTGACGGTATCATCTAATACTCCCAACAAGCAACCGGCCACCATGGCCGCGCATGCACCAGTTCCACATGCCAGAGTCTCACCAGCGCCTCGCTCGTAAACTCGCAGAGCAATTTCGTTGCTGCTGAGAATCTCCATGAATCCAACGTTTACTCCTCGCGGGAAGTCAGGGTGGTTTCCTAATGCCTCTCCAATATCTTTTACGGCAGTCTTGGTCAGGTCTTCAACAATAATCACGGCATGAGGATTGCCCATGGAGAGGGTACAAAATTCCACTTCAGATCTATTACCTACCACGTTGAGCGTGCGGGTGTAGGTGTTGGCTGTAGTAGAGGTGTTAAACGGAATCTCTTTTGGGGCGAATTCGGGCCGACCCATGTCCACGGATACTTCTCCCTGCTCATTGGTGTGAAGGGTCAGCAGGCGGTTGATTGTTTTCACTTTGATAGGGTTCTTGTTGCTGAGGCCTCTTTGCTTGACGAAGCTTGCAAAGCATCGTGCGCCATTTCCACAATGCTCGACTTCCTCTCCATCGGCGTTGAAGATCCGGTAGTTGAAATCCGCAGCTGGATCGCCGGGAGGCTCCACCTGTAACAATTGGTCGAAGCCAATGCCAAAATGTCGGTCAGCCAACTGGCGGATCTGAGCCGGGCTTAATGTCACACTATTGGACACCAGGTCCAATACCATGAAGTCATTTCCAAGACCGTGCATTTTTGTAAACGGAATTTGCATAAACAGGTTATCGTCAGAGGGTCCTAATTAGCGAAGACTAATCAGGCAGTATAGATTCGAGTCTGTAGAGTTCGGTAACCGACTCTCGCTCTCGAACCAGAAACTTCTCATTGCCATCCACCATTATCTCGGCAGCTCTCGGTCGTGTATTGTAGTTTGAGCTCATTACAAAGCCGTATGCGCCTGCAGATCTAACCGCCAGCAGGTCTCCTGCTTTAAGGCACAGGGATCGATCTTTGCCTAGAAAGTCCGCTGATTCACAGACTGGTCCAACTACGTCGTAGATCAGGCTTTCACCGTCAACTTTCTCAACTGGAATGATTTCCTGCCAGGCACCATAAAGCGCTGGTCGGAGCAGATCATTCATCGCGCCATCGACTATTGCAAAGTTCTTGTGCTGCGTGTGTTTGAGGTATTCCACCCTGGTAACGAAGAGTCCAGCGTTGGCAGTAATGCTGCGTCCCGGTTCGAACAGCAATGTCATGTCCCGATTAACGAATCGGTCTCTCACCATTGCAATGAAATCAGACGGATGCGGGGGTTCTTCTTCGCCATAGGTAACTCCAAGCCCACCACCCAAATCGAAGTGAGTTAGTCTGATACCTTCCGCAGCCAGTTTGTCGACCAAAGCGAGTAATTTATCGATTGCATCCAGGAACGGCTCGTTACTGGTGAGTTGTGAGCCGATGTGGCAGTCAATTCCTACTACATTGATTCCCGCCATTACAGCAGCACGACGATACACATCGATCGCCTGTTCACTGGCTATGCCAAACTTATTCTCTTTCAGCCCAGTTGAGATATACGGATGGGTACCTGCGTCCACATCCGGATTCACTCGAATGGACACCGGTGCGCGCAGTTGGAGTCGCTGTGCAGTGTTGTCGATGCGTTCCAGCTCAGCTTCGGACTCTACATTGAAACAGCAAATACCCGCTTGCAGGGCTCGTGCGATCTCGGCTTGGGATTTTCCCACTCCTGAGAAGATAATCTTGCTGGCATCACCACCGGCGGCGATAACCTTTTCCAGTTCGCCTCCTGAGACGATATCGAAACCTGCACCCATTCTGGCCAACACATTTAGTACTGCCAGGTTTGAATTCGATTTCACCGCGAAGCAAATCAAGCTCGGACAATCTTGCAGTGCTTCCTGATAGATACGATAGTGACGTTCCAGCGTCGCCCTCGAATAGATAAAGCAGGGTGTGCCAAACTGGCTGACTAACTCTGCAACAGGTAGCGCTTCGGCATAAAGAGTGTCGCCCTGGTAGTTAAAATGATCCATTGGAATTGAATAAGTCCGTATTTAACTGAGGCATTGAATAAAGATTCACTGTGTAGCTAATCCTCGATTGAGGATTGTTATTTGGAGGCAACGGAGAACGTAGCCTGCTCCGGACGGGTCAATCCGCCTTTCTGGCCACAGTGCGCCAGGGACAGCATGAGCAGGGCGATAAGCAATAGGCTGGTGTTCCGCCGCATGGGCTTGTACTGTGTACCGAGTCTAGAAAGGCGGCGATTATAAACCTTCATGGACTATAAACACAGCCAATTCCAGCCCATTGAGAACGAGATTCACCAGGCTTACTGCCTGGAATCAGCACTTTTAACTCACTGATTTCATGCAAAATGTTACTTATCGTGTCCAATCTTGAAAATTGGATTTAACGCGCCTATATTTGCCGCTCACAATTTTTTGCAGTTGAACTTAACAATCTCGGCAAAAATCCCCCCAAAGAGGGATTCGAACCGGCAATAATCAGGATCAGTAAGTAAATGATTGAAATAAGCAATCTGACTAAGAAATTCGACCAATTTACCGCCATAGATGACCTGAGTTTCAATGTAAAAGAAGGAGAGGTTCTGGGGTTTCTGGGCCCTAATGGCGCCGGCAAGTCGACAACCATGAAAGTCATCACAGGTTTTTTGTCTGCTTCGACTGGAACTGCAATTATCGATGGTTTCGATATTAGCAAGAACCCAATTCAAGCCAAGCAACTGATCGGCTATTTACCGGAGGGAGCGCCGTGCTACGGGGACATGACGACACTGGGATTTCTCAATTTTGTAGCCCAGATACGTGGCTACCGAGGCAAAGAGATATCCAGTCGCGTCCAACACGTGGTTGAACAGGTGCAACTGCAATCTGTCTGTCAGCAGACTATCGATACCCTCTCCAAGGGATTTAAACGACGGGTCGGGCTGGCTCAGGCCATCATGCATGATCCCAAGGTACTCATTCTGGATGAGCCCACCGATGGGCTGGATCCTAACCAGAAATATCATGTGCGTGAACTCATAAAGAACCTGTCCCAGGACAAGATCGTCATTATTTCTACTCATATTCTTGAAGAGGTCACGGCGGTTTGTACACGAGCCATAATTATTGCCGAAGGAAGGATTGTCGCCGACGGTACCCCTGCCGAACTGGAAGCCCAATCGAAGTATCATCATGCAGTGAGTGTCAAACTCACCGACAGCTATGATCTGGCTGCTGATCTTGCTGGAATTCCGGAAATCGGTGATGTCGAGCAAGACTCTGAGGAAGAGCTGCGCTACACCATCCTGGCAAGTCAATCTAAACCCATATTCACTCAGGTTTCAGAGATAGCCCAATCAAGACACTGGCCGGTAACAGAATTTCATGTGAATCGTGGCGAATTGGAGGATGTATTCAGAATGGTAACTCAACAAGCGCAGGGAGAGGCATGATGGGAAATCTTGGAATTATCTTTAAGCGGGAATTGCTGGGGTATTTCGCTACGCCACTGGCCTATATTTTTATAGTAATCTTTCTGATCACCAACGGGATATTTACATTTGACATGGGTGGCTTCTATCTGAGAGGCCAGGCCGACCTGCTACCGTTCTTCAGCTTTCACCCCTGGCTTTATCTGTTCATGGTACCGGCCATCGCCATGACGCTTTGGGCAGATGAACGCAAGACCGGCACGATCGAGCTCTTATTGACGCTGCCTATCAAGCTATCCGACGCAGTACTTGGTAAATTCCTCGCTGCCTGGGCGCTTACCGGTATAGCTCTACTGTTGACGTTTCCCATCTGGATGACGGTCAATTATCTGGGTGATCCAGACAATGGTGTTATCGTCGCCGCCTATATTGGCAGCTGGTTTATGGCAGGCGGATTTCTGGCTATTGGATCTTGCATGTCTGCATGTACCAAGAACTCGGTGATAGCATTTATCCTGACAGTATCAATCTGTTTCCTGTTTGTCATCATGGGGTCGCCAATCCTGCTAGATGCCTTCCCTAAGTGGGTACCGCAGATACTCGTAGATGCCTTTTCAGCCATGGGATTTCTGACTCACTTCGATTCGATCGCCAAGGGAGTTCTCGATATCAGAGATATTCTTTTCTTTACAGTATTCATCGCGGCCTGGTTGTTAGCCAGCGCAATCGTGATTGAAATGAAGAAAGCGAATTAGAGGAGCTATACACCATGAACAAGAAATCTATTTTCTCCTCTATGGGTCTGATTGGCATCGCGGTTGGCATGATCTTCTGCGTTGCGATTATCAGTTTGCTTCCAGGCTTACGCATCGACCTTACTGAAGACCGGCTCTACTCGCTTTCGGATGGCACTCGAAATATTGTTTCCAATTTGCAACAGCCGTTGGAGATAATGTTTTTCTACTCCGATAGTGCAACAGAAGATATTCCCCAGATTAGAAGTTATGGAACACGAGTCCAGGAACTGCTTCGTGAAATCGTCATTGCCAGCGATGGTAATCTGCGATTGAGCATTGTAGATCCCGAACCGTTTTCTGAAGATGAAGATCTGGCAACCCAGTTTGGTATCCAGGCTGTGCCGGTCACCCAGGGTGGAGAAGGAATCTATTTTGGACTGGTAGTAACGCAGGATAGCAATGAGGAGACTCCTCTCGGGATGCGAGCCTCAGAAACCATACCTCTGGTTCGCCCGGACCAGGAAGAATTCCTGGAATACGAGTTTCTAAAACTGATTACCAAGGTGGCAAATGCAGACCTGCCGGTAGTCGGACTGATCACAGCACTGGACATCGATGGTGGCTTCGACCCGACGATGGGTCAGGCAACTCCTCCCTGGATGATCATGGAATATATTCGTCAGCTCTATGACGTACGCCGCATCGACCTCACGGGTGATTCTATCGACGAGGCAATAGACATACTCATGATAGTGCATCCGCAGAATTTGTCGGAGCAGATGCTCTATGCCATTGACCAGCATGTGATGCGCGGAGGGACAACGCTGTTGTTTCTCGACCCTAGTGCGGACTCAATGGTGACGCGGTCGCCTCAGGGATCGCTCATTCCTGCTGGCATGAGCTCGGAGTTGCCAGGTTTGCTCGATAAGTGGGGAATTGCATTTGATAACACTAAGGTGCTTACCGATAATGAACTGGCATTGCGCGTAATGATGGGACAGAACCAACGTCCCGCCCCCCATCTCGGTATGCTCGGTGTGCAACGCAACTTCCTGGCGCAAGATGACATAATCACGAGCAGGCTCGAGACTATTAATTTGTCTTCCAGTGGTGCGATTGCCCAGACCGACAATGCTGCGACCAGCTTTGAACCACTAATAGAATCTTCCACCGATGCCATGTTGATGGATGCAAGCCTGCTGGAAAATGTAACAGATCCTTCGATTCTATTTGATGAATTCGTCTCAGCCGAGCGGAGCTATGTCATTGCTGCTCGAGTCAGCGGTGTAATTGACAGCGCATTTCCTGACGGTCGCCCGGAAATTCCTGCAGAAGAAATCGTTGATGAAGAGGCTGAGGAGACGCCTGTTGATGAGACAGAGAACCCTGCACCGGACGCTGAGGTAACAGAAAAAGAGCTCACGGAAGCCGATGTCGAATCAGTTGCTGAACATATTGCCAGCTCTAATAGTATTACAAACATCCTGGTGTTTGCCGATACGGACTTTCTTAGCGATCGCCTGTGGGTGCAGATCGCACAGTTTCTCGGTAGGCGTATTCCGCAGCCATTCGCGAATAATGGCGACCTGATTATCAATGCGCTGGATAACTTAAGCGGTAGTGCCGACCTGGTCAGTATTCGCAGCCGTGGTCGATATTCACGGCCCTTCACGCGAGTACTCGATCTACAGCGCACCGCGGATGACCGATTGCGTACTGAAGAGGCGGAATTACTCGAGCGACTGACTGAAACGGAAGCTTCCCTGGCTGAATTGAATCAGACCGAAGACGGTCAACTTATCGGCCAGATTACTCCGGAAATTCAGGCGGAGATCGACCGCTTCAATGAAGAACTATTAGACACCAGGCGACGCCTGAGAGACGTGCAGTATCAATTAACCGAAGATATTGAGCGACTTGGCAGCAACCTGAAAGCCATTAACACTGCACTGATCCCAGTTCTCTTGACGCTATTGCTGCTATTGGCCCATTACCTGCGATCGCAACGCGGTAAGCTAGCCTAACGCGGTAACTACTCGGGCTTTGACCGAAGCGGATGACGAGGCAGATTTACCGTCAGGTGAGTCCCCTCACCAAGCTTGCTCTTGATTACTAAGTTGCCTCCATGAGCCTCGGCAATCAGGCGACACAGGTACAATCCCAGCCCAAACCCGCCGGTATTGCGTTGTCTGGAACTATCGGCACGGTAGAAGGGTTCACTGATCTGCGACAGGTGTTTTTCGGAGATTCCTTCGCCGTGGTCTATGACCTCGAGAATGCCGCGATCATCATCAAAACTGACTCTAATCAGAATAGATTTCTCTTCACCGTGGCGCATCCCGTTGTTTAACAGATTGGTGATGAGGAGTCGCACCCGCAGCTTGTCGAGATGGAATTCCTCATCATCGGCAGGTGTCACGATCTCCAGTCCACCTTCATAGGATTCGAATTGCTCAGCTACTGAGCGGACAAACTCAGCGAATTGGACTGGCTCTGCCACCAATACGGCATGCTCATTATTGAGGCGCTCTGCTTCCAGCAGATCGGAGATTAGCAGGTCGATCTCATCGATGTCTTCGCGTAGCTGTTCTCTCTCTTCGCTGGCGGGCATGAACTCCAGGCGTAGCTTGGCCTTGGTTATCGGAGTGCGTAGCTCATGGCTAATGGCCATCAACAGTTGTCGTTTCGCTTCGAGCATGGATTGCAGCGAGTCGGCCATGTGATTGATACTTTCAGTCAGTTCCCCCAGTTCATCCTGGCGATTGCTCTTCACCCGAAAACTTAAATCGCCTTTCTCGATTCGGTTCGCGCCCTTTCTCAGGAGACGAACCGGGTCGAGCAACTTGTTTACCATGAAGTAATTTATAAACAGCACAAGTGCAGCGAGTGCAAAACCAATATAGAGAATGACGTAGTTGAAACTGCTGTTGTTGGTGGCACGGGGATAAAGATAAATGGCGTAGCCACCACGTTCTACCAGGATGATATCTTCGTTGTTAACCGTCCTGACTTCGGCATCGTTGGTCAGAGTTTGGCTGAATTCTGAGATATCGACATTGAGGCGGTTCTCGGGGTCTGAACTCCAGCGCATGATGGGATTGTGAATATTGATAGTCCAGTCAAGCTCGTTAGCCAGCCGCAGAGCATCTGTCAAGTCCGGCGGTGCGCCGAGATCTTCGATTATTGTATCAATGTTGCGCGTAAAGTAGTCGGGAATCGCTTCGACAGTAATACTGTCTTCGGTTATCGCCTGCAGCGAAAGAGAGATAATTATGAAGAATAGAACCAGTGTGATGCCAAAAATCAACAGCAATCGAACAAATAGGGATTTCTTGACTTGAGCTACGAGAGGTATCATAACTTTATTGCTGTCACCGGAACTGTTCGAGGGTATTCATGCTCACGCACGGAAGTCTTGCTGTAAGCAAGCGGGGTCATAGTCTTGTTCAGAGGGCCCTAAATTTGTTCGCCGACAAATGTATATCCTCGGCCCCAAACTGTTTTTATAAATCTTGGTGTTTTTGACGTGTCTTTTAATTTGTGCCTCAAACGACTAACCAACGTATCCACCGCGCGCGAAAATAGTTCCGCATCAATCCCGCGCAAGCGATTCATCAACTCGTCACGTGTAAAAGTCTTGTTGGGAAACTGCATGAACAGAATGAGCAATTCATATTCCATGGTGGTGAGATCAAGTATATCTCCATCGAGTTTAACTACTCTTCGAGATACTTCTACTTCGAGACCATTGATAGGCTTGATATCGCTCATGCCGTGGTCATCGCTGCTGCGTCGCAAAATATTACGAATTCGGGCAACCAGTTCCCTGGCTTCAAATGGTTTTGGCAGGTAGTCATCGGCACCCAGTTCCAGGCCCACAATTCGATCGGTGACTTCGGCGTGGGCAGTTAGCATGAGTATGGGCAACTGACCATAAATTGAAGACTTCGCCCGAATTTCCCTGCAAATCTCGAAACCGTCTTTCTCCGGCAACATCACATCGAGGATCAGGAGATCAGGTTTCACCTTTTTAATAAGCTCGAATCCCCTGGTGGGAGTCATCGCAACATGCACTTTCATGTCGTAACGCTCGAGATACTGGGTTAGCAACTGTCCCAGTTTCTCGTCGTCGTCAATAATCAGAATTTGTTTCATTCTTAAGTACACTGTGGTGATTGGCAGGGTCATGCGAAATTTCAGTGAATGGCAATAGTACGAATTCAATCCTTCGAAATCAATTCTGGAGATCCTGTGCCGAGAGTCATCGCTAACTCGGCCCTCATGTTTTTAGCACAGAATAGGTCACAATCNGTGTGGTGCGCTGGCTGCAGCTGGTAGGGGGGCAACGATTGGCACTTGAAAAGAGACCTGAAGCTAGTTTGGATCAGGGCCAAATCAGCCTCCCATAAAGTGGTTCTAGAGGCATTTCGAGACAGGTTCTAGTATTATGTGCCGCCTCGAAATTTGGTGAAACACAGCAATTCAATCCTAACAGATGATTAACCTCGATCAAATAAGTCTAATGCGTGGTCCGCACTTACTCCTTAAGGATGTGAGCTTGACGCTGCATCGTGGTGAACGCACCGGAGTGGTTGGACGTAATGGCTGCGGAAAGACCAGCCTTTTTCGAGCACTGGGCAAAGAGATCCCGCTGGATCACGGTGAGATCAGGGCTCCCGCTGATCTTCGTTGGTCTACCATGTCACAGGAAACACCTGGTAGCGGCAGGTCGGCACTGGACTTTGTTATCGATGCACACTCAGAGTATCGCGAGTTGGAAGCCGCACTGGCTAGAGCTGAACAGCTGGAAGATAACGATACTATGGCCAATCTGCATAGTGGGCTGGAAGCTATACATGGCTACGATATTCAGAATCGTGCCGAACAATTGCTTTCTGGGCTGGGATTCTCGATGACTGAATTCGACACATCAGTCAGTAATTTTTCAGGAGGTTGGCGAGTCAGGCTGAACCTGGCAGCTGCACTCATGTGTCCCGCTGACTTACTGATGCTTGATGAGCCTACTAACCACCTGGATCTGGAAGCAACCGTCTGGCTTGAACAGTGGCTGAAGAAATACCAAGGGACACTGTTACTGATTTCCCACGACCGCACGTTTCTCGATTCGATCATAGACCATGTTATTCACTTCGAGAATGTCGGGCTCGATACTTACAAGGGCAATTACAGTGCATTTGAGAAGCAACGCGCGTTAAAGATGGCGCTGCAACAGGCTCTGTACGAGAAACAACAGAGACGCAGGGAACAAATTGAAGATTTTGTCCGGCGCTTCCGTGTAAAAGCGTCCAAGGCCAGGCAGGCTCAGAGCCGCTTAAAAGAACTCGATCGTATGCAGGACATCGCCCCCGCGCATGTAGACTCACCTTTCCGGTTCCAGTTTCCAGTGTTGGGTCATCTGCCTGCGTTTTTGATGCAGTTGGGGAAACTCTGCATTGGATTCGATTATCCATTGGTGAAGTCTATCGACCTGAGTATTCGGTCAGAGACCCGAATTGGCCTGCTTGGATTTAATGGTAGTGGCAAGTCCACTCTGCTCAAGGTACTGGCGGGACAACTCGAGCAACTCGATGGAACTATTATTAAGGCTAAGAAATTACGTGTCGGTTACTTTGCGCAACATCAGGTAGACGAACTGAGCCCCGATGCGACACCGGTCGAGCTACTACGTAATGCAAGCGGTAAGCGTGGCAATGTTGCAGCGAATACCGATCAGACAATTCGAGACTTTCTGGGAGGATTCGATTTCCGGGGCAGCCGCGTAGACGAAACGATTGCAAATTTTTCAGGTGGAGAGAAGGCACGCCTGGCATTGGCAAAGGTTGCCTGGCTAAAGCCTAACCTGTTGTTGTTGGATGAGCCCACCAATCATCTCGACCTGGAGATGTGTCATGCGCTGACCGTCGCGTTGCAGGAATATCAGGGTGCCATGATTGTTGTTTCCCATGATCGTCATCTGTTGGCCAACACAGTAGACGAATTTCACTCTATCCATGAAGGTGTATTCTCAGAATTCAAAGGGACCTTGCATGATTATGAGAGATGGCTGGCGTCCACATCCAGATCAAATAAATCAGCGTCCAAGCATGCCTCTCCTGTTAGTAGTACGAATGTTGCCAAGAAGACACAGCGACAGCAGGCCGCCGCTAAACGGGAGCGCCTCGCTCCGCTCAGGAAAAAGGAAAAACACTTAGAAGCAGAGCTGGAACAGATACACGCTGAATTGAATTCAATCGAGCAGCAATTAACTGATGAATCGATTTACAGCGAAAGTGAAAAAGCTAATCTCACTGAGTTGTTGCAGCAACAGGGGCAACTCAAGTCAGCAATAACGCAGAAAGAGGAGCAGTGGTTCAAGCTGCAGCAGGAGCTTGGTGAACACTAAAGTTATTAATTCTGCATGAAGCGCAGAAACAGGTAGCCCCGATCGTATTCCTGCAATTCCAGCAGATCGCCATATTTGTGCTGCCATACGTCGCTAGCGAGGTCTGATCGCAGGGCTCGAACACCTCTCTCCTCTTCCCCTTCATCCAGCATCGCAAAGGAAGAGATGCCACGGCGGAACTCTTCCTGCAAGTAGGCCTCCGGGCGAGCCCAATCGGCCGAAGCGAAATGATCGATTAGATCTGGGGGCAGAGGAAAGGGAAAGCGCTCAAAAGTAGCACCAAGCTCATTTCGCACGAAGCTTGATAGTTCGGCCATGGTTGGCGACCAGCCCTTGTCGATATCGATGAAGCCAGGGAAATAATCGAAGAGCCAGAAATTTGCCTTGTGTTCAATATCGAAAGTAAAGATCACCAGGGGCCCACCGCCGCTGACCCTGAGAGCCTCCCTGATGCCCTGTCGCCAATTGTCCTGGTGATGCAGGGAAAGTGTCATCACGGCACCATCGAACTCAGCATCAGCGAAGGGAAGCCCCTCGGCTGTCGCGTTGTGCCAGCTCAGCTTTGCATGGGGTTGGGCCTGGTCACGCATTACCCGGGAAGGCTCCACCGCGTCGACATTGAATCCTGCCCGGGCCAGTTCAACGCTATAGTTACCAGTACCAGCCCCGATATCGATCAAGTGGCTGCCAGAGGGCAGGTCTAACAGCTCCAGCAATCGCTTGGTAATACGTGGGTCCGCCGCTCGCGTGCGGGTGTAGCGCTTGCCGATTGTGTCATACTGGGTTGGCATTATGTCTGGCTTCGAGTGACTGGGACGTTTGCGATACTACGTCGAAACCGTGTCGAGCTGAACCATTGATTCGGCGTTAAAGCTGTTTAAAAGAGACATCTTGCGAGGACTCAGGACACTTGAAACCAGGCAATTTGAACCTATTTATTCTTGTAAGCTCTGAGCCATAAGCAATCGGCGAGCTCAAGCTGCAGGCTTCGCTGGCACTAGCAAGTTGAAAGTGTTGCAAAGCAATCACTTACTTACCCTGACAGACAACGGATAAGGTAGATGAAAACGATTCAATCCCTGGTTATTGGCCTGGCTGTGGTGGTTTTTCCGGTCCTGGGTAGTGCTCAGGAGCCCGACTATAGCCAATTCAAGACCAACGATGAAGCAAACAACATAGAAGTATTCAAACAGGCCAGCCCGTCGGTGGTACATATCACTAATTCCAGGCTGGTCAGAACGCTTTATTCGCTCAACCCCCAGGAAGTGCCCCAGGGTAGCGGTACCGGATTTATCTGGAACACCGATGGATACATCGTGACTAACTTTCACGTCATCCAGCAGGCCAATCGGGTGATAGTAACCTTGCAGGATGGCACCAGCTACGACGCCGTGGCGGTAGGGGTGGACCCGGATAAGGATTTGGCGGTATTGAAAATAGACGCTCCCGCTGCCGAGCTTGTCCCCGTATCTCCAGGCGATTCTTCGCTACTGGAAGTCGGCCGCAAAGTCATAGCCATCGGTAATCCCTTCGGGCTGGATACAACCATGACAGTGGGTGTGGTCAGTGCCCTGGGTCGTGAAATTGACTCGATGAGCCGTCGTACCATCCGTGACGTGATTCAAACCGATGCGGCCATCAATCCAGGCAACTCCGGTGGTCCTCTGCTCAACTCACTGGGGCAACTGGTTGGAGTGAACACCCAAATCTACAGCCCCAGTGGTGCAAACTCGGGCATCGGCTTTGCCATTCCAGTGAATATCATAAAACGGGTCATTCCCCAATTGATCACCTATGGCCGCGTGCAGACGCCCATACTTGGCATAACGCGACTTCCTCAGCCGGATTACTATCGAGAGTTATGGGGAATTGAAGGCGTAATCGTACTGAATGTGGTCGAAGGAACCGATCCGGAACGGCTCGGAATGCGGGGGCTGACTCAGGCGCAACGCGGCAGGATTCAACTCGGTGATGTGGTAGTCGAGATCGATGGGCAGAGTGTGGGTAACGAAGATGATTATGCCAATATCATGGAACAGCACCGTCCGGGCGATGTCGTCAGGGTCAGAACCAGGCGCGACAATCAGCTGCTGGATTACGACATAGAGCTACAGGCACCGCCGGATCGCTAACGCTTGGCGAGTTCGGCGCTGGCCCGTGCGATGGCAGCTTTAACCTGTACCGGTGCAGTGCCACCCAGATGATTGCGCGAGTTGATTGAGCCCTCTAGACTCAACACGTCGAACACGTCTGCCTCTATCGTGGCTGAGAACTGCTGCAGATCATGCAACGATAACTCCGCCAGATCTTTCTGTTGCTCAATAGCTCTGGCGACAGCTTTTCCAACCACCTCGTGCGCATCACGGAACGCCATCCCTCTTTTGACCAGATAGTCCGCCAGGTCTGTTGCCGTGGCATAGCCTTGCCGGGCGGCTGCATACATGGCGTCCTGGTTGCAACTTAGCGCCGGCAGCATTTCAGCATAGGCGAACAAACAGTCTTTTACCGTATCCAGTAAATCGAACAGCGGTTCCTTATCTTCCTGATTGTCCTTGTTGTAGGCTAACGGCTGCGCCTTCATCAAGGACAGCAGTGTCACAAGGTGACCGGTGACTCTGCCGGCTTTTCCTCTTACCAGCTCCGGTACATCCGGGTTCTTCTTTTGCGGCATTATCGACGATCCAGTGCAGAACCTGTCGGGCAGGTTAACAAATCCGAATTGAGCCGACGTCCACAACACCAGCTCTTCGGAGAACCGTGACAGATGGGTCATCAGAATGCTGGCGGCTGCAGCCAGTTCAATTGCAAAATCCCGGTCACTGACAGAATCCAGTGAGTTGCGAGTAGGTCTATCGAATCCCAACAATTCTGCAGTGTATTCCCTGTCGATTGGGTAGCTGGTGCCCGCCAATGCCGCCGCACCAAGAGGTGACAGGTTTACTCTTTTACGGCAATCCTGGAACCGTGTGTAATCACGTTCCAGCATTTCAAACCACGCCATCATGTGATGACCGAAGCTAACCGGCTGCGCAGCCTGAAGATGTGTAAAGCCTGGCATGATAGTGTCAGCTTCTCTGTCCGCCAGATGCAGAATCGCGTTTTGCAACCGGGTGAGCAAGTCGGCAATTCCATCGATCTCGGTTCGCACATAGAGTCGAATATCGGTCGCTACCTGATCATTTCGTGATCTGCCGGTATGCAGTTTCTTGCCGACTTCGCCGATTCGTTCAGTCAATGCAGACTCGATATTCATGTGCACGTCTTCCAGCGCTACCGACCAGTCGAATTTCTCCGCCTCGATGTCTTTACGAATCGCTTCCAGCCCATCGACAATTGTGGCTAGCTCATGGGCAGTCAGGATTGCTACTTTTTCCAACATGCGCGCATGAGCGATCGATCCATCGATATCCTGCTGATAGAGTCGTTTGTCGAAGCTTACGGAGGCGGTGAAACGCGCTACGAACGCATCGGTCGCTTCGGTGAACCTGCCGCCCCAGAGTTTATTCGACTTGTTGTCTTCGCTATTGCTGCCCATTGCATTTCCGCGTGGTGAGCCCAGTTTTCATGGGGAGGCGATTATAGCAGGATCATTCGACCTTAATAAGCGCCACACACAGCCAGTACTCACGGTGCTTATCGGACAAAGTCCGGTAATTACCGTAAAATGCACACCAACCGATAGTGCATTGAATAAACCATGCCAAACGAACACCTTAGAATCGCAACTCGCGAAAGCCCGCTCGCTCTGTGGCAGGCAAACTCTGTTAAACAGCAACTACAGGCCAGCCATAACGATCTGGCTGTGGAGTTGGTGCCAATGACCACTCGTGGCGACAAAATTCTCGACTCGCCCCTGGCTAAAGTGGGTGGTAAGGGCCTGTTCGTTAAAGAGTTAGAACGGGCCATGTTGGATGGCCGGGCAGATATAGCCGTGCACTCCATGAAGGACGTGCCAATGGAGTTTCCGCAAGGGCTGGGATTGGCGGTGATTTGTGAAAGGGAGGATCCCGCCGATGCATTCGTCTCCAATGGTTTCACTAGCTTCGATGAGCTGCCCGAGAACGCCACTGTGGGCACTTCGAGTTTAAGGCGTCAATGTCAGATCAAGCAATTGCGTCCCGACCTGCGCATTGTCGACTTGCGTGGCAATGTGGGTACCCGGCTTGGCAAACTCGATGCCGGAGACTATGACGCCATTATCCTGGCGGCAGCTGGATTAGTTCGCCTGGAACTGGCTGATCGAATCTGCCATCGACTGAGTTACACCCAGTGCTTGCCGGCGGGAGGACAGGGTGCGGTAGGTATCGAATGTCGCAGCGAAGACCTCGATACCCTGAAGCTGGTCGATTGTCTGCATCATCAGAACACGGCGGCAACAGTGGTCGCAGAACGGGCAGTCAATGCGCGTCTAAACGGCGGCTGCCAGGTGCCGATCGCGGCATTCGCCGAACTGCGCGAAGGAGTAATATTTCTAAAGGCACTAGTTGGGAACCTGGAAGGCACGACCATCCTGCGCAGCGAATTATCTGGCGACGCTCATCATGCAGAACAACTCGGTATTACCGTGGCAGAAGACTTGTTGTCACAGGGTGCCGGCGAGATTCTGCAAGCATTGGCTGAGTAAACTCAGGGGCTGCGCAAGATGAGTTCTACGATATTGCAGGGAATGAATGTATTGGTAACCCGGCCGTTGCATCAACAACAATCCTTATGTGATGCAATTGAGAGCTGCGGGGGGCAGACAACGAGATTTCCTCTCATAGAAGTTCTTGCTCTGACAGAAGTGGCAGATATCGCTGCTGTCGAAAAACGAATCAGCGGCTTGGACAAATACCAGATGCTGATTTTTGTCAGCAGCAATGCTGCCAGATTTGCTGCCAACTGGATTAGCCACTGCGGTGTCAGCCTGCCGCCACAGCTGCTGGTCATTGCAATAGGTCCATCCACTGCGCGAAGTGTTTCAACACTGCTTGAATGTCCGGCGATTCACGCAGCGTCGGGTATGACCAGCGAAACAATTCTGGCACTACCAGAACTATCTGACATAGTCGGTAAGCGAATCGCGATCGTGCGCGGCAAAGGTGGCCGCGAGTTATTGGCCACAGAGCTCTCTGCACGAGGAGCAACAGTAGAGTACCTGGAAGTCTATCAACGGCAGCCGGTAAATCATGCGCCCGATGTGCTATCGGGTCTATTGGAAAACAACGATTTCAATGTAATCACCATCAGTTCAGGAGAAGCGTTGCAGCTACTCTCAGAGCTTGCCGGTGATAACAATGCGCAATTGAGTCTGATACCATTAATAGTGCCTTCACAAAGGATTGCAGAGCTGGCTCGAGCCCGTGGCTTTTCTGCCATCAAGAACGCCAACGGGGCCGATGAACAATCCACGTTGGCTGCATTGCAGCACTTAGTCACTGATGCCGATACTAGGGATGAGTATTGAATGTTGAAGAAAGCTGAATAGGTAATCCCCTTGGCAAAAAAGACTGCAATGCCAGAAAAGCCTGAAACGCCAAAAATTCTGGACGAAATCTCCAAGAGCAATAGCGCCAAAGCGAAGGGTACGACTTCCCGCCAACAGCAGAAGGCCCGGCGACGCTTCGTTATTGTAACCATGCTTTTTCTGCCAGTGCTCGCCGGAGTGCTCTTCCTGGCCTTTCAACAATTTCAACTGCAGCAACAGTTGGCTGCGTTCCAACAGGAGAATCAGCAGCTAACGCTTGCGTTGGCGGCCCAGGATTCTCAGCTACAGGGATTTCAGCAACAGCTTGAAGAACCTCTGCAACCCGTGCCGGTGGATGATGCTTCGGTGCAGGCACTAGAAGCGGGTTTCCAGGCTCTGGAAGAGAATCTCAATGAAGAAATTCTGAGTCTGCGCCAGCAGCTGGCAGATTTTCAGAGGCAACAACCGCCAGCGAATGAGATTGCCAACACCGACTGGAAGGTATTCGAAGCCGAGTATTTGTTGGGAATAGCGAATCGTAAGTTACAACTTGAAGGCGACCATGTGTCGGCTATCGAGTTGATTGAAAATGCGGATTCCTCATTAGTAGATTCCGGTAATAGCAATGTATTCGCAACACGGCAATCAATTGCTGGTGATCTTGCCCGATTACACAGTCTTGAACCGCTTGACCGGGAAGGCATTTACCTGAGACTGGGGATTCTCGCCAGCGAGGCAGAGAAAATCAACCTGCTGAGTTCCATGCGTGAGGATTTTGAGAATCAACGCAATGCAGATTCCGCACCTCTGGAAATCAGCAGTAGTTCCAGTGGTTTCGTTGATTCTTCGCTTTCCTTTCTAGGCTCTGTGTTTGTGTGGCGTGAATGGGATGAAACTCCCGAGGCAATGTTGGAGCCAGGGCAGGACGCTTACATAAAGCAGAATCTTCAGATTATTCTGGAACAAGCCAAGCTGGCTCTGCTTAGTACAGATAAGCAGCTCTACCAGCGTAGTCTTTCCGATGCGAGTGACTGGCTACATCGATATGCAGTAACTGACTCGGTAATCGGCCAGTCACTACTGGCAGAACTGGATGAGCTGGCTTCGATGGATATAGATCCAGCACTGCCGAGCCTCGCCGAATCGCTTGCTCTCATCCGACAACTCACTGCCAACCTACAATGAAGTTCCAATGATCCGCTTATTCGTTTTCAGTCTTCTGGTTATCGTCCTGGCTCTGTGGGCAACTCTTTATGTCGGTTTCCCGAACGATCCCGGTTATATGCTGATTTCCTTCGGCAATTATACCTTTGAGACCAGTCTATTTGCGCTGCTTGTTGCGCTGCTTGTTATTTATCTGCTGTACCGTTTGTTAGTGGTTATTATGCAATGGATAAATCCGGGCCGTCTCGTCCGCTATGGCAAGGAGTTCAATGACAAGCGCAAAGCTGCTGGCCGTAGCAAATCCATAGAAGGGTTGTTGTATTTTGTGCGTGGTAACTGGCAGTCCAGTTACAATCTTTTAACTACGAGCACAGACGACAAAGATGCCAATGTAATTAATTATCTTGCAGCAGCCTATTCTGCCTACCAACTGGGCAATAAAGAGTCCTGGTTGCAGTGTCTGGACAAAGCAGAAGCAGAATATCCTTCAGCAAGATCAACTATTAATACGCTACGAGCACAGTTGCTATTCAAATCAGGCCAGCTGGAACAATGTGTGGCTGTGCTGGAGCAACTCAGGAAGAACTCTCTTAACGACGTGACACTATTGCAGATGTTGAAAGAAGTTTATATGCAATTAGAAGACTGGAATCAATTAGCTCTATTACTTCCAGCTCTGGAAAAGAATAAGATTGTTGACATGCAAGAGCTGGCAACAATACAGATGCGAATATTCATGGAGGAGCTTTACGCAATATTTGGAGAGCTCGGGACAGATAGTGATAAGCAGAGTGTCGTGAATCAACTCGCCAAGCGCTGGAAGAAGGCGCCAGCTAAGTACCGCGAAGATGAAAAAATCGTGAAGCACTACGCGGAATTACTCACCAGGCTTGACGAGAAAGCCACAGCAGCGAAGGCGGTTGAAATGGCAATCTCCAGAAATTGGCGTGATGCGCTGGTACAGCTGTACGGAGAACAGGATTATGGCACCAGTGAACAGCAGCTGCTGGTGGCAGAGAAATGGTTAAAGGAACGCCCTGCCAATGCGAACCTGTTGTTGAGTTTGGGGCGTATCAGCATGCGCAACGAGTTGTGGGGAAAAGCCAAGGAGTACTACGAGACTAGCATCAAGATTGCACCTTCGGCAGAGGCCTATGGTGAACTCAGCCGCTTGCTGAAACACCTGGGTGAAGTCGAGGCCAGTGAGAACTATCTGAAAAGCTACGGTGATCTGATCGGTGCGGAACTGCCAGAATTGCCGATGCCGTCAGAATCGAAAGTTACCCACTAGGCGGCTGGCCTATTCGTTGAGTCCGAGTTCCTGCCATAATTCATCTACTCTGCGTTTTACTTCTTCGCTCATTTCGATCGTTGTGCCCCAAGTTCGGACAGTCTCAGCCGGCCACTTATTGGTGGCATCGAGACCCATCTTCGATCCGAGTCCGGAAACCGGGGATGCAAAATCGAGATAGTCGATGGGTGTGTTCTCGATCAATACGGTATCTCGACTTGGGTCCATGCGCGTGGTGATGGCCCAGATAACATCTTCCCATTGCCGGATGTCGACATCGCTATCGACTACTATGATGAATTTTGTGTACATGAACTGGCGCAGAAACGACCAGATTCCCATCATTACCCGCTTGGCGTGCCCCGGATATTGTTTCTTCATACTTACCACCGCTAAGCGATAGGAGCAGCCTTCGGGGGGCAAGTAAAAATCGACGATTTCCGGAAATTGCTTCTGCAACAGCGGTACGAATACCTCATTCAGAGCAACCCCCAACATGGCCGGTTCGTCCGGTGGTCGACCGGTGTACGTGCTGTGATAGATAGGATCTTTTCGATGAGTAATGCGCGTGACGGTGAACACAGGAAACTGTTCTACTTCATTGTAGTAGCCCGTGTGATCGCCAAACGGACCTTCATCTGCAAGTTCATCCGGTTCGATGACTCCCTCGAGTACAATTTCTGCACTGGCCGGGACTTGCAGGTCGTTGGTAAGGGATTTGACGACATCGGTCTTGCTGCCGCGTATTAGTCCGGCGAACGCATATTCCGATAGTGTGTCGGGCACCGGGGTTACCGTTGCCAGAATTGTTGCCGGATCGGCGCCTATGGCGATGGCGACAGGAAAGGCTTGTCCTGGGTGATGTTGTTGCCAATCACTGAAGTCCAAGGCACCGCCGCGATGAGACAACCAGCGCATGATCAGCTTGTTACGGCCTATCAGCTGCATGCGATAGATGCCGAGATTCTGTCTATCCTTCTCCGGTCCACGGGTAATGACCAGGGGCCAGGTTACCAACGGGGCGACATCCTCTGGCCAACAGGTTTGAATGGGGAACACCGATAGATCGACGTCGTCCGCTTCGATAACAACATCCTGGCAGGGAGCAGACTTTTTGACATTCGGTGCCACGTTTAACACGTTCTTGTAACTGGGCAAATTCTGCCACAGATCTTTCCAGCCCGATGGCGGTGTAGGTTCTTTGAGAAAAGCTAGTAACTTGCCTACGTCTCTGAGGCCCTGGATGTCCTCCTGGCCCATCGCCATGGCAATGCGGCGAGTATTTCCAAATAGGTTTGCCAGTAATGGCATTGATGAGCCCTTCAAATTTTCGAACAACAGGGCCGGGCCGCCTGCCCGCAGGACTCGGTCCGAAATTTCAGTGACTTCCAGGTACGGGTCTACTTCGGTGGTGATACGCTTTAGTTCACCCTCTTTCTCAAGTAGTGCAATAAAGTCTCGTAGATCTGAGAATGACATGGGACGGTTTCGAATTGCGGGGTGGGAGTGCGATGAAGGTTCAGAGTGTTTTTATTTTACTTCCGTTTCATTGCGTTAAAAAATTCTTCGTTAGTCTTGGTAGTTTTCAGCTTATCCAGAATAAATTCGGTTGCTTGTACGTCTTCCATCGAAGTTAACAGCTTTCTTAGGATCCACATGCGTTGCAACTCTTCTTCGCTAGTCAGTAAGTCTTCACGTCGGGTACCAGAACGTCTTACATTGATTGCCGGGTAAACACGCTTCTCAGCAATCTTTCGATCCAGGTGCAGCTCCATGTTACCCGTGCCTTTAAATTCTTCATAGATTACTTCGTCCATCTTCGATCCGGTCTCGATTAAGGCAGTCGCAATAATCGTCAGGCTGCCACCCTCTTCGATATTTCGAGCGGCACCAAAGAAACGCTTTGGTCTTTCCAGAGCATGCGCGTCAACACCACCGGTTAACACTTTGCCCGATGATGGGATGATAGTGTTATAAGCTCGCGCCAATCGAGTAATGGAGTCTAACAGAATGACCACATCCTCTTTGTGTTCCACAAGGCGCTTGGCTTTCTCGATAACCATCTCGGCAACCTGTACGTGACGCGAAGGAGGCTCATCGAAAGTGCTTGCAACAACTTCACCGCCCACTGATCGCTGCATCTCGGTGACCTCTTCCGGACGTTCGTCAATCAATAGTACGATCAGGCGACATTCGGGACTATTTTTGCTAATAGATTGCGCGATGTTTTGTAATATCAGGGTCTTACCAGCCTTGGGAGGCGATACGATCAATCCTCGTTGGCCCTTACCGATTGGTGCGGCCAGGTCGATTACACGGGCACTGAGATCTTCCGTGCTGCCGTTACCTATTTGCAGTGGTAGTCGTTCGTTGGGGAAGAGAGGAGTAAGGTTTTCGAAGAGGATTTTGTGCTTGGCTTTATCGGGTTTGCTGAAGTTAATCTCGCTAATCTTTAACAGCGCGAAATAGCGTTCGCCATCTTTCGGTGGTCTTATTTTTCCGGCTACCGTATCGCCAGTACGGAGATTAAAGCGACGAATTTGACTGGGCGATACATAAATGTCATCCGGGCCTGCCAGGTATGACGAGTCGGCTGAGCGTAAGAAGCCAAATCCATCCTGTAAAATTTCCAGTACACCATCACCGTAAATATCTTCTCCATTCTTGGCGTGTTTCTTGAGAATGACGAAGATGATGTCTTGCTTACGAGTTCGCGATACGTTTTCCAGTCCCATATCGTGGGCCGTTGCCGCTAGCTCTACTATTGGTTTTTGCTTTAGTTCTGTCAGGTTCATGGTGAAATTCTTTTAGTGGGTATCAGTTGGGTTGTTGCAGTGCGGCTCGCTTGAATCGCGCCCGGCACTATGCAGTGTCGTAGATGCAAAGGATAGAACTCGGGTTTGTTAATTGATTAAAAGGATTGCTAGCTGGTTACAAAGGTTTTTTTAAAACTGGATACAGAATTAGTAGAGTGGAAGTTTGTTAATCGATGGTTCAAGTTAACTATGGTGCCGGAGTTTTCTTTTTGATTTTTTAAACCAGCTTGGTTTTCAATATAGTTCTACTCTACAACTGTGTCCAGATAAAGTATTCGGGTTTTAGTTTGCGTTTATTCCTCTACGCGAGTAATTCCATTATGGGAATAGTCGCCTGGAGTCAGGGTTTGTTTAGGGTTCCTAAAGAGATATCGCTAAGAAAAATTCATTAAGCTGTGCAATTAGCGATCCATTAATTGCTACAAATTATTTTTGGGTTTCTGGAAATACCACTTCCTGTGGGGCCCCACAGATCTGTGAGACACCACATTAAACGCGTTTTAAATGACGCTGTCAATAAAAGCAGAGAGTTGAGACTTGGAAAGTGCGCCGACTTTTGTGCCGGCCACATCGCCATTATTGAAGACGATCAGGGTCGGAATGCCGCGAATGCCGTATTTTGGTGCAGTGTCAGTGTTGGCATCGACATCCATTTTGCATACCTTCAGTTTGCCATCATACTCATCGGCGAGTTCTTCCAGCACCGGAGCGATCATCTTGCACGGCCCGCACCACTCTGCCCAGAAGTCCACCAGAACGGGGCCTTCAGCCTGTATAACGTCTTGTACAAAACTGCTATCGGAGATGTGAACGATATTGTCGCTCATACGTCTTTTCCTTCCTGATTAGGGATCATTAAGTAAGCTGAAATGTTGTTCATGTTAATCGTGTCGCGAGCGTTGTTTATACGCAACGATGTGACGTTATGATAAGGCTAAAAATTCAGGATTCAAGAGATGGATAATCAAAAGTGCCTCTAACTATGTAATAACTGAGCTGCCTTCTTCGCGAAATACGTGAGTATCGCGTCGGCTCCCGCGCGTTTGATGGCGAGCAGCGACTCCATGGCCACCGCATCCTCATCCAGCCAACCATTCTGAGCGGCGGCCATGTGCATGGCATATTCGCCACTGACCTGGTAAACAAACGTAGGTACGCCAAATTCCTGTTTCACCCGATGCACGATATCCAGGTAAGGTAGCCCAGGCTTCACCATTACCATGTCGGCTCCTTCGGCCAGATCCAGAGCGACTTCCTGCAAGGCCTCATCACTGTTCGCCACGTCCATCTGGTAGCTGTACTTGTTGCCGCCAGAGAGACTGCCGCTAGAGCCAACTGCGTCACGAAATGGCCCGTAGTAACTCGAGGCATATTTGGCCGAATAGGCAAGAATGCGGGTGTAAATCAGGCCGTTCTCCTCAAGTATTGAGCGAATGGCCGCCACCCGACCATCCATCATGTCAGAAGGGGCGACAATATCGGCACCGGCTTCCGCATGTGAGAGCGCCTGCCGGACCAGTACGCTTACGGTCTCGTCGTTCAGCACATAGCCATCGTTGTCAATAATGCCGTCCTGACCATGAGTGGTATAAGGATCCAGCGCGACATCAGTAATGACACCGAGCTCTGGCTGGGCCGATTTCAGCGTCCTCACGGCATTCTGTACCAGCCCTTCGGCATTAAAGGCTTCGCTACCGTCTTCAGTCTTTACGGATTCAGCAGGTGAAGGAAACAGGGCTATTGCCGGAATGCCGAGCGAGACTAACTCGGCTGCCTCCTTGATGAGTTCATCGACACTCAGGCGGAACATGCCAGGCATCGATTCAATTGGCTGCCTTTGTGCAGTCCCATCGACAATAAATACTGGAAAGATCAGGTCATCTGTTGTCAATGTGGTTTCCCGTATCAGGCGCCTGCTGAAATCATCCCTGCGATTGCGGCGCATTCGGGTAAATGGGAACTCACGACTGAAATCAGAATTTGACACGGCTTGGAATCTCTTAACTTATGAAAGGTAAGCGTTTATATTCGCAGAAGTGCGCGATCTTCGGCTTCTGCGGCTTCGATTGCAAGGGGTTTATAGCACATAGAAATTTGATATCAACAGTAAAATCGCTGCTGCCAGCACCCGCAAGGGATACTGGAACCCACGACTCCCCTGATTAAAAGGTATTTGAGTGAATAGAACCAGGATTGTTGTACTTGGACTCATTGTGGTGCTTGCTGCCAGCTATTTACTATTCGATCTGGGGCAGTATCTGACGCTGGATTACGCCCAGGCCCAACTGGCCAGAATCCAGGATTTTCGAGACCAGAATTTCGCACTGACGGGACTCGTCTATTTTTCCATCTATGTACTAATTGCAGCGCTATCCATACCGGGCGCTTTGATCATGACCTTGCTCGGAGGGGTGATCTTTGGTCTGTTGTGGGGAACCATCATCGTCTCCTTTGCCAGTACCATCGGTGCAACCCTGGCATTCCTGGCTTCCCGGTTGCTGCTAAGGGACTGGGTAGAGTCTCGCTTTGGAGGCTACCTCGCTGCCATTAACCGGGGCATCAAGAAAAATGGTAATTTTTACCTGTTTAGTATTCGCATGGTGCCCCTGTTTCCTTTCTTCATGGTAAACCTTCTCATGGGGCTGACGAGTATTAGTACCGTCTCATTCTATCTGGTCAGCCAGGCGGGCATGTTATTGCTTACGGTGATTTACGTAAATGCGGGATCTCAGCTTGCCCAGATTACTTCTCTTTCCAGCCTGGTGAGCGGCTCGGTAATTTTCTCAGTGGTGCTATTGGGGCTTGTGCCCCTGGTTGCGAAGCTGCTGATTAACTTCATGCAACGCAATAAGATCATGCGAGGTTTTCCCAGGCCCAAGCAGTTCGATGCTAATGTCGTGGTAATTGGTGCGGGCTCGGCAGGACTGGTTGCAGCACTCATTGTCGCCGGGGCCAAGGCCAAGGTGATTCTGATCGAAAAGGACAAGATGGGCGGCGACTGTCTGAACACCGGCTGTGTGCCCAGTAAAGCGCTGCTGCGCAGCGGCCAGATTATGTCCTACATCAGGCGTGCCGGTGAATTTGGCATCGAGGATGCCAGCGGACAGGTAAACTTCTCCGCGGTCATGCAGCGGGTACAAAAAATTATTGCGACGATCGAGCCTCATGATTCGGTGGAGAGGTTCACTTCCCTCGGTGTCGAATGTATCGCTGGCGTGGCGCGCATAGAGTCTCCCTATACCGTGACGGTGGGCGAACGATGTATCAATACCCGTTCCATAATCCTTGCCACGGGTGCACGGCCATTGGTTCCGAACATCGCCGGTCTCGATCAGATCGATTACCTGACCTCCGATACGATCTGGTCTCTGCGTGAGCTTCCTCGGCGCCTGCTGGTTGTCGGCGGGGGCCCTATTGGTTGCGAACTAGCGCAGGCGTTTCACAACCTCGGATCAGCCGTAACCCAGGTGGATATGGCGCCTCGGCTATTGCCACGCGAAGATCCGGACGTGTCTGAAGCAGTGATGAATAAATTCAGACGCAGCGGCATAACGCTGCTTACCGATCACACATTGACCAGCTTCGGAATTAGCGGCAATGGCAACTTCATGGAGGTGGAACATCAAAGTGAGACTGTTAGGATCGAATTCGACAAGGTGTTACTGGCAATCGGCCGCAAAGCCAATGTGGAAGGGTTCGGGTTGCAAGAATTGGCACTGCCGCTTACGCCTCAAGGCACTGTGCAGACTAATGATGCCATGCAGACCGCCTATCCCAATATTTATGCCTGTGGTGATGTAGCCGGGCCCTACCAGTTTACCCACATGGCATCATTTCAGGCCTGGTTCGCCTCGCTCAATGCGATGCTCGGTGGACTGTGGCGATCCCATGCCAACTACGATGTAGTTCCCTGGGCTACTTTCACCGATCCGGAGGTAGCCCGAGTCGGACTTAGCGAAGAGGAAGCGAAGCAACGCAATATCCAATACGAGCTCACGCGTTATGATCTGGACGATCATGATCGTTCCCTGGCAGATGGTGAAGCACATGGCTTTATCAAAGTGTTAACGGTTCCAGGCAAAGACCAGATACTGGGAGCTACTATTGTGGGTTATCATGCGGGCGAAATGATTAATGAATTTGTGTTTGCGATGACTCATGGTATGGGATTGAAAAAGATCTCGGCGGTAACGCATATTTATCCTACGCTGTCCGAAAGCAATAAGGCTGCAGCCAATGCCTGGCGCAGCGCGCGCCTGCCTGAAAAATATTTCCCGCTGCTGGAGAAGTATTTTCGGTGGCGACGGGGTTGCTGATAATCACTACCAAAAATTTTCGTGGACTGAATTAAGGATTCTGGATTGAATTCTAAGGCAGAATTACAAGATAAAGTGTCGGAGCGTTATGGCGAAGGTGCCCTTCAAAGGCAAGAGGCGCTTTGTTGTCCTGTCGACTATGACTCGAGTTTACTGGAGTTACTGCCTGCAGAAATTGTCGAGAGAGACTATGGCTGCGGAGATCCTTCGCGCTATGTACAGCAGGGGGACACGGTGCTCGATCTGGGCAGTGGTGGTGGAAAAATCTGCTATATGGCGGCACAACTGGTAGGGCAGGGTGGCCGGGTCATCGGTGTCGACATGACCGACGAGATGCTCGATCTGGCGCGCAGACATCAGTCAGACATGGCAGCTAAGCTTGGCGAGGATCGCGTCGAGTTTCTAAAGGGATATATACAGGATCTGGCACTGGATGTTGCGGCAGAAGAACGTTATATCAAAGAACACCCGGATGGCTCTGAAGAAGAGCTGCAGCAATGGTGGGCACAGCAACGCACCGAGCAGCCCCTGGTGGCGAATGACTCTATCGATCTGGTGGTGTCGAACTGTGTGTTGAACCTGGTCGGCGAGTCGGATCGACGGCAGATGATCGAGGGGATCTTCAGGGTGTTGAAACCAGGCGGGCGAGTGGCTATCTCTGATATCGTTAGTGATGAAATCGTGCCACAACATTTGCGTGACAACGATGAGCTCTGGACGGGTTGTATCTCCGGAGCATTCCAGGAGCAGCAGTTCGCCCAGACGTTCCTGGATGCGGGATTTGTGCTGGTTAATTATGACAAATGGGATCAGCAACCCTGGCAAGTGGTGGAGGGTATCGAGTTTCGTGCGATCACTCTAATGGCTTTGAAGCCATTGCCAAAGCAGCGTCTGGATATCGGTCAGGCTGTCATCTACAAGGGACCCTACAGCGAAGTTCACGATGATGAAGGCCATGTTTATCCCAGGGGAATAAGGATCGCCGTCTCTGACCGCGGTTTCGAGTTGCTCACCGGGGGACCCTTAAAGGGCGACTTTATTGGAATCAATCCTGCTATCCCCAAAGCGGCGACCGAATTCTGTGCACCGGCAGGAACCACTCGGCCAGCAAGCGAGACCAAGGGCTCTGAACATGTGTCCGGTTCTGGAAGCAGTTGTTGCTGAAGCGAAAGCAGTTTGGCTTACTCACGACACAGCAGGGTTTCTGTAATTAGTCTGATCTGAAAAATGCATGGATGACTTTTTCAGGATCGACTAAATAGCGGCTAGCCTTCATTCCACTGCTTGAGGAAATCATCGAAGCTTATCGTATCTGCGGCTTCAATTTGCTGCTGTTTGACCAGTGACTGGGCACTGGTATCCTGAAGGTGATCCAGGGTGTCTGCATCCAGAGAATTACCGACCAGATAGTCTCTGTGGATTCGGCTCTGCCGCATGGAGCATTCGAAGAAGGACAATTGCTGCTCTTGCATCTCACCGAGTATGCGACCAGAGGGAGTCAGTTCCGGGTGATCGATCTTCTCCAATTGCTTGTTGAGGCTCATTTCGTAGTTACTACCTTCATGAATCTGGTCCAGCATGCTGGCGCTGTGGGTGAGGTCGTCAAATAGTTCCTGTGCCCATTCCCGCATCGCCTTCGGTGCAGACTCCAATTGAAGTATCAATGCGGGGTCTCTACCCTGTTCCACTACCCTGGCAAGATTGCTGGCAACCTCAAAAAATTCTCGTTCATTGCATTGTGGACTTTCCGCTAATAAACAATGCAGGAGGAAAGTATCGAGGAATCTGATCTGTTCAGCATCAATGCCAAGCGGAGCGTAGGGATTCAAATCCAGTGCGCGTACTTCAACGTACTCGATGCCTCTATTGGTCAGCGCCTCTAATGGCCGTTCGCCGTTCTTCACATTTCGTTTCGGTCTTATGGTGCTGTAGAACTCATTCTCCAGCTGCAGCAGATTGGTATTCATCTGCAGATACTGGCCTTCTTTCATCCAGCCGATTGTTTCGTATTCGGGATAAGACGTGTGCATAGCCTGGTCGAGACAATCCACATAGGCATCCAGTTCGTTGTAACAGACAAACAGCGATTTCTGCGCTTCACTCTTATAACCGAGATTACTCATTCTTAAACAGGTCGCCTGGGGAAGATATAAAGTGTGTTCGTCAAATTCCTGTAGGCTGTGTTCGCGGCTATCCACGAAGCATCTGCAGGCAGCCGGCGAGGCACCGAATAAATAGATGAGCAACCAGGAATAGCGATGAAAATTTCGAATCAGGTGCAGATACTTTTCAGTACGGAAGTCTTGCAGACTACCCTGGTGGTTGCAGATTGCCTGGTAGGGCTCCCAGAATCCCTCGGGCATGGAAAAGTTGTAATGCAATCCCGATATGGCTTGCATCAGAGAACCGTAGCGATGACTCAAGCCGTGACGATACAGAGTCTTCAATCTGCCGATATTGGAATGGCCGTATTGAGCAATAGGGATATGGGCGTCGGTGTTGAGAGGACAGGGCATACTACTTACCCAGAGCATTTCTTCATTTTTCAGATTTTGCAGTGTGAAGCGGTGGATATTTTCCAGTACAGCCAGGCATTCATCGATGTCCTGATATGGTGGCGTAATAAATTCCAGCAAGGCTTCGGAAAAGTCAGTGGTGATATAGGGATTGGTTAATGCTGAACCCAGAGCCCTGGGATGACCGGAAAGCGAGGTTCGTCCATCCGGAGAAACGCGCAGGCTTTCCTTCTCAATGCCACGTTGCACCGCACCCCATTCGGGAGCAAATTCAGGTAACTGATAGCGCTGCAGGCACTCACTGAATTGCTTAGCCAAACTTACTCCTGGTCATTCAGGTTGCTGAATTCATACAATGCTGGGTCTCAGGCCGCATGCTGGCTGCATTGAGTGGCGCATTATGACAAATATCCCCAGCCAGCGCTAACCGGGGGATGTGGTCAGCGGTGGCTCAGGATGAGTCGCCTTGCTTGAAGCGCTGGATCATGCGGCGCTGTTTCTTGTTAGGTTTGGTGGCAGTTGGCCAATGCCTCGGCTGGGCTCTGCGTTGTTCTGCGAGCTGTTCACGATTAGCAATGCTCAGGGGCGTTTCAGCGTAGAGCAATTGCGCCTCGGGTGCCGGACGTCGCTGTTCCGAGAGCGCCTTCACCAGAACTGTTTTTTCATCGAAGCTCTGTCGAAGTTTTAGTTGCATGCCGACCTCTATTTCCTTGCTGGGTTTGCTGCGCGCACCTTCGCAATGCACTTTGCCGCCCTCGATAGCCTGCTTGGCGATAGCGCGAGTCTTGTAAAAGCGCGCAGCCCACAACCACTTGTCCAGCCTGACTCGGGTGAGTTGCTTTGAGCCGGATCTACTCTTGGAGGACGCTGTCATTAGTGATCACTCTGAGTCGGATTGAGAGGGCATGATGTTATTGAAATCCTCAATTAAAGGAAACTCGTTCGGAGTAAGCGGCGGTCGCTGACTATCTGGTTGTTTGATTCCATACAGATGCCTGATGCCTTCTCTTTTTGCCTGGCGCAATACGGGAACTGAGTCATCGAACAGTAGACTCCGCTCAGGCTCATAGGATTGAATTTCTTGCAGACTTTCCCAAAAACCGTGATTCTCTTTGGCCAGCTTTAATGAGTGAGAACTGATACGTTTGTGAAAATAATCACCAATGCCAGTGTGATCCATTTTTATTTTCAGACTCGAAGGGTGTGCATTGGTAATCAACAACAGTCGCTTGTTGTTACGCTGCAATTCCTGCAATAGTTTTTCAACATTGGGCCGAACACATATTTTGTGTTTGATAGTCGTTTTTAACTCGGCAATGTCCAGTTGCAACTCATCTTCCCAGTAGTCAATGCAGTACCAGTTGAGAGTACCGTGCACTTCGGCATACTTGCCGCGAATAATTTCCCGCGCGTTCTCTTCACTCACACCATGTGCCCGGCTATACATCGTGGGTACCAGGTTTAACCAGAAATAGTTATCGAAATGCAGATCCAGCAATGTGCCGTCCATATCGAACATGATGGTGTCGATTGTTGACCAGGGGGGCATCGATTACTCCACAAATTCTGCTTGGCAAGCTGCGGCAGGTCATGCACCATGCCTCAATCCGCATTAAAAACCGTATCGCCAATTAGAATATTTATCAATGGGAAGATCAATGTATGAACACCCACAGCTGAAAGCGCTCAAGGATATTGCGATCGCCGCTGGTGAGGAAATTCTTGCCGTCTATAATCAGGCAGAAGGTATTGAAGTCACACTGAAGGAGGATAATTCACCACTGACTGATGCAGACCGCCGCGCCCATCGGGTCATCGTTGAGGGCCTGGCCCTGCTTACACCCCAGCTTCCGATTCTGTCGGAAGAATCAGAGTTAACTGACTGGAGTGAGCGTCGGCGCTGGGCTAGTTACTGGTTGGTCGACCCCCTCGATGGCACCAAGGAATTCATTAAACGCAACGGCGAATTCACCGTTAACATCGCCCTGATCGAGGAAGGCGTTGCCGTATCTGGTGTGGTACACGTTCCGGTAAGCGGAATTACCTATATTGGAAAAATCGGATCGGGAGCCTGGAAGCTGACTGCGGCGGGTGTAGTAAGCCCAATCAGCTGCGCACCGATAGATTCCAACAACCCGGTTCGGGTGGTTGCCAGTAGAAGCCATCGTGGCGAGTTGGTGGACCGCCTGATAAAGACTATCGAGGCTGAACTGGGCGAAACGGAAGTGCTCAGTATGGGCAGCTCGCTGAAGATCTGCCTGTTGGCTGAGGCCAGGGCGGATATCTACCCCAGATTGGCTCTGACCAGTGAATGGGACACGGCGGCGGCCCACGCGGTACTCTCTGCGGCCGGAGGCGAGGTTTTCGATACGGCGTTCAATCTCCTGCGCTACAACCAGAAGGCGGAATTACTGAATCCTTTCTTCATTGCCATGGCAGATCCGGCTTTTTCCTGGCAGCCACTGCTCACGCCAGCTTTGGATTAACCCGCCATAGCGGGAAGTGGGGCTGTAAAGCTTAGCCCGCTTCGTCCTTATTTCACTATCCATTTCCTAGACATCGAAGATCAAAAGGTTTAGGGTCAGAGGGTTCTGAACCCTGCATTTATGTTGGCTTGTGGCCTTTACAGAACTAAAGAGGTGCATCGGGATGTCCAAAATTTCTTTTTCCAGATTATTCAGTCCCAGCTTTCTCTGACTGTTGATTTCATTGACCTTTGGGACTGTGCCTGCTTATGTGCAGACTACGGATCCATCGCCACCACCTGATAGTGGTACTACGCACCCGCCGCCCCCAGACGATGGTGGTGGCGACCCACCAATGGTAGCAATCTGAATATGCTAATAAGAAAATTGCGATTTACAGGGATTGTTCTCAGCCTGCTGTGCAGCAATGCTGTGTTTGCACAGGACATGGGAGTTGCCTCACCCCAGAGTGTTGGCATGTCGGCCAGTGCTCTCGACGCTGCAACGGCAAGGCTTCAACAACATATCAATGACGGTGATATAGCTGGCGTGGTTGCCGCTGTGGCGCGAGACGGCAAGATTGTCTACTTCGAATCACTGGGCAATCTGGATTTGGAACAGGCTATCCCCATGCGGGAAGACGCTCTGTTCCGAACCTATTCCATGACCCGACAAATCACCAGCGCGGCCGTATTGCTACTGTATGAACAAGGCAAGTTTCAATTCGATGATCCTATCAAGTTGTATCTTCCGCAGTTTGTAGAGCAGCAAGTGCTGAGGGATTCCAGCAGCACCGATTTGAACCAGCTAAGAGATCGGGTAGGTGATATCACTGTCGCTCACTTGCTCACCCATACCTCGGGGCTGGGCAGTCGGAGCTCCCGGTTTTACCGGGAAAATCAGGTGCGGGCTAGAAACATCAGCCTCGATGAGATGGTAGATAACGCGGCCCGCGTGCCGCTTTTCCAGGACCCTGGAACGCAGTTTCGTTACGGCATACACGCGACTATCCTGGGTAAGCTGGTGGAAGTCTGGTCTGGTCAAGCTTTCGAGCAGTTTCTCGAAGAACAACTACTCAGCCCGCTCAGAATGAATAGCACCATGTTCTGGGCTGAGGGTACGGATCGAGACCGACTGGCCACGGTCTACCGGCCGACAGAGGGGCGCCTGCTTCCCTATCAAATTGAACCCATCCCCTTCACGATGCGGCCTCGATTGATCGAGGGAGGGGTTGGTCTGCTTTCATCTGTGATGGATTTCATGCACTTCTCCCAGATGATCCTCGATGGTGGTGTATTTAATGACAATCGTATATTGCGGGAAGACACTGTCGATCTGATGTATCGCAATGCAGTTCCCGAACCGGCAATGCCGATTGGTTCCAACGGCTACTGGCTGGGCTCCGGCTGGACGCTGGGCGGCTTCAACCTGGTCATGGACAATTCCGCCTACAACTTTCCGGTTTCGGCGGGGACCATCTGGTGGGATGGATCTGCTGGCACGCGCTATTTCATCGATCCGGTCCAGAATACCGTTATTGTCATCATGGCCCAGGTATCTCCTTCCAGGGGTGGAGGCTTCCGTGAGAATTTCTCCACGCTGGTTGATGCGGCAATAGTCGAGCGACGCTAGCCCATGCACGCGCCAGGTCGCTAGATTTTCTTCATATTTCGTCAGGGACCCTCTGAACAAGTATATGACCGCTCTGGCCTACAGCCAATTCTGCTATCAAGGCGCACTGGCGGCAGGTTTTTGCTCCTGCAAAACCTGCATTTCCGCCATCCCTGGCGGTCACACATGTGTCGACCTTTCAAGTTAGTGCAACGCCAAGAGCGGGATTGGCTGTAGGCCCCTTCGGGCGGGGCCTGTCGTGCTCCGCCGCGTCGTTGTCGTACTTGCCAAGGGTGTGGCCATTCCCTGCGCACGACGCCTAGCGGCAGAG
>PBYU01000014.1 GCA_002730035.1 Gammaproteobacteria bacterium | reverse complement strand
AAATCATATATATATGATCATAATAAGTATGAACTTCAAAGACCTTTAGAGTTTAAAAAGACCTCTAGAACCCCCATATGTTCTGACGGGGTACACAATTTTGGGTGCAAATATATGGGCTTAGTGGGTCACTTTTGGATGCAATTTAACACACGGTTCTTCTGTTCGTCTATTAACCAAAGCACCAAAGGGAGAAACGGCAGAAATAACCTGTATTCGTTCAGCCTAGCGATAACAAATAAGGTCACAACGTAACCACACATCGCAACTAGTACAAAAACGTGGGTCTTAGCAACTTGTTTGATGAAGTTAATTATCGATGGCCAATACCCCACTAACAAAGCAATTAAAAAGTATGTCAAAGGAGAGCTTGCAAGGAATCTAAGGCTTAGATTATCTGAAATCATTACTAACTGACTGAAGTATTCAGCGTCAGAAAATATCACTGTACTTAACAGTACCTGTACAGCCAGAGGAACAATGGCCACGCAAATCTTTAAGAGCATGCTGGCGTTTGCCAATCCAAGTGCTGAAACTGCAAATAGAATAGCGACATCAGCTCTTGTGAAACTCATGAGAACAATCAAGAGGGTAAATGGAAACCAGGCCTTTTTATTACCCGCATTTGCATTCCGCATAAAAACAACTATGTGGATAGATAGAAATAAGATGAAGGAAGCTGTTGGTCTGTAGCCGTCAAACATTAAGAATGGATATATCAACAAAAGGAACCATGGAATACTCTGCCCCCCAATGCTATCGAAATGTTTTCTTATAGACATCACCGATAAGTACAAAAACACCGAGTCGAAAATCAATACTGGATAGCGAAGTTCAACGTCAATCCCTGGCAACGAATTGATCGCATCCTGAATGAGGCCAATTAATAGATAAGGTACTACCCTGTATTGATCAGGGGCTCGACCGGAAAGCTCAATTAGAGCCTCTAGAATTGGCAGTGAAGGCTCTTCAATAGGAATAACATGAATTAGATAGGAACCCCAGGCCGCAAATACTGATGCGAGCATAAATGCCAAATGTGTTCTAAAATTCTTCTTGTTACTTTCAATCATTATTATCACTCATTGCCCGATCAATGATACTGCTATCTACGAGAATTTCCGCAGTTTGCGCAACACCAAAGAAACACGAAATGAGCAATGCCAGAGTAGACATACTCACTTTAGTAATTCGACGGTTATTCATGTGCCATCCTATTTATGCAATATCCCTGCCCTTAAACTGACCAAGAATTCCCTGACCTTTGCAGTCTCTTGAAATTGGCATCAGCGAATCTTGTGCCTGGGGCCGGAATCGAATTCAGTCCTAAGCAACTGTTTATTAATGGGTTAATTACAGCCTGTTCAAATACTAGGCCATCTACTAGGCCCTCAATCTCAGACCTAAACCTTATTGCCCCCAGATTTAACTTGGGCTGCAGTCATAATTATACCCCACCCCTTTTTCCACACACCGCCCAATCAGCACACCCACTCCCGGGGCACACCCCACTTGTCCAAGTAGGTTCCATTGCGCCCCTATACATACTATTCTGGACGAAGGGTTAGGCATCACTCACAAAAAAGGCAAGGCTATGATTAAGAGCACCAGACTCCGTTGCAGAGCCCCGGCGCTCAAGGGTAAGGCCGTATGTTAGAACAATTCGGCACATCACTCTTCGTAGCAAATGGCCCCATAGTCTCCTTCTATGGCATCTCCTACCCCACGCGCATGGCGCTGGCGAAACTCGCTGATGGGAGTGTATGGGTCTGGTCGCCGGTCAGGCTAAGTGAAGAATTATTCAATGAAGTGCAGGCCATCGGACCAGTCAGGCACATCGTCTCACCGAACAAGATACATCATTTGTTTCTGCAGGAATGGAAAGATCGCTGGCCAGAGGCGCGCATGTATGCGCCACCGGGCCTCGTGCGCAGAATACCGACGCTCGATTTTGACACAGAGCTAGGAGACGATCCTGAAGCTGCCTGGGATACAGAAATCGACCAGGTTATCTTCCATGGCTCATTCGCTATGGAAGAAGTTGTCTTCTTCCATCGACCTTCGAGTACCGCTATTTTCTGCGATCTCATCCAGCGACACCCCGAGTCACAGATGACTGGTTGGAAAGGCATGTTGATGCGCCTGGATGGCCTGGTGGGAGAGAAAGGCAGCACGCCGCGAGAATGGCGAGCAAGTTTTACAAAGCGCAAGCGAACGCGCGCCGCACTGGAGACTGTTCTTGGCTGGAATGCCGAATGCCTCCTGATTGCACACGGTGAATGTGTAGCTCATGGGGCGAGTAAAATCATAGAAACGAGCCTAGGCTGGATATAGACTGCTCGGTATATATACCCCCCTCGATACACAGTAGGAGTCCCACTATGTATTACATACTAATATGCTCAAACGATTTGCTATGATGAGGTTTATGCACTCTATAAAAGAGTTTTTACCCTCTATAAAAGCAGATGAATTATGAATCGCGATGCATTCAAAAATCAATGGAAAGAACTGCGAGTTGCCGGTGTCACGTATGGCTCGCTTAACGAATGGCTGAAAATAATCTCTAAATTGAAAGAATCAGGTATTTCGGATGAGGAGATTACAAATCTTTTAAAAGGCCTCGCTGAAGAGGTTTCCGGACTCTATAAAAAAAGGTAATAACAATGACTGACAAAACACTAAAAATACTGCTTGGCATTATTGCTGTTAACCTGACCGGCTGCAACGCATGCAGGAAATATTAGCCCAGCTTGATGCACAGATGGCCGAGCCGCTGTGGCCAACGACATCAGAATCGGAAATCGCTATCGATTATCCCATCAACCAGTTACCAGATGGCGACTATGAAACCATCCTATGGAATAACTAATGGAACGACGCAATTTAGTAAACAACAATAGCTATTTTCTGCCGAACCTCTAATTAGGATTACAGAATGCAAATATTAAGAACCCCCGACTCTCGCTTTGAGAATCTCGCGGACTATCCGTTCGCACCGCACTACACCACCATTCAGACCGAGGATGGCAGCGAGCTGCGCATTCATCATCTGGATGAAGGTCCTGCCGATGGGCCGTTAGTGTTATGCATGCATGGCCAACCGGTTTGGAGTTATCTTTACCGTAAAGTCATTCCGTATTTGACAGCAGCAGGGATGCGGGTAATTGCGCCCGATCTTGTTGGCTACGGCAAGTCAGATAAGCCTGCCGCGCGAGAGGATTATAGTTACGAGCGTCAGGTTGAGTGGATGGGCGCCTGGCTGAACGCCAATGATTTCTCGAACATTACTTTCTTTGGCCAGGACTGGGGCGGGCTCATCGGACTTAGAATGATTGTTAATGATGCGGATCGTTTTGATCGAGTGGTTATCTCCAATACTGGCCTGCCCTACAACCCCGATGTACCTGGATCGGTGGTTAAAGAAGTCGAAAATTTTCGCGCCAATGCGCCCACTCCTTCCCTGGCCGAAATGCAGAAAAATATCAGTAGTATGGATAGCAACGGGCAACCCGCTCAAAGGTTTGCCTATTGGCAGAAATGGTGCTGGGAGAATGAAGACATGCCGATAGGATTCATTATGTCTATGATGATGGAACGCCCCTCTAAACCAATGCAAGTTCTAAAGTTCTTGCTGCATAAGCTAGGAGTCGTTTCACCACTCCCCTCGCCCTTAGCAAAAGCCTATGAGGCGCCTTTTCCAGACGCTAGCTACAAGATGGGGCCGCGCGCCATGCCCAGCCAGGTACCAACGCTTCCTACTTCACCTTCACTGGAAGAGCAGCGTAAGGCATGGGGATTTTTTGATGCATTTAACAAACCATTTCTCTGCGCCTTTGCTGACAACGATCCGGTGACGCGCGCAATGGAACCGGTATTCAAAAAACGTGTACCCGGTGCACAAGGACAACCCCACAGAACAATCAAGAAAGGGGGGCATTTCGTGCAGGAAAACGCGCCTGATCAGGTAGCTCAGGCCATCATTGATCTGATTCGACCAAGCTAGGAAAGCTCTGACATGAAAACGCTATCATTCGATCTGTTCTGGTCGATGCGCAGTCCTTATTGTTGCCTGGCCCTGGATCGAGTTATTGAAATTCAACGCAGCTACAATGTTGAAATTAATCTGCGCGTTATTTACCCCATTGCCATCCGTGATCCCGATTTTTTTAAAGTTCGTGCTTCCAGGCATTATCGCCCTTATCTCCTTATGGATACCGCGCGTCTTGCCGAATTTTATGGCATTCCGTTTCGCCGTCCCATTCCCGATCCTGTAGTTCAGGACCTAAGCACCAGCATAATATCTGACGAGCAACCCTATATATATTCACTGACGCGGCTCGCTGCCCTGGCATCCGAAAAAGGGAGGGGGCTAGATTTTCTGAATCAGGTTGCACGATTGTTATGGGATGGTCGGACGGATGATTGGCTTCAGGGAGAACATCTCGCCAATGCAATCGGGCGCGCCGGATTAGACTACGATGAAATGATGGCTCAGGTCTCGACTGAAAATGGAAGGATCGATGCGATGATATTCGCCAATCAAGAAGTCCAGACAGCCGTTGGGCATGGTGGAGTTCCCTTGATGGTGTTCGACAATGAAGCCTTTTTTAGACAGGACAGAATCGACTTGCTGCTATGGCGTATGAAGGAAAACTGCTTGACTGAGCGAGCGCAGAAGTAGAATCTTTTGTGTCTATTGTCCTGTGAGTAAAAGGGACACTGACAAAATAGTAAATTAACTAATGTTCATCTTACTATTTTATCACTGCCCCCTATACCTATGCCTTAGAATAAGAAGAGCTGAAAGAATTGGCGGAGACCGCGATATCGCTGATCAGGAATAACCCTTAAACAGAGAGCCAGATCCTAAGTCTGAAATTTCTAACGGAACAAAAGTTATGTTGGATATGATTCTACCCAGGCAAGTCGACAACATTTATAGCGGCCACAAGTTAGCATTGTATTTCTTCTTCTTTATCACACTCGTGACTATCGGCAGAAGTTGTATTCATATATTTACAAATGATGGTGGCGCCCAGTCTATTGCCACGATTCCATTAGATACCTTTACTCAGGGTGGCGCGGAAGGAGTGATCTTTCTGTTTGCACTATGGGGTATAGCGCAGCTTATGGTTGGTCTGATGTATCTAATTGTGGCTTGGCGCTATCGAAGACTGATACCGTTAATGTATGTCTTTATCTTTTTCGAATGGAGCTCGCGAATCGGCTTAGCATTTTTCAAGAGCATCGAAACAACGGGGATAGCACCTGCCGCAATTGTGCAACTCATATTGGTGCTAGTAGTGCCGGTGATGTTATATCTTTCCATAGGAGAAAAAGCCAAACAATGATAGTTGAAAACAAAATCCAACCGAACGAAAACAAATTGAAGAATTTCATGAAGGCGATACCGACACGCCAATATACATGTTGAACCTGCTTAAGTTCAAACAGCGGGCTGCCTACGAAGACGGTCGCGAATCAAACTTCTCTGGCGCAGAAGCGTATGGAATCTACGCTGGCGAAGTCGGGGCACATATAGGAAAGGTTGGGGGTAAGGCAATTTTCGGTGGCCAGGTTTCTCGCCTTATGTTGGGAGAAGTAGAAGAGTTGTGGGACAGTGTTGCGCTTGTAATGTATCCCAGTCGCAAGGCCATGTTCGCCATGACCCAGGACCCTGCTTATCAAGAGAGTGCGATTCACCGAAGAGCAGGGCTTGACGGACAGCTAAACATTGAAGTGAAAGGTGGTCTGGGTATCGATCAATTGTAAAACTCCGCTGTGAAGATTAATGCTGTGCTGCGTACGTTTGTTACGACTTCTTGTCGCACCCGATTGTTAAACACCAAGCCCTTATCAATAGACACTTTATCGAGCCAACAACCACCCTAAAACAGCATCTTGGTAGCGGTATTTCATGGCCAGTTATCGGTGCGCAAATACTATCACTTGAAGGCTATTCTTTTCCCGGACTTGGCCGACTAAAAGTACTATTGGTCGGTCAATTCATTTAAAATCTCGTGCACTTAAAATGTCGAGCCGCTGGATTGTTTTTGTGCTGTTTTTAGAAACCGTTGTGACACATCAGTTTTAGCCATAACTGACACATTTTGCAGTAAGTGCCAATTACCCCGAGTCATTCATGCGCCTGAAGTGTATTAAATTAGCTGGCTTCAAATCCTTCGTAGATCCTACCACCATTAACTACCCCTCGAATTTGTGTGCCGTCGTCGGTCCCAACGGCTGCGGAAAATCCAATGTCATCGATGCCGTGCGCTGGGTGATGGGGGAAAGCTCCGCCAAGAACCTGCGTGGCGAACACATGACGGATGTGATCTTCAATGGCTCCAGCGCCCGTAAACCGGTGGGCCAGGCCAGCGTTGAGCTGATCTTCGATAATCACGACAAGAAATTCACGGGGGAATATGCCAATTTCGCCGAGGTGTCGATCAAGCGCAAGGTAGATCGCGAGGGGTTGTCCACCTATGCCCTCAACGGTACCAAGTGTCGGCGCCGGGACATTACCGATATTTTTCTCGGTACCGGGCTGGGTGCCCGCAGCTACTCGATAATCGAACAGGGGATGGTATCCCGCCTGATCGAATCGAAGCCAGAGGAGTTGCGAGTCTATATCGAAGAAGCCGCGGGCATCTCCAAGTATAAAGAGCGCAGAAAGGAAACTGAGAGTCGCATCAAGCGCACCAAGGAAAACCTCGAACGGCTGGCCGACATCCGTGAAGAAATGGGGCGCCAACTGCAACATCTCAAGCGTCAGTCGGTGGCTGCGGAGAAATACGGCGAACTGAAGCAGCAGGAGAGGGAAACCACAGCGAATCTGAATGCACTGCGCTGGCGCGGTCTCGATGAAGAGATCCAGGCCAACCAGGAAACCATAAGTTCACTCGAAATCAATATTGAGTCTACTACCGCGGAGCAGCGCCAGATCGATTCCAAGATAGAAAAACACCTGGCAGACAACGCGGACCTCACCGATGCATTGGGCGAGGTGCAGGCGCGTTTCTATAGCCTGGGTAATGATATTGCCCGTATCGAGCAATCCATAGAGCATCATCTCGAACGGGTCGACCAGTTTAAGCTGGACTTGACCGAGACCGAAGAAGGCTGGACGCAAAACCGGGAAGAGCTGGATATCGACTTGAAGAAGATTACTCAGCTGGATGCCGAACTGAAATCAATTTCTCCCGAGTTAGAAGCTGCACAGGTCGGCGAAGAAGAGTCCGCGAAACTGCTGGCAGAGGCTGAGGGGGCCCTGCAGAAGTGGCAGCAGGAATGGGACGAATTCAACCATCGTGCCGAAGAACCACGGCAAATTGCAGAAGTGGAACAGTCCCGCATTCAGCAATTGGAAACCATCATAGAACGCGGGCTGGAGCGGAAGCAGGATCTCGAGAATGAACAGCTGGCTCTGGCACAGGCACCGCAAGATTCCGGACTGGATGATGTGACGCAGGAAATTGAATCACTGCAGTCCGACATTACTGAATCGCAGTTGGAAAACGGCAGCTTGGGAAGTCGAATCGATGAGCACCGGCAAGCGCTGAATACCTGTCTGGAGGAATTGGATGCCACCCGCGGCAAATTGCAGACTGCCAGTGGCAAACAGGCATCGTTGGAGGCGCTGCAGCAGGCGGCATTGGGGCAGGATAACCAGCAACTCAATGCCTGGTTGAAGGAAAGGGGCCTGCAGAATCAACTACGCCTGGGAGAGAGCCTGAAAATCACACCGGGATGGGAATTAGCCATAGAAGCTGTGCTGGGCGAATCGATGCAAGGCATCTGTGTCGAAGGGCTGGATCAGGTGGATCGGCTGTTAGCTGAATTACCCCAGGGCAAGTTGTCGCTGATCGATGTCACTAGTGGTAAGCCAGCCGATGCTTCGAATCAGCACCGGCTTACTCCATTGACTGACAAACTCAGCTGTGACTGGAATATTTCGGGTTTGTTGCAGGGGATCTACGTCGCGGACAGCCTTAAGGAAGCTATCAGCGCCCGAGATCAGCTGTCTCAACAGGACTCCGTGATCACGGCTGAGGGAGTTTGGCTGGGCAAGAACTGGGTGCAGGTGCGCACCACCAGCACCCAGGATTCCATCGTTGAGCGGCGAGGACTCATTGCGGAATTATTCAGAAATATCAAAGTATTAAACGAAATATCTAATGCTTTACAAGGAACGAGAGATAGTTTCAGAAAAGACCTCAGCGCAGATGAGACGAGGCGCGAAGAATTGCAGCAAGAACTCGCCAACAAGGCCCAGCAGCTCGGCGAATTGAAATCCACCATGAGTGCCCACCTAGCCAAGGTCGAGGAAGCGGCCAATCGAAAGCAGCGGATTTTACACGAGCTGGACGAATTAGGCCGGCAGCTGGCGCTGGAAGAGGAAAATACCGCTGCCGCGAGGGCTCGACTGCAACAGGCCCTGGATAGCATGGCAGAAGATGTCGGGGCCAGGGAAGCGCTGGAAGCAGCCCGGGAAGGGGCCCAGCAGGCACTAGAAAATTCAAGAGAAAAAGCTAGGAATGACAAAGACTTAGCGCATGAACTTGCATTAAAACAACAATCAGTACAGGCACAGCTGCAATCCACTCGCGAAACCATGGACCGCATGGCTAGCCAGGTGCAACGTTCCAAGGAACGCATGGAGTCGCTGACCAGCCAGATTAACGAGTCTGACGAGCCTCTGGAAACCATGCGAACCGACCTTGAGGCCCTGTTGCAGAAGCGCCTGGAAGTGGAGCAGGAACTGGGGGTTGCCAAATCCCGGGTCGATGAGAATGAGCACGCGATCCGCAATCTGGAACAGCAGCGTAATGAGATTCAGGAACGTCTTAACACGGTGCGTGAATCCCTAATGCAGAAGAGGCTGAAGAGCGAAGGCGCTTCAGTCAAAAGAGATGCACTACTCGAACAATTGCAGGCAGCGAAATTTGAACTGCAGACGGTACTGGATAGCCTGTCCGAGGGGCTGGAAGAGCAGGAATGCGAACAAAGTCTGGAAAAACTGGGAAATCGTATCCAGAGGCTGGGACTGATCAACCTGGCCGCGATCGATGAATACCAGCAACAGTCGGAGCGCAAGGTCTATCTGGATAAGCAGAATGAAGACCTTGAGAAGGCGCTAAACACACTGCAGAACGCCATGCGTAAGATCGACAAGGAAACCCGCACCCGCTTCAAAGAGACCTTCGACAAGATCAATGCCGGGCTGCAGAACCTGTTTCCAAGGGTATTCGGTGGCGGTCATGCCTATCTGGACATGACCGGGGACGACCTGCTGGATACTGGGGTGGCCATCATGGCCCGCCCGCCGGGTAAGCGCAACAGCACGATTCACCTACTTTCCGGCGGCGAGAAGGCCATGACAGCCATCGCCCTGGTGTTTTCGATATTCCATCTCAACCCATCTCCGTTTTGTATGCTGGACGAGGTTGATGCCCCGCTGGATGATGCCAATGTCGGCCGCTATGCCAACCTGGTGAAAGAGATGGCCGAGTATGTGCAGTTCATCTTCATTACCCACAACAAGATCACCATGGAGATGGCAAATCAGCTCCTTGGAGTCACCATGCATGAGGCTGGTGTATCCCGTATCGTGGCCGTCGATCTCGACGAAGCAGCCGAAATGGCGGCCATGTGAGTCACAAAATTGGATCTTGCCTACGAAAAACCCGTTTCTACGCTAAAGAAAATGCGGTAACAGTAAGATAACATTAAAAATTTTCCAATATTTGGATTGCTTCAATCCGGCTTAGAGCAGACGGTCCATGGGTTCACGTGAACTAGTCATTTTGTTGTTAGGATTCGCGATTGTCGCGGTGATATTGCGTGGGCTATATGTGGCGCTGCGGGTTCGTCGGGGTCAGATTAAACTGGCTATCGACAAGAACATTCCGCAAAACGTGGATTTGGAAGCGATGGAATTGGCTGAACTACCCGGCGGAGGCGCACGAGTCGTGGCCCGATCGCTTCTCGAGGTCAATTCTCAGAACAGTGCGCTCGATGTGGCAAACCAGCGGGCACTGGAACTGGGCGATGATACGGGTACTGATACGATCCCGGTGTTGATGGATGCGGTGGAAGTTGCCACTGAAGTGCAGCATACCGACATGGCTGAACACAGCAACGAACCGTCAGCGGTCGAAGCCGCAGTGACTGAGCAACTACCGACTCACTCAGGTGAAGATCCCGATGATGTTCTCTTCGACTATGACCAGGCAGCTCCCGGCATTGGAGAAGTGCATTCTGTTGAGGCTGTCGATGAACGCGCAGTAGAAGAACCCTGGCTGGATCACGGGTCAGCAGAAAACGTCCAGGACGGCATGGCTGGCGTGGTGCCAGATTACCCCGAAGAATTGGATCAGCAACCCGCAGAGATGAATGATGAAGCCGGGGAGGGTTCCGCAAATGAATTGCCGCAATTCCATGACAGCGCAACCGTAGAGCAGAATCAGGAGCCCGCAAGCGAAACAGCTGTTGATGCCATCGATTCACATTATCCTGATGAACAAATTGGCTGGGGTGAGCGGCTCGAGCGCCCCCTGGGTAATGATCTCGTCGGCGGCTCGGGCGATACCGTGGACAGTGATGAGCGGCACTATCAGGATCCGGCTCTAGGCACCGAAGCTCAGTTTGAGAGTAAGCTGGACGAGTTTTCGATGACCGCCGGGGTGCGTATCGGTGATATCACGGTAACTGCCGACGAGAGGCAGCAAAGCAGTCTCTTCGATGAGCCAGCCCAGGCTCAGGAAGAACCAGATGAAAAACCAAAAAGGCGTTCGCTGTTTGCCGCGTTCACTCGCAAAAAAGATTCACCACCGCCCGAGCCAGAAGAATCCAAAGTCCCGGAAGCGGTTGTGGTCACACTAGCAGAAGAACCAGTCGAAACTGAAGCAGTTCCCCAGGCTGAGCACACCGAGGCACCACAGGAAACCATGCAGCCTTCGGAGGTTGTTGTTATTAACGTGATGGCCAGAGAAAACCATGCCTTCGTCGGTCATGATCTGCTGCAGGTTCTAATTACGGCGGGGCTGAAATTTGGGGAGATGAGTATTTTTCACCAACGCTTCGGAAATGACGATAATGGGCCGGTTGTATTCAGTGTCGCCAATATCCTCAATCCCGGCACGTTCGACTTGAATAATATGGACAGTTTCAGCACCCTCGGTATCAGCTTGTTCCTGACCCTGCCAGCGGCGATTGATAACCAGGATGCGTTCGAACAGATGCTGACGGTAGCCCAGCAGGTTCGGGCCGCACTTGACGGTGAACTGAAAGACGATCATCGTAATGTCATGACTGCGCAAACCACCGAGCATTACCGGCAACGCATTAGAGATTTCGAGTTACGCCAGCTGAAGTCTGCCAGCAGCCGCGGCTAGGCTTGTTGCAGATCGCCAATGGCTGCTTCTGAAAAGATAAAGCAGGAAGTTCTCGAACTTCGTCGTCAGATAGAACACCACAACAGGCTCTATCATTCCCTCGATACGCCAGAAATCCCCGACGCTGACTACGATGCTCTTTTGCATCGCCTGGAGACTCTGGAAACCGCGCACGATCTCGCCACTCCCGATTCTCCGACCCAGCGAGTAGGATCAGAGCCGTTAGCTCAATTCAGTCAGGTAAACCATGAAATAGCCATGTTGTCGCTGGACAAAGTATTCGGTGAACAGGATTTGCGGGACTTCGAAACACGCATCAAGAAACGCCTGAGCGATGATTTGCAATTGCAATACAGCTGTGAACCCAAGGTCGATGGAGTGGCGGTGAGTCTCTTGTATCAAGGCGGCATGTTGATAAGGGCAGCGACTCGTGGTGATGGTATTAGCGGGGAAGATATTACCCATAACGTGAGAACGATTAAGAGCATTCCGTTGCGATTACCCGCATTATCCGATGACACTCGTATAGAAGTGAGAGGTGAAATCTTTCTCGGCAAGAAAGGATTCCAGCGACTCAATGCCAGGGCTGAGAAAGAGGGCACTAAGGTCTTCGTCAATCCCCGAAACACAGCTGCCGGTGCTATTCGGCAACTGGATTCCCGTAACACGGCGAAAATTCCGTTGCAGTTGTATTGCTATAGTGTGGGTATCGTGGAGGGCCTCGAATTACCCGATAGCTTGAGCGACATATTCGACACGCTTGAAAAATGGGGATTGCCAGTCAACCCGGAGCGCAGTACCGAATCAGGTATAGCTGGCTGCCTCAATTATTGCGTGAAACTACTGAACAAACGCAGCAGCCTGGAATATGAAATCGATGGAGCCGTAATCAAGGTCAACGATATCGATACCCAGCGACAGCTGGGGCAGAATGCCAAGAGTCCTCGCTGGACGATGGCATACAAGTTTCCTGCCGAGGAAAAATCGACTCGGGTGTTAGGTGTTGAGTTTCAGGTAGGTAGAACGGGCACTATTACACCGGTGGCTCGACTGGACCCGGTGTTCGTGGGTGGGGTTACAGTCAGCAATACCACTTTGCACAACATGGATGAAATAGGGCGGCTTGGCTTGCGTGTGGGGGACACGGTAATCGTAAGAAGGGCCGGGGACGTTATTCCCAAAGTCGTAAAGGTAATTAGTCCTGAGAAGAACCACAGGGCCAAAACTATCAAGCTGCCTCCCGCATGCCCCGCCTGCGGTTCGGTTATCGAAAAGGACGGAGATGTTTTAGTTCGCTGCAGTGCCGGCATCACCTGTCCGGCGCAACGTAAAGAATCTATTAAGCACTTCGCATCCAGATCGGCGATGGACATCGAAGGGCTCGGCGACAAACTCGTGGAGCAACTGGTGGACGCGGGCATGATTGAGAGTGTGGCCGATATCTATAAGCTGTCATCGGGGCAAATTGCTGGTCTCGAACGCATGGGTGAAAAATCTGCCGGTAATCTCATCATGGCGATTGAAAAAAGCAAACAAACCAGCCTGCCACGGTTTTTGTTTGCTCTGGGTGTTAGAGAAGTCGGTGAGGCGACGGGCGCTGCCCTGGCGAATCACTACGGTGATCTGCCCCCTATTATCGCCGCCGATTCGGAAAGCCTGGAGCAGGTTGCCGATATTGGTCCCGTTGTGGCCCGGCATATCGATACCTTCTTCGCCAACGAAGTCAACCTGACATTGATAGGAGAATTGCAGAAATCCGGAATCCGTTGGCCGCCTGTCGAGATAGCAGCGCGTAATCAACCACTGCAGGGCCAGACTTACGTTTTGACCGGCACATTACAGGAAATGCCCCGCACGGTCGCTAAGACACGGCTGCAGGCTCTGGGCGCCAAAGTGGCGGGGACGGTGTCGAAGAACACCGACGTCGTAGTCACCGGACCGGGTGCCGGCTCCAAGCTTGGCAAGGCAGAAGAACTGGGCATAAAAATACTCAATGAAGGGGAATTTTTGGACCTGCTTGATACTCTAAGTAAGCAGGGTCGAACCAGGGCGGACTAGTGAAAACTAAAGATAAGGGAAACTAGCAACAGGATTGTTAATACACCGACATGTAAAGGAAGCTTAGTGTGATTCGTTCTGTTTGGACAGTGCTATTCAGTTGCCTGACCTTGCCCGTATTAACGGCCTGTATAACCCCACAGCCGCGCAATATTGCAGACGTATGTGCCATCTTCGAAGACAGGCGCGGCTGGTATCGCGCCGCAAAGCGTCCTGAGCAGCGATGGGGCATTCCAATTAGTGTCAATATGGCCTTTATCTACCAGGAATCGAGTTTTCGAGCCCGGGCAAAGCCAGAGCGCTCCCGGATTCTCTGGATTCTGCCGGGTCCCCGACCCTCATCAGCCTACGGGTATGCCCAGGCATTAGACAGTACCTGGGAAGACTACCTGCAAGCCTCAGGTAATCGTGGCGCTTCTCGCAGTAACTTCGACGATGCAGTCGATTTCGTCGCCTGGTACAACGCCCTTTCCAACAGCAGTAGCGGTATCGGTGCCAGCGATGCCAGAAACCTCTATTACGCTTATCACGAAGGAAACGGAGGCTACCGACAGCAAACTTACCGTGACAAGCAATGGCTTATCGAAGCTGCAGACGGAGTCCAGTCGAATTCGAGTCGCTTCTCCGCTCAGCTCACTCGATGCCAGGCTGATCTAGAGAAGAATTGGTTCCAGCGTCTTATTTCTTAAAGATCCTCACTGCAAGTTCAAAAGCAGTCTGGCCAGTTACTTGTTCAGAGGATCCCTTGTAAACTTGCCTTGCGAGTATTCGAGTCGCTTTATGTAACTTCAGTATTTATCAATTGGGAACAGAACAGTTATGAGTTGGTGGGGAAAAGTAGTCGGTGGCACGTTTGGCTTCATGATGGGTGGGCCACTCGGCGCCCTGTTAGGTGCCTCGCTAGGAAATTATTTCGATGCGGGTGATGAGATTCGACAGGATAGTTCCTTAGGACCAGGGGCTACTGAGCGTGTGCAGTCGGTATTCTTTACTACCACCTTCGCCGTTATGGGGTACATCGCCAAAGCCGATGGCAAAGTTAGTCAGGCTGAAATCGCCATGGTTGAACGAGTCATGGGGCAAATGCGGCTCTCACAACAACAACGCAATGTGGCGAAAAATCTGTTCAACGAGGGAAATAAAGATGGCTTTCCAGTACATGAGGTATTAGCTCAATTCAAGCGGGAGAGTTTTCGACGCCGCAATCTGGTGCAGATGTTTCTCGAGATCATAGTTGCGACCGCCTTCGCTGACGGCCGTCTGGATGAACGAGAGCAGAGTATGCTGGAGAGCATCGCCAAAGACCTCGGTTATACCCAGCAGCGTTTCAACGAGTTGCTTACTCGCATGACCGGGCAGACACATTTCATCGATCAGGCCTCTATTGAAGACAAGTTGCTGGCGGCGTACGAATTACTCGGCGCGCAACCCAACGCCAGTCTCGAAGAGCTGAAGAAAACCTACCGCAAGCAGATGAATCAACATCATCCAGATAAGTTGGTTGCCAAGGGATTACCGGAAGAAATGATCGATATAGCAACTCAAAAAACCCAGGATATTAAAGCAGCCTATGAGTTGATCAAGTCACAACGGCACTGAGGAAACCATCCAAAATTTAGCAGACTGTCGTTGATATCGGAAAGTACCTCATTACCGGGGTATAGCGAAATAAGACCGCTTTGTAAGTAAATTATGACAGTGGCTGATCAAGTCTGGTTTCATAAAGTTTGCTGTAGACTCTGAGGTTGGCGATGTACGAAAACTGGCCAATCGCCTGCTTCAATTTTGCTGCCAATTGTTCACTAATTTCATTCCTGTTCAGCTTTAGATCAACCTCAATGCCATTTTCCAAATAATGCAGCGAAACATTGGTAATTTCATCGTCAGCCAGTAATTCTGACCAGGCGTTCCTGATATCGGCAATTATCTGCTGGTGGTCTGGCAGGACCTGGTGTAACGAGACCTGGTTGGGTGGATTCGCGTGAGTCTCAGGATCGATATGGGCAATAACATCGTCAATGTCGCTAAATCTTCCGGTCAGTTCATGGCTCACCGCTTCACCGAGTTGATGACCTTCTGAGACGGTGATTCGGGGATCCACCAACAACCTGACTTCGAGGATTATCTTGCCCCCCGAGAACCGGCTGCGCAGATTGGTAATACCGAGGATGCCTTCGACGGCCAATATGCACTCTTTCAGCTGTTGCAAGCGCTGCATGGGAATAGCCGTATCTACCAATTCCCGAAGGCTGTCTGTACATAACTCCCAACCAATTTTGGCGATGATCAGCGCCACGAAAATTCCCGCTACCGTATCCATCCAGGTGTAGCCCTGTTGTGCTGCGATTATGCCGACTACAACGGCAACCGAAGAAATGGCATCGCTTCGGCTGTGCCAGGCATTGGCTTTCAGTAGGGAAGAATTGAGACGCTGCGCGACTCGCATGGTGTATTGATAGATCCATTCCTTGGTGGCAATGGATACCAGGGCGATGGCGATGCCCGATAGCGCCGGAACTGGAATTGCCGTTGTGTCCTGCAATCGCTGGTAGCTATCATAGAGGAGAATGCCTGCCGTTGTGAAAAACACCACCCCCATGCCGATCGTTCCCAGGGATTCGAATCGCCCATGACCATAGGGGTGCTCCTCGTCTGGGTCTGCCCGCGCTACCCTGGCCACCAGTAGTACAAACAGGTCGGTTATGGCATCGGTCAGGGAATGGATACCGTCAGTGATAAGTGCGAAAGATTGGGTAACTATGCCACCGATTAGCTTGGCCAAACCAAGCAGCAGATCCAGCCACATTCCAATCAGTGTAACTCGGGTAGCTTCCTGCTTAGCACTCGCTGAATTCATGGAATTCTGTCGAGGGGAGGAGAAGATGGAGAGTTTTTGAAGTAAAACTGGAGCAAAATAGCTATTTTGAAGTAAAACTGGGGGCAGAAAAAAAGCCCAACAATGTTGGGCTTAATATACTATCAAGGGAGAGATAAATGAAACAAAACCCACAATTTTGTATGACATCTACCTACACTTACTCAGACTGTAGGTGGCAGGCAAAGTTCCATGCGGTGCAGATTTTTTTGAAACAAGCCTTGTTGCGTAATTAACTTGAAATATATAACGTAACATAATGAATTAAATCATAAATATATAATTTCTATGGCTTGATCCTGCAAGCTCTCCACAGCCTCTCTATTGCTGATAATGCCGATGCTGGCCTGGTCGGCATCAAAATACCGTTCCGCCACGGATTTTAGATCATCCAGGGTGGTTGCCAACACGCGTTCTCTGAATGCCATACGATGCTCCAGGCTGCGCCCGAAGAGTTGGTTATAGAAGCTTTGCTTCGCCTCTCCCGCCGGTGAAGAGGGTTTATCCATGGTAGCTATGACTCCCAGAATGGCCTCTTCTAATTGATGAGCGGGATGCTGCTCCTCAACCACCCAGCTAATGGCTCGATCGAAGTCGTCGAGGGTTTCCTGCAAGCGTGGGTCTCTGTAGGAGAAGAATCGGAACGAGGCGGAGTTTGGATCCTGACCGGCCCCGCCTCCATAGGCGCCGCCCTGTTCCCTGATAGCCCTGTGCAGGAATCCATTGCGCAGGAATCCGGCGAGTACGTGTAGTATGGCGTTATCTGCGTGGCCGGATGGCACCGTTGGGTAGGCCTTGGCGCAGAAATTAACCTGTGTCGACGTGGTCCAGGCCTGCTGTACTCGGTCCCGCACAGGAGCCAGATGTAATACTGAATCCGCGACTGCTGAAGTACTGGAATGCCAAACTGCATCGATGTCAGTGATTAATTGTTGTTTGGACTCTGGCTCGGCAATCAGCAGAAATTGTTTCGGTGCCTTGGTAATGATTTCATGCAATTGACCGAAGTGTCGCATCAGGTTGCTACACGTCTCAGGCTCGTTTAAGCGCCCGCGCATGTTCTTGAGTCGTCGGATTCCCTCCAATCCGCCGGAGCAATGGGCAAGTTGGGCAGTTGGACCCATGCCACTGGACGCCAGATTCATAGCGAGGCTGTGACCCTGGCCGGTGATGCTATTTTCCTTGCGAGCGCAAATCTGTTCGATTAACTCAAGTAGGCGCTGGTCTTCATCGAATCTGACATTGGTAATCGTCTGGTAAATCAGTTCGCTCAACCCACTGTGGTTGGCGGTCAGAGATTTAGAGGAAAATGTCAGCAGAGCATGGGATTGTTGAACATCATCTATTTTGCTGCGAATACTGCTGAAGCAATTCATTCCTCCGCTAATTCGAGCCTGCCAGGTTTGAACCTCCTCGTAGCCCTTATCGCCGATGCCAAATTCAGTCAGGCAGGTGGTATACAGCGGCAGCGCTTCCAATAATTCAGGCTCTAACCGTGGCAACTTCATGACCACTTGTTGATAACTCAGGCCGTTGGTGCCCTGACCGTAATAACTCACCGGAAGCTTGCAACCCGGCAGCTTGTCCTGCTCCCGGGTTGGGTCATCTATGCTGTTTGGCACATCGGCCAATCCGACCTTGGGTAACAGGTCTGGATCATCGTCCTGAAGTTGTCTGGCTGCGAGGGATTTGCTGCGTTCGATGATCTGCTTGGCAGCATCACTGGAGAGATCGCCCTTAATGTCTGCCAGAGTCTGATTCTCCGCAGCAGTTTTTCGATCATCCAGTTCGCAGTCCGGTTTTAAAGTCAGCGTGATGCGATGGGGGTTTTCCAGCAATAACTCTTTGACTAATCCAGGAATGAATTGCTTGTCTTTCACTGCTAATCTCAGTTCTTCCAATACGGAATCTATATTTAATAGCTTAATAGGATCACCGCGGTGCATCGCGGTAGACAGGCCGGTTAAAATTAACTGCAGGCCATAGGGGTAGCTGTCGCCCGCTATTTCTCTTTGATTCAATTCCAGCTGGTGCAGGGCGGCCTCCACTTGATTCTGTGCTACTCCGTTATCCACAATCTGTAGGAGTGAATCGAGAACCAGCGCTTCTACCTCAACCGTGGCGCTTGCTGCGCAGCCCTCCAGGCCAGCCATGAAGCTCATTTCCCGATTCGAATCTTCCAGTCCGCACATGGGCGATGGTGAACTGCCGAGGTCGGATGTCTCAAGGGTTTTCAACAAAGGACTCGCGCTATTATCCAGTAAGACCGCGGACAACAACTGGCTTTTAAAGAGGTCGGACAGGTCGGTGCTTCGGCCGAGCAGCCAACCAACCACGACATGGCTCTTGTTGGTATCGTCCCCTTCGGAGGCATATGCTTCTTCGAATCTTACAGGTGCCGGGTAGCGCTTTTCATCGTTAACCTGAATGACACTGTCCAGTCGTTGAAATTGCGACAATGCCAGTTCTTCAAAATGCTGCTGATGTTCAATGGCAGGAATGTCGCCGTAAGTCATGAAAACTGAATTGCTGGGATGGTAATGAGTCTCATAAAACTTGACTAATTCCTCATAGCTCAAGTCGGGTATGTGTTCCGGTTCGCCACCACTATTGAAATGGTAGGTTGTAGTGGGAAAAAGATATTTACTCATGGTTTGCCAGAGAACGCTGTTTGTGGAACTCATGGCACCTTTCATTTCGTTGTAAACTACACCCTTGTATTGTAATTCGCTATCGGGATTATCGGGTTCAGCGAATTCCAGTCGATGCCCTTCCTGGGCGAAATCGAGTTCTTGCAGGCGAGCAAAGAATGCGGCATCCAGATAAACAGTTAATAGGTTCTCAAAATCTTTCCTGTTCTTGCTGGCGAATGGGTAGGCTGTCCAATCACTGCTGGTGAATGCATTCATGAAAGTATTTAGCGAACGACGAATCATCATGAAGAATGGGTCGCGTACGGGAAACTTTTTACTGCCGCATAACGCGGTATGCTCAAGAATATGAGCAACCCCCTTCGAATCCATAGGCACGGTTCTAAACGCAACCAGGAACGCGTTTTCAGAGTTATTACTGTCCAGGTGATAATGGACTGCACCGGTAGCTTTATGAATATATTTCTCCATCACAATGTTAAGTGATGGAATTGTTTCGCTATGCTGCCATTCGAATGCAGGGTGAATTTTTTCTGGCTTTGGGGTGGGAGACTCTTGAGTGTTGTCGAGGGTGTTTACATCTGCCATGGTATCGATAAATGCCTATAACCATTAGTCGGCGATCGCCTTCATCATGGTCCAATTAAGTGATGTGAATTATGCCGGTGGTCGCTCCAGGCTAAGTTGGCCTAGTTTACCTGAGCGTATGTCGTTTAGTAATGCCTCGGAAGCTTTGTTAAAATCCGCCTTGCCTCCCTTTGTCAGGCAACCACGGATTTCTGCCACCTGTTCGAGTAATTGCAGAGGCGTCTGAACGCTGCCTGCCAAGTCATAACGGCGAGCCAGCCTGTCTCTGAATTCGGATAATAGCAGCTCGGCAGCAAACCAGGCGATGTCGTCGGCGCTCACTGCCGTATTGCGGATGCTACCCAGCATCGCCAGTTTATAGGCGCCAGCCTGATCTTCCAGTTTAGGCCACATCATTCCCGGGGTATCAACGAGATACCTGTTCTCGGCCAGCTTGATCCTCTGCTGGTGCCGGGTTACTGCCGGTTCGTTACCCGTTCTGGCGAGCTTTCTATCGGCAAGGGTATTGAGTAATGTAGATTTTCCTACGTTAGGAATCCCTATAATGGCGAGCTCAAACCTCGCCTTGCTGACAGGCTTATCGTGTCCTAGCAGTCGTTCGGCGGCGTCGATGAGCTGGGATTTGCTGAGCAGTTTATTGCTGCCACTGGTAAGGCAAATTGTCTGTTTCAGAATATTGTAGTGACCCTGCCAGCTACGGGTTGTCTGTGCATCCGCCAGATCTGTCTTATTCAGGATCTTGATGCAAGGAAGCAGCTTGCGTATGTCGGACAATAAGGGATTGGAACTGGCTTGCGGGGCGCGGGCATCCAAAACCTCGATCACTGCATCAACACTCCCCATGAGCTTGACCAGTTCCTTGCTGGCCTTATGCATATGCCCGGGATACCAGGAGATGGACATTCGCTTACCCTGCCTCATAAAAGTGGCCTAGTTTATCGAGGCGACAGCCTGATCTCCACTGCTCGTTTCCACTTCATTAAGCTACAATCCCATTTACATCGAGTTCTCAGCACTCAGCTGTGTTCGGTTTGTGCAAATATAAGACAGGGTAAACCATATCATGCAGAGTCAATCCAGTGTGCAGCAAATCATTCAAACGAAACTTGAAGCTGCTCTTAATCCTTCCATGATTACGGTCGAGAACGAAAGCCAACTGCACGGCGGGCCGGCGACGGAATCTCACTTCAAGCTCACTGTTGTCGCAGAGCAATTCGAGAATCTTCCGCGCGTGAAACGCCATCAACATGTCTATGCATTACTCTCCCAGGAGTTGGACAACGGCGTCCATGCACTTGTGTTACATCTCTATTCACCGCTTGAGTGGGAGCAACGTCAGCATAGTGTTCCTGCATCACCAGACTGTCGCGGTGGTAGTAAGAGTGACTAATCGGCGCAAGTTAATTACTGAACGTTCGTTTAGAAACAAATTGATTTGATATTTTTTTAGAGTAGATATTGTTCAAAAATTATGCAGTAGGTCTAAGTCAGATCATATGGTTGGTTGAAGCTCCGATTCGATGAGCTGAGTGCTGAATCTGAGCGTGTTGTGGTAAGCTGAATCCATCGAATTACAGTCAAATTAACGGCGGCTCGAAGTACAAGCTCTATCTGCGTGCTTTATATCTATAAATATCAGATAGATAAATTTGGGTTTTAAATTTGATTATGAACCTGCAACTCTCATGCTTGGAAAAGAGACTCGGTTGATCGACGTATTCTTGTTATTTATTACGCTATGAAGATATCGCTGGAAAATTCTCGAACACAGGAATTGCTGAGTGCTGGCCTTGTTTCTATCGCCATGATTTGCCTGATCTTGGTAGTCCAACTTCTCAGTAGGCTTGACTCGCCTTGGGCAGAAATTGCAGCCGAGCCAGATCCCATCACCGTGTTTCCCGACTTCGCTTCTATTCCAAACGTTGGGGTTAAGAAACAACAATTCTTCGATTTCCTACAAGATTACATCGTCGCAGAAAATGCCGAAATTGTTCGAGATAGAATTGATCTGCAACGCTATGCGGACATAGCGAACAGCGGAGTGGCCTTGAGTGCGCCTGAACGGGAATGGGTACTTAAGCTGGCAGAAAATTACCGCATTGAGACCGCGCAATTGTCAGACAGCGAAACAGTCAAGGAACTGATGAAGCGAGTCGATGGTATTCCAGTTTCCCTGGCGCTGGCACAGGCGGCTAATGAATCTGCCTGGGGCACGTCTCGTTTTACACTGGAGGGCAATAACATCTTCGGGCAATGGTGCTATGAAGCGGGCTGCGGCATCGTGCCTGCTCAGCGCCGCGATGGCGCTACCCATGAGGTCGAAAGCTTTGCCTCACTCGAAAGTGCAGTAAGGGCTTATTTCTTGAATATCAACAGCCATCCCTCCTATCGTCACCTGAGAGAGATTCGCGCAGAAATGCGCCAGTTTCATGAGGAACTCGATGCTATGGAATTGGCCTATGGCTTGGGCCGGTACTCTGAGCGTGGCGACAATTATGTCGATGAAGTGCAGAACATCATCATCCAGAATGATCTACTTCGCCGCGACAACGGTTAGACTGCGACTAATCATCAAGTTTGATCCACTGGACTGAATACCAGTAGTAACGCCTCGATTGTGGATCGGGGGCAGTACAGATGTAGCGCCAGCGTCGTCCCGGGTATTCCTGATCCGGTCTCAATTCCACCAATCCGTTTTCCTTATCCAGCCATGTCATGGGAATCGGCTCGCTATTGGCGAAACAGCCGATTTGATCAAGCTTGTAATCGCCAGGATCGAATTGCAGAGTAACAGGGGGGTTTCTCACCGTGGTTACGGGTGAAACGGGGCTAAGCAGAGAGACGTTGAAGGCCTTGGTATCGAGCTTGGTACGGGCCGAATCGAGATCTGCATAAATGCTGGCCAGTGGATAACGGGGAAGCGCCAGGAAATCCGAATTGTATCCAACCGCCCCGGAGTTTTGCGCCAGACCCACAAAATTCAGCTCACCAAGCAATGATTTGATAGCCGGGTCGAATTCACCATAAGGGTAGGCCAGATAGCGATGCGACTGACCTGTCTGGTTGGCTATAGTCTCCTCAGCGGTCAGAATTTCTACACGCTGTCTCTGCAACCATTGCTGATCCGTTTCGCCTTCCTGCCTGGTCAGCATATAGGGATGCTCTATCAAGTGATTGGCTATCACCACACCTGCGTCGGACAATTCCCGAACCTGCGCCCAGGTCATGTAATTAGCCTGGCTGCGATTAATCGGGTCAGTACTCAGAAACAAGGTGAAGGGATATCCAAAGGACTGCAGCATGGGAAAAGCTTCGCTGTAAATCGAAGCGTAGCCATCGTCGAAGGTGATCGCAACAGCGCGATCCGGCACTGGCTTTCCGTTGCGCAGGGCTTCGATCAGCGTATCGAGGCCGATGACACTAAAATCATTGTCGCGCAAGTATTCCAGCTGGGCCCTGAAATCCGTTGGGGAAATGCTGGTGGACGGGGGGGTGTCGGTGGCGACATGGTGATAGAGCAGGATGACGCCATGTTCAGCCGCCATGGAGCGCCCGCTTACGCACAACATCGTAAGTAAAACTATCAGGAATCCGCGCACTGCCAAACTCTCTATTCCAATCGATAGCCCGAATGATAACCTAAAACCGCTGTGGGCGTGGTTGCTGCAGTTTCTTAATCAATCGCTGCAAAGGTATAATGCGGCCCCCTGAAAGACCGGCATAAGCTGAAAACTAGCGGAGTATTAAGATGATTTATCAAGGTAAGGCGTTGAGTGTTGATGTACTGCCCTCAGGTGTCGCCCACTTGGTCTTTGACCTGGAGGGGTCTTCGGTCAATAAATTCAATCAGCAGACCCTGCAAGAGCTGCAGGCAGCGGTTTCCGAATTGCAAGCTGCTGAAATTAAAGGAGTAATTTTCTCCAGTGCCAAACAAGCTTTTATCGTCGGCGGCGACATTACGGAATTTACGGCGAAGTTTGCCGACTCTGAACAGCAGATTCTCGAGTGGCTTGTAGAGGCCAATACCATTTTCAGTGATATCGAAGATCTTGACGTGCCCACGGTCTGCGTTGTCAACGGAGTAGCGCTGGGCGGTGGTTGTGAAATGGCGCTAGCGACAGACTATCGCGTGGCGAGTCAGCAAGCGGTGCTGGGATTCCCGGAAGTAAAACTTGGCATCTTGCCAGGTTTCGGTGGCACCGTCCGATTGCCCCGCTTGATCGGCGCCGACAATGCAAACCAATGGATAAGTAGCGGGTATCACATTAAAGCACAACAGGCTTTCGAAGAGGGTGCAGTGGATGCCATTTTGGCAGACGAAAAACTACTGGAGGCAGCCGTATCGCTCATCCAGCAATGCAATGCAGGAAAATTAAATTTCAAGCAACTGCGTGTTCAGAAGACCTCGCCGCTTACCCTGCAACCGATTGAGCTCAATGTAGCATTCGAGACGGCTAAGTCTCTAGTGGCAGCCAAGGCGGGCCCTCACTACCCTGCGCCAATAACAGTCGTGCAGGTCATGCTGGACGCTGCCACCCTCGACCGAGCCGGCGCGCTCGAGATTGAACACCAGGGCTTCATTAGACTGGCCAAGACAGCCGTAGCGGCCAATCTGGTACAGATGTTTCTCAATGATCAATTCCTGGCTGGGAAGTCTAAGAAACTCACTGCCAGTGCGCGCAAGGTCGAGCAGGCCGCCGTACTCGGTGCCGGCATCATGGGTGGGGGAATCGCCTATCAGTCTGCTCTGAAGGGCACGCCAATTATCATGAAAGACATCGTCCAGGAAGGCATCGACCTCGGTATAGGCGAGGCAAGGAAATTGCTGGACAAGCAGATGGCCAGGGGCCGGTTGGACACCAATAGAATGCTCGCTGTGTTATCCAGTATCGAGCCGACTCTGGAGTATACGGATTTTGACCGGGCCGACATCATCGTCGAGGCAGTTATTGAGAATGCTGATATAAAGAAGGAAATACTGGCGGAGCTCGAAACCCGGGTAGACGATGACACGATTATCGCTACCAACACCTCCACTATCTCAGTCGATGAGTTGGCCACGGCTCTGCAACGCCCGGAAAATTTTTGCGGCATGCACTTCTTCAATCCTGTACCGGTGATGCCGCTGGTGGAAGTGATTCGCGGTGCACAAAGCAGCGAGGCAACTATTGGCACCACAGTGGCTTATGCCAGGAAAATGGGTAAGACCCCCATCGTGGTTAACAACTGCCCGGGATTTCTGGTAAACCGTATCCTGTTTCCTTATTTTGGCGCCTTTTCGCGACTTATCCACGACGGAGCTGACTATCGACAGATCGATAAGGCGATGGAGCGTTTTGGGTGGCCGATGGGACCCGCGTATTTGCTGGACGTAGTGGGAATCGACACCGGTGTACATTGCCAGGGCGTCATGGCAGATGGATTTGCTCGCATGAACCTGGACTTCGAGAGCGTCATCGACAAACTCTACGAGCAACAATGCTTCGGTCAAAAATCCGGTAGTGGTTTCTATCTCTATGAGCCGGACAAGCGTGGTAAACCGAAGAAACTCACCAATCCTGCCATGGACGCTGTAATTAATTCAGTACAGGCCGAACAACGCGATTTCAGCGATGCCGAAATCGTTGAGCGGATGATGGTCGCAATGTGCCTCGAATCGGTGCGCTGCCTGGAAGATGGCATCGTGGATTCGGCGATCGAAGTGGATATGGGCCTGATATTGGGTCTGGGCTTTCCTGCGTTTCGTGGAGGCGCATTACGCTACGTGGATAGCCTGGGAACCAGTGCCTTCTGCGACATAGCAGATAAATATGGCGAGTTGGGTGATATTTATAAACCTACTGAAACAATGAGAGTAAAGGGCGCCGCAGGCGAGACCTACTACGGATGTGCGGAGAACTAATGATGAGTTTACAGGCCAGAGATGCGGTAATTGTCGATGGAATAAGAACACCGATGGCACGCTCCAAGGGCGGGGCCTACCGAAATGTCAGGGCTGAGGAGCTCTCGGCAAGGCTGATAAATGCCCTGTTCGAGCGTAATCCTTCGGTGCAGCCGGCCGATGTGGAAGATGTCATCTGGGGATGCGTCAACCAGACCCTGGAGCAGGGCTGGAACATCGCCCGCAACGCCGCCCTCATGTCGGTACTGCCCCATACCACCTGTGCGCAGACCGTGAATCGCTTGTGCGGATCATCGATGTCGGCATTGCACACGGCAGCCACTGCGATACAGAGTGATAATGGCGATCAGTTCATCGTTGGTGGTGTCGAACACATGGGCCATGTCGCCATGACCCACGGGTTGGTAGCCAATCCCAAGGCTTCAAAATATATCGCCAAGGCGTCCTGGATGATGGGGGTGACTGCGGAAGTGCTGTCGAAGATGCATGGCATCGGCCGCGAGGAGCAGGACCAGTTTGCGGTGCGTTCTCATAAGCTGGCGGACCAGGCACGCAGTAACGGTGGATTCGATAATGAAATTGTGCCCATCGAAGGGCATAACACAGACGGTTTCAAAGTCTTGATAGAGCACGATGAAACCATTAGGCCGGATACCACTATGGAAGGTCTGGCTCAGCTCCGCCCGGTTTTCGATCCGGCAAATGGTACAGTTACGGCGGGTACTGCATCGCAGATCTCCGATGGTGCCTCTGCCATGTTGATCATGTCGGCAGAGAAGGCACAATCCCTCAATCTGCACATTCGCGCCAGGATAAGGTCCATGGCCTATGCCGGAGTCGATCCAGCCATCATGGGTTATGGGCCAGTGCCTGCATCACAAAAGGCACTGAAGAAAGCTGGCCTGACGGTGAATGACATAGAGTGCATCGAACTCAACGAAGCCTTCGCCGCGCAATCCCTGCCGGTGCTGAAAGACTTGCAGTTGCTGGACGTGGTCGAGGAAAAAGTAAATCTCAAGGGAGGCGCTATCGCACTCGGACACCCATTGGGCTGCTCTGGTACCCGTATCACCACAACTCTGCTGAACAACATGGAGAAGCAGGATGTTGCTTTGGGATTGGCCACTATGTGCATCGGCCTGGGGCAGGGCATAGCCTCTGTGTTGGAAAGAGTCTGATGCGCCCGGGCGCCTGTCGAAAATGACTACCGATAAAGACCATTTCAAGCTGAATCGCTGCCGCAAGAATCTCAGAAGAGATGTAGGGAAAGCTATCGCCGACTTCAATATGATTGAAGATGGCGATCTGGTGATGGTGTGTTTGTCAGGCGGCAAGGACTCTTACACACTACTGGATATCCTGTTGAGCCTGCAGAAGCATGCGCCAATCGAGTTTCACATCCAGGCGGTAAACCTCGATCAAAAACAACCAGGGTTTCCCGAACAGGTCCTGCCGCGATACCTGGAAAGCAAAAACATAGACTTTAAAGTAATCGAGCAGGATACCTATTCAATCGTTACCGAAAAAGTACCCGAGGGGAAAACCTATTGCGCTCTCTGTTCACGACTGCGACGGGGCATTTTCTATAACTACGCCGAATCCATTGGAGCCGACAAGATAGCCCTGGGGCACCACCGCGACGATATAGTAGAGACGCTGTTTCTAAATATGTTTTTCGGTGGCAAACTCAAAGCCATGCCACCGAAGTTGCTAAGCGACGATAAGCGTAATGTCGTGATCAGGCCGTTGGCCTATAGCAAGGAGTCGGAAATAAGTCGCTATGCAGAATTGATGCACTTCCCCATTATTCCCTGCAACCTTTGTGGCAGTCAGGATAATCTGCAGAGGCAAGCCATCAAAGCCATGCTACAGCAGTGGGAGACACTATACCCTGGCCGGATTGAGACCATTTTTCGCAGCATAGCCAACGTATCCCTGTCTCAGCTTGCCGACACTGTGCTGTTTCCGTTCAAGGAATTGCGTGCTGCGAAGGAGTCTTCCGAAAAGTTGCATCGGGTCGAGCTGATTTGATAAATGGAGGCTGTCTGGCATCCCCCGCACCTCTTACAGTCGGGAGGAGAATGCGCCAATGCAGATCGTGTGGACTAATGGAAATACCCTACACCGAATTATCAGATGAAGCCCTGCGGGGGATAATAGAAGAATATATTACCCGCGAGGGCACCGAGTATGGGACGCGGGAATTTTCTCTCGAGCAAAAAATAGAACACGTGAGGCAACAGTTGCTGCGCAGGGAGATTAAGATAAACTTTGATGCAGAGACCCAGAGCTGCAATCTGGTTGCAGTAGGCTGACGTTCACTATGCCTGATAATTCGAGCGACTCAGAGCAAGATACACGCGCTTCAGACGAGTGCCAGGAACTGGATGCGAGCGGACTCTATTGTCCAGAACCGGTTATGCTATTACATAACAAGATTCGAGATATAGCTGCGGGCGATGTGGTGCGTTTGATTGCTACGGATCCATCAACTACACGAGACATCCCCAAGTTTTGCCTCTATTTAGGCCATAAATTGCTGGATAACGGCAAACAGGGAGATAAGTACTATTACCTCATCAAGAAGAAACCGGCTTAGCACGGATTTCTCGAAAACAGTCGACTATGAAGAAGGTCTGATTCTGTGAATCGCCCTCAATTATCCAGTCCAGTCTACCTGATCGATGCTTCGATCTACATTTTTCAAGCGCACTTCTCGCCTCATGTCGAATGCTATGATCAGCAGGGCAATGAGCTAAGTGCCTTGTATGGCTTCACACAATTCCTCCTACAATTCCTGCGGCGCATTCAGCCCAGCTACCTGGCAGTAGCGCGTGATGAGAGCCTGTTTTGCGGATTTCGCCATGAGCTCAGTGAGAATTACAAATCCAACCGTGAGTTACCCGATGAAAACCTGGAGATGCAATTGGCGGCCTGTGGCGAAATATGTGGAATCCTTGGATTGCAATCCTTTTCCAGCACTGTGTATGAGGCGGACGATATTATCGGCACGCTCGCCGAGCGAGTACGCCGGGACCGGCAGGGCGTCGACGTGCATATCTTATCTCGCGATAAGGACCTCGCTCAGCTGCTTAAAGGAGTAAACGATTGCCTGTGGGACTATAACGGTAATCGTAAACGGTACAGAGCAGACATAGTGAACGAATTTGGCGTCCATCCTGAACAGCTCCCTGACTATCTGGGACTCGCCGGGGACAGCGTCGATTGTATTAGCGGCGTGCCGGGAGTCGGGCCCGTCAAGGCGAAGCAGATATTGCAGCGTTTCGAGTCACTTAAGGACGTCTATCTAAACCTCGACAAGATGGCGGAATTGCCACTGCGGGGAGCTGGGCGCCTGGCAGATTTGCTGGAAGAGCATCGTGAGCTGGCGGAGCTTAGTAAAGTACTGGCAACCATCGTCTGTGATGTGGAAGATTCTGAGGAGAGTTTCTCCGCAGCGGGATTGGCTACGCTACAAATCGATGATATCGATGAGATCGAATTGAGCAGCTTCCTCAACACCTATAAGTTTAACGCCCGTGACAACGATCGTATCATGTCAGCGGCGCGTCGCATTAATAAGAGCTGAGCGCAGTTTATGAAGATCGTTGCTGACGCCGGTTTAATTGAAATTAAGGAGTTGTTCGCTGGGTTTGGCGAGCTTGAGCTGATACCGGGTAGAGACATCGATGCTGCTGCCATCAGAAATGCCGATGCATTGCTGATTCGCTCAGTTACAGCTGTTACGGCGGAATTACTGAACGGCTCCAGTATAAAGTTTGTCGGCACAGCCACCAGTGGCACCGATCACATCGATGTCGAGTCGTTGCATAGCCGAGGCATTGCCCTGGCCGATGCTCGGGGCAGTAACGCCAATGCAGTGGTGGACTATTGCTTTGCCGGGATTGGATATGGTGTGACCAACAGGGGCTTCGATATTAAGCAGAGTAGGGTGGGAATTGTCGGTCATGGCTGTGTTGGTAGCCTGCTGGCCCGGAAATTAAATGCGATGGGAGTCCAAACCCACCTATGTGATCCACCCTTGCAGGAAACGGCAGGACCGCAGTCGACCGACAAGTACTCGACTCTTGATGTTATTGCCCAGTGCCAGATTGTTTCATTACACGTACCTCTCACCAAAGATGCCAGCCACCCGACTGTAGATCTGATCGACGCTGAATTTCTCCGCAGCCTACGGGCAGGAACTCTGCTCATTAATACCTGCAGAGGCTCGGTGGTCAATGAAATTGCATTGCTGCAAGTCCTGGGGGAGCGTCCAGATCTGTGCTGTGTGGTTGATGTCTGGGAAAATGAACCGGCTCCAAGCTCTGACCTGGTCATGGCCGTGGATCTCGCAACACCCCATATTGCCGGTTACAGCCTGGAAGCGAAACGTGCCGCTAGCAGGCAGTTACTCGATCAATTTTGTCAGCACTTTGATGTAACTGCTGCACACACCGCTGACACAGCCGAGTCAAACCCAGTGCCATTCGTTGCTGCAGAGTGTCGGTCAGGAGATGTCTGGGAAGCGATACTCGAGATGTTCCCGCTCGAGCGGATAAGCGAACAGTTTAGAACTTCAGTCGCTGCAGGAAATAGCCAGCAGGCATTCGATGAGTTGCGCAAGAAGCTGGTGACTCGCAGAGAGTTGCGTAGCTATCAGATGTCAGGAATAGAATGGAAGGGTGAGCAGCGGCTTGTCGGGAATGCGCTGGGGATAGAGTCGGTCTAAGCGGATCGATGCTGTGCCAGCACCTGGCCAAGCTGTGGAATCGCCCTGCTCAGCTCATCCTCCCTCGGCAGAAATACCAGGCGCAGGTGTTGTTTGTCAGTGATATTAAAAGCACTGCCCTGAACTACCAGGATATTTTCTTGATTGAGGATGTCCAGCACCAGCGCGATATCGTCGTCTATTTTGTACATGGCAGGGCCGAGCCGCGGAAACATATAAATGGCCCCCATCGGCTTTACACAACTGACACCGGGAATCTGATTGAGTAAATCCCAGGTCAGATCCCGTTGTTCCTTCAGGCGGCCTCCTGGCAGAACTAGCTCGTTAATACTCTGGTAACCACCGAGCGCAGTCTGCACCGCGAACTGAGCCGGCACGTTTGCGCATAGTCGCATATTGGTGAGAATCTCCAGGCCTTGAATATAATCGGTGGCGGCCTGTTTAGGTCCACTGAGTATCATCCAGCCGGAACGAAAGCCCGCCAAGCGATAGGATTTAGATAGACCGTTAAAACTCACGATAAACAAATCGTCGCACAGAGAAGCGACGGGGATATGCTGTGCGTCTTCGTACACGATCTTGCTGTAAATCTCATCGGCGAACAGTATGAGTTTATACTTGCGGGCAAGCGCGATGAGCTCGAGTAGTATTTCCCGACTATACACTGAACCGGTAGGATTATTCGGATTGATGATGACCAAGGCGCGGGTGTTGCTATTGATCTTCGCTTCGATGTCTTCGATAGATGGAAACCAGTCGGCTCCCTCGTCACAAAGATAATGCACGGGTTTGGCGCCGCTGAGGCTTACCGCCGCAGTCCACAGTGGATAATCGGGGGCTGGTATCAGGACTTCATCGCCGTTATTCAGCAAGGCCTGCATGGACATGGTAATCAGTTCGCTTACACCATTGCCCAGATAGATATCATCGATATCTACTCCGCTAATCTTCAGCCGCTGGCATTCCTGCATGATTGCCTTACGCGCCGAGTATAGTCCTTTTGAATCGCTATAGCCCTGGGCGTTGGCCAGATTATGGATGACATCATAGAGAATCTCATCCGGTGCTTGAAATCCAAAGGCCGCCGGATTACCGATATTCAGTTTCAATATTTGATGGCCTTCCTCTTCGAGCCGTTTTGCTTCCTCCAGCACGGGCCCCCGAATGTCATAGCAGACATTATCGAGCTTGTGCGATTGCTCAATGCCTTCGAGATAGACGTCGGTGACAGGATCGATCTGTTCCATAGTAGTGTAGTCGGCAGGATTCGCTATGATGTAACTAATTGTCGATTTCGTTAGAATCTAGTGTTCGATTAAGTGTGTGCCTGTTGACAGTCTAAGGGTAAGCACAACAGTGTTCGAAAAGCCCTTATTCTACAGTAAGTTACATAAGACATAAATCGGGCATCCGCAACGGTTATCTACAGTGACCATTTAGTGGCAGGTGAGCAGCAATGGCTGAAGACACAAAATCAACTCAGAAGGTAGAGCAGAGCCGCAAGAGCGAAGAGCAGTGGCATCAGGAACTCGATGCCGTGCGCTATCACGTACTACGGGAGAAAGGCACCGAACGTGCGTTCACGGGTGAATACTGTGACTTGAAAGATAAGGGGATGTACAACTGCGCGGCATGCGGGAAGCGACTGTTTTCCTCAGAGACTAAATATGATTCAGGCTCTGGCTGGCCCAGTTTCTACCAGCCGAATTCCGTAGAGAGTGTTGCAGAGATCGCCGATCACTCCCATGGAATGCTTCGCACCGAGGTCGTGTGCAGGAATTGTGAGTCACATCTGGGTCATGTATTTCCCAACGGGCCGCCGGAAACGGGGCTACGCTATTGTATTAACTCCGCCGCGCTGGACTTCGACAAGCAAGATTACTAGGCCGAAGGATAAATACTATGCAGCGAAGAAAGGGGCCAAATGGCCCCTATTAAATTTGCAGAATAATTACTAACTATCGCTCGATAGTGTAAATCCCATCGACTTGATTGAATACATTCAGTTCATCGATCAGATCGAATCCACCGACGAATGCCTCGGCCTGGATGCCGGTAAATATGCCGCCAAGGTTGGCATCGATGGAATTGCTGATGATGCCGCCTGGATCCATCAAGGAACCTCCGATAGCAGTCAGGTCAACCATGCCGTTAGTGACCGAACCGGCGAAATCGATATCCCATGTCTGGGTGAACTCGATCAATGAAAATAGTGTATAAATGATGAGGAAAAGAGGCGGAAAATCACCATTTGAAGCGCAAAATATTATTCTCAATACACTGGGCTGACTCTGCTATCTTTGCATTCTATGTAGAGTCAGGTTTGGAATCATTCTCAACCCCGGCAGGCTGGACTGCCGCGCCTTTCTCGGCATAGAGGTCAGTCCAGGCCGGTTTTGGCCTATTGCTAATTCACCCAGGTCAAACTTGTTTCATGCTTATAGCTCGTAATAGATTGATTTCACAAGGGAAATTCATTTCTATCTTGGTGTCAATAATAGTTATTCACGGCGCGGATGGACAGGAGCCGCCGCCGCTGAATCAGACTTTGAGTATCGGAGCTTATTACGCAAGGGGAGACTACGAAGAGCCACTCGATACCACGATTCACTATTTTCCGGTGACCTATTCCCTGGACAGGGGAAGGTGGGGCTTTCAATTGATGGCTGGGCAGCTTCGCATCGAGGGGCTGGGTAACGTGCTGGTGAATATTGGCGGGGTTAACCGTGCAGTCGCAGCGACACAGGTGAGCACATCCAGTGGGATTAGCGATTCCATCGCCACGCTTATCTATCACTTCGACCCGATTAGCGCAACTGCTCCATTTGTGGACCTGCGGCTCGGTGTGAAGCTACCGACAGCCGATGAAGATAACGGACTAGGAACGGGTGAAACGGATTACAGCATCCAGGTCGACCTGTCACAGAATCTCGGCACATCGATGATTTACGCCACATTTGGATATAATTTTAGAGGAACTTCTACGCTTTACGAAGGGCTGCAGGATTCCGCATTCGCCCAGTTGGCCTTTGCTTACCCACTAAATCAAGGATGGAGTATCGGCGCTTTTTACGATTACCGGGAATCCGCTTCGTCATTTACGCCGGAAACACACGACCTGCTGCCCTATGTGAGCTGGCAGCTGAATGAGAAATGGACGTTTACTGCAATGACAGCATGGGGATTTACTGAAGCTAGCGCGGATATTACTGCCCTGGGACAACTCAGTTATCGTTGGTGAATGCCTGCCCGCAGACTCCTTCTGGCAAGGTCTGGAGTGCCGACCATGCGGCGTCGCCCATTCTCTGTGTGCGATGCCCTGGCAATGCAGACATACTTCTGCAGGAGTGAACAACTACGCGTTCAGAGAGTCCCTAAAGGCTTAGCGGTTTTATGCGAGGAGGAAGAATAGCCGCTCTTCGGATCGGACGATAGTGCTGTATGGGGGGGATTTCTGGTCGTTGAATACGTACCGGGCGCTGCAATCGCGTGTCACTCTGAGGTGCAGCCGTGCCCGACGCCGGATCTCCATCCTGTGCAGATTCTGCTGCAGCTCCGCCTGAATTCGCTAACAGATAGCGACTCAGGGAAATCCAATCCAGCTCAGCAGTATGCTGATTTGCTGACTCTTCGTTACTAGAATCCGCTAATTCGGGGATCGTCTGTGTGCCCTGATTCGTCACAGCATCTTCCGTAGGATATGCGTTAGAGGGTAGTTCTGTGCTGTTCCGATGTGACTGTGTCATCGCAACTACTATGGGTCGGTCAGGAAGCGTAGTTTCTACAATGAATGCCAGTGCATTTCTGTCGAGCGAGCGTTGTAGTTCCTCACTGATGTCGATCGCTAGCGAGTCTCTTGAGATTAAATCGCGGTCGGTAAGCAGTACCGGTGAAGCAATGGGTGCCACACTGACAGGAATTCGCGGCTCAATTTCGAAATCCAGAGAGGAGGCTATACTTCTTGCGGATTGGGAAGGAGATGACAGAATTTCTATGTTTCCTACATCGTTGACGCTCACGAATGGTTTAAGGCCTGTACCGCCAAGCCCACTGCCACCGCCAGGAACCAACATCCGGCCGGTGCCACCGATGCCACTCCCGTCGTCGTCACCGCCAGATCGGACCACACCGGTACTCGCCACATTAAGCAGTGCCAGTATCAACAGTGCCAGCAATCCCAAGCCCAGGCTCAGGAAATTCCTGGCTGGCGTGAAATGGCTTTGTTGCAATACGGACAAGTCGCTCATCCTCGATTCATTCCGATTCGTCGTGGCTGGAACTATTGAAATTGAAGATGCCAAAGTTCATGCGAAAGCTGGCCTCAGCCGTATTCTTGTCTTCGTTCTGGCGCTGCAGAGCTTGCTTGTTCATCTGCGTAAGCGCCTGCATTCCCAGTGAGTCGGCCAGTTCGCTGAGTTCTTCGACGGATGACTCGGTAAGATTGTCATAATAAACACTTCTATCGAAATAGGAAGGTTTCAGCCCACGCAGGTTGTGGCTTGCCGCGTTAATATGATCCTGCGTATTCTTGCCGAAGAAGAATGCTTTCTCATCGAATCCCTTGTCTGGTGTAAATGCACCGGTATTGATTACCACGTGCTCGTTTTCCTCATGGGCTATTCCCAGTCTAATCCATTCATCCAGGATTACTCGTGGGCGGATATCCTGTTTGCAGACTGTTTCAACCAGCGATTCGAAGCTGACCCCATCCGTCGCCGAAGGTCTCAAGGGAAGTGGCCTCGGCTTGCCCAACCCGTCCAGATACTCGCCCGTACCCAACCAGTGGCCGATTATCTGAGCGCCGGCAGAAACTAAGGGCGGCGCGGCTTGGTCCTGCCTGGTTTCGTCACGTAATCGTTTGACATCTTTTCGATGCACACCGGTAAGCAGATGAATTCGGCTGTCAGACTGGCGTTTTTTATTAACCTTGAACTGGTCTTCTGCCACTTCGACATAAGTGGACTTGAGCATCCTGATCAGCTGTGGGTAGGTTAGCTGATAGCTCAGCAGTAGCTTCACCAGCGGTCGTAGAATTCTCTCGATCGCTGTAACCAGAGCCGTTGGGGGGTTGCCAGTATTGGGATCCTGAGCGTCTTGCATGGGTTTGCAGTATACCTGCTTAGTGGGAATTAATCCCACATCACCTAAAAATTAGCCACTGTAGAAACGGGATTATTGGCCGACAGTTATTGACGTGGGAATTATTCCCACTTAGTATAGTTTTGGCAACGACTGATCTTAGCCGACTGATCGGGGGATACATTAGATGGGAGCACAAGCGTCACACGGGGCTTCACAGCCTTCCTCTCTAAATCCCATAGCCGAGTTACACTTTTGTCGTCCAAAAGCGTTCTACACTTTACCCTCAGGTTCCCGACTCGCATACGATGAATATGGCACTTCCAGTGGCAGGCCCATCATCTATTTTCATGACGGCGGCAGCTCGCGACTGGAGTGCGCTTTTTTCCATGCCAGCGCCAGGCAATTGGGGTTTCGCTTAATCGCAGTAGACCGACCAGGCATTGGTTGTTCGGATTATTACTCCGCACCCACTCCAAGTCAGTTCTGTAACGATGTCATGCTGCTGACAAATCAACTCGGAATTACTGACTTCGGTGTCATGTCACTGGGAGCAGGTGGCATTTATGCATTGAGTCTAGCGCGCAACTATCCTGATCGGGTGAGTTTTAATTTATGTCTGGCGGGCTTGCCGGGTAATGTATTTAACGAAGCCTCCGGCCCATCCTACGCAGCAAGTTGCTGGAATGAATTCACCCCACCGCTGATCAAGATGTTGGTGCGAATCAAGCAACGGTTCTTCCCCGACGATCCAGAGCAGAGCATCGAAAGATTACAGCAATATCTCAGTTTTACCGATCGCAAGACTTTGTTTAATCCGCGGGTATTGGAGATTCTTGCCCTCGATCACCGCGAAGCTTTACGTCTCGGCAATCGAGGCGTAGCCCAGGATCTAGCGGTGTGTTTTCGGAAACTCGAATTCAGTTTAATGGATGTCAAAATTCCAACAATGATCTGGCAGGGCTGTGCGGATCGTCTGTCCAGGCGCTCTGATTGCGAGTTCATGGCAGCCCGAATGCCGAATGCAAACCTATACAGGGTACCCAATAGAGGGCATTTCTTCTTTGTTCATTCAATGGATGAAGTATTTAGGCGGCTGCGGTCGTTGAAATTTCAGGAATCAGCGATCGCTGCTTGATCTTAAGGCACCTCTGAACTTACTTAAGATCGGCCTTGTCGTGTAGGTGTTCATCGACGTCACAGGGGTGGTTGCTGAAACTACTGAATTCTTTTGCAGTGGGATACTCTTTCGAGTCGATAGCCTGAAACACCTTGGCGTCAGTGAACACCTGCACAAGATTTCGATCCAACAAGCCTCTGCCAGATTCCTCCATCAGAATATCGATGGCCTTTTCCGTATTCATAGCTCGTTTATAGGGACGATCTGAAGCCGTCAGAGCATCATAGATATCGCAGACAGCCATGATTTTAGAAGGTAAGGGTATTTCTTCATCCTTTATGCCGTAGGGATAGCCACTTCCATTTAATTTCTCATGGTGTGCAGCGGCGATAGTCGGTACGTTCTGAAATTCCTTGGTCCAGGGAATATGGCTCAGGAAATTCTGGGTATGTACGACGTGGGACTCGATTTCCTTACGTTCAGTCGGCGATAAACTCCCTTTGGGAATGCATAGCAGGTCGAACTCATTGCTGTTAATGATTGCCAGTTCTTCATCCTGCACATCGAGCCGATACTCTTTGATCTTATCCAGCATATCGCGATTATCCTGCTTCAAGACGGTGGGTTCATTGACTTCCAGGATCGCGTTGTAAAATTCTTTCAGCATTTGCACATCCTGCAGCAACTGCTCGTCGATCGCGGTAAACCGTGCTTCATCGAGTCCGCCATTTCGATACATGGCAAGTTGCTGCCCTAACGCTTGAGACCTCAGCCTCTCTTGAGCCGGCAATATCCTGTAGTTGATATTCTCAACGCTTCCGGCGGTCAGTTTTTTCCTCTTTAACCAGAACCGATTCACGTACGCCAACCTTGCCAAAATCGTGGAGTAGGGCGGCATACTTAAGCTCACGGATTTCCGTATCTGTGAATCGAACATTTCGAAGCCTTGTCAGATTAGAGACTGAGACAGACTGAGCCAGTTCAACACAAAGGTCAGCTACGCGGAAAGAATGACCGCTTGTAGTTGGGTCTCGTTGTTCAATCGCGGCAACTGATGCATTCACGAACCCTTCGAACAGCGCCTTGATGTCGTTCTGCAGAATTGTGTTTTCAATCGCGATACCCGCCTGACTCGCCAGCGCCTGCAGGAGCACATTTATGTAACTATCGAAAGCCAGCGTGTATACGATGGCGGATTTCTCGTCGGTAATTTTCAGAGAGCGTGCTTTCTTGCGATTTATAAACTGCAAGACTCCGGTTACAGATTGCTGTTTGTTGGTGAGCGGGATTGCAAACACCGATTTAGTTCGATAGCCGGTCTTTCTATCGAAACTCTGGTTAAACTTGAATGCGACGTCGTGCGAGACCTGATAAGCGTCCGGGATATTCAGCTCACTATCGGTGACGGCGACATAGCCGGCTATGGATGACTCATCGAGCGGGAAGTGCATCTCCTCGAAAGGGATAGACATGGAATCATTCTGCGCAAGCTTGAAGACAAGTTCGCGTTCGTGATCATTGACCTCATTAATCAGATACAGAGACGCTGCATCACAGCAGGCAATGTTCTGCCCTTCGGTGAGAATCTTTCGCAGTAGTGTCATCAGATCGTCTTCTGATGATAGTGAGATGCTGATATCCGCTAATTTGTTCAGGTAACGAAAACTGGTGTCCTGCAGTCTAGCGCGGTCGGTTTTCTCACTCTTGACCAACCATTGATAGCAGGCCATTTCCAGCAGTTTCATAGTCTGTCGGTAAGGCAGCTTATTGCTGAGTATCAAATCGACATCCAGGTCCATAGACTCTGTACAGAGAAAGATCGCTTCAGGGAAAAAAGATCGCTTCAGGGAAATCTGCTGTCCACTTTGCCTGATCCATGCCTCTAAGTAGGTGGTTATCAAGCAGAATTCGTGCCGGGTTATAGCGCTGTGCAGCAGTGCTGGAAACTATCTCGGTGGGGACAATTAATTTCGATTTGAGATCATTCCAGACTTCGGAACCGGCGTACCCAGGTCCATAGCCAATCGTTATGGTTCGTTGTGTGTTGGTGAGAGAATTCATACCGATAAGTGTCGAAAGAACTAGCCAGACCGAGTTTAACGCAGGGCGTATCGATTAGCGATAGCTCTAATTGTGCCGGAGCAGGGCGCTAATCATGTTGAATTGTGAGATTTATAAGCAGATCTTTGAAGGTTATCCGGTTCGAAGCAGTTTTTCTTTAAGCTGATTCATAAAATAATCGAGATTGGATTCCGCTTCTGAACGATCCAATCGGCTTATCTTACCGGGTTCTGAAGTACCAGAGCTCCGGCCCGGTGAATACTCGTTCACTACGCTTGTGAGTTACCGAATGGGGTTGTTCGTGTTGGTGATTTTCAGGCTTGGGTGCTGCTGCCTTCAAAATCCTGCTTTAAGCGGAATTGGTCTCCGCTAGCTTAAGGTTACAGCCAGTTAAAAAACTAGCTCTGATGTTGCGATCAGCAAGTAACCTTAAGCTAACGAGTAAGCGCACCTTAATCTCTCGCTTAGAATTTTTAAAGAGCGCAAATAGTATGCCACCGGAATAATCCCTGCTTGCTTGAAAAATTGAAAAAAAATCTACTTTTCGATTAATTTTTGAGCAAGCAGCAGATTTTCCCGGGTGTTAATATTCAGAAAATAACCCGCTTCAGATTGATCGAAGGAAACCAGCACGTTGTCAAATTTTGGCATTATCAATTTGGGCCCATAAAAGCCTTGGCGGATTTCGTCTTCGATCATTTCCAGACAATCCAACGCCCACACTGAGAACAGTGGTTGAACCTGCTCGTTGCATTTAGTCCAGGCAACCTTGACGTTGGCGGGCTCGATGGCATGACACAAAGATTGCACCAGGTTTTCCGGGAACCAGGGCACGTCAGCCGGGAAACATGCCAGATAACTCGAGCCTGGCTCTGCACCCCGGGCGATCATCCATTTAAGAGCACTGCAGATACCGACCAGTGGTCCGGCATAAGCCTGGTCAAAATCAGCTATCAGCGGCAAGCCCAGGTACCGAAATTTTTCTGGATTACGATTGACGCTAATCACCAGGCTACCGACCTGGGAACCGGCATTGGCTATTACATGTTCGATCAGCGGGATTTCTCCGAGACTCAACAAGGCCTTATCCTTGAAGTTCATCCTGGAGGCTTTCCCGCCCGCCAGGACAACACCGACTATCTGATGCTTCTCAATCATGATTGGTGCTTACCAGCTCCCGGCTCTGTTCATATTGCATAAACTCAAGCGATTTCCATCATACCAATAGTCTTCCCTGATTTGCGTGCACTGCCTCTCGAGCAGATGTTACTCCTTACCCGGTGATTGAAGTTGCAATTTCTATATGGGAAAATCGCGCACTTCGCGACCAGGCTGGACCGGTCGGTAAATGTTGAATATTTTAATACCCACTACCGACAACCCGGCATTATACCCATCCACCGCGAATCGTTGCTCTTTCACTACACAGCAATACACTAAATTGGGAAATTATGGGACTGAAACCTATGAATGAAGGCCCGTGAATAAAGAGGTGCCACATGCAAGTTTCTGTTGAAACTACCGAGGGACTGGAGATAAAGATGACTATCGCCGTGCCAGGCGAGCGGGTCGATACGGCGGTCAACGCACGTCTGCAGGAGGCTGCAAAGACAGTTCAGCTGAAAGGCTTCAGGAAAGGTAAGGTGCCATTCAAGGTAATCAAGAGCAAATTCGGTTCCGGCGTGCGCCAGGAAGTTGTAGGCGAGCTGATGAATCAGAGCTATTACGAAGCTCTCAATCAGGAGAGTCTTAAGCCCGCCGGTCAACCACGCATAGAGGCTACCAAGCTGGAGGAAGGAGAAGATCTCGAATTCACCGCCGTATTTGAAGTCTACCCGGAGATCGCGATACCTGACTTTGCCAGCATTGAGCTTGAGCGGTTGACCGCAGAAATCGGTGCTGGGGATGTTGATGAAATGATTGAAACATTGCGCCAGCAGCGACAAACCTGGAGCGAGGTCGAGCGTGAGGCGGCCGATCAGGACACGGTGAACATCGATTATGTAGGAAAGAAAGGCGGTGAAGAATTCGACGGGGGCAAAGCCGACGGTAGCAACCTTGTGCTCGGTTCAGAGCGTATGATTCCCGGCTTCGAGGAAGGCATTGTAGGAAAACAGGCTGGTGATACATTTACCCTGCCGCTTGAATTCCCGAAGCAATACCACAATGATGAATTGGCGGGGCAAGCCGTTGAATTCGACATAACCCTGAACTCCGTCAGCGAGCAGGTACTGCCTGAAGTCGACGCAGAGTTTTTTAAGAGCTTCGGAATAGAGGAAGGAGGTGAGGAAGCATTTCGCGAAGAAATCACTAACAACATGACTCGTGAGATGAACACTGCCAGCCGAAATAAACTCAAGAATAGGGTCATGGATGCCCTGGATTCAGTGGTGGAAATCACTGTGCCGGATGCGTTGATCGCAGCTGAACTGCAGCAACTCAAACAGCAAGCGATGCAGCAGATGGGCGGGGCACAGAATGTGGACCCCTCCATGCTTCCTGACGAATTGTTCCAGGAACAGGCCAAGCGACGCGTAGTCCTTGGACTGGTATTAGGGGAGGTCGTCCAGCAGCAAAACCTGCAGGCTGATCCCGCTAAAGTGCGTGAGTCCATCGAAGAATTGGCGTCAACCTACGAATCTCCAGATGATGTCATTAACTGGTACTACAGCAATAAAGACGAGCTGGCCAGCATCGAATCGACAGTCATCGAAGATCAGATTTTTGATTACATTATCGAAGCAGCTCAGGTTAGCGATAAACCCGTTTCCTATCAGGAGATAATAAAGCCCGAATCGAGAGCCGACAACGAGCCTGATGATGTTGAGGAAGACTGAAGAATCCGCTTGCTCAAGAAACACAGCTAGTTTGCAGACTACAATCATTGCAGCAACGCATTCCACAGAATGCTGCTAACAGGAAACTCACTATGGCCGAATCATTAAACTCCCCCAGCGCCGCGCTGGTGCCAATAGTCGTCGAGCAAACCGCTCGGGGAGAGCGCTCCTACGACATTTACTCGCGCCTACTGAAAGACCGGCTCATTTTTCTGACCGGACCGGTGGAAGATCACATGGCCAACCTGATTGTAGCTCAGCTGTTGTTTCTCGAGTCCGAAAATCCTGACAAGGATATCCACCTGTATATCAACTCTCCAGGGGGATCCGTAACTGCGGGTTTGTCCATTTATGACACGATGCAGTTTATACAGTCCGATGTCAGCACCATGTGCATCGGGCAGGCCGCCAGCATGGGAGCCATGCTATTGGCCGGGGGTGCGAAAGGTAAACGTCTGGCACTGCCACATTCCAGGATGATGATCCATCAACTTAGTGGAGGCGCTCAGGGGCAGGCATCAGACATTGAAATACAAGCTAATGAAATCATTAAGTTACGGAAACAACTTAATTTAATACTTTCACTTCATACGGGCCAGAGCGAAGAGATAATCGCGCGGGACACGGAGCGAGATAACTTTATGGGTGCCGAGGAAGCCCTCGATTACGGCCTGGTAGATAAAGTAATTGAGCGAAGAGTAGATAAAAAGGAGAGCGAGCCAGTACAATCGATATAAATCCTTAGGTTTGGCTTGCATTCGACCTATGCTGCCTTCATTTTAGGCAGCTATGGGTGCGGCATTGCACAGGCCGCCAGCAGGGCATACCCGATATGCCTGCAAAATGAGCTGGTGTTGCTTTATGAAGGTGATGGGATCATCTACTTTCAGCTGATGCAGCTATTAATCAGATTTTAAGAATTGGCCATTAGTAACATGTCTGACGATCGCTACAACAAGGGAGATGATAACGGCAAGTTGCTGTACTGCTCCTTCTGCGGCAAGAGCCAGCACGAGGTTCGCAAGCTGATTGCGGGGCCGTCCGTGTTCGTTTGTGATGAATGTGTCGATCTGTGCAACGATATCATTCGCGAAGAGATTCAGGAAAAAGACTCCAAATCCACGACCCGCAAGCTGCCAATTCCGGAAGAGATTAAGAACACCCTGGATGAGTATGTCATTGGGCAGGAGAGTGCCAAGAAGGTTCTTGCAGTGGCTGTCTACAACCATTACAAACGCCTCAATTACGACAAGACCAACGCCGAAGTAGAGCTCAGCAAGAGCAATATCCTGATGGTAGGCCCAACCGGTACAGGTAAAACCCTGCTAGCCGAAACACTTGCACGGCTGCTCGATGTGCCTTTCACCATCGCCGATGCGACGACATTGACTGAGGCTGGTTACGTCGGTGAGGACGTTGAAAACATCATCCAGAAATTATTACAGAAGTGTGACTACGACGTCGAAAAGGCGCAGATCGGTATCGTCTACATCGATGAAATCGATAAGATTTCCCGCAAATCAGACAATCCCTCGATAACCCGCGATGTTTCAGGCGAGGGTGTTCAGCAGGCGCTGTTGAAGCTGATTGAGGGAACCGTAGCTTCGGTACCTCCACAGGGTGGGCGAAAACACCCACAACAGGAATTTTTGCAGGTCGATACTTCAAATATTCTGTTTGTCTGCGGCGGTGCATTTGCCGGTCTCGAGAAGATAATTCGAGACCGCTCAGACAAGAGCGGTATCGGTTTTACTGCCGAGGTTAGAAGCCAGGAACACAATCAACAGGTAGGCGAAACCCTGCGCGAAGTGGAGCCGGAAGATCTGGTGAAATACGGATTGATTCCCGAATTTGTTGGCAGGCTGCCAATGATAGCCACATTGGACGAACTGGATCTGGATGCTCTGGTAAGGATTATTCTTGAACCCAAGAATTCACTCACCAAACAGTATTCCAAATTGTTTGAGATGGAAGGGGTGGAGATTCAGTTCCGCGACGACGCCTTGGAAGCTATCGCCAGGAAAGCCCAGGAAAGAAAGACGGGTGCACGTGGTCTACGCTCCATCATGGAGGCAGTGCTGCTGGACACCATGTACAAGATTCCTTCCTTGGAAGATGTCAGCAAGGTGATCATCGATGCCGCAGTCATCGAGGGTGAATCAGAACCCCTTTTGATGTATGAGAATACCGGACAGCCCAGCAAGTCGGCAGTGGACGAATAATCTCGCCATCAACCCTTGATTTATTGCAGGCTCGGCTCCATTTCAATAATACTGTGTGGCCCTTCTATGATACGAGCACTCCTGTTACCAAGAGAGATTTATGAGCATGTCTGCTGAAGATAGTTCTACAACATCGTTTCCCCTGCTACCCCTCCGGGATGTAGTTGTCTACCCCCAGATCGTCCAGCCATTATTCGTTGGCCGCCCGAAGTCGATAAAGGCACTGGAAATCGCCATGGCCAGCGATAAACAGGTGCTGCTCGTGGCGCAGAAAAATGCTTCAGAAGATGAGCCTGGTGTAGACGACTTATTTGCCATTGGCACAATTGCGACGATATTGCAGTTGATTCGCTTACCCGATGGTACCGTAAAGGTGCTGGTTGAAGGTTTGGACCGGGCCAGGATTGCCAGTGTGGTATTCGAGGAGAACCACTTCAAGGCAGAGACTACCATTGAGCAGCCTGAGGATATTCCCGAAAAGGAATCTTCATTACTGATTCGCTCATTACTCTCTCAGTTCGACCAGTACGTTCAACTAAGCAAGAAAATTCCACCGGAAGTGATGACATCGATTTCGAGTATCGATGAGCCTGGCAGGCTGGTAGATACTATCGCCTCCCACATGCCGTTGCAGTTACTGGAGAAGCAGAACCTGTTGGAGCTGGCTGGGTTGCAATCAAGAATTGAACACCTGATGGCGCTAATCGAGTCTGAAATCGATCTATTTCAGGTTGAGAAACGCATCCGTGGCCGCGTTAAGAAACAAATGGAGAAGAGTCAGCGCGAGTATTATCTGAACGAGCAGATGAAGGCTATTCAGAAAGAGATGGGCGAACTGGAAGATGTGCCCAATGAAGCCGAGGAATTGCGCCAGCGAATTGATGATGCTGGTATGCCGAAAGACGCCAAGGAGAAGGCGTTGTCTGAGTTAAACAAACTGAAGCTGATGTCACCAATGTCGTCGGAAGCATCCGTGGTTCGAACTTATCTCGACTGGATGGTTAACATACCCTGGAAGAAGCGCAGCAAAGTGCGTCTGGATCTGGTCAAGGCAGAAGAAATCCTTGAGAACGATCACTACGGACTCAAGGAAGTCAAGGAACGTATCCTCGAATACCTGGCCGTCCAGAAGCGAGTTAAAAAGCTGAAAGGGCCAATTCTCTGCCTGGTAGGTCCCCCCGGAGTTGGTAAGACTTCCCTGGGCGAATCGATAGCCAGAGCGACCAATAGAAAGTACGTAAGGATGGCGCTAGGGGGTGTACGCGATGAGGCTGAGATAAGAGGTCACCGCCGCACCTATATCGGATCCTTGCCTGGAAAATTATTGCAGAAATTATCCAAGATTGGTGTCAAGAATCCTCTGTTTCTGCTGGACGAAATCGACAAGATGGGCATGGACACTCGAGGTGACCCGGCATCGGCTCTTTTGGAAGTATTGGACCCCGAGCAAAACCACAATTTCAATGACCATTATCTGGAGGTTGATTACGATCTGTCCGAAGTTATGTTTGTGTGCACTTCGAACAGCATGAACATCCCGGAGCCATTGCTAGACCGAATGGAAGTAATTCGAATTCCGGGTTATACCGAAGACGAGAAAGTGAATATTGCCGAACGCTTCCTGGTTCCCAAACAGAAGAAGAATAATGGTGTCACCGATGATGAGTTACTGTTTGATGAAGAGCCAATTCGTGACCTGGTTCGATACTACACCCGCGAAGCAGGGGTGCGTGGACTGGAACGAGATATCGCCAAGATATGCCGTAAAGTTGTGAAGGACAATTCCTTGACGAAGGAAAAGGAGGAAATTCACTTAAACAGTGAGATGCTGGAGAAGTATTGCGGTGTTCGCAAATTTGACTTCGGTAAGGCCGAAGAAGAGAACAGGGTCGGCCAGGTAAACGGACTAGCCTGGACACAGGTTGGTGGTGAACTGTTATCCATAGAGGCTATTGCCGTCGAAGGAAAAGGCAAGACGATAAAGACTGGATCACTGGGTGATGTAATGCAGGAATCTATCCAGGCGGCCTTTACGGTAGTTCGTAGCCGTGCCAAGTCTCTCGGTCTGGACACAAACTTTCATGAGAAGTTTGATTTACACATCCATGTTCCAGAAGGAGCCACTCCGAAAGACGGTCCCAGTGCCGGTGTCGGTATGTGTACCGCATTGGTATCTGTCCTAACGAATATACCGGTAAAAGCAACCGTCGCCATGACAGGAGAGATAACACTGCGGGGCGAAGTACTCAGAATTGGTGGATTAAAAGAAAAACTGTTGGCTGCCCACCGGGGAAATATTAAAACTGTCATCATTCCTGCCGACAACTCAAGAGACTTAGCCGAAATTCCGGATAACATCAAGGCGGATCTGGACATCATTCCAGCGCGTTGGATCGATGAAGTGTTAGAACATGCTTTGCAGTATCAACCGACTTCTTTGAGTAGCGAAGAAAAACCGAAACAGGAAAAAGGAGGCAAGCAGGGAGATATTGATCCAGCTAGTGATGAAAAGCACATAAATACCCACTAATACCGCGTGTTTTGTGTTGACATTAGTTTCTGGCAATTGGTATAAAGACCCCATCATACCTAGCGTATGAGCCATTTTCAGGGAATCAATCTGGATTAATTTTCTGGCTTAAAGCTTTTGAATTTCGGGTAGTGGTTTGGTATTGACCCAGTCAGATTCTACAGCACAAATTGAGCCAGCTTTTCGAGTTGATTACACAAAATTCTTAGGGTTTTATTGAAGTACAACTTCCAATCTATAAAAAGGGGCTAACGTGAATAAATCAGAACTAATAGACGCTGTTGCTGCAAGTGCGGACCTTCCTAAAGCTGCGGCTGGCCGTGCTATCGACGCAATGATTGATGCGATTACTGAATCATTGAAGAAAGAGGATCCCGTTGTACTTGTAGGTTTTGGTACGTTTGCTACAAAGCATAGAGCGGCACGTACAGGACGGAATCCCCAAACAGGTGCACCTATTGAAATTAAAGCTGCACGAGTGCCAAGTTTTAAGGCAGGCAAAGCACTCAAGGGTGCAGTAAACACATTATGGGAATAGAACTGCACGGCTTAAGCTGTCAGTTTAAAACTTTAGTTAAGCGCAGGGTTTTTAGTCAAATGCACCTGCGCTTAAGCATTTAGTATTGAGAAATCGATTGTCAATTCTGGTAGGCTAGCCGATTCCAGATTTGTATGATGAGGGCGCATCTCTGATGCGCCTTTTTGCTTTTTAGATAAGTCGAGAATCGAGCCCTCTGATAGCGGGCAAATCTGGATTTGAGGCAATTTGAAAACCGTTTACCCCTGAGATTGTGAGCCAGAAAGACACTGATAATCCGGTTCAAGATTGTTGCCAGGCGGAAACTGCCATCGTAAAGACGATAGAGAAAGGTCAGGACAGAAGATGCTGCAAGATATAAGAGATAATTCACAGGGTGTAATCGCAAAAGTCATCATAGGATTGATTGTTGCGGTATTTGCCTTGTTTGGAGTCGATTCGATCATAGGGGGGTTTATAGCTTCGCCACCAGTTGCTGAAGTCAATGGTGAGGAAATCAGCGAGGCTCAGCTGCAGAATAATACCCAGCAATTTCTGAATTCGATCGGAGGCGATATCGGTTCTATCGATCAGGATCTACTCGAGCAGATCGCCCTCAATCAACTCATCGAAGAAGTTGTACTACGGCAATCAGCCGAGAATGGATCTATGTTGGTCTCCAGCAACAGGATCGACAGGAATATCCTGGACACGCAATCATTTCAGATCGGCGGTGTGTTCGACTCGGACCTGGCAATACGAACTATGGCCAGCCAGGGTTTCAGTGTGCCACTGTACCGAGAGACTCTGCGTCAGCAGATGATCATGGCACAGCTTGCCAATGCCTATTCCAGCTCAAATTTCATTACTGCCACGGAAATGCAGCGCGTCGCCGAACTCACAGCCCAGACACGGGATTTTCGCTATCTGTCGGTAACCCTGGGAACTCGTACGCTTGGAACTGCCATCAGCGATGCAGAAATTCAGACCCATTACGACACGAACAGTGCAGATTTTGCCGAAGAAGAGACGGTAGTGGTCCGCTATGTCACGCTGGATAAAGATGTAATCGCTGCAGAGATCCAGGTCGATGAGACGGAGTTACGCGCCCTGTACGAATCCGAGCAGGAGTCATTCGAGGGGGCCTCCGAGAAACGTGCTTCCCATATCATGTTTGAAGTCGGGAGCGACCTGTCCGAAGACGAAGCTTTGCAGCTGGCTTCTGCAACTCAACAGCGTTTACTCGATGGCGAAAACTTTGGCGCACTGGCTCTGGAGTTGTCCACAGATGTGGTCTCAGCCGAGGAGGGCGGAGATATCGGCTATTCAGATGGCGGAGCATTCCCAACTGAGATTGAAGAAGTGCTGGAAGTTCTTAACCTGAATGAAGTATCGGGACCAGTGATCACTGAATTTGGCGTTCACCTGGTGAAACTGACAGAGGATGCGGAAAATGTCTTCCAATCCTATGAAGAAGTCGTTGATCGATTGGAGCGCGATCTGAAGAGCGCAGAGGTAGAGCTGACCTATGCAGGAAAACTCGAAGACCTCTCGAATCTGGCATTCGAAACTGGCGAGCTGATCACCATTTCTCAAGAATTGAATCTGACCGTAGAAGAAAGCGACCCCACCGGCAGGGCTGGCGGCCGCGGTATTTTTGCTAATCAGCTGGTAGTGGCTGCAGCGTTTTCCGATGATGTGTTGCTGGAGGGTAATAACAGCGATGTGCTGGAACTGAGCGAGTCGCAGTCTGTGGTGCTACGTGTACAAGAATTTAACGAAGCGAGTATTCGACCGCTGGAAGATGTAGAGCCGGAAATCGCCGTGCTGTTACGCACCGAAATGGAGAGAGACGCTGTGCAATCCCTGGGTGAACAGCTGATGGTTGCGGCCGAAAGCGGTGCAGGTCTCGATACCTTGGTGCAGTTGAATGAGCTGGAATGGATATCCCAGGATGCTGTAGAGAGGAATGCGATTACTGTGAATAGGCAGATACTCACCGAAGTCTTCGGCATGCCCAAGCCGGAAAATGGCCCGGAGCTGGCCAGTCTTTCCCTGGATAACGGCACTTTTGTGTTGCTGGAGCTGAATCAGGTAAACATCGGCAGCGTCGATTCACTCGCCGAAGAACAGCGTATCACCCTGACCGATAATCTGCGGGTTGACCTGGGTAACAGCGATTTCCAAGCCTATCTGAGCAACTTACGAAGTAATGCCGATATTCAAACTGCCCGGGCTGCAGAACAGTTTTAGCGACGCGACTAACGATTACTCCCTCTCGTCATCTTGCAGTGATCCCATTGCAGTGGTATTGAATCCGCCATCGACGTAAAGAATTTCCCCACTAATCCCGGAAGCCAGATCTGAGCATAGAAAGGCACCGGCATTGCCCACCTCATCAATTGTCACGTTGCGCCTCAGAGGTGTTTGCTGGGCATTGTAGCTCAGCATCTTGCGAAAGCCCTTGATACCGGATGCCGCCAGGGTTCGTATCGGACCTGCCGATATCGCATTGACGCGGGTTCCTTCGGGTCCCAGGCTGGACGCCAGATAGCGGACATTTGCTTCGAGGCTGGCCTTGGCCAAGCCCATCACATTGTAATGAGGCAGGCTGCGCACGGCCCCCAGGTAGCTCAACGTCAGTAAGCAGCCATTACGACCCTGCATCAGTTCTCTGCCAGCCTGGGCCAGTGCACCGAAGCTGTAAGAACTGATCTCGTGGGCGGTTAGAAATCCTTCTCTGGTGGTTACATCGATGTAATTGCCTTCCAGTTCATGGCCAGGGGCATATGCCAGGCAATGCACGATTCCGTCCAAACCATCCCATCTCTCCGCCAAACCGGAAAACAAATCTTGAATCTGTTGATCGTTGGTGACATCACAGGGGAATACCCGGTTTGAATCCCAGCCTCCGGCAAACTTGCTGACTCGATCCTTGAGCTTGTCATTCTGGTAAGTGAGTGCAATTTCTGCACCCTCTCGGTGCATCGCGGCGGCAATGCCGGAGGCGATGGAGAGTTTACTGGCAACTCCCAGAATCAAAATTCGCTTACCTGCAAGAAATCCCATGGTCACTCCTGTCCGTGAACTGTACAGCCGCAGAAGCGGCTATTTTACTTCAATCCGGTGAATATTTGTCAAAGCAGCTGTGAACTCGCCGGGGGCTGTGTGAGGAACAACAGCCTATTTGATGCCATGCATGAAATATTTGAGTAGCGGCACCAGGAAGATGGCTAGCACTCCGGCAGTCACACTGTACCAGCCGGCAGTGGCATACACGTCCATGTAGCTGGCCAGAGCCGCTGCAGGATCGGCGACTTCACCGCCGACCGTGTCGGAGCCAGTCATTGCAGCAATGGTGCCGGAAACATAGTTTCCTGCCGCGGACGCCAGAAACCAGCAACCCATCATCATGCCTACCACGCCCGGTACCGAGAGTTTGGTAGTCATCGATAGCCCAACGGGAGAGATACAGAGCTCACCCATAGTATGCAGTAGATAAAGAAGCACCAGCCAGATCAGGGCTACTTGAGTGGCATCGGTAGCAATCGAGGCACCATACACCAAAAGCAGGAAGCCCAGACCTAACTGAATGAGCGAGAGCGCAAACTTCATCGGAGTCGATGGTTCCCAACCACGTCGTGACAGATAGAGCCATGTCATATTGAAGAGCGGCGCCAGGGTGACAATAAAAAACGCATTAACGGATTGAAATACCGCGGCTGGAATTTCGAAACCGAAGATCACACGATCGATGTTGCGATCAGTCATTAAATTTAAGGAGCTGCCGGTCTGTTCGAATAATGACCAGAATATAATCTGATAACTCATCAGAAACAGACAAACCAGCATTCGATTTCTATCATGGGGTTCACATTTTGTGAATGCGTAGCTGACCACAACCAATGTCATAACTACCAATGAAGTTCCCAGGATGCCGCCCACCACAGCACGATTCTGCATGAGCTGCCAGACTACAAGCACACCTAGCAGGGTTAGCAGATAGATGGCTACTTCACGATTGATTCCGGGAAGTACTCGCTGAGATAGTAATTCCGGGTTTTTCGGTTTGGCCGCATCACCGAATAGATGTTGTCCTCGAATAAATACGAGCAAGCCAAATAACATACCGAAACCAGCAGCACCGAATCCCCAGCTGAATCCCCGATATTGCAGCAGAAACCCGCACACAATTGCGCCTAAAAATGCACCCAGATTAATTCCCATATAAAACAGGGTGAAGGCACCATCTCTGCGTGGATCTCTACGCTCGTACATCGAGCCAACCAGCGTAGAGATGTTTGCTTTCAGAAAGCCAACTCCCATAATGATGAGTGCTAACGAGAAGTAAAACAGCTGCAGATATATCGGATCTCGTTGTACTTCGATTTGACCTTGCACTGTAACTTCAACGGCTTGGGCACCTTCGACGGCCATTCCCATATGCCCTGCAACCAGCAGCAGGGCACCTAACACTACTGCCTTGCCCGGGCCCAAGTATTTATCCGCTACAATTCCACCAATAACAGGCGTTATGTATACGAGTGATATATAGGCTCCATAAATGCCCGCTGCGCTTTCATCTGAGAATAGAAAATGTTGAGTCAGGTAAAAGATGAGAAGTGCACGCATGCCATAATAGCTAAAGCGTTCCCACATCTCGGTAAGAAAGCATATGACAAGGCCCTTGGGGTGACCCAGAAAATCTTTTGTTGAAGTTTGAACTTCTGCAGTGTCTGTCATCTAATTTAGGCCTGATTCTGGTGGAATTACTCTTATCTCTTGCCCTGGAAAGATCAGGTCATTTAGTGACATGGCATTCCAGCCCAGCAGTTCTTCCAGGTCTGTGCTAAAGCGTCTGGCAATCCTGGCCATAGAATCACCCGGTCGAACTCGGTAGAATTTTGAGCTTTCACTTAACGGGCCGCCGCTTACAGCGGCAGTTGTCGACCCGGTAAACTGCAGATTCAGCACTTGACCAGGTTGCAACAAGGCATCCAGGTCAATGCGATTGAAGGCTGCGATTTCTTTCGATTTAAGATCGTAGCGACGAGCAATACTCCAAAGATTATCTCCACCGCGAACTGTATAGAACTCAGGAACACTAATAACTGCATTTCGTACCTGGCGAACGCTGCCTATAGATCTCAGCATTGAAATGTCATTCGAGCGCGGAACCAGTAATGAATCGCCGGCATTTATCCTGCTGCCTTGTAGTTGATTTACTGTCTGTAATACATCGACGCGGGAGCCCAGTTTGCGGGCTATAGTGCTTAAACTGTCTCCCGGTCTGATTTCGTACCGATCCCATGTGACCATCTCGTCCGGGTCCATGTTCTGTATGCCGACTAAGAGAAGCTCGGCATTCTCAATGGGCACCGCCAACTCTTGTGGACTGTCCGGATGTGTCGCCCATTGCAGGTAACCTGGGTTAAGCGATCGTAGCTCGGCATAGTCTATTTTTGCCAGGCTGGCAGCCTGTGCTATATCAATTTGCCCACCAATCCCGACAATTGCAAGCGGCTCTTCATTGGCTATCGGCTCAAGTGTAATTCCAAATTCTTCAGGACTCGAAATGATAGTCGCCAGGGCGAGGATTTTCGGCACGTGCAAACGAGTTTCGCCCGCTAGCGAAAGCTCCCAGAAATCCACTTCTCCCAATGCGCTTCCGCTGCGGCGAATCGCGCGTCGCACATTACCATCGCCGGTATTGTAGGCTGCTAATGCCAGTAGCCAGTTTTCGTCAAATAGCCCATAGAGTTCTTCAAAATAATCTAATGCCGCGAGCGTAGAAGCGCGAGGATCTCTTCTGGCGTCATACCACCAGTCTCGTTGTAATCCAAAACTTTCAGCAGTTGGTCCGATAAACTGCCACAGCCCGACGGCATGTTCCCGAGAGTAAGCGTTGGGATTGAAAGTGCTTTCCACAACTGGAACCAGGGCTAGCTCCATAGGCAGCCCACGATCTTCAATTTCTTCGACTATCCAGTACAGGAACGGTGAAGATCGCTGTGCGATTACTTCGAAGAAGCGTTGATTATCGGTATAGTTTGCTAGCTGACTGATAACCGAGGGATGGTCGTAAGTTTCAGAAAGCTTAAAACCCGCCTGGATTCTGTCCCAAACGTCATTAAATTGATAAACGGTAACAACCGGTTCGGCAAGTTTGTTCTGAGTTGCGCGGTTTTCTGAAGACCCCCTGATCAGGCTGACCGCGTTGTATTCACTGGCTTGAGTCTGGTCTGGCACAGCCGGATTGTCACCGTAAGGCAGAGATTGACAGGCGGCTAATAGTGACAGGCAGAAACCAGTACTGGCTACTCGAGAAACAGGCTTACGATGGTTAATACTCATCAGATGAATTAGACAGCCAGGTTCTAGAAGTTATCCTTCCAGTTTCTCAGCGCCGTAAATACTTTGATCTCATCAGATGCAGTACGGCCGAGCTGAGATTCGGCGCTCTGCTGAAGAGCTGATTGATTACATCGAAGAAAAGGGTTTGTCTCCAGTTCGAGTTGCACGCTCGAAGGTAAGGTAGGTAGTCCAGACGCTCTTTTTTCCTGTTCCTCGGAAATTCTGCTAAGCAAGGTCTTATTGTAAGGATCTGCTGCTATGGCGAATTTCAAATTAGCCATGGTGTATTCATGTGTGCAATAAACTGCGGTTGTGGTCTGTAGTGCGGCCAATTTGGCCAGCGACTCATGCATGACTTCAGGAGTACCTTCGAACAATCTGCCGCAACCCGCTGCAAATAACGTATCCCCACAGAACAGTACTGGCGGATCGGGTTCATCGCAGTAGAAGGCGACATGGTCAAGAGTGTGACCCGGCACCTCAATCACTGACAGTCGATGGCCAAACAGTTCCACACAGTCGCCTTCATGAACGTGTGTGGAGATTCCAGCGATATTACTGGGTTGCGGTCCATACACCTGGGGTGAAAACTTTGCTTTGAGCTCCCCTAAGCCACCCGTATGATCCGGGTGATGATGCGTGATTAAGATGTCGGTGAGTGTCAGCTTGTTCTGCGCAAGATACTCTACGACCGGAGTTGCATCACCGGGATCAACGACACAAACAGCATCGCTAGCCTGGTCCGAAATCGCCCAAATGTAGTTATCCGCAAAAGCGGGAATTGGATGTATCTCTTTGAACATAGTTAGGATATCGGTCAGAAAACCGACATAATATAGAGAACACGGGTGATTACAAGCGGCTGAAAGGTCCTTGAACACCTAATACCTGGCGCCAGTAGGGCAACGGAGTTAGAATTTACTGACCCCGAGTATGGGTAGCCCCTTCGATCTGATAAAGACTAGACGAATGAAACTCCTTTCCAAGCATGAAACACGTCGCCGCCTGCTACGGGGTATGCCAGATTCAAACATTCTGGCGACTCTGGTTGGGCGGTGGTTTCAGACCCGCCAGGGCAGCGAAGTCCTCGCCGCGGAACGTGCCATTGTAGCGCCAATCCTAAGCCGCCTGTTTGGCTATCACATACTGCAGGTAGGCTGTAATGAAGAATGCTCACTGATTGAAGACAGCCCGGTCGGCCATAAGATCATCTTTGCACCTGCCTGGCGACCAGGTGCCAGACACCCGATTGCCGATAATGAAGACTTGCCTCTTGCTACAGATAGCATGGATGTAGTGGTAATGCACCACGCTCTGGACTTCACCGATGACAGTCACCGCCTGCTAAGAGAGGTGACCCGGGTATTACGGCCAGGTGGGCAAATGCTGATTATTGGATTCAATCCTTATAGCTTGTGGGGATTCTGGAAACTGTTCAAACGAAAGATAAACATTCCCTGGCGTGGTCGTTTCATCTCCAAAGGGCGCCTGTCGGATTGGCTGCAGCTGTTGAGCCTGCAGATTGATTCCGTGGATTACGGATTGCATTTTCTGCCGCTTAAATATTTTTGCCTGTTGCAACTTGCTCCACGCATGGAACGCTTCGGAAGCAGTATCAACAGCCCATTGGGTGGCGCCTATTTTATCTTGTGCGTGAAACAAGTTCTGCCCATTACGCCGATACTGCCCAGGTGGCGCCCAATCAGAACGAGAGTGTCCGTTATGCCCGTCGCGGAAAATGTCAGGGTTAAGATTCACTGAAGAGCGGAAAGTGGCAGGATTTAGAATCAGCAGGCGTTTCGGGAGTGACTGTGGTGCAACAAGTCGTGAAAATGTACACAGATGGTGCCTGCCGTGGCAATCCTGGCAAGGGGGGATGGGGAGTGCTGTTGCGCTATGGTGACGCAGAAAAAACATTGCACGGTGGCGAAGCCCTGACAACCAATAACCGAATGGAACTAACCGCCGTTATCAAAGGCCTGGAAGCGCTGACAAAAACCTGCAATGTCAGCATTACAACTGATTCGAAGTATGTTTTGACCGGGATCACCGAATGGATTGCCAGCTGGAAACAACGCAACTGGCGAACTGCTAACAAGAAACCCGTATTGAATGTGGAGTTATGGAAGCGGCTTGACGAACTGGTCGATCAGCACGAGATAGAATGGACCTGGGTGAAAGGGCATAGCGGTCACCCGGAGAATGAAATTGCCGACCAGCTGGCCAATCAGGGAATTGATGAGTTCGATGGCGATTTCAACTAAGCCGGCAACCACTTTCTGCAGTGACGATCCCTAAAACAGGAAAATACACATGCGCCAGGTAGTACTCGATACTGAAACCACAGGGCTAGATCCTCTACGGGGTCATAAGATTATCGAGATCGGTTGTGTGGAGATTCAGAACCGCAAACGAACCGAAAAGCAATTTCATTGCTATCTCAATCCTGAAAGAGAGATTGATGAAGCCGCCATCGAGGTGCATGGACTCACCGTGGATTTTCTGGCCGACAAGCCGCTGTTTCACCAAGTCGAGCAGGAATTCATTGATTTCATCGCGGGTGCCGAGCTTATTATACACAATGCGCCATTTGACCTGGGCTTTCTGAATCATGAGCTGGCACACACTGATTCCGACTGTGGCAAGCTCGACGGCATCTGCACGGTACTCGATACCCTGCTGCTGGCACGCGGGATACACCCGGGTCAGCGCAACAGCCTGGACGCGCTCTGTAAACGCTATACAGTGGATAATACCCAGCGTACCCTACACGGCGCCTTACTCGATGCAGAAATTCTGGCGGATGTCTACCTGGCAATGACCAGTGGTCAGTCGAGCCTGTTCCGCAACGAAGAACAGACCCTGGCCTCCCGGAGTCGCAAGCGAGTACGCAAGCTTGATCCTAAGCGGGCGCCGCTTCCAGTTATTCGAGCAGACAATACCGAACTACAGGCTCATCAACAGAGGCTCGATGAAATAGCGCAGGACAGNACCCAGGGCTGCCTGTGGCAGCAAATAGAGACCGAACAATAAGGGACTGATAGTACGGTATTCCGCCCCCCCCCCACAGTGACCCCACTAGCCCNAAAATTTCTTGAATACGCGAGACTAAACCTATAAGATTTNNCGNTTTTGAGCCANGGCATATCGCTAAAACGATTAGAAATTCAGCGGGCTAAGCCGGGATTCGGTAACGAGAAGCCCTATGANATGCCGCTTNATCTCCAGGCACAAACAGAACTCGATGAGGNNGTAGTTAGATGGAAGAGCTTGTTTGGAATAACGATATGANGATGTCCGCCATAATACTNGCGGTGACCTTCATAGCGATTTTCACAGAGGGGATACACCATGTTCATCGGGTGAAGTGTGCAATGGCTGGTGCGGCTACCATGATTGTAGTTGGGCAGATCATGGGATTCTACGATATCCATGGAGCGGAAGAGGCGATCGACTGGGAGGTGGTTTTTCTGCTCGGAGGAATGATGACCATTGTTGCCATCATGATACCCACCGGAGGCTTCCAGCAGTTGGCCTATTGGATAGCCGATTTCAGCAAAGGCAGGCTGTTTTTGTTGCTAACATTGATGGGAACGCTGGTCACCGGGCTTTCTCTTNTGCTTGATAATGTCACCACGGTTGTCATCTTCGGCCCGCTAATTATCCTTATCTGCCAGTCTCTACGCGTCAACGCGATTCCCTATCTCCTGGCGGCGGCGCTGTTGTCAGATACCGGGGGTGTCGCGACTCTGGTGGGTGATCCGCCCAACCTGATGATCGGGTCTGCATTCGACATCGATTTTAACACTTTCTTTATTCACATGGGCGCAATGGTCCTGGTCGCCTGGCTGATTGTATTGGGATTACTTCGTTTTCTGTTCAAGGAAGAGCTTGCANTAACTCCACACGAGCTCGATCTTACCGATCGAGAGCCACTTGCAGACCCCAGAACCTGGTATGGAGCACTTGCTGTATTGGGGGTCATGGTGGTTGGTTTTGTGATGAGTCGATCGTTGGATTGGCAACCGTGGTTTGTTACGGCACTCGGTTTGACTGCGCTGGCATTCATAGGTAAGGACATCGACATGGAAGAGGCGTTCGCTCACACCGAACTCGCGCTGCTGATGTTTTTCATCTCTTTGTTTATCATCGTCGGCGGCGTGGAACACAGCCAGTTTCTGGAGTATCTCGGATCCTTAATCATTCCTTTCGTACAAGAAGATTTGTTAACCGCCACTCTAATTCTGTTGTGGGTGGCTGCCTTCCTCTCGGCGGCAATTGACAATATTCCTTTCACAGCCGCGATGATCCCAATTATTGGGGCCATGGAAATGCAAGGTATCAATGTCACCCCCTTGTTCTGGGGTCTTGCTGCGGGCGTTGGTATGGGTGGTAACGGCACTCACATCGGTTCAACCGCGAATGTGTTTATTGTCACCATTTCTGAGAAAATGGCAAAAGATGCCGGTGATCCCAGTCTGGCTATTACTCCCGGTTTGTGGGCACGAAAGGGCCTGCCGGTAATGCTTGCCACATTGGTGGCATGTACAATCANGATGTACCTCTTCTTCCCATTCTTTTCTGAGTCTATTAGATAAGTCTGCTGGCGCACTGCATTTCATTGCTGAAATGCAGTGCGCTCTATGATCATTTCAATAAGCTGGCCCCTCATTGCATTGTCAGCGCTAGTCTCCGCTGCCGATCTGGTTTAAGTTACAAGCTATGACTAGGCGCGGTTATTTCTTGCAAACGGATCAACTTCGAGACTCGGACCACTTCGTGCTATTCCATGATAATGACGTACTGGTGAGAGGGGAGCAATTCGTCTGGCACCTGGATCAGTTGAATCCGAAATTGTTGGGTGATTCTCCGATGTTCTTGATCGANGATGNGGCATCTGCATTCGTTGCAGTNCATGCTACTTCGAGCCTNGTTACACAGNTAGAAGCAGAGAATCGCTCCTTACGAAGCCTGTTATTTTCAGAGGGTGATCACGCGTTCTCCATTGTCGGGAAGGCAAATCAAATCCTCGATTGGTACACCACACACCGTTTTTGTGGGCGCTGTGGAACGCCAACTCAACATCACAGTTCCGAGCGAGCCGTGTTTTGCCCGAGCTGTNAGAGTCACTATTATCCACGCATTAATCCCTGTGCCATTGTGTTGGNCGTGCGTGGCAGGCAAGTTTTGCTGGCACGGAGCGCTCGCTTCAGGTCTGGATTCTTCAGTTGCCTGGCAGGCTTTATTGAAGTGGGTGAGTCTGCAGAAGACACAGTATTGCGCGAAGTAAAAGAAGAAGTGGGTATTTTGGTTAACAACATACGCTACTTAAAGAGTCAGTCGTGGCCCTTTCCATCACAGCTAATGTTGGGATTTATTGCAGATTATCAATCCGGAGAAATTGTGCCTGAACCTGGTGAAATCGAGGAGGCNGGCTGGTATGACATTGACAATTTGCCGAACGTACCAATTCCCGGGATCAGTGTGGCGGGGGAACTAATTGAACATTATGTTGCGCAGGCGAGATCGGGAACGCTTTGAAATGGATACGGTTTAGAGGCAAAATGCNAATAAGCCCGTGACTGAGAGACGACAACAGAAGGAGTANTGCCTTTGGATTACTTAATTGAGTATGGAATGTTTCTGGCGAAGGCGGCGACCATTGTGCTAGCCGTCATCATTATTATTGGTGCCTTTTCTTCGGCAGGGCAGAGGAAAAAGAAGACCGGCAAGAAAGGCAGTATAAAAGTCACTCAACTGAATGATCACTTCGATGGGATGCGTGATGCATTACGTCAGACTGTATTGGACAAAGATCACTTAAAGCTGGTTCACAAGGATGAAAAGAAAAAGGACAAGGTAGAGCACAAGGAAAAGAAACAACAACTGAAGAAAGACAAGCACAGCGGCTCTGCAGAAGATGAAGCGCATAAGAAACGAGTCTACGTGTTGAACTTTAAAGGCAACATCGCCGCCGATGCGGTCGCTTCACTGCGTGAGGAAATCACTGCCATTCTTTCCCTGGCTGATAAGTCCGACGAAGTTCTGCTGCGGCTGGAGAGCCCGGGTGGCATGGTGCACGCGTACGGGCTGGCCTCGTCTCAGTTATTAAGGATTAAGAACCAAAAAATACCGCTTACCATCTGTGTCGATAAGGTCGCCGCCAGTGGTGGTTACATGATGGCCTGTCTGGCAGACAGGTTAGTGGCGGCCCCCTTTGCAATCATCGGCTCGATTGGTGTGCTGGTACAGTTACCCAATTTCCATCGAGTATTAAAAAAATTCGATGTCGACTATGAAATGATCAGTGCTGGTGAATACAAGCGCACCTTGACGACGTTTGGTGAAATAACCCAAAAGGGGCGAGATAAGGTACAGGAAGATGTTGAGACGATTCATGACATATTCAAGTCCTGGGTAAAAGACCATCGACCCAGCATCGAGATAGAGAAGATCGCCACCGGTGAGACCTGGGTTGGAGTTCAGGCCAAAGAACGCTATATGGTCGACGAAATTAAAACCAGTGATGAATGTATCATTGAAGCCTGCGATTCGGCGGAAGTGTTTGAGGTTGAGTACGAATTTCGGAAGTCCACCCTGGATCGGCTGGGACACGTGATGGAGGGCACGGCCGACAAATTATTCAGCAAATGGTTTGCTAAACCAACAGATGATATTTACCAATAGCATAAGGGATCGGTAAGCAATGGAATTTAAAGCGTTACAGGTTAGCGAAGTCACAGAAAAAAAATTTACTTCAACAATTGTTGAACGAAGTGTCGATGAGTTGCCTGAAGGCGAGGTCCTTATCGAGGTAAGCTATTCATCAATCAATTACAAGGATGCGCTCTCAGCCAGCGGCAACAAAGGCGTAACGCGTAATTATCCTCATACGCCCGGTGTCGATGCATCCGGAATTGTGCGCTCCAGCAGTAGCGATAATTTCAAGCCAGGCGACGAGGTAATCGTCACCGGTTATGACCTGGGTATGAATACCGCTGGAGGCTTCGGGCAGTATATCCGCGTGCCCGCAGCCTGGGTGCTCGCCTGCCCCGAGGGGCTGAATCTGCGTGACGCCATGATTCTGGGTACTGCTGGATTCACAGCGGCTCTGTGTGTAGAGAAACTCATCGCCAATGGTCTAGCGCCCGATGCAGGTGACGTTCTAGTCACCGGAGCGACTGGCGGTGTCGGGATAGTTGCCGTGATGTTGTTGAAGGCACTGGGGTATCGGGTGGTTGCAAGTACCGGCAAGAACTCGGCCCACGACACGCTATTACTACTCGGTGCCAGTGAGGTCCTCGATCGCGCCGAGCTGAGCGAAGCCAATCCGCGACCGCTTCTGAAAGAACGCTGGGCAGCTGCGGTTGATGTGGCGGGAGGGGATACACTATCCAATGTCATCAAGGCGCTCAACTACGGTGCCAGCGTTGCCGCCTGTGGACTGGTCCAGTCACCGATTTTGCAGGCATCGGTGTTACCTTTTATTTTGCGTGGCGTGAATTTACTGGGAATTGATTCCGTCGAACTGCCATTGGATAGCAAGCAGGCTGTCTGGGCAAAGTTGGCTGGAGAATGGAAGCTGGCGGGGCTCGATGCAATATGCACCGAGATCGGACTCGAGCAGTTGGATACCAGCCTCTCCAGCGTGCTAGCGGGTCAGGCTACCGGGCGCTTCCTGCTGAACCTGCATAGCTAATCACGACGTAATCTGGCCGATATCGCAATCGGGGTCGGGCAAAATAAGACCACCACGTAGGAAGATATCAGAAACGTCACAATGGCGGCCCCCTGTATTACAAGGGAGGCGCTCTCACCGATCATGCCCGACTGTGTCGCGACGAAAGCGATAAGCAAGGAAAACTCACTGATCTGCCCCAGCCTTAATCCCGCATCCCACGCCAGTCTATTTTGTTCGCTGAAGCGGCGTAACAGGTAGTGGAAAATCACCGGTTTGACTGTCAAAGCCAGTCCTGCCAGTAACAGCGCAGGCGCAAGGATCTGGCTTAACAGGCCTATGTTGAATTGTGCACCCAGTGAAAAGAAAAATAGAATAAGAAAGAAGTCCCGTAGCGGCTTCAGGCTATAGGCGATGAACAGCGCAATCGGGCTGGTGGCGAGTGACACGCCGGCGACGAATGCACCAATCGCTGCCGACAGACCCATAATCGATGCGAGTGCCGATAATCCCAGACACCACCCGATCGCCAATAAGAAAATGTATTCCTTGAAGTGCTCGAAGTGAGCAATCAGTTTTACCAGCACGTAGCGGGTACAAAGGAAGGCGAGGATGAGTAGGGCAGGGAAAGCCAGTAACACACGTAGGGCACTCGCCTGCTCGATATTTCCTAAATCGAGAAACACCAGTATAAAAATGGCGATGAAATCCTGTAGCAATAGGATGCCGACCATCAGTTCACCCATGTGCTTCTGATGCAGCACTGTGGTCGGCAAAAGTTTTATGCCGATGATCGTGCTGGAAAAAATCATACTGAAGCCGATGACCAGGCTCTCGGTTTGGGAGTAGGCGAACAGCATTCCGGTGCCATAGCCCAGTGCGATAAACACCACAGAACTGGCCAGGGTGACGAGGAACGTCTTCTTCAGCGTGGTAAACAGCTTGCTGGGTTGCATGTCCAGTCCCAGCAGAAACAGCAGGAAAATAATCCCAAACTCGGCGATGTCCGTTAACAGGGCGGGGTCGGAAATAAACTGCAGCCCGAATGGCCCGAGGATTACACCGATCAGGATATAGGCGACCAGCAACGGCTGTCGGAAAAACAGTGCCAGTGTAGAGAGCAGAGCCGCACCACTGAAGATGAGAAAGAACGAGAAGAGTAGGGAGTCAGGCTCCATTTACCGAGGCATCACTGGCAGAATATGAGATAAGTATAACCCTCAGCGCCGCCTGAACAAGGGGTCTGGCTCCGTAATGCTTGCCTGATACCCAGTCGTGAAATCCGCCAGTGCCTTCTCACAGGATTCGGGATCCTGGTCGTGACGCAATGCAAAAGCATCGAAGCCGCAGCGCTGCATATAGAAGAGTTGGTCTCTCAACACATCGCCAATGGCTCGAACTTCTCCCTCGTAATGCAGATTTTCACGTAGTTCACGCGCATTGGTGTAGGAGCGGCCGTCGGAAAACACCGGAAAATTCAGCGCGATGAGGGCAAATTTGCCCAGCTGGTGCTTGATCTCTTCGACATCTTCATGGCTATCCAGCCAGATCGCGATTTCTCCGCTGTAATCTTCCAGCTCTGTCCCGTAGTCTCGCCAGAATTGCAGCGGCACGATAAAGTTTTTATTGGGCACGGCGCGTAGCACTTCGGGTCCGCTGGCTTCTTTCAGCACGGTCCAGTGATCGGTCTGAAGTGATCCGTTCTTAATCAGCTTTTGCATAGACCCGTTCCTTAAATGGTGCCATGCCGATGCGCTTGTAGGTGTCGAGAAATTTCTCGCCGCCGCTGCGGTTGGCTTTATAGACTGCGACGATGGTTTCGATCACAGACGGTATCTCCTCCTGGGCAAAGGACGGGCCCAATATCTTGCCAAGACTCGCTTCGTTCCTGGAAGAACCACCCAGTGACACCTGATAAAACTCCTCGCCCTTCTTGTCCACACCCAGAACGCCTATATTCCCCACATGATGATGGCCGCAGGCATTCATGCAGCCCGAAATATTAATATTAACCTCTCCAATATCCAATAGTTCATCATAGTCATCAAAGGTGCGCTGGATGGATTCAGCAATTGGAGTAGACCTGGCGTTTGCTAATGCACAGAAGTCACCCCCCGGGCAGCAGATCAAGTCAGTGAGCAGTCCCAGATTTCTGCTGGCGAGAGATTGACTCTGCAGCTGTTGCCACAGGGTGTAGAGCTTTTCCTGCTCAACATCTGCCAGCACGATATTCTGCTGATGACTGACGCGTATTTCTCCGAAACTGTGTGTATCGGCCAGGTCGGCAAGGTAGTCGAGTTGAGCATCGCTGACATTGCCGGGCGTGACGCCGGTTTCTTTAAGTGTAATGGTGGCACTCGCGTAGCCAGCTCGCTTGTGGGAGTGTACATTGCGCTCATGCCAGCTCTGGAACAGGGCATTCTGTTCCAGTGGGCCGGTTAACTCCTCAGGCGAGTCCTGTTTGTCCTGGTAAGCGGGGTCGGTAAAGAAAGAGGTACAGCGCTGAATTTCTGCATCGGTCAGAGTCTGGCTGCCATCCTTGATCTTATGCCATTCGCCCATGACCTTAGCCCGGAATTCATCCACGCCGAGCTCCTTTACCAGAATCTTTATCCGAGACTTGTATTTATTATCGCGACGGCCCAAGCGATTATAGACACGCAAAATAGCTTCCAGAGCGGTTAACAAGTGCCGTTTTTCGACAAAGTCGAATATTTCCTGACCGATAAGCGGAGTTCTTCCCAAGCCACCGCCGGCGAGTATTCGAAAACCTGTAGTGTTGTCCGGACCCTCGACAAGGTATACACCGATATCGTTTACCTGGGTGGCAGCCTGATCGATTGCGGTCCCGCACACGGCGATCTTGAATTTGCGTGGGAGGAAGGCGAATTCAGGATGAAAGCTAGACCATTGCCGAATGATCTCGCAGTAGGGGCGGCTGTCTTCCAGTTCATCGACAGCGACACCGGCAAACTGATCGGTAGTGGTGTTTCTGATGCAGTTGCCACTGGTCTGAATCGCGTGCATCTCGACTTCCGCCAGGTGGGCGAGTATATCGGGAGTGTCTTCCAGTGCAGGCCAGTTAAATTGAATGTTCTGCCGCGTAGTAAAGTGTGCATAGCCCTTGTCATAGTGCCGGGCAATGAAGGCCAGTTTGCGTAGTTGTCTCGAGGACAATAGACCATAGGGTACGGCGATTCGCATCATGGGAGCCAGCCGCTGGATATACAGGCCGTTCTGCAGGCGCAACGGCAGGAATTCGGCTTCGCTCAGCTTGCCGTCGAGATAGCGGGCGATTTGATCGCGATATTGAGCGACTCGCTCCGTCAGCATCCGGTGGTCATAGTTGTCGTATTGGTACATACAATCTCGGTAACTCTAAATGAGGGGTCCCATTCTATTCAATGAAGTCTGTTTTTGCATCGCTTCACGCCTCAGCCAGGTTAGCCGACAGCAGCCTGCTGACCTGGTTGCTTTTCAAGCCCTTACGTGACGCGAGGTCATTGACTTGGTCCTCGTTAATCTTGCCTACTGAAAAGTAGCGCGATTGCGGGTGTGCGAAATAGTAACCGTTAACCGAGGCAGCCGGTGTCATTGCAAAGCTATCCGTCAGGTCGACTCCAATTTGTTGTTCGGCATCCAGCAGGCTGAAGAGCGTGCTTTTTTCTGAATGATCCGGGCAGGCGGGGTACCCCGGGGCAGGTCGGATACCCTGATAGCGTTCCTTGATTAGTTCTTCATTCGATAATCCTTCATCTGGCTGGTAAGCCCAGAACTCTTTGCGTACTCGCTGATGCATGCGTTCGGCGAACGCTTCAGCAAGTCTGTCGGCCAGGGCCTTTACTAATAATGCGCTGTAATCGTTACGCTCGTTTTCGTAATGGGTGGCAAGTTGCTGAGCACCAATCCCGGCCGTTACGACAAAGCCTCCGATGTAATCATGCTGTGAACATTCTTCCGGTGCTATGAAATCCGCCAGGCTGAGGTTTGCCAGCTCGGTGTCTTTGCATAGCTGTTGTCGTAGGAAATGCAGGGTAGCCAGCGGCTGATTACTGTCGTTGCCGTGGTAAAGCTGCACATCATTGTCACCGACTCGTCTGGCTGGCCAGAATCCGATCACCGCCCTGGCGGTCAGCAATTTCTCTGTGATGATTTTGTTAAGCATAGCCTGGGCATCAGTGAACAATTCCCTGGCAGCCTCGCCGACTTTTTCGTCTTCCAGTATCGCAGGATACTTACCCGCCAGAGACCAGGTTATAAAGAAGGGCGTCCAGTCTATGTACGGAACCAGTTCTTCGAGTGGGTAGTCTTCAAATACCCGGGTTCCCTCGAAGCTTGGTTTGACTGGCTGGAAGGATTCCCATCCGGCATCGAGTTTTTTCTCGTTGGCTACACTAAAAGCCAACAGGTTTCTGTGACTGTTTCGATTACTGGTGCGCTGCCGAATAATTTCGTACTCATCATGGACAGTCTGGCAATAGACTGATTTGTGGTCGAGATTGAGCAGCTTGCTTACCACAGAAACACTGCGGGACGCATCGGGCACATAGACAGTTGCGTCGTTTCGATAATTCCGTTCAATTTTCACCGCCGTGTGTGCCTTGGATGTTGTCGCGCCGCCGATCAGTAATGGAATATCGAGTCGCTGGCGCTGCATTTCGCTGGCGACATGAACCATCTCATCCAGGGAAGGCGTGATCAAACCACTCAGGCCGATGATGTCAACGGCTTCGTCCCTGGCTGACTGCAGGATTTTCTCGCAAGACACCATGACGCCGAGATCTATGACTTCATAATTGTTGCAAGCAAGCACCACCCCCACAATATTCTTGCCGATGTCATGGACGTCACCTTTTACTGTGGCGAGCAGGATCTTGCCCTTGCTGCGAATAGCACCCGCGCCTTTTTCTGCTTCAATAAAAGGCAGCAGGTAGGCGACAGCCTGCTTCATTACCCGGGCACTTTTGACGACCTGTGGCAGGAACATCTTGCCGCTGCTGAATAGATCGCCTACTTCATCCATGCCCCTCATCAGGGGCCCTTCGATTACCTCGATGGCTTTGTCAGCCTCCAGCCGCGCCGCTTCGGTATCTTGCTCTATAAATTTTGTGAAGCCTTTCACCAACGCATAGCTGAGCCGGTCTGTTACGGTCCTATCACGCCAGGCAAGATCTTCGGGTTGTTGCTTGCTGGATGTGCTGCTAACTGACTGGGCAATTTCCGTCAGGCGCTCGGTGGCGTCGGCATCTTTATTTAGCACAACCGACTCGACTGCGTCTTTTAATGCTGGGGGAATATCATCGTACACAGCTAATTGCCCTGCTTTGACGATACCCATAGTTAATCCCGCCTGGATAGCGTGATACAGAAAAACCGAGTGGATCGCTTCCCGCACTGTGTTATTACCACGGAAAGAGAAGGACACGTTGCTGATGCCGCCGGAGATTAGAGCACCCGGCAGATTCTGTCTTATGAAGCTGCAACTCTCGATAAAATCGACGGCATAGTTATTGTGCTCCTCCATGCCGGTCGCGATAGCGAAGACATTGGGGTCGAAGATGATGTCTGTCCTGGGGAAGTCGAGCTTATTCACTAGGATGTCATAGCTGCGCTGGCAGATCGCGTTCTTGCGCTGCAGAGTATCTGCCTGTCCGTCCTCATCGAAGGCCATGACAATAACTGCCGCACCGTATTTCAGACACAATGCCGCCTTGGCGAGAAAACCCTCCTCTCCTTCTTTCAAGCTGATTGAGTTAACGATGGTCTTGCCCTGGCAACACTTGAGACCGGCTTCGATGATTTCCCATTTTGAAGAGTCGATCATTAACGGCACCCGGCTGATTTCGGGTTCCGCAGCGATGAGCTTCAGAAACTTCACCATGGCTGCCTCCGAGTCCAGCATGCCTTCATCCATGTTGATGTCTATGATCTGGGCGCCTGCCTCTACCTGTTCTCTGGCGACTTCCAGGGCTGCATCGAAATCATCTTCCCGAATGAGCCGGGCAAATCGAGCCGAGCCGGTTACGTTGGTGCGTTCGCCTACATTCACGAACAAGGAATTGCTATCGATATTAAACGCCTCGAGTCCGCTCAGCCGACAGGCTGGCGCTATGGCAGGGGGTTTCCTGGGCGCTATACTGGCGACTTTTTGGGAAATTGCCTCGATGTGGGCAGGAGTGGTTCCACAGCAACCCCCTACGATATTGACGAAGCCCTGCTCGGCAAATTCGCCGATGATTGCAGCCATCTCCTCGGGCGACTGGTCGTATTCGCCAAATTCATCCGGTAGGCCAGCATTTGGATGGGTAGTAACGTAGCCAGGTACAATCGCCGCGCACTCCTCGATATGGGGGCGCAACTGTTCTGCTCCCAATGCACAATTAAAACCCAGCGCCAGTGGCTTGCCATGACTGACTGAATTGCAGAAGGCGGCTACCGTTTGCCCGGACAGCGTTCGGCCGCTGGCATCGCTTATGGTGCCGGAGATAATCAACGGCAACGACAACTGCTTTTCTTGCTGTGCCTGCTGCGTCGCAAAGATGGCTGCCTTGGCGTTCAATGAGTCGAATGCGGTTTCGATCATGATGATATCGACACCACCCTGGATAAGCCCAAGTGCAGAAATTCGGTAATCCGCCACCAGATCGTCGTAACTGGTATTACGAAATCCGGGATCATTCACATCCGGGGATAGTGAAGCCGTCTTACTGGTTGGTCCGAGCACGCCTGCCACGAATCTCGGTCGTTGCGGTGTTTGTGCCGTTATTTCATCGCAGACTTCCCGCGCCAGCCTGGCAGCTTCCAGGTTCAGCTCGTAGCTGATGTCCTGTAACTGGTAATCGGCTTGAGAGCTGCGAGTTGAATTGAAGGAATTGGTCTCGACGATGTCCGCTCCGGCCAGGTAATAGGCTCGATGGATATCCTTGATGATGTCAGGCTGGGTCAGGCACAGCAGGTCATTATTCCCGGCAAGTTCATGAGGGTGGTCACGAAACCGTTCACCTCGAAATTCGGCATCACCGAGTTTCCTGGACTGGATCATGGTGCCCATCGCGCCATCCAGAACCAGGATGCGCTGCTTAAGTATTTCGCGAAGGACTTGTTCTGACTGCCTGTTGTTCATCGATCTGCCTGCTATAGGGCGGCTAAAAAGCCCGCAATTCTAACAAATACGGGCCATCAGGCCACAATCTTAATAACTGAGTAAAGCACTCGGATATTCTAATTGCCAGACTAATAGAGTATTATTAGCCCTGCTTCCTGCTTACCACGAGAATTACCATGGTCACTATCACCGAATCCGCACAGGAATATCTGATTGAGCTATTGCTGAAGCAAAATTGCGAAGGTGTTGCAGTGCGAATCTTCATTCTGGATGCAGGAACGCCAAGGGCAGAGACCTGCATATCATTTTGTCGACCAGGAGAAGAAAAAGCGGACGACGAGGTGAAACAATATGAAGGCTTCAAGGCCTTCATCGAGCTGAATAGTATACCTTTTCTGGAAGAGGCGGTAGTCGATTTCGCCAAGGATTCCATGGGAGGCCAGCTCACTATCAAGGCGCCCAATTCTCGACTTCCTAAAATCACCGAGGACAGCCCCATTGAGGACCTTGTAAATTACATACTCTATAACGAGGTTAACCCGGGTCTCGCTGCCCATGGCGGCCATGTAACGCTGGAAGAGATTTTTGAGGAAAACGTCGCGGTACTGCGTTTTGGTGGTGGCTGCCAGGGCTGTGGAATGGTGGATGTCACGCTAAAGGGTGGAGTAGAAAAAACCTTGCTGGCGCAGATTCCGCAACTGAAAGAAGTGCGGGATATTACCGATCACTCCAACACAGAGAATGCCTACTACTAAACCCCTGGCGCTGGCGGCTCGGGTCAGGCAGGATACGCCGCGCTCAAGGCAGTGTAGACAGCATCTTTAAAGCCCGCGCTTGTCGGATCCAGAGACTCGATGATATCGACCAGGAATTCATTATCCTCCCGGCCATCCCAGATCTTCAGATAGGTTCCTTCTTTATATCCCTTATCCTGCCGAAACATATTCAGCACGTTCTTACCGACGTACTGACAATAGAGCTCGGTCCAGCTCAATTCACAGTCCTGCATAATCGACTCAAATACCGCTAATTCCATTCGCCGGGCAATGGAAAGGCCGATGAGGAGTTCCAGCTTGTCGATCAGATCCATCTGGTCCAGCACATACAGCTGCTTATCGAACTCAATTTTCTCCTGAGCAGGGCTTTGCTCGAGCGAATTCATGAGCTGGGCCAGGGGTGTTGTCTCTTGGACATCATTGCGCAACAAGATTTCGGAGAGAATGAAGTGCCAGATATCGATCAGTTCCATTTGTAGCTGCGGCAGGTCTTTGTCCTGTTTCTTCCACCACTTCCAGCCATGGTGTTCGATCGCCTCAGCAGCTTCGATGACAACAGCTCTCAGGTAGGGATAGCGGGCTGACAGCCAATTTGGATCTACTTTTGCATTCATGCTCGTCTGCAGGGTGAGCATGGTGGTGGCTTGATCTTGTGAAAGCATTGACGCGATTACTTAAGAGAATTATTGGTGAGAAAATGGCAGCTTATGGTGGTCTGTTATGGCCGTGCGGATTCAACTAAAACGAAAAGGGCTAATTCTTCGGCAATTACACAGTCTGCAGTTTCGCCTGCTTGGCCAGCGTACTGAGCATTTCCTTTCTGCTGCGGAGCATATCGGAGTAGGATTTTCGAGCAGCAATGACCTCAGCATCACCATCATCGGAAGCTTGCAACTCTTCCAGCCAGGCTTCTAGGACTCTGATTTCGCTGGTCAGCTGTGCAGTTCCCTCTTCGATTAGTCGCTGATCTATAGTGACACCGCGTGTTTCGCCGCTAGCTTCTGATTGTTTCTTGCTCATCTTGTGCGCCTGTCTTGTTGCCCTTCTAGTGTGGTTGTCTCGAAAGTCCCTGTTAACGGCCGATACTGAAGAGCTTTAAGCCTCTGATAATTAGCTCGCCTGATCGTTGTTTTTCAATTTCTAACCAGACCAGTCAGCTTAATTATCGGCAGCACTTCAGGATGTCATAGACCCAATGGGGGGTCAAGATTCAAAAAGGGGGGCGCCTTATGACAGCAATCCGCTAAAAGATATTCAAGGATTCCCGGTCGGCGACGAATCAGCTGGCATCGCGCCAGCCAGTCCGGTAGCTTGATGACAGTATGAAAAACTTGCTTAGCCCTTGACTGCACAAGCCAAGCTTCTTAGAATCCCCCGCTTCTCGAATTCGCTGCCTGGCAGCCAATTTACCTGTCCCCTTCGTCTAGAGGCCTAGGACACCGGGTTTTCATCCCGGCAACAGGGGTTCGAAACCCCTAGGGGACGCCATTTTATTCCTGATCAGATACAATCACTTACAA
>PBYU01000013.1 GCA_002730035.1 Gammaproteobacteria bacterium | reverse complement strand
TGCCCCATGCCGTAGGGCAGGTAGAGCAGCACGAAACAAATGACTGTGCAGAGCCCGAATAAAATAAAAGCGCTGGCCAGTCCGGCCAGATACTTCGCAGTGACCAGAACCTCCCGGCGTACAGGAGTTAACAGATAGTAATGGAAACTACGGTCGAGAATTTCACCTCTGAACAGGGTGGTGAATATGGCGGCGCTGCCAAGAAACACCACTGCTCCGAGAATTAACGTGGAGAAAATATAGCCGAATATCTGGCGGGCATTTTCGATGGAATTAAAAACTGACTCGGCCTGGTCAATCGATTCGAAAGCAGCTGTGGCAAAAATGAGAACAGGAAGCAGCGCCAACGCGTAACTGCTTAATGCGCGCCGGGAAAACATCGCCTTGCCGAATTCGATGCGGAAAATTACCGTTAACTGCCGTACCCATAGGTCTAGCCCCGGTGTGAGGAAGGGTGCTTTTGCGTATCCTGCTGCGATTTCCCCAGTGCTCATGTGGCCACCTGTTGCTCGACAATGAGATGTTGGTACACCGCCTCGACAGTCTCGTCGGCCGGTCCCATGGATTCAATTGACCAACCCTGCTGTATGACGTGCTGGTTAAAGGCCAGGAAGAAGGCATCGGCATCACTGGAGCGTATAAATAGCCCTTCGCCATCGTAATGCAATTGGGCTTCCACTACATGCTCGAGATCGAAGACCCGGGCCGCTATGTCATTAGCATGGGGGCTTCGAATGAATATCTTCATCACCTCACCGGTTTCGCTCTGAATGTTGCTGAGATCGCCTTCTGCAACCAGATAGCCGCTGTTAAGCAGCACAACGCGATCGGATATTAGATCGACTTCGTGAAGAATCTGGCTGGAAATCACGATGATCTTGCCCGCGTCAGCGAGCTCGCGAAACAAGGCTATGATCTTCGCACGCGCCATGGGGTCAAGGCCGTTCAGCGGTTCATCGAGTATCAGCACATCCGGCTGATGGCAGATGGCCTGCGCCAACTTGATGCGTTGCCGCATGCCCTTGCTGTAGGCATCCACGGATTTTTTCGCGGCCTTCACCAGATCCACCTGTTGCAAGGACTGCTGGGCCAATGCCCCGGCAGTTGATTTGTCATAGCCATGTATCAGCAGCGTGTTACGAATGAAATCATAACCGTTTATACCGGCGGGAAAAGAATCGTACTGCGTGCAGTAGCCGAGCTGGTGGAAGAATGTTTCCGGTTGTGCAGGAGTCACACCCCTCACCTCGACGCTACCCTGGGTGGACGGTATCAAACCAGCGATCAGATTCATCAGTGTGGATTTGCCCGATCCATTTGGCCCCACCAGCCCGGTAATGCCGGATTCGATCTCTAAACTGATTCGATTGACACCGAGAATGTCGCCGTAGAATTTCGACACATTGCTGAGCACAATTTTGTCGCAGTCGCTTGCTACATTTATGGACTCGGCTCTATTCATGAGACAACCTGAAAGGCGCGAATCCGTCGGGTAAGGAGAACAAGTGCCAGCAGCGAGATGATGAGGAATTGCAGAACGGCGATCCCAACCGACATCTGTGGCACAAAACTGAGCACATCGCTATCGGCGTTGTACAGAGCAGCCATCAACACTTCCAGGGCGGCATACAAATTCACGACATAGCCACCTACTCCGCCGAAAACCTCTTCGATTACGCCGCCAAGAATGGACCCGAGTAGTACTATTCCGAAGAAAAACATCCGAGCCACCGATTTCCATTTCACAAAGGCAGACACGGCGAATGCCACTAGCGACAGGCTGACAATCCAGGTCAGAGAGGTGAGGATTGATGCCACAGGTAAATGCAGGTTCTGACCGAGCCAACTATCTCCCGCCAGGTATGCCTGTAGGATAAAGAGCAGCAATGCAGGTACCCAACTGATCAGCGAACCCAGAAATATCAGCACCAGCAACTTGCCGAAGATATAACTGGCCTTGTTAATCGGGCGGGAAAGATACAGCGGCATGGCATTGTTTCTGAGGTCCGGAGAAATCATCGTCGGACCGATCCCCAGGATCATCAAGAATAACAGGGAATTTTGCGGAATCTGCATCGCCAGCACGAAGGCATTACCATTGATCTCCGTGAGATCATCCAGCGATACCTCGAACTGAAGTAACAGCTCCAGGTTGTGATACACGTAGATGGCGCACATCAACAACACCGGCAGCAACAGAGAGATAAAAAAGAACGCCACAAACAGGCGGGACTGAAAGACATCGGCCAGCGCGTAACGAAAGATCACCAGGGTGCGTTCGAAGGGCGGCGACAGTGGTCCGCTATAGCCTTGGTACGCTTTTTGAAAAATCGCCATTCAGTCCAGGTCCTTAACGTTCATACTCTACATCTTCGTCCATTGCCCGCAGGAAAATGTCTTCCAGCGAGTCACGTTTGTAATCGAGGTTGCGGATCTGTACGGATAATTGTTCCGCCAGCGCATAGAGTTGGTGAACTTCAACGCCATCGGGAATGATGGCTTTGATGCGTCGGCGGTTGGGCAGCGCAACTTCACAACCAAGATTCCTCAAGCCCGCTACGAATTCATTTTCGTTGCCTTGAATCTGCATCAGTAGAAATTGCCGATTGCTGCGCCGTTCTTCCTCGAGATTACAATATTTAGCAATGCGTCCATCTTTCAGCACTAATACCTCATCGCAGCACGATTCGATGTCCTGTAACAAGTGTGATGCCACCACGATGTGCGTGTCACTGGAATCGCGAATCTCACGAATCACTTGCAACATGCGTGCTCGTGCAGGCGGATCGAGGCCGTTGGTCGGTTCATCCAGGAACAGTAACCTCGGCCCGTGGACGATGGCCTGCGCCAACTTGACGAGTTGTTTCATGCCGAGGGAATACGACTCAATATTGCGGTATCTGGCTTCGCCGAGACCGACGTAGAAAAACACCTCATGGGCTCGTTCCAGTGCCACCCTTGAGCTGAGACCGGACAGTTCCGCCATCATGCGAACGAAGCATATGCCAGTCATGCCGGTAATAAAGGAGTCGCGCTCCGGCATATATCCCACCATGGATCTGACAAACCCCTTGTCGGAGCTGAGTTCGTGGCCGAGAATCGACGCCTTGCCTGAAGACGGTCGGTTAAATCCCAGTAGGGTGTTCAATAGAGTGGTCTTGCCCGCACCATTGGGACCTAACAGGCCGATACAGTGGCCATGCATTTCCGCTGAGAGATGATCCAGCACTGGCTTATCGAAGTTGACACATAAGTCATCCAGCTCGATTACAGGTGCAGACTGATGATCCAGCTCCTGTGCCGATTCATCACTCACGGAAGGCTGAGTCTGGGCTTCGTTCTCGTTACTCTCGCTCCCTTTATTCTTCGCATCGGTTTCTGCTGGATGCACTGAAGCAGCGGCATCCTCATCTGAGGCTGCCGCTGGCTTGTCATCGTTACTGATGATGTCAGTGGTCAAAGAGTTACTTCCATTCTTCTCTACAGGGTATAACCGAAGTGCTATTCGTTACAGCGATTCTAGCAGTTTACTCCTCTGCTTCGATCTGTTCAGCTACATCCTCAAGCATCGGAGCCAACGCGATCAACTGGGACATGAGCTGAATCGGTAACTGGGAGCTACCATTGTGGGCAAGATGTATTCGGTCCGGCAACGCCAGGGCGCTGGAGATGGACGGGCCGACGTCGACATCGAGCGCATCGATCGCCGCCTGTTGCTCGCCCGTGAGGTTGGATGGCAGACTGCCTATCACATCACCGACCAGCTCACCGAGGCGGCTGAAGGTAATGGCCGAGAAATTCAGAAAGCCATCGTGCGCCAGCAATTCCTGGAATTCACTGTCGGTCTGCAGCCCGGAGCCGGATGTATAGAAGCCAATGACTCTGTCTATTAATCCCCGATCGGGGGCAGCGATGAGATACCCATCCACGTAGGCGTAGTTAAACGACGCCGGGGAGAGATCGAACTCCAGTTCGCTATCGGCAGATAGCTCCACCGACAGGGTAAGCTCATAGCCGGTAGCCTCACCGACGTTGGCAGGCGTCAGTTCGATAGCGGCCTCGAAACCTTCGACCGTTGCTGCATATTCATTGAAGCGCGCCACCGACCACGTGATGCTCTCCTGTAATACCGTCTCGTCGTAGGCTTCGATCACCACCTTCCAGGCCGGTGTTGGCAGGGCAGGTCCATCCAGACCGAACGCCACTTCACCGCCGAGAATGCCCATCACGTTATAAAACAGTTCGAGCTCGGCCTGGGCCTCGAAATCGTCAGGCAGTTGCAGCGGCCCGAATTCTTCCAGAATGGAACTGGGCTCTCTTAACAGCGCGGCAGCGACTAGAGTGGTATCGGTAGAGAAAAACCCCAGCGATCCCATGGGGCCGGGGTTGGCAAGCAGGGACATGACGCCCTGTCTTTCCCCGTCGAAGAATACATCCGCCGACATGGTTGTTATGCCGTCTTGCTGTTGGTGCTGGGCAATAAGGTATTCGAGGTTGCTGATGCCTATTCGCTCGAGCTGTTCTGCTTCCTGCGCATCTAGCTCAAGCGGTGTGAACAGTTGCGAGAAATCCACCGCACCCAGAATCTCGGTGCCCTGATCATAGGAATATTGCAGCAAGCCGTGCAGCTCCGTATCGACGAAGGCACTGCTGCCGTTTTCCAGATTGGCTTGCATATCTTGTAGAGCAGCCGCAGAGATTGAGGCAACCAGGATGTCCTCCCGGAGCATGATGGAAAGCTCGCCTTCCAGCGCATCGGCCGGATCATCAATAATAGCGATTTCAATCTCATCGCTGTCGAGCCCTTCAGCCTCTAAGGCGTCGCGCAGCCGTTGGACCTGAGTGTCGAAACTTGCCCGGAAGGCATCAACATCCACTTCGGATAGAATCACCGGTGCTCCAACCCGGTCTCCTTCATTACTAATGTCATCTGGCATGGTAATGGCAAAGACGGTCTCATCCCCCAGTGCATAGCCGATCTCTCTGAGCCATGACATGACGAGATCAAGGTACCCGGCCTCGGAGTTAGCTTCGAACTCGGCCCAATATTCGCTCAAAGTCTCGCTGCTCTCCATGCGGGCACTGATCACGTCATACACATCGACGATCTTCTCCGGTGCATTGGGCACGGCGATATACATGGCTGTATCCTCCGGCACAAGATCGAGAAGGCGCGTGGAGTAGCGGGTCGGCACATCCATCACCATTTGCAGGTCCTGCTGCAGTGCCACTACTTCCTGGAGCATGGCAATGTACTGATCGGCGTTCTGGCTCCAGGCGATTTCCTCGGCAGCAGTCAGAGCCGCCCGTTCCATGCGGGAGTCCATCACCTCACCCGGCTCGAGACTGGTGGTGTCGCCTTGCAGCAATACATCCACCGAGCCTTCGATCACGGCCACCCGTGAACCCTTCGTACCGTGGGCCACCTCGAAAATAGTGCCCGTTACCGAGACAGCGAATTCATTGGTAATTACATCCAGCGTACCGGAGCCCTGGGGTGAGGCGACTACTAATATGCGGCCTCGTGAAACATCGACTCGGTTGCCGATACCACGTCGGGTTATACTTAATTCAGAACGCTCATCGACTTCGATCTGGGAACCGTCATCCAGTGTGATGATGGCCGAGCTGCCGCCTGCCGAACGTACGCGCTGGCGTCCATTGATCCATGTGCCAGGTGTTAGGGCTTCGAGACGACCGTCCACCAACTGATACAGCTGACCGTCAATCCCTTCAACCTGGGCCAATTGGGACTGATCGAATGACGGCAGCTGCGGCATTACAACAAACAGGGCAATAGCTAGGGCTGCGACTGTGGCAGCGGCAGCCAGCCAGCGATAGCGGGAGGATTTCCCACTAGCGGCAAGAAATTCCGACTGATCGGGCTCCTGCCCGCGAGCTTCATTGAGTGCACGGTGTAAAGGAATAGACTGTCGCGTCTCTTCTTCAAACAACAGCGTCTGGGCCGGAGTCAGTTCTTTCGCCAGGTAAGTCGGGATGGCGGCGATGTAGTCTTCAATCGAATTCCAGCTCTTGCTTGCTGAGGGTGCTTCAGTCCCCTCAGTCACAACGCCTTGCGGACCCCTCTGGGCATCGATCGCAGCTCGCGCACGTTCACTCGCGCTGGCGATCTCTGTCACCGACGGCACATCGGCTTTGATTGAGTCGATGGCGGCTTCAATAGTGTCTGTAGTGGATGGATGATCTTTCATCGGTTTTCTCCTTCGAGTTCACCAAGGATTTCCTGTAAACGTGTGCGGGCCCTGTGCAGGGTGACCGCAATAGTGTTGGGCGATGTGTCGAGTAGCTCGGCGATCTCGGCATTACTGAAATCCTCAAAAAATCGTAATGCAAAGACCTCGGCAGCATGTTGCTCCAGAGAAAGCAGCGCTTTTCGCAGATGACTGCGTAGCTCAATCTGCTGCGCTTCACTGTCGGCTGCACCCCGGGTGGATGGGTGGATCTCCTCGATGAGCCTATCGGTCTTCGAGCGGTACTTGGACCTGAGCAGATCGATGCCGGCGTTGGTGGCTGCTCTTCTCAGGTACGCGGCGGCGCTCACGCCATAACTCTGTGGCTCCCTGCGCTTCAGCAGCCGCAAAAAGACAGATTGCAGGACTTCTTCTGCATCCTGCATATTGCCGGTTACCCGGTAAGCAGCCAGTAACACCTTTTCATGATGTTCGCTGAAAAGCTCATCAATTGTAGCTGTCATCCCGTCTGTACCCGGTCCCGGCTGTTTCAGCAATGTAATGGCGTGATCCCCCATAGTGAGTTAAACGAGTGGGGAGAGGAATTATTACAGAGAGGTTATAGAAATATGGGGGGGAAATATATCTGTCCCTATTTGCATTCACAACTTATCATACAGGGAAAACAGATCTGTCCTTATCTCGGAGCCATCACCATGAAAGCTTCCATATTAGCGCTCATCGCTTCATTTCTGACGCTCGCCACAGCAAGCACCTCAGCTCAATCAGACATCAAACGCACCGAACACGGTCACCCTGATCTGCAGGGAACCTACACCTTTCGAACCCTTACGCCCCTCAACCGTCCCAGAGAGCTCGAACATCTGGAGACGCTCACCGCCGAACAGGCAAGGGAATGGGAAGAGTATGAGAATCGACGCCAGAACCGTGACCTGATCATCGACTCGGTGGGCGGTGCTGGTTATCCGCCAGGGGTGATTTCCTACAATGAGTTCTGGTACGAAAGAGGCATCGAAACCGTTGCGGATCGCCGTACCTCGCTTATCTATGACCCGCCCAATGGCAGAATGCCATCCAGAAACCAAGCCGGTATCGATCGCGGCCGAATAAGGGGCGCAATGGCGAGGGAAAGTCTCGGCCCGGAAGGCCGTTCGCTTGCAGATCGTTGCATGATGGGCTTCGTCGGCGGTCCTCCCATGGTGCCCGGCACCTACAACAACAATATGCAACTCATTCAGACTGAAGATCACATCGTCATCATGAACGAGATGATACACAACGCCAGAATCATCCGGCTGGATAGCGAACACCACACCAGGCAACTCAAGTGGGACGGCGATTCCATCGCCCACTGGGATGGCGACACGCTGGTGATCAACACACAACATTATTACTATCACACCGGCTGGGGAGGCACTTCTCCAAGCTTGAAAGTGGAAGAGCGCATTACTCGCATCGATGAGAGCACCCTGGATTACGATTTTACGGTTGAAGATCCACTGCAGTGGGATGAATCCTGGTCAGCAAGACTGCCGCTGCGCCGTACAGATGATCCGATCTATGAATACGCCTGTCATGAAGGCAATCATGGGCTGGCGGGTATTCTGGCGGGTTGGAGACGCTATGAGTCGATGGGAATGAATGGGAATGGAACGCCTCGAGAGGATTCGAACTAGTAATAACCCGAGGCAGGTCTATTAAGTAGGACATCGACAGCGATTAAATTTGAAGAAGGAGATCTGACCCCTTGCTTTAAAAAAAGGCAGCATCATAGACCCGTAGTGTCTAGCTTTGATGCTGCCTAATCGCAGTACTAATCTTTAAATTATCAGCTAGTTGTCTTGACAGAACGTAACGCATTTTCCACTGTCTTATCGAAGCAGTCTTTATTTATCAGCAATTGTCTAATCGAACCGGCACGGCTCAGATTCTGTGCTCCGCAGATTTTCTCGGCTGCGACCCGAATCTGACGTTCCAGCTCAATACGACTTGATTCTGTAGCAGTATCATTGACGGTAAAGGTTATGCGTACTTCTTCCTCATTAGCCTGACTCGATTCGACATCGGCGCTGGCAATCGCGGGAATAGTTAACGCCATAGTAAGTGCCAAAGGTTTGATAAGTTTGTTCATGATTTCTTCTCCAAAAATAATTTAATGTTAAACAAGGTATGCACCCTTGCAACATAAGATGCGAAAAACGTAAAAAGGTTACACTGTTAGAGAATTTATTTTTTGCTTGGTCATTCTCCAACAAGTTTTCTAGCAAATCACGTCGTCATATTGCTAGTGGTAGGGCTGAAATACCGGAATATTCGGTTAAGAATATGTCCAGAAAAGCTCTATTTAATTTATTTTCCTTTAATCTGTAACTTTTTCTCAAGCTAAGACGTCTAACTTAAAGCACTATTTTTTCCGTGCGTATTACCAATACTCTGTGGCTAATTTCAAACAGCTCGCTGGCGCAATTGTTCGGTGGTATTCTCACTGGACAGCGGCAATAACTTTCTCCCCCGTAGCGAACACTGGCTTGCGGGAATCGATTAGGCTGTTGTCGCTTCTACTGGCTCACGGAGTGAAATCTGACTACTGCGCCAGGCTGTGCTGGCAGCGCGGTATGTTCGTCATTTGGGACAATCGCCGCACCCAGCATTTAGCCCTGAATGGCTATCCTGGCGGGTGCCGTGAAATACTGTGGGTCGTGGTTAAGGGAGACAGGCGTCGGGGGACACTCACAGCTTAACGAGCTAATGAATCATGCCATTGTGCTACTATAGGTCAATAAATCGTAGTAACGATGTGGAGAACACTACCCCGTCAACTACACCCCGAATCCGTTAAGTCGCAATTGACCCCTGTCTATTTGGCGAATTTATACGCATGAATCTTCTCTCTAAATCAAGCACTGATTTGCTCAAATTTGTCTTGCATCTTTTTGCATTGCTTGGGTTTGCTCTAGCTCAGCCGCTTTTCAGCTTACTCGGCAATTATCCCGAATTCTTTGTTGCCAGAGGTTCTTAACCAATTGATATATTACTACTGGCATCGATTCTAAGTCTGCTTATCCCTGTGCTTTGCTTGATCCTGGTTGCGGCTTCCATAGTCATTGGAAAGAATTTTCAACAATCTTTTAAGCTGAGTCTTGTGGCTCTGTTTAGCGCATTGATTGTGATTCAAGTTATTGGTGCCATTACTGTTATTCCGGGGATAGTCTTGTTAGGGGCTGCACTTATTGCAGGCGCCTTTGCTGCTCTGGCCTACAGCAAATGGAAAATTGTGCTCACTTACCTGTCTCTGCTCTCTCCGGTAGTGCTTTTGTTCCCGGTTCTCTTCATTTTCAGTCCTCAAATTGCCAGAGTCACATTTCCTGACTCTGAAATCCCTACTCCTGATTCAGTTGAGCGCAATCCCTCGCTTGCTACCTCAGCATCAGATTCTGTACCCGTAGTCATGATCGTGTTGGATGAATTTCCCTTGACAACTTTGCTGGATGAGCAAATGCAAATCGATCGGACCAGATTCCCGAATTTCGCGGGGCTGGCCGATCGTGCTTATTGGTTTAGAAACGCGACCACTGTTAGTGATTCCACTCTGGTTTCTATTCCAACAATACTGAGTGGCGTTTCGCCTATACTGAATAAGAAACGATTGCCTACCCTGGCCGACTACCCGAAAAACCTGTTTACCTTGTTGGCTGGTACTCACCAACTGGAGATAGTGGAAAATAGCACCAGGCTTTCTCCTTTTCCAGAAGACCAGGTGGTGGCTTCAACTTCAGAGAGAATGCTGGGTCTGCTGGCGGATTTGACAGTGGTTTACGGCCATGTGGTGTTGCCACGTGATTTGGCTGCCAACTTACCCGCAATAGATCAATCGTGGAATTCCTTCAGGTCGGTAAAGATATCGACACGCCAATACCGGGACTTCGACGACTTTACCCATGAACTGGATAGATCAGCAAATATATTTAGAGAATTCACGGCTTCATTCAAGGAAGACGACGCTCCATCTTTATACTATCTGCATGCGATGCTTCCCCATAAGCCCTGGCAATACCTGCCTGGCGGGAAAAAATACACCTTGACGCCTGACAGCGCTGAAGGGCAGATTAGATTGGATGGTGACAATGCAAGCTTTCCAGGCTGGGAAAGCGATCAATCGCTAATAGACTACAATTATAGACGCCATGCCTTGCAAGCAGGCTATGTAGACGGCCTGGTAGGAGAACTAATCGAACGCCTGCAGGCAGCGGAACTCTTCGAGCGTTCATTAGTGATAATTACTTCGGATCACGGGGCCTCATTTATACAAAATGACTATTCAAGAAGAGCCAGCGAGACAAACCTCGCCGACATAATGTGGGTTCCCCTGTTTATCAAATTACCATTTCAGGGGCAGGGTATTACCAGTGACCGCAATGTAGAGTCTATCGACATTCTGCCCACCATTGTTGATGCCCTCGAACTGGATGTCGATTGGGAGATGAATGGTCAATCGGCTCTCGATACGACTCTACCAGAGCGCAAACGGAAAAGTATTCTGGCAGGCATTAACCGGCTGTTCGACATGGATCCACAATCAAATCAGAGAACCGACAGTCTTTTGAGAAAGACCAGAACAATTCGGTCAGGGGCTTGGGGGCAGATGTATGGTGTCCAGGAATATGCCCATTTGACTGGCCGATCCATAGCAGAATTTGAACTGCTAGATGTGGATTTACAGGTGATTCTCGAAGGGGAGGCTTTCTTTACTAATGTGGCTCTCGATACAGGATTCATTCTGACTGACATCAGGGGGCGAGTAAGCGGAGAAAACTTGCCTGTAGAACCTGAATATTTAGCGGTTGGAATTAATGGTGTGATCAGGTCGGTAATAGAGCTGGGTCCTCAGTTTTACCAGACGCAAAAATTTGCTGCACTGGTGCCCGAGACATCATTTAGCGCTGGGCGCAATGAGGTCAATGTGTTTTTTGTAAGAGATATCGATGGAAAAATCGAGCTGCAGCGATTACAGAAAGACACCCAGACTCGATATTCCCTTGCCATTGAAGGGGATGGGACTACCGAAATGCTGATTTCTCCCGACGGGCAAAAAATACCAATAGATGGCAGGGATGTAGAGGGTTATGTTCGTTCTGATATTGGGCAAGACAACGCCATGGTCGAGGTGAGCGGCTGGTCGTTTGACGTAGCCAACGCTGACATGGCTGATGTATTAATCTTTGTCAATGGTGAACTGCGCGCTTTTCTCACACCCGATGTGCGTAGGAGTGATGTTGAGGCTATCAGAGAGGAAGCCGTCGGGTTAACACCTGGCTTTCTAACAAATCTGCCCTTATCTGATTTTGATGTGTTGAATGAAGAACATGTCCGCGTATTCGGCGTTTCTCAAAACAGTGCAAGCGAATTAGGTTATACCAGTAATTGGGTTTTTAGAAATTAGAAGTAGAGGTGTCATCATGGCTTATAGAATCAGGGGTTTAGCTATCGTTTTGGCGCTGTTCCTGGTGCAGGGACAAGGTTTCGCCCAATCGAGTGTTGAGACAGATGGCACCGTGCATGTGCCTGCTTTCGATCTGCCTTTGTCTTCCTATCTGAGTGAAGACTCCCGAGAGGCCATGCAGTATTTTCGAGAAGTCTACGCGTCCATGTTCGGCAGTATTTATCAGGGTTGTCCTAACTTGTTCGATACAGACAATCCCGCAGCAGCACGTCAATGCATCGCCGAAAATTATTATGAAACCGCGGTCTATAAAGACAGCCGCGCCAAACATCCTGTTGATCTAAGCGTGCAAACCATTGGTGGTGTATATACCGAAGTGTGGACTCCGCGGGATGGCATTGCACCGGAAAATGAGGACAAGGTACTGATCAGTGTGCACGGCGGCGGATATACGGTGGGTGCCCGCTACTTCGCTCACACAGAATCCATGCAGGTTGCCGATATTGGCCGCATCAAGGTCATCAGCCCCGATTACAGAATGGCACCCGAACATACGCATCCCGCCGGGGTGGAAGATGTCATTGCCGTCTACCAGGAAGTGCTCAAAGAGTACCAACCCCACAATATTGGAATCTTCGGTTGCTCATCCGGTGCGATGTTGACTGCCCAGGTTACCGCCTTTATTCATTTGAATGAATTACCCATGCCAGCCGCAATCGGTCTGTTCTGCGCAGGAGCCCCCACGACGGCTGGAAGCCCAGGGGTTTTCAAGATGAGTTTTAGCGAAGCCGGATACATAGGTGCTGCCATCGGCGGCAATCCCCGCCAGGTTGAAAATCCCATGGAGGCTAGCCCAGGGCCCTATTTTGCGAATGTCATGGAGAACGATCCGGTGCTGGCGCCCGGAGACTACGACGAAGTACTGGCGGCCTTCCCCCCGACACTGCTAATTAGCGGCACCCGGGATTTCGCCATGAGTGGTGTGATCGCCACCCACACCAGACTCACCAGGCTGGGTGTAGAAGCTGATCTGCATATCTGGGAAGGTCTGGGCCATGCAACTTTCGCCTTCAACCCCCGCTTGCCAGAATCCGACGAAGTGCATAATGTCATGGTGAACTTCTTCGCCAGGCATCTCGGGAAAGAACTCTAAACGATAAGAAGTAGAGGGGATATTAGTCCACTCAATCTGGAAAACGCTATAAATAGTTCCAAAACTAAAAAAGGTACGTCGCTGTGTTCAATAAATCTAATGCACTAATAGTCTTCTTTACTCTCATTTTTTCCGCAGCTCTCTCGGCGCAGGACTACACCTATGACCCGCAAAGAACTGCCGTTCTACTTGTAGACCCTTACAATGGATTTCTCTCTGAAGGCGGACTACTCTATCCAATCTCTAAAGAGACACTGGACGCCAATAATGCCATTGCCAACATGAAGGCCCTGGTGAACGCCGCGCGAGAATCTGGTATGAAAGTAATCTATGTGCCACATCATCACTACCGGGAAGGGGACTACGATGGATGGAAATTTGGCGGAGGATCAGGCCGCGTATTCAAGGCAGGCACGTGGAATGTTGAGNACCATCCAGATTTGCAGAAACAACCCGGTGATCTNGAGGCGCGGCAGCATTGGAAGTCCAGCGGGTTTGCCAATACGGACCTGGATTTCTTACTGAAGTTACATGGTATTGACCACGTTATCCTGGCGGGAATGCGGGCAAACACCTGCATCGAGTCGACAGCGCGTTATGCAGTGGAGTTGGGCTACCACACCACACTGCTTACCGACGCCATTGGCNCCTTCAATATGAGGGAAATGCAGGCGGCTGTCGAAATCGACTACCCAGTAATCGGCCACAATGTGCTCTCAACCCAAGAGCTTATCGCGGCGATCGAATAAAGGTGCCGGAGGGATTAATTTTTGTACAGCTAATAAACTGTACAAAAATTAATCCCTCCGGCACCTTTATTCTAGTATTCTTCCACCCCGGAACCGTAATNCCTCCAGGAGACTAAGAGTGTTGTTGAAGTACTTGAAACCACTACATTTTCGCGGGAGTAAATCATTCCAATTACTCGTGCTGCTTGTCTCACTGACCGTGGCGGGCCTGACCCTGGCCCAGCCCAATCAAGTAGAGCTTCCACGCCAAATGGCCTGGACAGCCTATAACCTGGGTACGACAGGGTATAACCAGGCGGTCGCGATCGGTGCTATGTTGCGTAATAGATACAACGTCACCCTGCGCGTCATTCCCGGACAAAACGATGTGTCCCGCTTGTTGCCATTGAAAACTGGCCGCGTTGATTTCACTGCCAATGGCGTGGCAACGTATTTCGCTCAGGAAGGTATGTTTCAATTTGCTGCCCAGGAGTGGGGACCCCAACCCTTGCGCCTGTTGATGACATCCAATGGACTGAGCAACCAGGGAATAGCAGTGGCCGCCGATACCGGAGTCACCAGTTTCGCCGGGCTGCGAGGTCGACGGGTGCCCTATGTCAGGGCGGCGCCTGCGCTCAATGTATCGATGGAAGCTTATTTAGCCTGTGGCGGCTTAACCTGGGATGATGTGGTCCGCGTGGACTTTCCCGGCTATGAGGCTAAATGGACTGGCCTGATTAATGGCGATATAGATGTCGCATTCGGTACGACCGTATCCGGACCGCCTTATCGGCTAGAAGCTTCGCCACGAGGCATATTCTGGTTACCCGCACCTCATGACGATGAAGGGTGCTGGCAGCGCATGTTGGCCATCGGGCCCTATTTCACCAAACACCTCGCCACCCGCGGTGCTTCCATCAGTGAGGACAATCCTCATGAAGCGGGGACTTACCCTTATCCGCTATTGACTGCGCTGGCTACCCAGGAGAATGACCTGGCTTATTCCCTGACGCGGGCAATTCACGAAAATTACGATGACTTCAAGGACTCTGACCCCGGCGCGATAGGTTGGGCACTGGAGTCGCAGGTGTTCCAGTGGGTCGTACCCTATCATGAAGGCGCCGTTAGCTACTGGCGTGAGATTGGAGTGTGGACGGACGAGATTGAAGCGCATAACCAGAGTTTAATCCGGCGCCAGGAAATCCTGGCCCTGGCCTGGACTGAAGTGAATGCAAGCGATATCCGTGACCGGGACGACTTTTCCGAAGCCTGGACTAAGCTGCGCACGCAACGTCTGGAGGAAGCCGGTTTCGATCCGGTCTGGCGATAGTGTCAAGCAAACCCCGTGAATTACCAACGCCACTGCGTTGGTTGACAGGCATTGCCGCCGTTGGCAGTGCCTTCCTGGCGATGGATTCTCTACGACTGTTTGCCGAAAGTCCGCTGCTCGATTTTGTCATTACAGTGCAGAATCACTATTACTATGCACTGATGGGATTGTTGTTACCGCTATGTTTTCTGATCAAACCCTCATTTAAGAGCCCCAAGACTTACTGGTTTGACAGTGTTCTGAGCCTGGCAGCATTTGCTGCCTGCGTGTTCTTCTTTATCAACGCCGAAACCATGCTGGATTTTGGCTGGGAGTTTTTAGCGCCCGACTATGCTGTGTGGGTGAGCTATTTGCTGTGGGTGTTGATCCTGGAAGCAGTACGCCGCAGCGGTGGCTGGGTACTGTTCTTTCTCGTGCTGGTATTTTCCCTCTACCCGATCGTCGCCGACAGCTTTCCGGGACCTATTCAAGGAATGTCCTCGACGCCTGCAGAAACAGCCTCTTATCATGTGATGAGTATTGAGAGCATTCTCGGATTACCGTTCCGCGCCTTTGCTCAGCTGGTCATAGGTTTTCTGATCTTTGGCATAGCCCTGCAACAAACTGGTGGTGGTCGCTTTTTTATCGACCTGGCTTTTGCCGGATTTGGTCATGTCCGCGGTGGCTCTGCCAAAGTAGCCATTGTATCCAGCGGATTGATGGGCTCCATGAGTGGTAGTGTGATTACTAATGTACTGACCACCGGCCAGATGACTATTCCAGCCATGCAGAAGGATGGCATGGAAAAAGACTACGCTGCTGGTATCGAAGCCTGCGCCTCAACCGGAGGCGTACTGTTGCCGCCAATCATGGGTTCCACGGCGTTTATCATGGCGACTTTTCTCAATGTGGCGTACACCACTGTGGCATTGGCCGCCGCCATACCCGCCTTGTTGTACTTTTTTGGCTTGTTTGTCCAGGTAGACGCCTACGCTGCCCGAAAAGGACTGGTTGGCACTCCCCGCGACGAATTACCCAGTTTCAAAGAGACCATGAAACAGGGCTGGTTCTATATAGCCGCCTTCGGGGTGTTGATTTTTCTGCTTGTCTATTTGCAGCGTGAAGCGGTAGCGCCTTTTATTGCCACCGGTGTATTACTGGTACTGAACCAGCTTTCCACCGATCACCGTTGGAACATCAAGCAGGCCGGTGCGTTTCTTGTTGCAACCGGCAGGTTGCTGATGGAACTACTGACCATCATGGCAGGTGTTGGACTGATTGTCGGGGCCCTGTCTGTAACTGGCTTATCGGGAACCCTGGTTAATGATTTATTGTATCTGGCGGGTGACTCGACACTGCTGCTGCTGTTGATGGGGGCTTTCTGTAGTTTCTTATTAGGCATCGGCATGACAGTCACCGCGGCCTATGTTTTTCTGGCGATAGTGCTGGCTCCTGCTTTGATTCAGGGCGGCCTGGACCCCATGAGCGTTCATCTATTTATTCTTTACTGGGGAATGTTGTCTTTCATCACGCCACCGGTAGCACTGGGTGCATTCGCCGCTGCCAGTATCGCCGGGTCATCGGCGCTTGCTACCGGGTTCAAGGCCATGCGACTGGGCAGCGTGATTTATTTCATCCCATTTTTTTTCGTGCTGGAACCGGCGCTGATCATGGATGGGAGCTGGTGGGAAATACTTTTTGCCACTACCAAGGTGGGAGTCGGTATAGTGCTTATCGCGGGAACACTGCAGCGCTATCTGTTGGGAGTGGGATTCTTGGATCGCCGGGGGCCTATTGGCATAGCCGGTCTCACACTTATGGCTATCGGCGGCGGAATGATTGCACTACCAACAACGGAAGTGACCGGCATTAATGTGGGACAAGTGACGCTTTTAATAGCCGGTTGCATAGCTGCTGGGGCTGGCGTGTTGTTAAGTCGAGTAAAAGGAGAACCGAAGGGACAGACCACGGTTTCCTCGTAGCCTGCCCTGGTTGCCCTGCAGTTAGAAAACGTGGTCCGCCCCCGGGTTTCCCTATTTTTTCCTGGCAATAATGCCAATTACATCGCTATCGGTCGTCAGTGCTTCGCCGGTTAATGCTGCTGCCACTTTTGTTATTTCGAATCCAGCTTGTTTCAGTTTGGACTCAATGCCCGGTAGTGAGAAATGTTGCAACCAATTGAGAATTTCCCAGGTTTCGTTTGGTTCAATGATCAGGTATCGATCCAATGACAAACGACTTTCCGGATACACAAACGAGTGTTGAATTCCAATGTAGTCAGTCTCTGCCCAGAATCCATTCATAAGCTTTTCCTCAATAATGGTTTTCTCTGTTTTTTGCTTGAGCGCGTTAGCTGCAAGCACATCCATTACCAGATGCCCGTCAGGCGCCAACATCTCAAAGATACGGCTCAGGAGAGTCCTTCGTTGTAGCGGTGACAGAGCACAATAATCACAAAAGATCAGCGTAACGATGTCGAATGGCTTGGGAAGTTCGTCTGTTAAATAGTCTGCAATAAGGTAATTGTTGGCAGACTTGGCACCGTTAGATTGGCTCCTCGCGTATTCTATTGAGTGGCTGGGAAAATCCACTCCAGTTACTTTGGCTCCCTTTTTTGCAAAGCGTGTTGCGTATAAGCCAGGGCCGCAGCCAAGATCGCACAGGTTGTTGTTTGTCAGCTCGAACTGGGAGTCTATCCAGTCTACGACCCGCTCTATAGAAGAGAGCTTCCATGACGCCAGGTCAGAACTTTGATCCAAATGGTGGTTCAGCATTTGCCTGGAAAGGTGTGGACGAGTCCAGAGCTCTTTCACCGTATATTTTGAGAACGGCGAGGGCCGTTGAAAAAAATCGTTCAATTGTTCATACATAGCAGTAATCCTGAAGGGGCAATCAATGCGTCCTACTAGTTTTATGGGGGTTGAGTTATTGTTGGCCAGAAGAAGAGCTTCGAATTGCTCGATAAGCAACACCGAAAAACGATTTTTGTGGCCGAGGCTGTGTAAGAACTAAGACATAACGCTGGCATTGTAACAATAAAAGGAAACAGCGACAGATTTATTGATTGAAAACGCCAGCAGTTGCAGGTCACAATAGTGTGCAAAACAAGCTCGCCCCTTTATCTTTTACGGAGGATCTCAAGCATGTCAATTTTCAAGTCAGGCAAGGGAGAAGCTGCTCGAAGGCTCATGCTGTTAGTTGCTTGCGCAGTCTTATTGTGGCAGCCGCTCTATGGGCAGAACGCCGGGAAGTGGGAGACACCTCAAACTATCGATGGCCATCCCGACCTGCAGGGCGTATGGGGTAACAACACGATAACGCCAGTAGAGCGACCGCAAATGTTTGGTGATCGACGCTACCTAACCGACGAAGAGCAAATACTTCTGCGGCGACGCATAGCTGAGATAACCGAGGGAGATGAAGATGCTCTTTTTGGTGATGGTGTGTTTGAAGCGGCACTGTCCGGCGAAGTGAGGTCCTATGACCCCAGCACTGGCAACTATGATCAAGCCTGGCTGGTAGAACGGGAAGTGCATGATCGCACTTCTCAGATAATCGATCCCCCCAATGGACGTTTCCCGCCGTTGCTTGGTGATGCCGATGGCGTAACGTTTAATCGTCCACAGCGAGGCAATACCAGTCCCGCATCGTGGTTAGATCTTACTGTTGATGATCGCTGTATAAGCTATGGTGCACCTTATCTGAATGCTGGTTATAACAGTTATTGGCAAATCGTCCAGTCAAAAAACCATGTGGTCATCGTCCAGGAAATGATGCACGATGCGCGCGTCGTACCCCTTACCGACAAGCCCCACGTAGATGATAAAATAGGCCTGTGGCATGGAGATGCCCGTGGTTACTTCGACGCAGAGTCACTGGTCATCGAAACCACTAACTTCTCCGGCAAGAGTACCTTTGGGCATAATCGATCGAGAGTAAATATCGAGCGATTTACACGACTTAACGACACCCAACTGCTTTACCAGATCACCGTCGACCAGCCGGATACCTACTCAGCTCCTTATACAAGAGAATTCATCATGGATTCAACGCCAGATCCGATCTATGAATATGCTTGTCATGAGGGTAATTATTCCATGGCGAATATCTTGCGCGGCGCAAGAGAACAAGAACGACTGTCCCAATAAAAGCCCAAAGGAGTTGGAGTAATTTGATCGTTACAATTTGACGATCATTTCAACACTCGGCTTCTTTGATCACACAGTATAACGAATTAGGAAAGAGAAGATTTATGCCAGGTTTACTTCCCAATATCGATCCCGATGGATTATTAGAATATTCTGTTGTATTTACAGATCGCTCTGTCAATCATATGTCGCAGTCTTTCCAGACTGTAATGAATGATGTTTCATTAACGCTAAAGAAAGTTTATCAAGCCGATGCAGTGGCAATCGTTCCTGGTGGTGGATCGTTCGGCATGGAAGCGGTTGCGCGGCAGTTTGCTACCAACAAGAAATGCCTGGTAATCAGAAATGGATTCTTCAGCTTTCGCTGGTCACAGATCTTCGAGATGGGGGACATTCCCTCAGAAACACTAGTCCTGAAAGCCAGGCAATTGTCGGCGGAGAGCCAATCTCCATTCGCACCGGTGCCCATTGATGAGGCTGTCCAAACAATCGAACGCGAGAAGCCTGACATCGTCTTCGCTCCCCATGTAGAGACAGCTTCAGGCATCATTCTGCCCCCTGACTACCTCGCGGCACTCGCGGACGCCGTGCATGGGGTGGGAGGCATTTTTGTATTGGATTGCATCGCCTCCGGGACCATCTGGGTTGACATGAATTCAAGCGGCGTCGACGTTCTTATCAGCGCGCCTCAAAAGGGCTGGAGCTCATCGCCTTGCTGCGCACTGGTTATGTTAAGCGCATTGGCACTGGAAAAGATGGAAGGTTCCTCGAGCACCAGCTTTGCCTGTGACCTGGGCAAATGGTTGCAGATAATGCAGGCCTATGAGAATGGTGGACATGCCTACCATGCCACCATGCCCACAGATTCCATCACTCGATTTCGAGATGCCATGCAGGAAACCGAAAGTTACGGATTCGAAAAGGTGAAGATGGAGCAACAAGAACTGGGTGACAAAGTTCGTGCAATGCTGGCAACAAAGGGAATAAAGAGCGTAGCGGCAGAAGGGTTCGGTGCTCCTGGCGTGGTGGTGTCTTATACCGACGATTCCGGCATACAGACTGGGAAAAAGTTTGCCGAGGTCGGCTTACAAACAGCCGCCGGCGTACCCTTGATGTGTGATGAGCCCGAGGGCTTCCAAACCTTTCGATTGGGATTATTCGGCTTGGACAAGTTGCACAACGTCGACAGAACCGTGCAAACGCTTGAGGCGGCGTTGGATAAACTAGAATAGCAGAGTAAATAGATCTGTCCCTATTTACTGACCCCTTTGATTACTCCGCTCAGGAATCACTGGTTCTATGCCCTCACTGGCAAGATGATCGCGTATCGATTGTTGCAGAGCCATATTCCTGTCTCGCATACCTTCCAGGTTCGGTATCCAGCTGTTCATTGTCGATCCCAGGATACTGATTGCTCCGAGAAACTCCGGGTGTCGCGGGAAGTCTTCTATAGGTTTGACTATATACAGCTCCCGAAAAAGTTCTCCTGTCGCTGCCTGTTTCGCAGGGACCGGAAAGATGTCTGTGCGTGCGATGTCGAGAAGGTCCTGGCGATTTTTGGTTCTGGTTTGCGCCAATAGGTCAATATAGGCAGAGAATTCATAGTAGTCGAATAGTTCCACGCGCAGCGTGTAATCAGCTACCAGGTAAAACTGCCCAGTCTCCCTCAACCCTGTGTAGGTCGGTGAGTTAGGTCGGTGAGCTAGGTCGGAACTGGCTTATGCTTATCGCTTCTGCGTAGGTTTGTATTATCCATTCTTCATCGCGGCTTTCGTCATTGATAATGAAATTCGCCAACTCTGTAGCGGCCCGTGGAGCTGCACTCGAATCATTTATGATGTCGTTAATATCGAAGAGCTCATCTTCAAGCTCAAATAGAATGGCTTCGAGGTTGGCATTGGCGACGCCGCGCTCTACGCTGTCTTGGCGCCACTCCTCGATCTGAAATGCAATCAATATGCCCAAGACCACAACTGTCATCTCGGCGAACAGCCAACGATAGGACTGGTTAGGAACTCGAAAGAAAGCCATCCTTAGAAAGTCTCCAATGGGGATTCAAGCTTATGCAACCAGGGACAGACCAGGTGTTGAGTGCTCCCACCAAAACGTGGTCTGTCCCTATACTCATTGCACCTGCGGCACTGCCTCCATCAACATCGGGATCATCCGGTTCAATGCCTCGCCGCCCGCGCGGGCGCCGGTGTATTTGCCGATGCGCACGTATACCAGGCCGTGGCTTGGAATGATGTTGGTGCTCTGACCACCGGCACCGCGCATGTGGAACGCCTTGAGGGGCGCTCCATCCTCTGTTTCCGAGTCGGTTACCCAGAAAAAGGCGCCGCCATAGATCGGACGGCCATCACTCTGCCAGGCCGGGGCAACGGTGCAGGCATACTCCACATAGCCTTCGGGTAGCAGTCGCTCCCCATTCCATACGCCATCTTCCAGGTACAGGTTGGCAAGCCTGGCCCAGTCGCGGGCGGGCATGAAGGCCAGCCCCTGGCCGAGGAAATTGCCGTAGGCGTCGGTTTCGATCAGGGCGTTGCGAATGCCGAGCTTGTCGAACAGCGCCCGTTGCGGAAAAGCGTGGTAATCATCACCGCGGCCTTCCACCGCCAGCCGGATCAGGTAGCTCGCCAGTACCGGGTCGGTATTACGATAGCGGCCGATGGTGTTCGGTGGGTACTCCTGCGGGCGCGTGGCCGCATACTGGTGCAGGTTTTCACCGCCGGTGTAGAGGTAAACGTGATCGGGGTAGGTGTCGGGATCAAAGTCCGGATCTGCCGGGGCATTGATCATGATGCCGCTGGACATGCGCATGATATCGCCAATGCGGATCTGCTGACGTGGATCGTCTCGTGCCAGCTGCCATTCCGGTATCGGTGCTTCCTGCCATAACTCGTAAGCACCCTGCTGGATAAGCACGCCCATCAGCGTTCCGGTGAGGCTCTTGGTCATCGACCAGCTTTCCAGCGGCGTGTGCATGTCGACATCGTCGCCGTAGCGTTCACCGATAATGCGTCCCTGGTAGGTCACCACCAGACCAAGCGTGCGTGCCTCCGGTGGCCCAAAACCCACGTCTATGGCACGTTCTACGAGTTCTTTGTCAACTCCCGCCGGCCAGGGATCATCAGACAAAACGTCACCCATGGGCCACGGCATAGACTCTGCAGGGGGCAGGTCAGGCTCGATGATCGAGGGAGTGAACAGCAGGGTCTCCTGTCCCATGGGGCGGGTCACACAGCCCTGGCTACCATAGCGCCGTGCAATCCGGGTCACCCCGTCAGGCAGTGTCAGGGCGATAAGTTGGCGCTCGCGGTCGACACGCGTGTCGACGACGTGCTGGCGTTGATCGAAAGGTGAGATGAAGCCACCCACGTTGGCCGCCGCGTCATCGGGATCGAGACCGGTGATGAAGACGGCTGAGCAGAGGATCTTGGCATAGCCTGCCGTGTAGTGGTGCAGCGCCTCACCTGGCGGTGGCACGTAGTCGTTGTCCAGGCGGAAATAGTCGGCGCGGGCGTTGACACTATCTAGCGAGCCATCGCTGCTTGGAGGCCCGGAATCCGAGTCTGCTGCATAGCTATAGGCAGTGAGGATGGACAGTAAGGTAAAAATTAGTGTGAATGCAGCGGCGGAGGATCTTCTTTTCATTGCTTTTCTCCTGTATTGATAGGTGGATTGTAAGGGAGCAGACTGCATTTTTGAACACTTCCACAAAAACATTATGGTGTGGTCTGTCCCCTTTCCCCACAAATATAAATAGGGACGGATCCATTTTTTGAGACAGCTGGCCGCTGAACGATGGACTGCGGCAAAGGAAATAGATCTGTCCCTATTTTAAAACGTTCCACTAACTCTAAATGTCAATGTCCTTCCAGACCCGGTGCACCTGTCTTCGATCTCTTCCAATACGCCGGAAGAGATTCTTCCCACGAAACGCTGCCGTTCGCGACACCCAAGGCCGCTGAAAGGACGAAACACATCGAAACGATAGGTAGTGCCGCGTCGATCCACGTATTCTGCGAAGAGAGTGTAGAGAGGATCTCCTGCCGCCAACTCAATGTCATCGATATCGTAGCGTTTGTTATTACCGTCGTGGCGGTTCGACCACAAACCACCCCAGTTCATCCTCCATTGTGGAATGTCATGTCGAAAACCCAAGGAATTGGATCCCCTCATGTGAAACTGAAAGCGGCGATCAATGCCGAGAAAGGGGTCGGTAATACTGGAATTTTCCACACTTAACGAAGTCGTCACATACAAATTAGGTAGGTTAATCATGCGCATGCGGATACTGGCGTTCAATGCAATTCCCCACATCTCACCGTCACCAATATTGCCGTTCGCCGACGCCAGGTTTTCTTCAGAAGTTGAAACATCGATGCGTTCGATCACGTCATGGTGCTGATGGTAGAAGATGTTGGCATCAACTACTCCAATATCATCAGGCAATCGGTACTCAGCATTGAGATCATACTTCCATAGCCACTCCTGGCGAAGATTGACATTGCCAGCGAGAGTATTGGAATCTTCGTCCTCTTCATCATTGGCGGCAACAAAATCGGCAAAACTCAATTGGTTCACAACCTTCTCGATGCTTGCGCCCACTTGCAATTGAGGAGTCACATCAAAGCGGAAGTCGATTTTTGGTTTTACAAAATCAAAATCCCTTTTATTGGAAGCATCGCCTGATTGCGTGATTTCCGACGTCTCATAAAGCAGCGTCGATTCCAAAGACATCCTCTGGTTGATAATCCAGTTGTGAATAACAAAGGGTTCATAACGGATCTCTTCGACTTTCGAGTTGGCGTTGGGTACGGATTGCGGAACCAGGCCTCCGAAAGCCTCTGAAGGTGTCCCGGTTACATTGACCAATCCAAGGGCAAGGTTTGAATCCAGTATAGTCTGTGCACGCTCGGCACCAAATTCAATGTCCTGATCTTGAAAAATGTCAAATGTATAGGAGCTGCGGAGGATGCGCTCCCTGGTTACGCTGGCGGTATCGAGGAACAGATCTTTCTCCTCGGTGCCAGTTGTCAATATTTGATAACGCTCCCGGTTTAAAGACTGATCAGTCTCATTGCTGATAAATAGAATTTTAAATCTATTGCCATTGCTTCCGAGGTATTCGTAATCACCGCCTATTTCCCAATTTTCGCGTGTTACCGGAATATCTTCTCGCTCTAGAGTTACGATGTTCGGCGTCACTCTTAAGTCCGTTGTCCGGCGAGTTACATCGCTTGGATTATCATTGTCAGAATAGAGGGCGTTAAAACGCACACTGTTACTTGAGTTAAAAATATAGTTAAGGTTCGAACTGAAATTGTAGTTGGACTGATCACGAATTTTCTCTTCACGAACTAGATCATTCGGGGAGAAATCACCGAGGATGCTGTTTTCCTTGCCAACTGAATAGTCGTAACGTTCTGTTGCCGAAGCATTCAGCACATAACTTAATTCCCCGGCCTGCCCGCTCAGAGAAATCGAGCCACCCGGTCTTATTTCATGATCCAGAGAGCGAACCGCATTCGCTTCGTAAGAAATACTGGTGCTGGGCAATTCTCCGAATAACACAACGTTAATTACCTGACCACTGCCCCTTACATCCAGCTCACCGGATGTGCCCCGAATGATCTCAAAGTAGTCAACCTGATCAGCGGTGATGCGATCTAATTGGCCCCCAGTTTGATTGTTCTTACCTGCTGTGCGTTTGCCATTAATTAGAATTTCATTGCCGCCGCTCTCGCCACTACCAAATCCACGGCCGCCACTGGAGGGGTCTCCGCCAGAAGATCCGCCTGAAGATACACCCCGGGGAACCGCAGCAGAACCACCTGTCGCCGAACCGAAGCCTGGAATTCGATCCAACATGTCCTGAGCCGTGACTGGATTGAATTCAGCAAAGTAGTCGGCGGGATAGATCACTGTAGATTCTTCTCCGACATTATCTTGAGAAAAACTCACGGCCGAGAAACTGAGAATCAAGCAGAGTGCTGATAGTCGGATGTAGCAGTCCATGTGTAGTAGGAACTGCATGGGCTTGATCCCAAATCTATTAGTAGCGATGTGCAGCATTTTTTGGCATTGTAGAATAAAGACCGGCAACTAGAACTTGGCAGCAATTTGACTCAAATACAAAGCAAATCTGGAGAATCAGCGTACTATTTTTCGAAACTTGTGGACGCTAGTAAATAGGTTAGTGCGGGACAGACCACCTTTTTGAACGATTGCTTAATCATGCCCTGTCTCTGTTTTCCACGAAGTAGATTACGGCTGAACGGTGGGCCGCAGTAAAAAAAATAATTCTATCCCTGTTAATAGGAGAAGCACCATGTCATCAAAAGAACGACGTACAGTCCCAGCTGAAGCAGTTGAAATATACACCCAGTTTGTCCACAGTGATATCAGTCGCCGGGCATTTCTTAACGGCGTGAAAAAATTGGCTGTTGCCGGTCTCAGTGCCACTGCTATTGTGGAGGCGCTGATGCCGAATTACGCGATGGGGCAGCAAGTGTCGCGCGAAGATGAACGAATTACCACCAGTTATGAGACCTTGCCATCCCCTGACGGCAACGGCTTCATAAGAGGTTATCTGGTACGCCCCTTCAGTGCCGACAGTCGTAGCGAGACACCGTCCCAGCTTCCAGGCATTATTGTTGTGCATGAGAATCGCGGGCTTAATCCTCACACTGAAGATGTCGCCCGACGGTTTGCGCTGGCCAACTTCATGGCTTTCGCGCCGGATGTGCTCACCTCGGTCGGTGGCTATCCGGGTGATGACTATCAGGGTGGGCAGCTCTTTCGGCAGATCGACAATGATAAAAAGTTCGAAGACATTGTAGCCAGCGCGTTATGGCTGAAAAATCGTGAGGACTGCACGGGCAAGATTGGCGTGACTGGATTTTGTTATGGTGGCAGCGTTTCAAATCAACTCGCTGTCAGGTTAGGAGAGGATCTTGCAGCGGCGGTACCGTTTTACGGCGGAGGTGCTGACGCGTCGGATGTGCCGAATATCGAGGCAGCGATTCTGGTACAACACGGCGCACTCGACACGCGCCTGGTTAATGCATGGCCGGCCTACGACGAAGCCTTGACCGCCAATAATGTCACACACGAAGGGCATATCTATCCAGGTGCGGTGCACGGCTTTTTCAACGACGCGACACCTGAACGCTACCTTGAGGCCGCAGCGACCGAGGCGTGGACACGCACCATCGATTGGTTTAATCGGTATGTCCGGGAATAGGGATAGTTTTATTTTTCCCGCAAAGCGTCGCTAATTGCAGAAGATAAATCATCCGCCTTTCTAGCGACCTGGCCTGCCTCCACCTATACTACTAGCTCGATAAGCTAACTACAGGGAGTGTATAATGGCTATCACGACTTTCGACACCCATAAATTTGTTCGCCTTCTGGAGCTGGCAGGCGTTCCACTGGAACAGGCGGAAGTCCAGGCAGAAGTTCTCACAGAGGCATTTATGGTGAACTTGGAGTCACTGGTTACCAAAGAATATCTCGAGTCGCGACTGACAGCCAAGTTTGCTGAGCAGGATGCTCGAATTGATACACGTTTTGCTGAGCAGGACGCTCGAATTGCTACTCGTTTTGCTAAGCAGGACGCTCGAATTGATACTCGTTTTGCTGAGCAGAAAGCCTTTATGGACAGCGCCTTCGCCCATATCGACAGCAGGTTTCGTTTTCACTCCTGGACCCAGGCGATCATCGTTGCCGCGGTGATCATGCCCTATCTGGAGCGGCTGGCGGCATAACTCCGCAATTAAGTAAAGGTGCCGGCGGGACTAAATTTTAATCAAGCTCACAATTGATCAAAATTTAGTCCCGCCGGCACCTTTATTTGGACACCTTTATTTGTTCAATCAATTATCGCCTGCTGCACCGCGTTTTCGAAATCCATCTGGGTACGCCCATGGGGTTGTTGTAGAAATAGCACGCCTGTCAGCTCTTCTTCAGGATCTGTCCAGGTTCGAGTGCCGAAGGCGCCCGCCCAGCCAAAGGCTCCCGCACTTCGACGTGCGCCCGCGGCAATCGGATCTTCCGTCACATAAACCGTGTAGCCGAAACCGAGGCCATCCTGAACTCGGCCAATCCCGTTATAAAGGCCACCTGCCTGGTCACTGCCCATCATTCGAATGGACCGGGGGCTAAGCAGGCGATTGCCAAAGAGTTCTCCGCCGTTAACCAGCATTTGCTCAAACTTCAGGTAATCCTCAGCAGTACTGTTGAGTCCTGCCGAGGCAGAGAAGTAATTGGTGGGGTTGTCGAAAAAGGGAGACATGTCGCGATCTGTAATGACCACACGTCGATCTCTGTATTCCTCAGGCACATTGAACCAGGTGTTATTCATGTCCAGCGGATCGAAGATGCGTTCCTTAATGAACTCATCGTAAGGCTGCCCGGAGACTATTTCGACAATGCGAGCCACAACATCCAGGCCCACTAAACCGCTATAGGACCATCGATCGCCGGGTTGAAAATCCAACGCTCCAGAGGCGTAGCGAGCCATTTCAGTCTCTAAGGTTCTACCCGGTGGCAGAGGAAAAGGCGCCGGTGTTTGCAGTGTCGAGCCCAGCCCCCCGGTACCAAGGCCAGAAGTATGGGTCAGTAAATCGTGGATGGTGATTTCCCGACGAGCCGGCACGAGACGATGTTCCGGAAGATTGTCCCTATCTATTCGTCTGGGGCTAATATTTTCATCAACGGGTTGCTTGAGTACAGCCACTTGCATGTCAGCAAATTCTGGGAGGTACCTGGAGACAGGATCTTCGGGGCGGATAAGCCCTTCCTCGATCATCATCATGGCGGCAACGCCTAACACCGGCTTGCTGGAACTCATCATGATGAAAACGGAATCTTCCTGCATGGGTCGATTGCTTAGTTCATCCATCAAACCATGCGCCTCGAAATGCACCAACTTGCCGCGACGCGCGACCGCAGTGACAGCACCTTGAATATCGCCTGCATCGATGTGTCGCTGAATGGTGGTGTTAATTCGCTCCAGGCGCTCCGACGACATGCCGACCTCTTCCGGAGCTGCCCTGGGAATCTCGGCAGCCCAGCTCGTATTTGCGAGCAGCAAGCCAGCGCTTAATAGAAGTACGAGTAAAGATGTTATTGCTTTTTTCATAGTAGTTGTCCTAGAAAATAAAAGAGGTTGGAGGGACCAAATTTTGATCAGTTGTGAGATCGGTTAATAAATAATCCCTCCGACACCTTTATTTGTAGCTTACATGACGCAGGGTTGAGGGGCGACCCGCCTGGGTAACACCAGCGGAGCAGGTGTCACCCTGTCTTCACTGGCGAGTTGGTCGAAGGCCGCCTGCTGCAGACCCTTTACCTGCGGAACAGTCATACCCAATTCGAACCCTGAACACTCGTTGTCACCGAGTGAGCGAGGATCGAGCCCGGTGAGGTTACCGAATACGACCAGGGCTTCGAGATAGTAACCCCAAATACTGGCGTGATAGTGATCAAAGGTCCACAGATCAATCTTATCCAGTTCGATGCCATCGTAGGGATTAGGGTCGGCGAGGCCGGAATCCATCGCCCGTGTCCAGGCTTCCCCTACGGCATTCACCGATTTTACTCCGCTAGCACCAGCGGCCGCCCGGTCATAGCCGGCACGTACATCGCGCGCCATCTGACCAATGGGTTTGCCTGACCAGGGGCGGTCAGGCAAGTAGGTCATGTCTGCGCGCGACCAGGTTGCAGTGAGGAAAACCTCGACCTGCGGATTGACGCCTTGTAGAAATTCGGTCATTTGTGCGGTGGTGCTAACGAGCAATTCGGAATCACCCGGCTCAGTTCGGTTCAGTGTGCTGAAACCATGCATCACAACCTTATCCCAAGGTCGGCGACCAATTACGCCAAGCTTGTTCTCCAGGTGAAAATCCAGACCACTACCGGGCTGCGTTTCAAGATACACGTCGTAGTCGAGCCCGGCCTGATCCGTGAAAGATTTGAACAGAGCCGGCACACCGCCGATGCCTTGGATATTAAGGTCAGTCACTGTGTCGGCTCGATAAAACCTGACGGCAGAACCGTGGCCGTAAGTGAAGCTGTTGCCAATGAACAATACGCTAGTGTCGGCGACAGCGTTGGCGGCACTAAGTGAAAGAACCAGGGTTGCGAGCAAAGCAGATGTTAGTTTCATTTGATGGTCTCAGTTGCGGTAAGGGTTCGGGGTTCGGGGTTTGGGCGTAGAGGCTACTGGTAAAGGTCACCAGCACCGGGAGTATCAGGGGTTGAAAAAAGCTGGATTTGTTCATTGTCATGCTCCTTACTTTACCAAGCATGGCATTTTTCACATTGCCTGTCATTTGTCGAGACACAATCCCTTTTTAGCCTGGATTCTTGCTGATTTTTGTTTTAGCTGGCTACACTTCCCAAAGACGAAACGTTTTACAGGGACTATAATCGCGATCAGCACTTTCGATACTTTGAAGTTTGTGCGAAGGCTTGAAGAGGCAGGGGTGCCTTCGAAACAAGCCGAGGTGCTTACCGAGGCGTTTAACGTGAATCTGGAATCATTAGTCACCAAGGAGCATTTAACTGCCCGCTTCGCGGAACAGGATGCCCGTATTGACACACGCTTCGCCGAGCAGCAGGCCTATATGGATATTCGCTTCGCCCAGATCGATAGCAAATTTCGGTTTCTCTCCTGGACCCAGGCCATCATAATTGCTGCGGTGATCATGCCTTATTTGGAACGGCTGGCTGCTTGATCCGTCTATCCCCGGTTACCCATACCCCCCAAAATCACAAACTTTCCCCAAAAATGTGGCCTGTCCCCAGTTTCTCCGTTATAAATACCCATCGATAACAAGAATAATGGATAACAGCATGTCAATCTCCGCTATTCAGCATGTTCAGCACTCTTCCAGGCGCCTGTTCGCAGTCTCTCTAGTCATTGCTGCATTCGCGCCAATGGCTGCAGCTCAACCGTCGTTATTGGATAACTACAGCCCTGTCTCCCTGGAAGAATTGGCAAACCCGCCGGCAGGGGATTGGTTAATGTGGCGACGCACGGCCAATCACTGGGCCTATAGCCCACTGGATCAGATAAACAAAGATAATGTGGCCAATCTTCGCCTGGCCTGGGCCTGGACCATGGAGCCGGGCAAGCAGGAAACTACACCCCTGGTTCACGATGGTGTGATGTTTCTGCCTCAAGCCTGCGATTTTATCGAGGCAGTAGATGCTACCGATGGCACGCCGCTGTGGGAGTATCGCCGGGCGACTGTCGATCATGTCGCGCCGCTGTCTTGCGCCAATCGCAATGCCACTCTCTACAAAGATCAATTAATCATCGCCACGCGCGATGCGTATATCGTGTCTTTGAATGCAACCAGCGGCGAGGTTACCTGGGAGCGACAGATCGGTGATTGGACAGTTGGGCAACACTATTCGGGTGGGCCGCAGGTGTTCGATGGCAAAGTCATTACTGGCATGTCCGGTTGTTACTACATTAATACCAGTTGCTGGATCACCGCCCACGATGCCGACACTGGTGAGGAGTTATGGCGCACTAACACCGTACCAAGGATCGGTGAACCCAACGGCGAGAGCTGGGGCGACCTGCCCAACGAATTACGTCGCGGCGGCTCAGCCTGGATGCCTGCGAGTTTTGATGCCGAACTCAATATGATTTATGTAGGCGTGGCCGTACCCATACCCTGGGGTTCGATCCAGCGGGGTACTCGCGGCGGTGACGTGCTCTACACCAACTCAACCCTGGCTCTGAACGCCGATACCGGCGCCATCGAATGGTATTTCCAACATATTCCCGGGGGTAACTGGGATCTGGATCATCCCTTCGAGCGGTTGATAGTGGAAACCGAGGTCACGCCCGATGCCGATGGCGTGTCATGGATGAATCCGAACATCGCTTCGAGCCAGCGGCGCAAAGTTATTACCGGCATTCCAGGCAAACCCGGCATCGTGTGGACCCTCGATGCTGCCACCGGTGAATTCCTGTGGGCTACCGAAACCAATTACCAGAACGTGATTGTCGGTGTCGATATAGAAAATCACAAAGGCATCACCAATCCTGACCTGGATATCACCGAAATTGGACAACAGCGACTCGTGTGCCCGACAACCCAGGGTGGCATTAACTGGAACTCGGTCGGCTATAGCCCGCAGACCAATACGCTCTACACGCCCACCAACAATACCTGCATGAATTTTCGTCTGAGGCCGGTAGAGCCAACAGTAGGGCTGCACCATGCTTCAGCAATTTCCAGCCCGGAACTTGGACCGGAAGATACCGGGCAAGTAGGGCAGTTCACGGCCATCGATGTAGCCACCGGTGCAGCACGTTGGACCTATCGACAACGAGCGGGTATTGGCGGCTCTGTTTTGACAACCGGCGGCGGATTGGTTTTCGTTTCTGATGACGCCAGGAGATTCCGTGCATTCGATGCTGACAGCGGCGATATCTTATGGGAGCAAGTGCTAAGCTCAACAGCCGGTAGTTTTCCCGTGAGCTATAGCGTTGATGGCGTGCAGTATGTTGCGATAGCGGCAGGGGAAGGGGTTAATTATCGACGCCATACACCAGAAATTCGGCAGCGTGGAGGTGGTAATGTTTTGTATGTGTTCAGGTTGCCATGAAATTGGAATAAAGAGGACGGAGGATGACCAATGAATAAGCGAGAGCTCACCGGGATTTTAATCGGAGCGGTACTACTGGCCGGAGTGCTGAGTTGGATGTTCACGGCACCGTACCTTGGAAACGAGGGACTTGCTCGTACGCCCGGCGTAATTCTTGGAGGAACAGCAACTCCGGCCCCGGATGACTTCACGCCGCTCAATGAAAGCGTTCCGCTTCCTTTGCTCATGAAGCAAAGCGGATTCCCACCTTTTGTTACCTATCTGTCCTGGGTGGGCACTCCTGATGGTGTAATCACAGCCACCCACCCGGACGGATCATTATGGGCGCAGCACGTGAGGGACCACGGTGGCGATGGATGGCTGCGGATTGGCGAAGCGACTTATACGATGGAAGCCATCGAAATTTTCGGTGACGAGCGCATCGCCATGATGGAGCAGTGGGGCGCCAAGGTGGGCATGACGCTAGATGATTCGCTCTACGAGGGGGCAGAACCGCTCCGCAACTTTGAGGTCTTTTTCTGGGAACCTAGATAGAAGAGGGAGCTATACGACCCCTTTATCCGATTACAGTTTCTTCAACCGAATCAGCAATGAATCGTCGATCGCTTCTTCCCGCAGATGGCTGATAGCCTGATAGTCCGGATCGCTGATTAGATTGGTAAAAGCCTGAAAATTTGGCCACTCAACCAGAAAAACAAGATCTGCATCGAACTCGCCGAAAAGTGACTGTTGCGGCGTTTACGCATCGCCGTTCTGACCGCCGTGTTTGCTTACCAGCGGACCAGCAGCTTGCAAATATTGTTGATATTTCTCGGCACCCCCTTCGGCCTTGAACCACAGGGCATTCAGCATAAAAAAGGCTTCTGCGTCGTCGATCTCTTGTGCCACTGCCGGATTACTCACTAAACAGACCAGCAGTGAGAGCAGCAAAAACAGCCTACTGAATTGATTGCATATGCGTATTGTCATAAAGTTACCTCTAAAGGAGTAAATAAATAGGGACAGATTTATTTTAGGGTAATTAGTAAATAGGGTCAGAACCATTTTTGGTTAATCGTTGATGAGGAATTAGATCTATCCCAATTTACAATCCCCGTTTTCTTTACTCGTGGCGAAGCGCCGTGATGGGATTGGATTGCGCAGTCTTGAAGGATTGCAGGGCCATAGTTACAAACGCAATTATGACAGCGAGCAAACTGGCCATCGCGAACATGATCAGGTTGAGACCGAGCAGATCAATGCGATAGTAAAAATTCTGCAACCATTCACTGATAGCCCAGTAAGAAACCAGCGAAGCGATCATTGACGCCATGGCTACCAACACCAGTACGCGCCTGAACAGTAATTGAATTATGGAAGTCGCTGACGCACCCAATACCTTTCTCACCCCTATCTCTTTGGTTCGCTGGGCGGTATTGAATGCTGACAGGCCATAAAGCCCCAAACAGGAAATGAGGATACAGACGCCGGCGAAGAAGCCAATGAGTTGCATCAGGCGTTGCTCAGACCCATAAAGCTCATTCAGCGAATCTTCCAGCATCCTGAATTCAAACGGAAGCTCCAGGTCGAATGTGGCCCAGCGTTGTTGCAGGAAATCCGTAGTCGAGCGTATGCCACTATCCTCCACGATCACCACTAACTGCAGAGAAAATTCCCGCCGTTGTTCGGTAGTCCCTTCCGAGAGGTCCGGTTGGAACACCGAGAGCAAGATCGGCACTACTTCTTCCTGCAATCCGGCATAGTGAAAATCTTTGAGCACACCAATAACCAAGAGGGGTTCAGCGTCGAGGTCGAAAGGGAGCACTCGTTTGCCAATCGGATCATCCCATCCCATCGCCGCCACCATGGACTCGTTGACCAGCACGGCATGGGTACGATCGGTTTCCCTGCTTTCATCGAATGACCTGCCCAGCACTACATTGATGCCCAGAGTTTCGACAAATCCAAATCCCACGCCCATACTGTTTAAGACCTGATCGGTGAGTACACCATTGTTGTCATCCACGCGCAATGCCGGTATATCCATCAGGTCTCCGGGCATCTGGGAGGCTGTCGTAACACCGATTACACCGCTTTGTTGCAACAGCTCATTGCGTAATTCTGGAATGCGTTCTACCTGATCGGCCCCCTGCACGCGCACTACGATCTTGTTTTTCTTGTCGAAACCGAGAGACAGGGTCTGTACGAAATTCATCTGTACCAGCATCAGCAGGGTGCTTGCGATGACCGCGACGGAAATAATAAATTGAACAAGCACCAGCGTTTCGCGCGTCCTACCGCCACTCTTACCAACACGGTCAGCTCCCTTGAAGGCTGCTTGTGGCGAAATTAAAGACAAGTAAAAAGCGGGATACGAACCTGAGATCAAGCCAATCAATATACTGCCCAGTATCAGGAGTCCAATGCCAGTCGGGCTCATCAACAGCTCAAACTGCAGGCTGGAATCGAACAGTTGCGGAATGTCGGTATAGTTAATCGCGAGAAACGTGAGCAGCAGGGCAATCAGCAAAGAGATAAGTACATAAAAAACAGACTCACCGATGAACTGTCCTACCAGTTGTAATCGGGAAGCACCGATGACCTTGCGCATGGCCACTTCTTTTGCGCGCCGTGTAGCACGAGCGGTCGCCAGGTTCATGTAATTGATGCTGGCGACTAGCAAGACGAACACTGCGATGGCAGCAAAGGCGTACACATAGAACACATTGCCCCGCGGCAAATCATAGGTGGTTGTGGAGTTCAGGTGAATGTCGGCAAGTGGTTCTAACACGAAATTAAGGTTGGCATCGAGACCATATTGGCGCGCCGTGGGAACCATACTGTTCTGGAAAAACTGCGCGGACAGCTGTTCGAAATTGGCGATGTCGTAGTCTTCGTCGAACATCAGATAGGTATACAATCCGATGTTCCACAGCTGTATTAACGCGTCAGATGGGTCGGGATCGCCAACGCGCTCGTAGGACAACAACGCATCGTACTTCAAGTGGCTATTCTCCGGCAGATCCCGAAACACTAGATCGATGCGGTAGTCGTTGTTCTCCGTCTCGATGATTTCGCCGATTGGATTGGCATCGCCGAAGTAGCGTTGCGCAAAAGTCTCGCTCACCGCCATGCTATCGGGTTCGATCAACACTGTCTCTGGATTGCCATAGATCACCTCGTGGGTAAACAGGTCGAACACTGCGTTGTTTGCGGAATAGACATTTTCCCAGTAGTAATCTTCGCCGCGTGATCGCATCAACCATTGCGGCGCTGGCATCGGGAGGAAGCGGGCAAAGGCTAATATCTCGTCGAACTGCTCATGCATCATCCGGCCTGACTGGGTCGAGGAAAGGGCCGCAAAGTCTGCATTCCCATTGATAGAAAACTCATTACTCAGGCGATACACACGCTCGTGATTGGTGTGATGACGGTCATAACTTGTCTCGTTGAGCAGGTAGAGACTCAGGATCAGAAAGCAGGCTATGCCTATGGAGAGCCCCGCTATATTTATCAGGCTGTACGCCTTCTCACGCAAAAGACTGCGAAAGGCGGTTTTGAAATAGGTAGTAAACACTTACCCGTCCCCCTAAAACTGAATTCACTAGCCGAATTGGTTGCACGCATCGAGCAGAAAAACCAGGATGACGTGTTCAATTATTTAAGACGGAGGGGGGGGTTGGATTGGTTACAAGCAGAGAGAGCACGAAAGTGCTTCCGGATAAAAACTGGATATAGGAAATGGGGACTAATAAATAGGGATAGATCTATTTTAGGGCAATAGTTGACTAGAAATTAGATCTGTCCCTATTTACATCTGCTACTTACTCATGGACCATTCAGCTATGCTGCCCATCGCCATTGCAGTGCCTGTAATTGTATTGCCATTGGCACTGGCACTCATCACGTAGGTCATCGCTCCGTCTCGATCGATCTCAAACGAGATTTGGTTGCCCTCGATAGTGCCTGCTTCGATCGGCCACTTGCGCCCACCGCCCATGTCAAACTCGCCAACCAGTGTCGTGCCCTCGGCTCGCATCGTCACTATGGCGTCGATTGAGCCCATGGGGCTGTCCATTGAAAAATTCCAGGTGCCGTCAAAGGGTGATTGGGCCCAGATTGTGGCTGAGGCAAAGGTAATTAGCGCTAACATAAGTGTTCTTCTGATCATCATAATCTCTCCAATTCGATTAATGAGTATTTGGGACAGATCTATTTGGACTAATTTTTAGCTCTCACTCATTAAACTAGCTATTCCACATAGTATCAATNGAGAATGGGGGGCTGACCACGTTTACAGATCCCTCCATCCCCTTTATAGAATGTAGCTTGCAGGATCACTGCATATCGGGCAGAGTTTCAAACCAGACGATTCTTTATAGAAAAAAATTGGGAGAAGTAACAATGAGAAGCAAATCACTCATTCACCTGGCCACTGCAGCAGTGTTTTTCCTGCTAGCAACGGGCTCGTTTGCCCAGGCGCAGACCAACGNCACTCATATTCCAAGCGCCGAAATAGCGACCGTTTATGAAAATCTGGGTAACACCATCGACCAACAAATCAGAGTGGTTGATATTGGCGACGACATCAATGTGGCCGTTGGCATTTTACAGCGCGTGACCACACGCACCGAAGGAGAGGAAGTAACTGCAATTCTTCATCACCGCGTTACCGAGGTGTACTACATACTTTCCGGTTCAGGCATTCTTGTCACTGGCGGCGATGCTACCGGTGCCGTTGAGTTTCCTGCGGATGTCTCAGCAGTCAGAGAATTGATCGGCCCCAGTGGCAGCCGCACGGTCACCAATGGCCAGACTCAGACGATTTCAGCTGGAGACATAGTCGTTATTCCCGCCGGCGTGCCACACGGCTTTCGTCATATCCAGGAACAGATTACTTACTTGAGCATACGGATTGATCCGGACCAGCTGCTGCCCACCGGGTATGCACATCCTTCACTGGAGCAATAAAAAACGGGAACGGAGGGACTAAATTTTAACGGTATAAAAGGGGTCGGAGGGATTAAATTTTGACCAGCATTTCTCTGATCAAGATTTAATCCCTCCGACCCCTTTATCCCATAAGGTGGCAACATCGAACTAAAAATAATTGGCGCGGGTTACGGACGAACCGCTACTAAATCAACCCAACTTGCACTCAATCATCTAGGGTTTCCCTGCTACCATATGATGGAAGTCATGCGGTCCGGGAATTCAAAACATGCTGCCTTCTGGTTAGAAGTCGCTGAACAACCNCCAGGCACCCCCCACGATTGGCAGCGGGTTTTTGAGAACTACAGCGCGACCATAGACTTTCCTTCCAGCTGCGTCTGGCGGGAACAAATGGTGGCCTANCCTGATGCCAAGGTACTTTTGACGGTGCACCCACGCGGTGCAGCTGCCTGGTATAAATCCGCGACAGAAACGATCTACTCGGTCCAGGTACTTTGGGAGTTCAAAGTGCTCAGGGCACTCCTGCCCCGCCAACCAGCACTCATAAAAATGATTGAAAAACTGATCTGGCAGCGCACCCTAAATGGCACGATGACAGACAAGCAAGCCGCCATCGCCCATTACGAGCAGCATATTGAGGACGTCAAGGCGACCGTTCCTGTATCACAACTGTTGGTGTTCAGCGCCGATCAGGGTTGGCAACCCCTGTGCGATTTTCTGGGTGTAGCGGTGCCTGACATCGACTTTCCACGAGTGAATGAAACTGCCGATATGAAGAGGGTTATCAGAAAGGCAAGATGGATTTTGAGAACCCTTTTTGTTCTGGCCGGTGCTGCTGTAGGGGGTTTGATATGGTGGCTAGTGTAAAACGTGGTCTGTCCCTATTTTGCGCTCCTTCCTGGTCATAGTAGATCTTTTTTGAGTGTCCGTTAAACTAGTGGAAGTTCACGCTAACCCGATTTATGAACACAACCAATACCAACATATCAATCACACTATGGGGCGCAGGCACCGTGCGCACCCTGCGCCCGATCTGGGTGGCGGAGGAGTTGGGGCTGAAATACCAGCTCAATCCTATTGGCCCGAGGACCGGGGAAACCCGGACGCNCGAGTACACGGTGCTTAATCCGAAACAGAAAGTGCCGTTCTGTGAAGATGGCGAGTTCAAGCTCTCGGAGAGTATGGCGATCTGCCGTTACCTGGTGAACAAGTACGGCGATGAGTCCACCTTGCAGGCACCNGATTCTATCGAACAACAGGCGAAACAAGACGAGTGGCTGAGCTTTATCTACGGNGAGCTTGATGAGACCAGCCTCTATGTCATGCGTCGGCACGGTGCATTGGCGGAGAACTACGGTGAGGCACCCGCCGCCATGATTGCTGCCCGGGATTACNTGATTCGGCAACTGGCCGTCGTTGAGAAGCACCTGCAGCACAATGACTACTTGCTGGATGAGGGATTCTGCCTACCGGACTTGTTTCTCACTACCTGTCTCAACTGGGTGCTTGGCTACGAGATTCCGATGCCGGCGTGTTTGCAAACTTACAGGGAACGCATTCTTGAGCGGCCTGCCTACCAGCGGGCGGCAGAAATAAACCAGAACAAAAATAAATAAAACCAACGGAACCAACCGACCCGGGAAATCTTATGGGACCACTGAACGGAATAAAAATACTGGATCTCACCAGCATGGTATCGGGCCCGGTGGCCGCCATGATGCTCGGCGACCAGGGCGCGGAAGTGATCAAGGTCGAGCCGTTGCAGGGGGAACAGCTGCGGCACCTGGGCGAACCCCACAACGGCGTGCCTGCCACCTTCTATTCCTGTAATCGCAACAAGAAGTCGCTCGCTATCGACCTCAAGTCGGAGCAGGGCAAGCAAGTGCTGTGGCAACTCATCGAGTCAGCCGATGTGCTGCTGCAAAACTTTCGACCTGGTGCCATGGAGCGAATGGGCTTTGGCGAGGAACTGGCGAGGTTCCGTAATCCCGGATTGATCTACGTGTCCATCAGCGGCTTCGGCGAGAATGGACCCTATGCCCACAAGCGCGTCTATGACCCGATCATCCAGGGGCTTGCCGGTGCCACTGATATACAGGCGGATCGCAAGGCCGGCCGCCCCGGCATGTTCCGCGTTATCCTGGCGGACAAGGTATCGGCGTTAACGGCGGCACAGGCCGTTTCCAGTGGCCTGTTTCATCGTGAACGCACGGGAGAGGGTCAGCACATCAAGCTGTCGATGCTGGAAGCAACCATTGCCTTCCTGTGGCCGGAAGGCATGTCTGGCCTGACCTTCGCCGAGAAGGAAACCGACGTGCGCAAGACCTTTTCCTCTATCGACCTCATCTACGAAACCAGCGATGGCTACATCACCATCAGCATCATTTCCGACAAGGAATGGAAGGGCATCTGCGAGGCTCTGGGCCGTGAAGACCTGATTGACGATATCCGCTTCACCACCGCACTGGACCGGCGCAAGAATGCAGAAGAACGCCGCGAGGTCATCGGCGCGGAAGTGGAAAAATGGCCCAGCAAGAAACTGCTGGAAATGTTCGACGCCAAGGATGTGCCCTGTGCGCCTCTGCTGGATAGAATAGAGTTGCTGGATCACCCTCAGATCGTTGAGAGTGACACTATCCTGCGCGATGAGCTGCCCGGTTTCGGCGAGGTACGCCAGCCAATACCTGCTGCACGCTTTCAGTTAACCGAGAGTTCCTTGCGCCTGCCGGCGCCAAGGCTGGGAGAACACAGTTTGGAGATTTTGTCGGCGCTGGGTTATGACGAAGGGGAGTGTAGGGCGCTCATCGATGGTAAGGTGGTGTTGCAGGGATGAAGAGAAATAAATGGGCGTGCCTCCTGAACAGGCAGAAGCACAGGCGGATGTGCTAACCGAGGCATTTAATGTGAATCTGGAATCACTGGTCACTAAAGATTACCTCGCTGCTCGTTTTGCCGAGCAGAATGCGTCTATAGATACACGATTTGTGGAGCAAAACGCCTATATAGATACGCGCTTTGCCGAGCAGAAAACTGAAATGAAAACTGGATTCGCCCGCCTCGACGCCAAGACCGATCGAAATTTTCACATCTTTTGCTGGACTCAGGGAGTTGTAGTGGCTGCCGTGATCCTTCCCTATCTAGAACGGTTAATGGCCCTGTAAAAAATAAATGGGGTCGGAGGGACTTTGTTTGATCAATTTCACAACTGATCAAACNNANTCCCTCCATCCCCTTTATTCTCGGTGGCGCGCTCGCCTCACGGCGCGGGCTCAATACNCAGTAGCGCGCCGTCGTCTTCGGCCGTCAGCAGGTACAACAATCCATCGGGGCCTTCGCGCACTTCCCGGATCCGCTGCCTGAGCTCGGTCAACATCGACTCGCGGCGCAGCTCCTCAGTTCTCTCGTTGAAGACGATCCGCTGCAGGTGGCCCGTGCCCGGTATGCCACCGGTGCGCAGCGATCCGACGAAGAGGTTGCCTTTCCACGCAGGGAACTGGTCGCCNCTGTAGACCGCCATACCCGCGGCCGCGATCGCCGGCAGCCACACCAGGAGGGGCGATTCAATCCCCTCGCGGGTCGGATGCTCGGTAATCCGGTCACCGGAGTAGTTGCGTCCGAANCTGANCTCCGGCCATCCGTAGTTGCGGCCNGGNNCGANGATNTTGACCTCGTCNCCGCCGTTGGGCCCGTTCTCGTGTTGCCACAGCTCCCCCGTCTCCGGGTGGAGCATGAGACCCAAGGTGTTGCGGTGTCCCAGGGTGTAGATCTCCGGCCGATAACCTCGGTTCACGAACGGATTGTCCAGTGGCACTGACCCGTCGTCTTCGAGCCGAAGCACTTTGCCCCGAAGGCTCATCGGGTCTTGTGCGGCATTCCCGACCCGGCCGCCGGTGGACATATAGATCTTGCCATCACGACCGAAGACGACACGGCCGTTGAGACCCGAGTTGCCCTCGTACGCCTCGGTCACGACCAGATCTCTAACGTCGATGAGCGCTCCCGCCTCGAGCCGGCTCACCGCTAGCGACGGGGCGCCCCAGTCGTTTTCAACCGGCTTGGTATAGGTCAGGTAGACCAAGCCGTTCTCGGAAAAATTGGGATGCAGAGCGACATCCATCAGGCCACCGTTACCGTCGGTTCTGACCTCGGGCACGCCCGAGATGGCTTGCGGGTCGAGCACACCGTCGCGGACGACTCGAAGGCGGCCGGGTCGCTCGGTAACGAGCATTCCACCATCGGGAAGGAACGCGATGGCCCAGGGCTGCACGAGGTCTCTGGTCACGACGCTGACGCGGATCTTGTGCTGCTCAGCAGTATCGAAGACCCAAGGCCCCGCCCCCAACGGTGGCACCGGGACGCCGAACGATTGTCCCTGGGCGTGGCCGCCCACGAGCAGGCCGAGTAACATCAGTCCAGCGATACGAGCGAAGCGTTTGACGTTCATAAGAATCTCCCCGGTCGGTAAAATGGGACAGGTTTATTATTCAAGGTGGACACGGCCGACCTGAATAATAAACCAGCCCCTATTTTACTCAGGAAATAGTCCTATCCCTATTAGTCTTTAAACCCAATTAGTGGCAGTATTGGCGGTAATATCCAGTCCCGAGCCACTATCAGCCGTCCTGCTCGCACCCCAAACAATAAGGAGTCACCCATGAATCCTTCAACTCCCAAGAATCTAATCACTCGTTCCTCTATTTTAGTTTTGTGCCTATTCACTCTGCTCGGCGTCAATTCCACAGTTTTTGGCGATGATGAGGGGAGCGGCATTGCAGGTAAAGAACCCGCCAGTTATCCGCTGTCGCCCAATGACAATTGGGATTTGCTGAAAATTCTCAGCCTCAACCGCGAGCAGGTCATCGCATTATGGAGCCAGGCTCCCGCCGCCCCGATGGCTGAGCTGAACGGACACTACATGGGATTGGTGCCTAACCACGGTGATGTCGAGAATCAACTGGGTACCGGGGATTACATGTATAACGAAGCCTCACCCCGTGGCTTCTGGCTAGGCAAGGCCTACCAGGCGACGTCCGCAACCGAAGGCGTCGGCTACAATCGCTGGCGTTTGCCCGGCGGCAAGGTGGTGCGTAATGGACGATTTGCAACCAAGATGGGCACATCCCTCATCGATGGCAAACCTGCCCTAATGATGTATTACGGCGCCTATAATCAGGACTCGACCCTGGTGGATGAAATCCGCAAACTGAACGATTACGTTTACCTGGGCCTGGGTTCAACCGAAGCCGCAGACGGCACACGCAGTGAGCCGGGTCATTTCATGCTGGTCGGGCCCACCGACGAGTGGGTCGGTGTCAGCGATTTCTAGCTAACAAAAAATCAGCAAGTAAGTATGGGGTCAGAGTAACAAACCAACACGGTATTAATACGCCTACGCTTACTATTCATTGAACAGTGCACCTTAACCGGGAGGACATCATGCGGGCTCCCGCACTTCCAACTATTACGCGGTTCACCGAGCCGTGGCCGACCCTGGTCCTGCTTTGCCTGTTAGTGCAATCTTCGACCGCCCTTTCGCAGCAACCGGCCGGGGAATGGCGAGCGTATGCGGGTGATTCCCACAGTACCAAGTATTCCCCACTCGACCAGATCAACGCCGACAACATCGCCGATCTACAAGTGGCGTGGTCCTGGGATGCGGCTGCCCTCGATGCCTCAGCCGGGGAGTCACCCCGCGGTTTTCGGTCTACGCCACTGAAGGTCGGGGACCGGCTCTATGTGAGCACACCAGCGAATCTGGTGGCCGCCCTCGATCCCGCGACCGGTGAACTTGAGTGGCTATTCGATCCACAAGCCTACCGGTTCGAAGGTGGTGCCCACGGTGGACTGAGCAGTCGCGGTGTGTCGTACTGGAGCGACGGCGCGGGTGAAGAGCGTATCGTGGTCGCCACCGGCAGCCTGCAACTGTTCACGCTGGATCCACAGACTGGTGAGCTGCTACGTGATTTTGGTGAGGACGGTTATGTCGACCTGATGCAGGGCCTCGGTCGCGAGGTCACTCGCCGGAATTACAACATGAAATCGCCACCCACTATGTGCGGCGACACCATCGTGCTGGGATCCATCGTCAATGACCTGGGTTTTACACAGGAAATGCCGCCCGGCCACGTGCGTGGCTACGATGTACGCACGGGAGAGATGAAGTGGATCTTCCATACCATCCCCCAGTCAGGTGAACTCGGGATCGAATCCTGGGAGAACCAGTCGTGGCAGTACACCGGCAACACCAACGTGTGGTCGTGGATGAGCTGCGACGAGGAGCTCGGCTACGTGTACCTGCCAATCGGTACCCCGAGCGACGACTGGTTCGGAGGACACCGTCTCGGAGACAACTTGTTTGCGGAAAGCCTGGTGGCAGTGGATGCGGATACCGGTGAGCGCATCTGGCACTTCCAGGCTGTGCACCACGGCGTATGGGACTACGATTTTCCCACCGCGCCTAACCTGGTGGATATCATCGTCGACGGCGAGCCGATCAAGGCAGTAGCCCAGGTCAGCAAGCAGGCGTTTACCTATGTATTCAATCGCGAGACCGGCGAGCCGGTGTGGCCGATCGTGGAACGACCGGTCCCGCAAAGCACCGTGCCCGGCGAGCGGCTCTCACCGACCCAGCCATTCCCCACCAAACCGCCACCGTTCGACCGGCAGGGAGTGACGCTTGATGATCTGATCGACTTCACGCCGGAGCTCCGCCAGGAGGCGCTGGCGATCGTCGAGGATTTTGCCTTCGGTCCACTTTTCACGCCCCCGATCCTGGCCGGCCACGACGGCAAGGAGGGTGTCATCCAGCTTCCCGGACTGATCGGCGGCGCCAATTGGCCCGGTGGATCGGTAGACCCCGAGACCGGATATATCTTTATTCAGTCCGCAACCTATCCCTGGGTGAACGCGCTGGAGGCACCCGATCCCGAGGAATCAGACCTGAGCTATCGCTTCGAGAACTGGACCCGGGTACCGCCGGGCCCGCAGGGGCTGCCTCTATTCAAACCTCCCTATGCGCGGCTCACGGCAATCGATCTCAACCGCGGTGAGATCGTCTGGCAAATACCCCTCGGGGACGGGCCGCGAGAGAAGGTCAATGAACTGATCGGCGACGGCACCGACGTCGGTCCGCTGGGGTGGGAGGCGCAAGCCGCGGTGAACGGAAACTCGCCGTTGGTGACCAGCACACTGCTGTTCGTCAACCAGGGCGTTTCCCGACAGGAAGACAACCCGCAACTGGGTGTTATGCGCGCCTTCGACAAGGCAACCGGGTCGTTGATCTGGAAGCAGCCAATCGACACTGGACCCCGCGGATTGCCGATGACCTATTTGCATGAAGGGAAACAGTATCTGGTATTTGGAGTCGGCGGTGGCGACTCCCCAGGCGGACTTCGAGCCTACGCCTTACCCTGAGGTCGGGTAGCTCTGGAAAAACTCAGACGAGTAGAAAGTGTTGGAGAAGCAGAGGGGGTCGGAGTAAAAATTATTTTGCAAGAATCCAAAAAATACACAGGAAGAAATAGTTTTTACTCTGACCCCTTATTTACACCGTAAGGAGAATCAAGAAGATGCGTGCGTTAAAAATTGGTTTGCTGCTTGTGGTCGCCCTCGTGGTCGTATCACTGGTGACGCTACGGGTGACCGGCCTGGAGCCCCGATACATCGATCCCAGAACCCCAGCATTTGTCGAAAGCGACCGGACTGCCGGGCCGGGATTGTGGCTCACCGGGGAAGTCGTGCGTGAAGCAGTGACGAATTGGGACTGGGTCAGCGATGTCAACGATCCGATCCGCGGAAGCTCGATAATGCTTGAGACTCGTACCTGGTACGGGATACCCCACTCGGTCACGGTCAACGCTGTCCCCCGCGGCGAGGAACTCTACCTTAGCGGAAGCGAACAAGGTGCCAGACTGGAAAAAGAATTCCCCTACTCAAAAAGATGGTGGACCAACATCGAACGGGATCCTCGCATACGCATGAAGATCGATGGCAAGATTTACGAAGCAACGGTGGCTTTGGTCGCCGATCGAGCCGAAGTTGCACAATTAATTGGGAGGAACCCCGTCACGAAACAAATTGGTGCAGACGGGCAGGAACAGATCACGGGGGTGAGGCACTATTGGCGCGTTTACCAGCGGAACATTCCGGAATATGGGAACGGCACGTAAATCTAAGTAATCAAGGGGGTCAGAGTAATTTGCTGACTGAGGCGTTCAACGTGAATCTTGAAGAATTAGTGACGAAAGACTTTCTTGCAGCCAGGTTTGCCGAGCTGAAGGCTGATTTCGACGTTAAGTTCAGAGTACTTACGGTAATGGTAGGTATTGTTTTGGCAGCCGTGGTTCTTCCACTGCTTGAGCGGCTGGTCTTGCTGTAATGAACAAAAGTAACGGAGGGACTATTTTTAATCCCTCCGTTGCCTTATTCGCTTAAGTACCCAGAAACCGAATCAATTCCGCACTCACGATATCGGGCTCTTCCTCGTGTGGGTTGTGGCCCACGCCCGGGATGAGAAACACCTCGCCATTGGGAAAGACTCCCGCGGCGTGGCGAGCTTCATCGGCAAAGCTCGGATAATCTGCTTCGCCCCCCAGGATCAATGTCTTGGTCTGGATGTGTTGCCAGTCGTTAACCACAGTATCCATTCCTCGCATATGACCGGTCAGCCGGCTCACATAGGCCATGCGTGGCCAGTCGCCGCTGAGTCGCTGCCCGTAGCGGATGCGCATATGGTCCAGAAATTCTGGCTGCCACTTGCCATAATTGTCCTCTGCCCATCGCAGCAAGCCCGCATAGACTTGCTCCATGTCCGGGTTCGTGTCGACTTCGCCGGTCAACGGTCGAAAGCCGCGTCCCGGGCGCCGGTCGGTGAGGCCAACCTGGTTCACCGTGACCAGGTGGGTGGTTCTTTCCGGGTAAAGAAAAGCGAAGCGCGTGGACATCTGCCCGCCGATGGAATGGCCTACTATGGCAGCCTGTTCGATACCCAGATGATCCATCAAGCGCGCCGTATTTGAGGCCCACAAGCTGATGCTGTAGGGAATAACCGGCTTGGAGGATTTGCCCCAGCCCAGCCTATCCTTCACGATCACCCGGTAGCCTTCATTGCGTAATGCCTCAATCTGCGCCTTCCAGTACCAGCCGTAATAGAGACCGCCATGGTGAAGTACAACCGTGCGGCCATTCCCGCTACCTGCCGGGGCGACATCCATGTAGGCGATGCGCACGTCCTGGTTATAGATTCGAAAGTCCATGTAATGGATTGGATGGGGGTACTCGAACTCCTCCAGGTTAATGGAGATGGGACCCCAGTCAACCGGTGGTGCTTGCGGTGGCGCTGACTGCGCAGACACAACTCCTGCAAATGAAACTACAAATGCAGATAGCAAGGTCCGTATTGCAAAAGAATGCGCAAAAGAACAGATAGAGCGACGGGACGTAATCATGGTTCCTCCTATCAATCTCGAATGGGGTCAGAGTAAAAACTATTACGCTGCTTTGCAGAGTTCACATTAGGAGAAATAGTTTTTACTCTGACCCCATTTATTCTAATTACTTGATGTACTACCTATGGTTTCAGCCCCTGCTATGGATACTTCTTCATCCTGATTGGCTCTAACCCCACTGGTTGCAATGGCACCGATTCGTTGGCCATTCACAAAGACCGGTACGCCGCCGGCAAAGGTGACGGCGCCTTCGACTTCTTCAATTTCTTGTGCAAGAATTCTTCTGCCATATTCCCCGGAAGACAGACCAGTTTCGTTTACAGCCAGAGCCTTGGCAGTGGCAAAGTCCCAGGTGCGTGCCCCGGCTCCATCCAGTCTCCGTACCATCACCACGCTGTTGTTCTGATCGGTGATCAGGATAGTTACATTCCAGCCCTGCTCACGGGCGTAGGCTTCGGCTGCCTCCATGGCCCTGGTGGCGAGGTCATAAGTCATCAGGCTTTCGTCTTCCTGGGCGCAGGCCGTTGTGGATAAAAAAATAAAGAAAAGTGCCATTACATAGTTGTGGAGTTTGCTTGTCATTACTGGTTGCCTTATTTTGATTTGATGCTGAGATAGCGAAGAATAGATGGGGTAAGAGTAGAAATACAGTCCCTATTTACTTATTCAAGATAATCGGTGAAAGTCGTCACCGAACTATCCCGGTGGAGCTTTCGATGTCGATACTGAATAAATGGGGTCAGAGTAAAAATACAGTACTGTATATTTACTCTGACCCGAAGAAGCAAATAGTCTCGCGGAATCCGGCCTGATGTTGCCTTTGGAGGGTGTCCGCGTCATCGCGGTCGAACATTACGCAGCGGGTCCCTATGGCACCTTGCAATTGGCTGATTTGGGCGCCGAAGTCATTAAGATCGAAAACCGTGCGCACAAAGGTGACCCGATCCGTCAGATGGGACCCGGGGGTGATTTGGGTAACCTGGACAGCCTGTCCTTCCAGGCGTTTAACCGCAACAAACGTTCGCTGACCCTTGACCTCAAGTCCGACAAGGGCAAAGAAATCCTCGGCAAACTTGTGTCAACGGCAGACGCTTTGCTGTGCAATCTACGCGGGGATCAACCGGAAAAACTGGGTCTTACTTATGACCAGCTCAAGGGCCACAATCCGAAAATTGTTTGTGGTCTAATATCCGCTTACGGTCGTGACGGACCACGACGGGATTGGCCCGGCTTTGATTACTTAATGCAGGCCGAAACTGGCTACCTCTTCATGTCCGGTGAACCAGGTGGGCCGCCGGCGCGCATGGGTCTGTCGATCATCGATCACCTGGCCGGACTCACCACTTCCCTCGCCTTGGTATCGTCAATTATGAAAGCACGCGAGACCGGTGAGGGCCGCGATATCGACGTCGCCTTGTTCGATGTGGCGGCGCATCAATTAAACTACGTCGGCGCCTGGTATCTGAACGAAGGCATCGAGACCTCCCGCTCTCCGCGCTCGGCCCATCCGACCGTAACCCCTTCCCAATTATTTAAAACCGGTGATGGCTGGCTGTTTGTCATGGCCCAATCGGATCGGTTTTGGGAAATATTTTGTGAGCGCATTGGTGCGCAGGAATTGGCAGGACGTAAAGAGTTCCAGACAGGACAAGCCCGGCGGGAAAATCGGGACTTGTTGACTGAAATGCTCGACGCTCATTTATCGACGCAGTCAACAGCGCATTGGATGGCTGTACTGGGCGGCAATGTGCCGTGTGCACCGGTCTATGGTATTGCCGATGCGCTGGAGAACCCCTTTTTACTCGACCGGGCGGGCGTAGTCACCACCGCGCACCCGAACCGGCCTGATCTTAAAAATCTGCAAAGTCCGGTGCGAATGACTGACCCCATTCCCAACCAACCCGGTCCTTGCCTGGGGGCCGACACCGACGACATCTTGCGGGAGTTGGGGTATGACGCCGCTGCTATTCAAAACCTTCGCCGGGCAGGCGTCACCTAATAAAGGGGTCAGAGTAAAAACTATTTCTGGGCTGGTGGCGTTGTGCAAGATGGGTGAACAGTTTTTACTCTGACCCCTTCACTCAACTAACCAAGGTAGCCATGTTCAGCAAGCTGCACCAAGATGCCATCTGGATCAGTGAAATAAAGCTGATCTCCACCGCTGGTTCTATTGGCAGCATCTCTATTCACATTAGCTTGAATGCCATGATCAACGAGCTTCTCTTCCAGCGCATCCGGGTCGTAGTTTCCAACACCAATACACATATGATGCATGCCTCCGGGGTTTGGTAGGTTGTAAAGACCAAGAAAACTCTCGACTCCCAAGCCCATGTTCAAGCCACCATTTGCAGGTCTGCTAATAATCTCCATTCCCAAAACTCGATTGTAGAAATCGGCAGAACGATTTACATCTGTCACTGAAAGCGAAACATGATTCATTGATCTGCCAATAGCTACAGGAGCTGGCGTCTGAGCAATGGCACCTGGAACTGCTGCCACTGCCGTAGCGGCCAACAAAGAAGAAACCAGTTCCCGTCGGGTCATTTTTTTCTGTTCAAATCGATCTACCAATTTTTCGATTACACTAATATCCGTCATCGGAACTTCTCCAACACTGCAGAAACTAAGAATAAATGGGGTCAGAGTAAAAATACAGTACTGTAAATTTACTCTGACCTCTTTACTGCAGGCTTGTCAGCGGTTGCAGGAAAGGAATGGCGGTGGTCGCTACTACAATTCCTAGCATCCAATACAAGACCTTGAAGTGGGCGTCTTGCTTGGCGAATTGAGTGTCAATATAGGCCTTCTGTTCAGCAAAACGCACATCCAGACGTGATTCCAGAAATTCTTTGGTAACCAGTTCTTTAAGATTCACGTTGAATGCCTCTGTGAACACCTCGGCTTGCGCTTCAGCCTGATCTGAAGGCATCCCCGCCTCTTCGAGTCGAAGCACGAACTTCAATGTATCAAACGTAGTAATCGCCATAATACACTCCCTGTAATTAGCGTCCAGTTGGACCAGTATAGTCAGCTACGAGACAAAACAACAAATCTTGGGGTTAATCCCATGTCCCTTTGATTCCTTCACAGAATTGAATTTGTTATCTCATACCTGTTAAATTGCATCCAAAAGTGACCCACCTTTTGCACTGAAAACTGACCCACCTAATCAAGTCAGATTATGGTTCATTTCTTCTAAAACACCTTGCCCAATTTGTTAAAGCTTCATTTCCAGTCTCACTTTTTTGTACCCTATGCCATAGAAAATGAACAGAAGATTCTCACATCTAAAATCCAACAACTACGGACGGTTTCTCAGTGAGGGGCAATAGCTATACAATATCCCGATTTTTTGGGCACCCATTAGACTGGAAGAGGCTCACTCCGCCCCCTTTATTACTTAATTGATTCGGTATACGATTTGTCCCAGCCGTACTCTCAATAGAAAAACTCTCAATTGAAAAAACGCTGGAGGAACACCAAGATGAACAACAAACGAGCCCTCATAGCAGTTGCAGCCACGCTGGGTGTGTTGGCACTACCCTGGCTTTCGAGTGTTGCTCAACAGGATGACGACGAGCCGCCCCCGATGGGCTTCTTTATTACCAGCGTCGGTATTGGCGATGGCGGTAACCTCGGCGGTCTGGCAGGCGCGGACGCACATTGTCAGTCGCTGGCCGCGGCGGTAGGCGCCGGGAACCGCAGCTGGGCCGCCTACTTGAGTACTCAAGGAGCGGGCGGGGTCGATGCCCGTGATCGCATAGGAGCAGGACCCTGGGCAAACGTGAACGGTCTGATCATGGCGACCAGCGTAGAAAGCCTGCATTACGACAACTCAAATTTAAATTGGGAATTCACACTTGACGAGAATGGCAATCAATTTGCCTCACGCATTGACGGAGATCCCGATTTTTCAGAGCACGATGCGCTAACCGGTTCTCAGATTGACGGTACCGCGATGCCGTCGGGTCAGGACCAGACGTGCAGCAACTGGACCAGCAATGGTGAAGGCAGCGCAAGGGTAGGTCACGCCGATCGCTACTCCTTCACGACGCCAGGCTCGCCCTGGAATTCCTCCCACGGCACGCCGGGTTGCACACAGGAGAACCTGGTTGCTGTCGGAGGAGCCGGCTTGTTGTACTGCTTTGCAACTGACTGATCAGTCGAGCACACTAAAAAGAATAGGGACAGATTTAGTTTTTTAATATTGGTGAAAGTCTGTCCTTATTTATAACGCTTGTTCTTGGCTTCCTGGTTCAACTGCCGGAAGGTTTCCATCTTTTCCTTGATGCGAATTTCCAGACCACTCTGTCTGGGAAAATAAAACTGCTCATCTTGAATGACTTCCGGCAGGTAGTTCTCGCCGGCGGCAAAGGCATTCTCTTCATCGTGGGCGTAGCGATACTCTTCGCCGTAGCCCAAATCTTTGCTTAGCGAGGTGGTGGCGTTTCGTAAGTGCAGTGGAACTTCCAGGCTACCGTGTTCGGCTACTGCCTTGCGGGCGGTGTTGTAGCCCTCATACACTGCATTGCTCTTCGGCGCGCTGGCCAGATAGACGGCAGCCTCGGCCAGGGCTAGCTCTCCTTCGGGGCTGCCAAGTCGGGTGTAGATGTCCCAGGCATTGAGCGTGACCTGCAGTGCGCGGGGATCGGCCAGACCAATGTCCTCAGTGGCCATGCGCGTCAAGCGACGGGCCAGGTAGATTGGATCACAGCCGCCGTCGAGCATGCGGGTGAGCCAGTAAAGCACGGCATCGGGTGAAGATCCGCGCACGGCTTTGTGCAAAGCCGAGATCTGTTCGTAAAAACTGTCGCCGCCCTTGTCGAAGCGGCGATAAGTCTCTTCCACTACCTGGGCGATGTGATCATCCAGCACGGTGCGACGACCGTCTACTTCTTCAGCCATGTCGCTGAGCACTTCCAGGTAGTTCAGCGTGCGGCGGGCATCGCCGTCGCCGGCGCGAGCCAACATGACTTTCTGTGCCTCACTCAGTGAAAGCTCTTGCTGACCCAGTCCATGTTCTGTGTCGGTTAAGGCACGATCGATTACCGTCACCAGGTCAGAAACCTCTAGAGATTTCAGTAGATACACCCGTGCCCGTGAAAGTAACGCGTTGTTAAGTTCGAACGATGGGTTTTCGGTGGTGGCGCCAATGAAGAGCACGGTGCCATCTTCGATGTGCGGCAGAAAAGCATCCTGCTGGGCTTTGTTGAAGCGATGCACCTCATCGATAAACAGGATCGTTTTGCGGGCGCTGTTGGCCTGGTGGTACTTCGCCTCTTCGATGGTAGCGCGAATGTCCTTCACGCCGGCCAACACCGCCGACATGGATGCGAAGTGACAATCACAGGCATTGGCGATAATGCGGGCCAGGGTGGTCTTGCCGACACCGGGCGGACCCCACAAGATCATGGAGTGGGGAAGCTGGTGCTCGATGGCCTCACAAAGAGATTTGCCCGGACCGAGCAGGTGCGCCTGCCCGACAAATTCTGCCACCGTCTGCGGACGCAACCGAGCGGCAAGAGGTTGGTAGCTTGCCTCACCGGCTTCTTCTGGAAACAGCAGCGTACTCATCGTTGGTGGGATCGGAGCAGGACTAGTCTCTGTATGCTAACACTTTTGATTACAGTAAAAGGGGGCAGATTTAGTTTATTGTTTGTAGAATGAAATATGTGCCTGTCCCTATTTACAATAACAACAAGGTCAAAGCCATGCGCAGCTTGCTAAGCCTGCTCCTGACCAGCTGCTATCTCACTGTTGTCCATGGCGCCTCCGGCCCCGGCCTGGGCAACCTGACCTATTCTGAAGACGAACTCTGGACTCCAATCTCCGCCGTCCAATCCAGCTACGGCCACGGCAAGGTCTTCATGGTGGATGGCTACCTGGCCGTCATCTGGGACACCGATGGTGGTGGTTCGCCGGATATCGGCGGCCTGGACGTCTGGGATGTCTCCGATCCCTACCAGCCGGTCAAGATCAAGACCTACGACAACGACGAGACCCATCGTTTTCGTGAACCCCATGCCCTGTCTTTGTGGAATAGGGCTGGCCAAATTATCCTGGTCACTCAATCGCACCAGGGCATCGCTCTGTTCGACGTTACTGACATCACTAATGAAATGCCCATGCTGGCGGAGTTGGACTTGCCAGGTATCGAGCCGGCGGATTACGGCGGGGCCTGGTGGGTAGCGCTGCAGGCGCCTTATCTCTACGTGAGCACCGTCGGTGAGGGGCTGTTCGTGGTGGATGTGTCAGAGCCCACGGCGCCTGTTGTGCTGAATCATCTGCCCACCGGGGCACTGGGTGGGATTGGGCCGGCCAGTGTGTTTGCCATGGGCAATCTATTGATCATGGCCGAGGATGAAGACCGCGGCTACACCACCATGGACATCGCCGATCCGGTGAATCCAGTGTTGATTCAAACCCTGGATGGCGCTTCCGGCTACAGCCACATGTTTGCCGCCGGCAAGCTGCTTTCCTCTGGGGGCAATGGCGACACGGCGCGCATGTATGTGCATGACATCAGCCATGAAGGGCTGATCAGCTACGCCGGCGAGGCGGGGGATGATCTGGGAAACGGGGGTTATGGCTCTTATCAGGACGGCTATTTTATTTCTGGGTTCTCGGACCAAGTGGCCAAATTTTCCATCATCCCGCCGCTGCAGGTGGGTAGCGGCACCTCCGGGAGGCGCTCCCGCGATGAAGACTTCGGCCAGGTGCTGGGTAATCTGATCTGGGCCGGCGATGACCATGCGGTGGGCACGGCTCTGATCCCCCATCAGCTCGAGCCGGATACCAAAGGCGCCGAAGTGGAGTGGATCTATCCTGCCGATGGCGCCTCCGGGCTGCCTGTCAGCACGCGTTTAGGCGTCACGATGTCCGACGAGGTGGCAATCGAATCTCTGCTGCCGGCGAATTTCATTGTGCGTGGACCGGATGACGAAGTGGTGCCCGGGCAGCTCAGCGTGAACATGCACAATGTGAGCTTCTCGCCCGATGTGCCACTGGCCGCGTTTACTGAATATGAAGTTCAGATCTGCCGCATCGAAGATCTGGTGGGCAACGTGGGGGGTTGTTATATCTCCAACTTTTTTACAGCTGGGGCCAGTGCAGGCCCGGGATTTACGACGTCGGTGCCCGCGCCGACTTGCTCTATCGGTCCGTTTAATCCGGTGGAAGTGGGCACACCGGCGCTGTATCGGGCGCAGACTGAGAATCAGCCGACTTCCTATGGCTGGGATTTTGGTGATGGGGTGATTCTTCAGACCGAAGGACGCGCCACCGAGGTGATGCATAGCACCCCGGGCCGACGTTTCGTCACGCTGACGGTGTCCAACGATGGCGGCACATCTCGCTGCGGCGCGGTGCGCATCGTGCACGCACCAGTAACTCACTCCCCAGCAGTATCCTCCAGTTCCATCGTCACCACCGGGCGCGATACTTTCGTGGTGAATCCGGACAACGACACCGTCACCCGCTTTAACAGCGATTACGCCAAGGTGTGGGAAGTGGCGGTGGGGGACAATCCCCGTACCCTGGCGTTGGCACCGAATGGGGACGTGTGGGTGGCGAATGAGGGTGATAGCACCATCGCTGTGTTGTCGCGGTCTGGCGAGACTCGACAGACTATTGCATTACCCTATGGTTCTGCTCCTTACGGTATTGTGTTCGGCCCGAACGGCAGGGCGGCCTATGTCACTCTCAACGCCTCCGGGCGATTGTTGAAGCTAGATGGCAGCGGATCGATACTGGGCGACCTGGCGATCGGGCCACGCCCGCGTGGTATCGCCGTGAGCGGGGATTCCTCGCGCATTCTGGTGACCCGTTTTGTCTCGGAGTATGCCGACCTGGAATCAGTTGGTGAAGTGCATGAGGTGGATGCGGCCAGCTTCAGTCAGCTGAGCTCCTATGAATTGAACTTTGATGTCGGGCCGGACACCGAGGACAGTGGCCGCGGTGTGCCGAATTACCTGTCCCAGGTGCGCATTGCACCGGACGGTAACAGCGCCTGGGTGCCGTCGAAGAAAGACAATATTGCCCGTGGTCGCTATCGCTCCGGCGAGGACCTGACCTACGAGAGCAGAACCCGCACCATCGTTTCCCAGATCAACCTGTTAGAGGGCATCGAGGCCTGGGACAAGCGCATCGATTTCAATGACCGTGACCTGGCGCAGTCGCTGGTGTTTACGCCCAGCGGCGATGTCTTTATTACGGCGTTGCTGGGCTCGAATGTGATTGAAGTTTGGGATGCGTTCGATCTCACCCGGCTGGGCATGATGAGCGTGGGGCGTGCACCGAATGGGCTGGCCATGAGTCCCGATGGCACGCGGTTGTTTGTACACAATTATATGGATCGCTCAGTCACCGTGGTGGATACGTCGGGCCTGTTAAACGGCACGGTGAATCAGCCGCGGCTGGTGACTACCGTCTCGTCGGTTACAAACGAAGCCCTGGCGCCGAACGTGTTAAACGGCAAGCGCATATTCTACAACGCCGCCGATACCCGCATGAGTCGCGACGGCTATATCTCCTGCGCCAGCTGTCATCTGGATGGCGGTTCCGACCAGATGGTGTGGGATTTCACACAGGTGGGTGAGGGACTCCGTAATACCATCGACCTGACCGGTCGGCGAGGGACCAACGGTGGCTTCGTACACTGGACTGCCAACTTTGATGAGATTCAGGATTTTGAGCATGACATTCGTGATGGGTTCGGTGGCAGTGGGTTTATGGCGGACAGCGATTTTAATGCTGGCACCCGCAATCAACCGTTAGGAGATACCAAGGCGGGGCTCAGCAGGTCGCTGGATGATCTGGCAGCCTATGTGTCATCCCTGGTGACGTTTCCTGACAGTCCTTATCGGGCTGCCGATGGATCGCTGACTGAATCAGGAATTGCTGGCCAGGCCGTGTTTGCCGCCCGGGGATGCGCGCGCTGTCATGCCGGGGTCGATTTTACCGATGACCTGACCCACGATGTAGGGACTCAAGTAGTGGCATCTGGATTGGGGCGTGGAGTTTCTCTGGATGGTGTAGGGCAGAACACACCGACCTTGAAAGGCCTGTGGTTAAGTGCGCCCTATCTGCATCATGGCGGAGCTCAACAACTAAGTGACGTATTAGCTAATCCGACGCACATGGGTACAGGATTAGAAGAACAGGAAAAGGCTGACCTCATAAGTTATTTATTACAAATAGAATAAAAAGGAGCGAACTATGTCAGACCAGCAACAAATTCAGGGTGTTATCCAAACCTATTTCGATTGCATGTACGAATCCGATCCGGACAAGACTCGGCAGGCCTTCCATCCAAATGCCCGCATCACCGGTTATTTGCCTGACTGATTTCATGAAATGACGGTGGAGGACTTCGCCGGGTTTGTCGCGGCGCAGCAGCCCTCACCAAAGGAGAAGGGTGAGGCTGAAGTGCTTGAAGTAGTATCGCTGGACATTGCCGGCGACACGGCAGTAGCGCGGGTGCGCGATGACTATCTGGGCATGAGCTTCCTCGACACGCTGTCTTTCCTCAGAGTGGACGGACAGTGGTCAATCTACAACAAGCTGTTTCACGTCGAATCCTGAAATATGAAATAGTGGGACAACTCACTTTTTTGGTTCAGCACTCCCGCTGCGCAGTGAGTTACTAAAAATAAATCTGTCCCTATTAATGCTGGCGAGTCAATGCAACTGATGAAATGGATTAAGAAATTAAGTCTGGGAATAGTCGGATTCTTGCTGCTGTTGTTTAGCATTGGATTCATCTACGAGCAGGTTTCTCGCGTTATTGCCGAAGGGGCAGTTTCACCAGAAGGCAAGATGGTCGATGTCGGGGGTCATCGCCTGCATGTGTTGAGCCAGGGTAATGCCGGCCCCACCGTGGTATTTGAATCCGGGCTGGATACCTTGGGCCATTTATCCTGGTTTAAGGTACAGAGCGAGGTACGGAATTTCGCCACCACCGTGTCCTACGACCGGGCCGGTATTCTGTGGAGTGAGCGGGGAGAGGCCCGCAAGACCGGGCAGGCTATGGCTGAAGATCTGCATGGACTGTTACAGGCCGGCGGGTTTTCTGCTCCGTATATCCTGGTAGGCCACTCACTGGCAGGTATCACGCTGCGACCCTTCATCGCAAAGTATGGCAGTGACGTAGCCGGCGTGGTGCTGGTCGATGCCTCTCATCCTGAACAGTTCGATCGCATGCCGGCGGAGTTGAATCAACTCCCCGCGCGCTGGTTTTTTAATATGATGAATACCTTTGGCATATTTCGATTTAGCGAACTGGCGCAAATTCCTCAGACCGATCCGGATGACCGCATTAACCTTGTAGCTCCTGCGATGCTCCACAAGAGCATGAGCGGCTATCTGGATGAGATCATGGTTACCAGTCGGCTGGCTGAAGAAGCCAGAGGCATAAGTTCCTTTGGAGACATTCCCGTGGTCGTGATAACCGGTACATCACCCGCTAGAAACGATGCCTTGGCAATGGAATACAGGAACCTGATGAGCGATTTGTGGTTTGAAATGCAGCAGGAATTGCTGCTGCTCTCCAGCGACAGCCGTCAGATACTGGCCCCTGCCAGCGGCCATTATGTGCAATTGGAGCAACCGGAGATAGTTGTTGCTGCGATCAGGGATCTGCTGTTCGGGACAACTGATCAATAATTGCCGGATGACTTTTTGCGGATCGATGCTAATGAACAATGACCTGAAGCGAGATGTTCCTGGAAACCTGCAATGGGAGGACGAGCTGTGAATCGAATACGCCTGATGGGTTTTGTTGTATTTCTTGCCGCAGGTTTCGTGCTGCTGCCATTTGGCTCATCGGGTAAAACACAGGCCCAGGATCAAACCGAGACTATTGCCATTATCGGCACAGGAAATGTTGGCTCCACACTCGGAAAGATCTGGGCTGAGGCTGGCCATAGGATCATTTTTGGTTCTCGCACGCCAGACTCAAATCGGGTACGTGAACTGATCGACCAGATCGGAAATGGGGCAACGGCCACCACTCAGATGGCAGCGGCACAGCAGGCGGCGATTATTCTTATTCCGGTTCCACCGACAGCGATTCCTGAAGTGGTCGAAGCCCTCGGCGAACTCTCTGGTAAGCTGATTATCGACCCGACCAACTGGTGGGAATTTGAGGGCAACTGGGCGGTGTCACCCCGCGATCCGCGAGACTCACTCGCCGAGCAGGTCCAGGCACTCGCCCCGGGAGCGACCGTGGTAAAGGCGTTCAACACGCTCAACTATGCCGTCATGGAAGATCCTTCACTGTCAGGGGGACCGGTAACTGTGCCGATCGCAGGCAACGATCCGGCTGCCAGGGAGCGGGTGGCCCGGCTGGTAGAAGACGTGGGATTGGAACCCCTGGTTGTGGGGCCACTTGCGGCGGCGGAATATCTGGAGGAGATGCTACGCCTGGCCGTAGCATTCAGAGAGATCAATCCAGGGGTGGCCTTCGATTATTACCTGAGAGTTCGACCCAACTAAGGTTGAAGATGTTTGACGTTATAACGTTACAACGCTATAGTGCTAACTCTCAAAGGAGCTTACATGAGCGAGTTATCCAAACGCGCTACCGTCTATTTCGATCCTGCCCTGCATCAGGCACTTCGCGTTCGAGCCGCCATCTCGAACCAGTCGCTTTCCGAGTTGGTGGATGAGGCGGTGCGTCTGTTGATGGTAGAAGATCAGCAAGACCTTGCTGCTTATGCTGATCGTGTAGCTGAGACAGAGATCAGCTACGAAGCCATGCTCGAGGACTTGAAAAAGCATGGCAAGCTATGAACTCCGCTTTAAGCGGTCGGTAAAAAAAGATCTACGGCGTATCGCCAATCAGGACATCCCACTCATTCTGAATCGCATCGAAGCACTGGTGGCTGAACCTCGCCCACCAGGGTGTAAAAAACTCAGCTCGAAAGAACTCTATCGGGTAAGGCAGGGAATCTATCGAATCGTCTACGAAATTTTTGATGACAAACTGGTGATATTGGTCGTTGCTGTAGCAAAAAGGGCGCTCGTGTATCGGAAGCAGTGATAAGCGATTGGGGGCGATGCTGGCTACCCAGAGCTTGCATAACTTGACTTTGACCAATCAATAAATAAACCTGTTATGACTAATAATAACGAGACCAGACCAATGACGCCTAATATTAGAAAAAGCTCCAGAGTGCTCCCAACTATCCTCAGCTTGCTGCTGCTTCCGTCCCTGAGTGTGGCTCAGGACTTCGATGCTATCCAGATTACCACCATCCCGGTGCGGGATAACATCTACGTGATGCAGGGTAGCGGAGGTAATATTGGCGTCTCCATCGGCGCTGATGGCGCTATGATTATTGATGATCAATTCGCGCCCCTTACCCAAAAAATCCAGGATGCTATCGCCCAGCTGACAAACCAGCCAGTGAACTTTGTGGTCAACAGCCACTTCCATTACGACCATAGCGACGGTAATGAGAACTTTGGTCGGGCCGGTGCCTACATCGTCGCCCAGGACAATGCCCGTCGGCGCATGGAGTCTACCCAGGTGCTCGCCAATGGGCGCACGCAGGAACGTTATGAGGATGTGGGACTGCCCAAGATTACCTTCTTCGATTCCATGCGATTCTACTTCAACGGCAATACGGTGGACCTGGTTAATACCGGTGCTGGACATACCGACGGGGATGCACAAGTCTACTTTCGCGAATCCAATGTCATCCATACCGGCGACATGTTCGTGCGCTATGGTCTGCCGTTTATCGATCAGAACAACGGCGGCAGCCTGGACGGCATGATTGATGCGCTGTCTAATCTGGCCAGCCTCATCAATGACGATACCATCATCATTCCCGGTCATGGCCAGTTATCTACCCGCGATGATCTGCTGGAGTATCGTGACATGCTGGTGGTCATCCGTGGCGAGTTGGTTCGGGCTAAAGTGCAGGGATTGTCGACGGCGGATATGCTGGAAACCGAGCCGGCCGACGGCTTCGCCCAGCCTAACGCCAATACCGCTGACTGGCTGACGCGAGCCTACGGTGAGTATGTCAATTAGCGGCTCTAAGGCACTGCACTTTTCAGGCATTCGATGACTGGCCACCCGGGCAACTAGAAACGCAATCAGTCCCCGCACGAGGATCGGAAAATGAAAAACTTCGCCATCTACCTGCTCGGTATGTCGCTGCTTTGCTGCGTCACTGCGGTATCAGCCCAGTCCGACGCGCCCCGGGCACCGACTGTGATAAGGCTCGGGGATGGTCCGATTATTGTTCCCGACATGGATTCGCGCATGGGAGCCAACATTCAGGGCCCGTCGCTGATCAAGGTACCGGAGTGGGTCGATAATCCTCTTGGCAACTACTACCTGTATTTTGCCGATCACCGTGGTCTGTATATCCGTCTCGCCTACGCCGATGAGCTGACCGGTCCCTGGACCATGCATGAATCCGGCACGCTCAAGCTGGAAGATTCTTTTTTCCCCACCACCTGCCCACCCTGTTCACCGAACACACCTGGATCGACGGCGGCCTTGTATGAGCATATCGCCTCGCCCGATGTGCATGTAGACAATGAGAACCGGCGCATCGTGATGTATGTGCATGGCCGCGATGTGGGGCGGCAACTGACCCGGGCGGCGACTTCTACCGACGGGCTGCATTTTGAGGGTCGGGCTGAGGTATTGGGTGCGCCGTATTTTCGCGTTATCGAGCACGATGACTACTACTACGCCCTGGCCATGCCCGGAATTGTTTTTCGCTCACGGGATCGGCTCAGTGTTTTTGAAGAGGGACCGCGGCTGTTCAATCCCGACATGCGCCACAGCGCGCTGCTGATGCGGGATAATCTAATGCATGTGTTCTGGTCCCAGCGCCGCGATGCGCCGGAGCGCATCTTCATGGCAACTATCGATGTCACCCAGGACTGGATGGATTGGCAGGAATCAGCTGGGGTGGAAGTGCTGCGACCGGAAATGGAATGGGAAGGCGCAACGCTAGCGATCACCCCCTCCCGCGGCGGACATATCGACGAGCGCGTCAATCAATTGCGGGATCCCGCCATCTATGAAGAAGACGGCAATATCTACCTGCTCTACTCCATCGCCGGTGAACATGGCCTTGCCATCGCGCGGCTGGAGTTTGAATAGCTGGATTTGTCCCCGACTCTTTACGGATTGTTATAACGCTGCACAAACCGACTGGTCTTACCCCGCAAGTCCGGTGAGTAAACCGAGCGTGTAGGGTCATCGGTATCATTCAAAAGTACATCGCTCTCCGCTTCCAGCTCGAAGCCTGCCGCCAGCAGAGTTCTTGTGGCAAACACCTGGGAGATGCGATGAGTGGTATCGCCTGTCGAGCTTGGCGCATCGTCCGGGCCCACATGGTCAACCACAGCGAGAGTCCCGCCGGGCTTCAGGACTTTGCGAAGCATGGCCAGAGTGGTATCCGCGTCCGCGCCCCAGCGTTCGAAATAGAGATCATGAAAATTCTGAATCAGGAATACCTGATCCACGGAATTTTCTTCCAGGTCCAGATCCTTCAGTTCGGCATAGATGGGCACCACATTATCCAGGTGAGGGGAATTGCGGATGTGTGCCGCGAAAGCATAATTCGGGTCCATGCCCTGGGCTGCCAGTGCCTGTGAAATCACCAAGCCATCCTCGCCTACAACGCCAGCCAGGATTTCGGTGTAGTAGCCACCGATCGCCACCATGTCTAATACGGTCATGCCGGGCTGTACGCCCATGAATTTGATCACCTCGGCCGGTTTGCGCAGTGGGTCACGCTCGCGACTGGCCTCGAGTCGCGCCGAATTGTTGACGGCAGCCTGGACCAGGGCATCATAATTTTGTGCCTGTGGGGCGGTGAAGGGCAGAATACTGAGCGCGGTGAATAGTAGCAGCGAGTTTGCGAGTTTGTTTTTCATGTCATTTTCCTCAGAGGGTCCCTAGCATAAGCCTGGAACATAGGCGTGTCTAGCTGCCAGCGATTTACAGCAATGGCTGCCGCTTTTTACGGTATATTGGCTCTTGTGTTTTAGCTCGGGAGTGAAGTTGCATGGCGCGTAAACTGGCAAATCCGAATGAAGGTGAACTTGTCGTCCTGGAACATGAGTCCCGGGTGCTGCGAGATAACGCCCTGGGCGATCCCCACGTTCGCAAACTTCCGGTCTGGTTGCCGCCGCAATACTCGAGGGTGCGCGGTAAGAAACGCTTCCCCGTGCTGTATGACCTGGTGGGCTATACCGGCTCGGGCTGGTCCCATGTGGCATGGAAGAACTTTGAAGAAAACCTGCCGGAGCGCGCCGCAAGGTTGATTCATGATCGCAAGATGGGCCCCTGCATTTTGGTATTCCCGGACTGCTTTACGGCGCTTGGCGGGAACCAGTACATCAATTCGTCTGCTATCGGACGTTACGCGGACTACCTGACCCGTGAGTTAATTCCTTTCGTGGATAAGGAATTCCGAACCCTGGCAGGCCGTGATCACCGGGGTTGCTTCGGTAAATCTTCAGGGGGTTACGGGGCAATTATCCATGCTATGAAATATGCAAAGTACTGGGGTGCGATTGCCGATCATTCCGGCGATGCCTACTTCGACTTTGTCTACCTTGCCGATTGGCCGAATACACTTAACGAACTGGCCAAGTACCGACAACCCGCCCCTAAAACTGGCAAGTACCGCGCCAAAGCCAATCTGAAACCGGGCCATGACGATGGCAGGGTGCGGCGCTTTCTCGAACATATCTGGAATAAGACCAAACCCAGTGGTACCGATGTGCATTGCCTGATGAATCTGTGCATGGCGGCCACCTATGATCCATCGCCGTCGGCACCTAATGGCTTCAAGCTGCCCTTTGACCTGGAAACCGGTGAGAGAATAGAGGCACGCTGGCGCAAATGGTTGCAACACGACCCGGTGCAGCTGGTTTCAAAATACAGGAAAGAGCTGAAATCAATGAAGGGCATCTATATCGACTGCGGCTGGCGCGATCAGTATCACATTCATTATGGGTGTCGGCAGTTGTCACGGCAGCTGACCAGGGCTGGCATTAGCCATCGCTACGAGGAATTTGATGGTACTCATTCAGGGGTGGATTACCGCATGGATGTGAGTCTGCCGTTCTTGTATCGCGCTTTGAAGTAAGCCTAATCATAGAACACCTGGCTGGAACTGGTACCGGGTGTGGGAGTAGAAGCCGTGGCACGTTCCTATTGGAGGGTTATCGATGAAGTGAACAAACTGGATATCAATCAATTAAGGTAGGTTTCCGTTAGTAGTGGTGGATTTACTATTTGATTATGCAGAGACAGCGCTATATATTTCTGTACTCGACAAAACTATCCCCCAAATGTTGCACTATTTTTAAAAGAAGGAATATCGCATGAAACGCATTATGTTAGCGCTACTCGCTCTACCAACGCTGATGGCCTCGGCCGCCAGTTTCGCCCAACCCGAATACGTCTCGATCGAGATGGAAATTGATATCGACAAACCGGCTGCCGACGTGTGGGCCATGGTCGGGGGGTATTGTGACATCAGCGACTGGCTGGGTATCGACTGTGAGCTCACTTTCGGTGACGGTGGCATGGGCACGGTGCGTGCGCTGGTGGGTGGGCGGGTAATCGAGATCATGGTCGCCCAGACCGACCTCTCCTATGGCTATACCCAACCGACTGTGGAAGGCGCGTTTTACAATCTCTACCACGGTTTCATGGAAGCCAGACCGGTCACGGCCACTACGTCCAAGATGCTCTATACGCTGGTGTTGGATGTCTCTAATCTGGCCGACCAGGCTGCCAAGGATGCCGATGTCGCAAGACGACGTGCTACCTTCGAGGGCGCGCTGGCGAGCATGAAAGAGTTAGCTGAAAAGTAATCAGAGGACCCCTGGTAACAACTGGAGGGGACGGGTGACAAACCATCATTCTCGCCGTCCCTTTCTTAGTCCGATTTTTGTCTTTAGCGCTTGATGAATTTCAGCGTCATGCGATCGCTCTCACCAATCTCTCTCATTTGAGCACGGAAGCGTCGATTTAGAGTCGAACCACGCAAGGTGGGAGGCAGAGAATAGACACCGTTAGGATAGTCCTTGGTGTCCTGTGGATTGGCGTTGATCTCCGCTTGATCGAGCAACTCGAAGCCGGCATTTTCCGCCAGCATGATTACATGGGATTGGTTTACATAACCGTTTTCGCCTTCCGGGTCCTGTGGAATTGATTCAACGCCACGGTGATCGACGATCCCAAATATGCCGCCCGGCTTCAACATACCATAGAGCGAATGATAGTAATCTTGTGCCGGATAGTCATAGATCATGAAGCCATGGGCTCTGAACACCAGCACTCGATCTGCTGAATTGTCGGGTACCAACCCAAGGAACGGTGACTCGTCGGAGTCGGCGCGTATCGGAATGTAGTTACCTACCCCGGCCATATAGGGCTCCAGGATACTGCGGTACCAGCCGCCCTGTCCGCCTGGCCATATTTCAACAACAGTTAACTGAGGGCTGACATCGAAAAAATCCAGAGTCGGCAGCGGGTGGCGATATTGATTCCGTGCCCGCGCGCCCTCGGATCGATTGGGACTGCCGATCAACTCCTGCAGGCGAGCGAGGTTTTGTTCGCTCAGGAAGCTTTGCTGAGCAGCGAGTGGATTCCACATCATGCAGAGCAGTAGCGCAACTAGCGTAAGCAACAGCTTACTATTTTTGAAGACCATTTATGTTGCCTCTAGGAGATGGTTGTTGAACTGAGACCCTTTAAAATCCACTCACTTTCACCAAAGCAAACGAAAAAGACTAAAACAGGAGGCACAGGCCGTAAAAGCCAGTGCGCACCAGCCATGTGCTCCTGGCTGTAGTGATTTCCGACCTACTTTTCACCGGTTAAGCAATCATTCAGCTTATTCAGACTAAGCTCAGGGGCACGATGCATCACTGCGCCAATCTCAAGCAGGTGACTCTAATGACAACTAAATCAAGAATCAGCAGGCTTTACCTCAGCCATTTATTTCTGCTCGTTGCATTTTTGATCTCAAGCGGCCAGCTTGCAGCTCAGGACCCAGTACCGGTGGAAGAAAATGAGAATTCAATTGCTACTCAGGATCCCGTTCCTGTAGATGAGAATGGCAATGAACTTAGTGTAATCTCAGAAGATGTAGATGCAAGTCAAAGCAGTCCTATCGAGGCGGAGCTAGCAACATTCAGCAGCGATGAACTGGAAGAATTCGTGGGTCCCATTGCACTGTACCCGGATAATCTGTTAGCCATCATTCTTCCTGCATCCACCTATCCACTAGAGATCGTACTGGCGGCAAGATTCCTGGAGGCGCTGGAGAACGACAGTAGCCTGCAGCCCGATGAGGCCTGGGACGAATCCGTTATCGCCTTGCTCAATTATCCGGAAGTGATCCAGATGATGAATGAGAATATCCAGTGGACCTGGCAGCTTGGCGAGGCAGTAGTAACTCAGGAGACGGACGTGCTTACTGCAATTGGCGTGTTTCGCGAACAGGCTGTTGCTGCGGGCAACTTAGAGTCCGACGAGTATCAGACCGTAACCAACGAAGATGAAGTTATTGCAATTACTCAGGTCGAAGAAACTGTTGTCTACGTTCCTTACTATGAGCCGGAAGAAGTTATCGTTTACCAGACAGAGCCGGTTTATCACTATTATCCTACGGCTTATCCGGTGTATTACTATCCTTACCCAGCCAGCTATCGCTTTCGGTCGAGCTTTTTTTGGGGAGTAACCACCCTGTTCGGCATTGGTTGGCATGATCATCATCTGCGTGTCTACCACCATAGTTATTCACATCACCCTTACTATGGACGTCACTACGATTCCAGACATCGCTACCGGCGCTCGGATCTCAGGGATTTCAACCGCTACTATGTTGACAATAGCTATCGGCGAGGCAGAGATCGACACCGCGATGGAAGCTACTGGCGACCACAGCGAAACAGCGGCGCGCGGCCCTACAATCGGCGCAATCGATATAACGATTACCCGGCGCGCAGTGTACCGTCTGCTTTCAATGGCAACCGCAGGAACGTGGCGGGAGGCGGTTATGGCGGCAATGCCGCGAATAGAGGCAACGGAGCGAATAGGGGAAACGGAACTAATAGAGGCAACGGAGTGAATAGTGGGACAGCAGCTAACAGAGGAGGAGCAGGCAATGCACTAACTGCTTCGAATAGTCGATCAGGTGACAGGCGACAGAACAACGATCGCAGATCAAGAATCGATCGCCAGTCTAGCC
>PBYU01000012.1 GCA_002730035.1 Gammaproteobacteria bacterium | reverse complement strand
TATTGATTTAACGCTAAGTTAAAATTCTGTGCAAACTTTCAACTAAATGTGTTACCGGGATGTATTCCCGGTGTCCCTAAATAAACAATAAGTCTTCTCAGTTTTAGAGTTGCCGGGTTGCAGTCCCGGCAACTCAGGTCCAAAAATTAATCCCGAATGTAAACTGTACCTTCAAATCTCGCTGGCTCTCCAAATATTATCGCTCCTTCAGAGCGAGTTTTGCGCCCGTTAGATTCCTCGCCTTCCATTTTGACTTTGTAATTATGGTCAGGTGGCGTCTGATCCCATGTGCCCTCACCATCACCAAAAAGACGCGTACCATCTGCGTTCAATGCCTCGCCTATCCAACTACAATTCCCGCCAGTTGCAGTAGCTTCTGTAAAGTTCTCTACAACTTTCATAGTTCCGTACACTCCGCCATAAGCTGAAACCTCTCCTTCGAAGTTCAAATAACTAACCACTTGCCCTTCTTCATTGCGCGTGTAGGTGGTACCAACATGTTTAAGTGAAAAATCCGCTATTTTTTCAGACATAAAACCTCCAAATCTTATTGATGTAAAATGGCAAAGTGCATTCGCCGTTTCTTCGCACTGTAAATTGCTTCTGATTAGTAATCAACACACTGAGAAGATACTATAGATATTGGTTAACGAGAAAGAATAAGAGAGTCAGGGATGTATTCCCTGCGTCCCTATATAAACAATGAATCTTCTCTGCTTCAGAGTCGCCAGGTTGTAGTCCCGGCAACAATTAGCGATTGGGTCTAACCGTTAGTCTTCACCCATTCTTCACCCATTTGCTCAGTACGCCACAGTATTCCCTCAGTACCCCCTCACATACTGAAAAAAAGGCCGTTCCAGGTTTTCATCCCGGCAACAGGTGTTCGAAACCCCTAGGGGACGTCATACACAAGCCCGGCGACCGCCGGGCTTTTTCGTATCACAGCACGACATACTGATATTTGCTTCTAGGTAGTGTTATGGACATACTCCAGCAGTTTGCTAACCTGCAATACACACTCTAATGACCGTAGCCATATCCATAAAGAACCTGAAAAAGACCTATGCCAATGGCTTCGAGGCGCTGAAGGGTATTTCTCTCGAGGTAGAGCAGGGGGACTTCTTCGCGTTGTTAGGTCCAAACGGGGCAGGCAAATCCACCACCATAGGCGTGATTTCAACGCTGGTTAACAGGACGGCAGGCAGTGTTGAGGTGTTCGAACGTAATGTCGATGCCCATGTCTATGAAACCAAGCTGGATTTGGGAGTGGTGCCCCAGGAAGTGAATTTTAATCAGTTCGAAAAAGTGCAGGATATCGTGATGACCCAGGCAGGTTATTACGGGCTACCAAGGAAACTGGCAAGGGAGCGCTGTGAGAAATACCTGAACAAGCTGGGACTCTGGGAGAAGCGCCTGGACAGTTCCCGCTCGCTTTCGGGAGGTATGAAGCGTCGCCTGATGATCGCTCGGGCACTGGTTCATGAGCCTCGCTTGTTGATACTCGACGAGCCGACGGCGGGGGTGGATATCGAACTGCGCCGATCCATGTGGCAGTTTCTTACAGAAATAAATAGCAGCGGCACGACCATTATCCTCACCACTCACTATCTGGAAGAGGCGGAACAGCTTTGTCGAAACATCGCCATAATCGATGAGGGTAGGATCATCGAAGATACCAGTATGAAGAAGCTGTTGGCGGAATTGGACTCACAGGTATTTATTCTCGATTCGACAGCAGAAATGGCGACGCAGCCCGTGGTTGATCTTGAAAACNTCAGCGTTCGCCCGGTCGATTCCCACAGCTTCGAGGTTACAGTTTCAGGCGGCAGAAATATTAACGAAGTGTTCGCGGAGTTGGATAAACAGAATATCCATGTCAGCAGCATGCGGAACAAGACTAATCGCCTGGAAGAGCTGTTTCTTTCCCGACTAAACGCAGCCTGAGGCGATTCGATAGCTATGTTTAGCAATCATAAATTTATCGCTTTCGAAACGATCGTCATAAAAGAAATAAGACGCTTTTCCAGAATCTGGTTGCAGACCCTGGTTCCTCCNGCAATTACCATCGGTCTTTATTTTGTCATTTTCGGCAATTTGGTAGGGCGCAGAATAGGCGAGATGGACGGCTTTCAGTATATGGAATTCATCGTTCCCGGACTGATCATGATGTCGGTAATTCAAAATTCCTATTCCAACGTTACCTCGAGCTTCTTCAGCCATAAATTTCAACGCAGCGTCGAAGAGTTGCTGGTGTCACCGGTTCCCAATTATGTCATTCTGACCGGGTTTGTAGTGGGAGGAATGGCCAGGGGGCTGGCCGTAGGCGCCATCGTCACCATCATGTCGTTGTTCTTTGCCGATCTGAACATTCAGAATCCACTAATTACGATTGCGGTAATTCTGATGACGTCAATCGTATTTTCACTGGCGGGCTTTATCAATGCCGTGCTCGCAAACAGCTTCGACGACATATCCATCATCCCCACCTTCGTTCTCACCCCGCTGATCTACCTTGGTGGGGTATTCTACTCAATCCAGATGCTGCCTCCCTTCTGGCAGATTGTCTCTCGCATTAATCCGATATTCTATATGGTGAATACGTTTCGTTATGGGATATTGGGCAGCTCCGATGTGAATGTATACTTGGCATTTCTGATTCTCGGTGTCTTCATCGTCNTCCTGTATTCCGGCTGTATCTGGATGCTGCGCCACAGCACCGGTATTCGAAACTAAACTGGCCAATCCATGTCAGATAATCCACTGGGCGAAAAGACAGAACNGCCACCTAAATATGATCCCGGTATCCTGTATTCGATACCGCGCTGGCCTGCGCGTTCACTATTGGACATCGATAAGAAAATTTTGATGTATGGATTGGATCATTGGCACGCCTATGAGTTGTCGTGGTTGGATGACAGGGGAAAGCCGCAGATTGCAATAGGTGAATTCTTTTTCAATTCTGCATCAGAGAATATTATTGAGTCTAAATCATTAAAACTTTATCTCAATTCATATGATAAGGAGCAATTTACAGATTCCAACGGTGTGCGGGAGAGGATAGTTAGCGATCTGTCTGCAATAAGTTGTTCCGAGGTCAAGGTAGAGCTGTANAGTTTGAAAGATGTTGCGGATTCTATTTCCGCAGCAAGAATTGGTAAGTCTATCGATGCTGAAAGCATCGAAAGCGTCGCTTCAGAACCCGATGAATCTCTCCTNGCTGTGGAGGAGGACGTTGTCTTCGACGAAGAACTTCATTCGGATTTGTTTAGATCCAACTGTCCGGTAACGGGTCAACCAGATTGGGCAAGCTTTGACGTGCAATACACAGGATCAAGAATTAACCCGGCCAGCCTTCTCAGTTATTTGTGCTCCTATCACGATCATCAGGGATACCACGAAGAATGTGCGGAAAGGATTTACCGCGATATCATGTTGCGTTGCAAGCCAACCGAATTGAGAATTAGCCTCAANTTCTTGCGCAGAGGNGGCATAGATATTAACGTCTATCGAAGCACTCAGCCCGTCACATCGGATTCAGTAAATCCCAGGCTGATCAGACAGTAGTGGCTTGAAATCGCCCATTTGCTGAGCTAGAGTTACGCGCCCTAATACGGTGAGGTGTCCGAGTGGTCGAAGGAGCACGCCTGGAAAGTGTGTAAGCCGTAAGGCTTCGTGGGTTCAAATCCCACCCTCACCGCCACTTAACTAGTTCTTTCTGGCTGCGGTGTCACCATAATCGTAAGCTAAATCTCCGAAGTGAGGGACTGAATCATGCATGAAATAACCGCAAGAGCTTTAACNTTGGCACACGAAAGCTTTCGTTGTGGAGTACCTCACTTCCGCGAACGACGGTTGATTCCGATTCGAACGTCNNCTCACCTGATCGTGTTCGATGCAGAGAAGATCAGTCCGCTATATACGATGCTCGAAGTCCAACCCACCGGCGAAACCAATGTCGACCGCAAAGACAATTTCAGCAGCGGGGACGTGTCGTTGCCGGATGNACTGAGCACGACCGAAAAGCACTACGCCAACTGGAACAAAAAGAACCCCAAGTTCCCAGTCGACAANGGCCACAGTGCANGATCCNAATATCGTCGGGGCGATGTGGTTGAACAGTCTGATGTCGACACATTAGCTGGTGTCACGCCCGAGGCCAGTAAGACGAACCGAAACTGCAAAGGGCCACTGGAATCCGCGATTCTCGAATACGCGGAAAAGCAAACTCACAGTTACTTGGTGCAAGGGCCGGTCTGGTACGGACGGGAGCCAATCCACGGGAAACTGGAAAACGTCCAGTGGATCCCGGATGCTCTCTTCATATCGGCGATGTTTCTGCACCGAAAGACTGCAAAGTCGTGGACTTGGCTGATGGAAAACTCGCAAAGGTTTTATGGCAGGGGCGGTGCCAACCTCCATGAAATATCGCTTGATGAACTCGAAGAACTCACCGGCCTGTATCTCTGGAGCAACATTCGCACTAACAAGTTCAAAGAGGCACGGCACAAACTGAATAGCGGAAAGAAATGGTGGATGAATGGTCAGCCAAAGCGCAGAACGTAGCTGATTGCCCATGACTTAGAGTGTCGGTGCTGCCCGGAGGGATGTCATCACCTTATATTCACTGAATCCGAGCAAATACAAGCAAATACAAGCAGTAAGCTTTACAAGAAAGAGTTGGGTTTTTGGGGTTAGCCAAATTGAGAATGAATCCCTCCCTCTGGCGTGCATCGCACGCCTCTCGTAGAGCAACCGCTAAGTTTGTTTATAGTGCCTTAATCCTCACATTTCTCCAAACGTTGATCCCCCACCTCCACTCTAACTCGCTTCCTCTCAATGTAATTTCCAAACCTGCTCTGGTGCGGTAGTATCAATTCGCGTTTTCAAATGCCTGTCAAAGGGGTCAATATGTTTGCAAGTATGCTTCGAAATCTTATTCTACCTGCCATTGTCATTGCTTTTTCACAGGCAATACTAGCCGCCGACTGGCCCAGCTACGGTGGCGACAACGGTTCACAAAAATATTCAACACTCGATCAAATCAATGCCAGCAATGTAAGCAACCTGCAGAATGCCTGGGTCTGGGATAGTGTCGACAATGCAACTGTCGCCGACAACGTGGCTAACGATAATGCCCGCGCCACACCGGCAGGCTATAAAGCCACGCCCATCGTCATAGACGGCATGATGTTTATTCCTACCTCATTTGGACGTATCGTGGCACTGGATGCAGTTAGCGGTGAGGAACGATGGGTATTCGATACCAGGGCCTGGGAAGCAGGACAGCCGGCAAATCTGGGTTACAACACCCGCGGTGTCGCCTACTGGGAAGGTGGGGGTGAGCAACGGATATTCTACGCAACCAACGATTCCATGCTGTGGTCCATCGATGCCTTAACAGGGCAGCCTGATTCCGCTTTTGGAGACGATGGCAAGATCGATTTATCACTGGGTCTTGGTAGAGATATCAATAAGCGATTATACGGTGTCGTTTCGCCACCACTGGTTACCAACAACAGGGTAATAGTGAATTCGATCGTCAATGACGCCCCACAATCCAAGGAGATGCCACCGGGCCATGTAAGAGCGTTCAATCCGGCTACAGGTGAACTGGAGTGGATGTTCGAGACGATTCCCCAGGCGGGAGAGTTTGGAAATGACACCTGGGAAGATGGATCCTGGGAATACACGGGAAATACCAATTCCTGGACCATTATGAGCGCCGATGATGAACTGGGGATTGTTTATCTGCCCATAGGCACGCCTACTAACGATTGGTATGGGGGTCTGCGCAAGGGCGACAACCTGTTTGCAGAGAGCCTGGTGGCAGTTAGGGCCGAAGACGGCGAGTATTTGTGGCATTTTCAGATGGTGCATCATGGAGTATGGGATTATGACCTGCCAGCCGCACCGACACTTATCGATATCAACGTCGATGGCAGGTCCATAAAGGCAGTTGCCGCGATTTCCAAGCAGGGATTTACTTACGTATTTGACCGCATAACCGGTGAGCCAGTTTGGCCAATAGAGGAAAGGGCAGTGCCGCAAAGCACAGTGCCGGGTGAGTCACTTTCTCCGACACAGCCATTCCCTACAAAACCTGCACCTTTTGAGCCTCAGGGAATATCGGACGAGACCCTGGTGGATTTCACTCCAGAATTACGCCAGGAGGCACTGCAAAACATAGAGGCCTTTGACTATGGTCCGCTATTTACGCCGCCTTCGCTTAGAGGTGCAATCCAGTTCCCCGGCTGGGCTGGAGGGGGCGAGTGGCATGGTGCTGCATTCGATCCTGACACCGGCTTGTATTACATCCCATCCGCCTCTGGACCTATTGTGGTGCAGTTACGGGAAGGACGGGGCCAACGTGTTGAGATGCAATATGTCAGGGGAGGTGCGAGATCAGTAGGTGGCCCCCAGGGCTTGCCACTCACCAAACCACCCTATAGTCGCATCACGGCTATTAATATGAACACCGGTGAACATGAATGGATGATTCCCCACGGTGAGGGAATTCGCCAGCAGATCATCGACATGGGGATACTGGATCCAGGTCCTGTCGGTAGTCCTAGCAGAGTTGGGCCGCTGTTGACCAAGACCTTACTATTTGTTGCGCAGTCTGATGGCGGCCGCAATTTATTGCGAGCTTTAGACAAGGCGACCGGTGAGATTATTCATGAGCAGGCATTGCCCTTACCTCCTCAGGGCACACCCATGACTTATATGGTGGATGATCGGCAGTATATCTCGATCGCTGTAGGGGGAGGTAGAGACGCTAGATTGGTAACCCTGGCATTGCCGTAAGCACGGTCAGGTCGACTTCAGCTAGCAAGTGGCGGCTTTGTAGAGAGTTGCGACATGGCATATTCAGCATGACGGTAAAGTTGTGAGGCCTTGAACTGAGCCGTTGAATTTCCCATAATCCGCCGCTGTGTCAAGCCGCCTGTGCTATTATGTTTCATGGTATCTCTTGTCGGTCCCCGCGCAATGATAGGTTATGAACTCCGCCAGGCCCGGAAGGGAGCAACGGTAGTAGCTGATTCATGTGCCGCGGTGTGGCTGGCAAGGGCTACCACCCTCCAGTGGGCCTACGCAGCTTGCGCCGAGAAGGATTTGCTGAAGATTGCCTGCTTAACCGACCCCTCACGATGAGCTATCAAGTACTNGCCAGGAAATTGCGTCCGTCGAATTTTGCCGAAGTTGCCGGGCAGGCACATGTCTTGAGGTCCCTGGAAAACGCCCTCGACAATCAACGACTGCACCATGCCTATCTGTTTACCGGCACCCGCGGTGTCGGCAAAACTACACTTGCCCGCATACTCGCCAAATGCCTCAATTGTGAGAACGGCATAACTTCGACCCCCTGCGGAGAATGTGGTTCCTGCGTCGAAATAAGTGAAGGCCGGTTCATCGATCTCATCGAAGTGGATGCCGCTTCTCGTACCAAGGTCGAAGACACTCGTGAGTTGCTCGATAATGTGCAATATACTCCGGCGCGGGGTCGCTATAAGGTCTACTTGATTGACGAAGTGCATATGCTATCGAACCACAGTTTTAATGCGCTGTTGAAGACCCTCGAAGAACCACCNCCCCATGTAAAATTCTTGTTCGCCACCACCGATCCTCATAAATTACCGGTAACCATTCTTTCTCGCTGCCTGCAATTCAACCTGAAGAACCTGAGTCCGCAGATGATAGTGGATTATCTGACGACCGTGCTGGGTAAGGAAGAGATCGATTACGATGAAGAGGCTCTCTGGCAGATTGCCGCAGCGGCTTCCGGGAGCATGCGGGATGCACTTACCCTGGTTGACCAGGCGATTTCCTATTGTCAGGGGAAACTAAAAGCCCAAGGGGTAGTGGAAATGTTGGGCGTTCCGGAACAGCAGCAGGTAGCTGCCCTGCTGGATGGCATGGCCGACAGGGATGCGGTCGAGCTTATCAAGCTGGTGGAATTGATGGCAGAGCAGACTCCTGATTATGTGCACACCCTCGACAGTCTGCTCTCGATGTTGCACAGGATTGCCATTGCCCAGGTGCTACCGGATGCAATCGATAACAGCTTTGGCGATAGGCAACAGATACAGGAACTGGCCAACAAGTTCAGCGGCGAGGATATTCAGCTCTACTATCAGCTCGGCGTTAAGGGGCGCGATGATCTCAGATTAGNCAGTGAGATGCGCGCGGCTTTCGAAATGATCCTATTACGCATGTTGGTTTTTTCTCCTGAATATCAAGTGCTGCCAACTTCTGACTCACTCGCTGAGGGCGATCAGAATCTTGAGGATGTAAAAAAAAAGAGTCCCCAGCTAAGCCAGGAAACTAGGACAAGCGCTGGCGCGGATTCCGCTGAGGAAAGCCCTACGGAAGAGACCGTGGTAAAGCCAACCCAGCAATCGTCCGATACTTCGGTATTAGATCAGGAAACATCGAGGCCAGCCAAAGACGCCATTGAAGGTCTGACACATGAACGGTGGTTGAATTGTTTTTCAGATCTACGCGTTAATGGTATAGCCGCTAACGTGTTAGCAAATTCTGAGCTATGCAAGAGTGAGGAGAACGNTCTGTATTTTGTATTGGACGAACAGCAAAGCGCCGTCTTCAATCAGGAGTTACTCCCAAAACTTTCTCAAGCTGTTAGCGAGTTGTTTGAGAAAGAAATTGCTGTGCATATTGAAATCGGAAAAANACACAAAGAAACACCAGCACTGTTAAGCCAACGCCTCAAGCAAGAGCGTCATTCAAAAATGGTAGATGAATTTGAACGAGATGAAAACGTGCAACAGTTACTTAAACATTTTTCAGGAAAACTGGCGAAAGAAAGCATCGCACCTACAAATGAGCAAGGATAGACATGACTGATTTTAATGAAATTATGAAGCAGGCCAAGCAAATGCAAGAGCAGTTTCAAAAGGCTCAGCAAGACCAGGCCAAATTGCTTGTCTCAGGAGAGTCCGGTGCCGGACTGGTCAAAATCAGCATGAATGGCCGACATGACGTACTCAGTGTTGACCTTAATGACTCTCTGATGCAGGAAGACAAGGAAGTAGTAGAGGATCTCATTGCTGCTGCGATTAATGATGCTGTTCGTAAAATAGAGGAGAAGAGNAAAGAAACCCTGGGGNGTATGGCGGGTGACCTTAACCTGCCCGAGGGATTCAAGTTTCCTTTCCAGCCCTGATTAGATGAATTCAAGCCCTCTTATTGATCAGCTGATAGAAGCGTTCCGATGCCTTCCAGGTGTCGGACCCAGGTCTGCTCAGCGTATGACTCTGCATCTACTGGAGCGCAACCGGGCCGGAGGGAAGCAGCTCTGTGATTCGCTGGCCGAGGCACTGGACNCCGTTGGAAATTGTACTCAATGCCGCACCCTGACCGAAGAAGAGGTGTGCCGGATTTGTGCCAGCCATTCACGTAATCACAAGCTGTGCTGCGTCGTCGAGTCGCCTGCTGACATATTTGCTATTGAGCAGTCAGGGACATTTCGAGGAATCTATTTCGTTTTGATGGGGCACCTTTCGCCTATCGACGGCATCGGACCCGAACAGTTGGGGGTTAAGCAACTGCTCGAAAAAGTCAGACTTGCTGAATTCGAGGAAGTCATTATTGCCTGCAATCCCACAGTAGAAGGGGACGCGACAGCCTATTACCTGGCTGAACAATTAAAATCTATCGATGTNGTCGTATCCAGAATAGCCCATGGTGTTCCAGTTGGAGGTGAATTGGAGTTTGTCGATGGAGGCACTCTGAGCCACGCATTCGCTGGCCGCAAGGTTATGGNTAGCGCCTGACATGTTTACCACGGAAGGTACGCCGGTCCATCTTATTGATAATACCGAGCGATTTGCGGAGCTATGCAACCAGTGGCGCAGTCACTCACTGCTTGCTATCGACACGGAATTTGTTCGAAACAGTACGTTTTACGCCAAAACTGGCCTTATACAAATTGCCGATGCTACCGATTGCTACCTGATCGATCCATTGGAGATAGATGACTGGACTGGATTCAAATCCCTGCTCGAAGATCCAGAAGTTCAATTTGTGATTCACTCCTGTAGTGAAGATTTAAATTTGTTGCAGACGTCACTCGAATGTATTCCTCGCAATCTATTCGATACCCAGATTGCCGCTGCCTTTCTAGGCCTGGGATTCAGCTTGAGTTATCAAGCCTTAGTCAGTCAAATTCTGGGCAAGGAAATAGATAAGGGCGAGACGCGNTCGAATTGGTTGCTGCGTCCATTNCGNGATACTCAGCTGCTCTATGCGGCAAACGATGTCTGCCACCTCCTTCAGCTGCAAAGTATCTTAAGCGATCAGTTATTGACAGCTGGCAGAAGTGCATGGTTCGAAGATGAATGCACTGCTGTGCTGGGTGCGACGATGCAATTCGAGGATACCAGCAATTGGCAGAACCAATATATCAGCATCAGCAATGCCTGGAGGTTGAGTGCGCAAGGTCTGATTTATCTGCAGAATCTTTGTCACTGGCGAGAAGTAACCGCGAGGAAAAGAGACAAGCCGCGGAGTTGGATNGCCAAGGATGCCGATTTATTNTCCATTGCCAAACAGCTGCCTGANAAGGACATNCTCTCCATTGAAGCACTGGGGTCAATCAGATTGACGGACAGCCGACTGGTGAGCAGAAACGCTTCTCAGTTGCTTGCAGTATTGAGTAACGACGAGGAAAAGTTTGCAGCGATCGATCGAAGCCTACTCAACGTGCCATTCAAGTCCTCAATGCGATCAAGTTTGAAAGCCTGTCAGAAGTGTGTAGCGCAACTGGCCGAAGATTTGCAACTCGCACCCGAATTACTGGCGCGTAAGAGATTGCTGCAGGATTTGATCCGTGAGTTTGACCGGAGTGGGGAGTTAATCTTCAGTGGTGAAATGTCAGGGTGGCGTCGGCAATTACTGGAGCCAGCATTCACCCAGATACTTCTGCCACAGCNGCCGAGTACAGGTTAATGGCTAAAGACGAACAGGCTGACCCGCTTCGTAGTCAATTCTGGGAATTGCCCCTTAAGGAATTGAATGCACATGAATGGGAACAACTCTGTGATGGTTGTGGTCGTTGTTGTCTGAANAAACTAATCGATGAGGGGTCCGGTGAAGTAGTCTGGACCAGGGTCATTTGCCGTTTCTTTGAGCAGGAGTCGAGCCGTTGCCAGTGCTATTCTCAGCGCACGCAGTTAGTTCCGGCGTGTCTTAATGTGCGTGCTATGGATATCGATTCTACCGAGTGGATGCCGCCAAGCTGTGCNTATCGCCTGCGTTGTCAGGGTAAGCCGCTGTATGATTGGCATCCGCTGATAGCGCAAACCCGGGATAAAATGCGACAAGCTGGAATCAGTGTGGGTGCAAAAGTGCTTTCTGAAGAATATGTACACCCTGATGGGTATCACGAACACATAATTCGCTGGGTGGATTCGTAATTTATGGAAGCTGACAGCAGTTATTGGCTGGTTTGGATGATCTACCTGGCCGCGAGCGCGCTGTTTTATGGCTTTTTCTGGAGGCTAACGCGCTTCAGGCGGGTACTCTGGACAGCTTATTCGCTGCGGGCCATTGCGGCTGCGATTATCTTGACGCCGTGGTATGCCAACGCACAGGGCACTACATTGGCACCGGCGCTGATGGTGGTGGCACTGGACGCAATAACCATCGGTAGCGAGGCTGCCACGCGATCAATCATCCCATTACTNCTGGCAATAATCCTGGCAGAAGCCTTGGCAACGGTGATATATTTTATTAAGAAAAGACAGTATAAATCAACTAANTCAAAGNAATANAAGGCTAACTTAAAGTATTTTATTAAATATAGCTCAACTCAAACTCTTCTAAATCGACTGTTTCGCCTCTAGTTCATGCTATTGGCAATAAAATTTATATAATAATCAATTAAATCAAATAGATAATGAATTATCTTCCATTAAACACTACNTAATGAACTTGAATTGGGCACTATCCAGNTCCTGCGCAGCATAGTGCCGCTCAACCTCTCTCGTAGTATCAGACTGTTAGGATTCAGNAGCGGTAAGCAAAAACGAGGAGACTCGGTCAGCTCTCCCGATGTCATAAGCCTTTAGACGCTGTCCCTCAACCGGTCNTCAAGGCCTCGCGCTAAGCTGCAGATCCATCGATTGCATGCCAAGGCAGCCGACGAACATCTCCCTGGNTCATAAAACTCAGCAGCCTCTGGCCTCTGGACTGGGCCTCGCAGGCCAGCAGTCTAATCCGCTACGAAACTATGCCACTGCCTTGTGCGGCTTGGNGGGACATGGAGGTAATTCAGCCAGNTCATCGGCGCTACAAGGCACATCAGGCAGCCAAGGGTTTTCCTGTATTAATAGCAGAGCGCTGTTTACAATACGCCCAATTTTTTTAGCAGTGGAAGTCAAAATGAACTTTACCGGCACGCAAGAATATGTCGCCACGGACGAACTCCAGATGGCAGTGAATGCAGCAATTCAGTTGCAAAAACCACTATTGATCAAAGGCGAGCCAGGCACGGGTAAGACCATGCTGGCCGAACAGATAGCCAAGGCTCTGGATCTGCCGCTTATCCAATGGCACATCAAATCGACAACGAAAGCGCAACAGGGCTTGTACGAGTACGATGCCGTGTCCCGCTTGCGGGACTCACAACTAGGTGAGGAAAAGGTCCACGATATCTCCAATTACATAATTCAGGGCAAGCTCTGGCAGGCCTTCGATTCCGATCAGCAGATCGTGTTACTTATCGATGAAATCGATAAGGCAGACATCGAGTTTCCCAATGACTTGTTGCTCGAGCTCGATAAGATGGAATTCTTCGTGTATGAGACAAAGGAAATCATCAAAGCCAAGACTCGGCCTATCATTGTAATTACCAGCAACAACGAGAAAGAGCTCCCCGATGCTTTTCTGCGCCGCTGCTTCTTCCACTACATCGAATTTCCTGACACGTTGACAATGGAAAAGATCATCGATGTTCACTATCCCGACATCAAGAAAGAGCTGGTAAGTCAGGCGATGGATATTTTCTTCGACGTAAGAAAAATTCCAGGTTTGAAAAAGAAGCCTTCTACCTCGGAACTGATTGACTGGTTGAAGCTACTGATGGCTGATGATATTCCTGCCGAGATACTGAAGAACCACGATGCCAAGAATGCCATACCTCCTTTATATGGTGCGTTGTTGAAGAACGAGCAAGACGTTCACCTGTTGGAAAAATTGGCCTTCATGCACAGAGCTAATCGCTGATGNTGATCAACTTCTTCATGACATTGAAGCAAGAACGGTTACCGGTTTCNTTTACGGAGCTGTTCACGTTGCTNGAATGCCTGAAGAAAAATGTCATCTTCGGCAATGTAGATGACTTCTACTACTTGTCACGCATGTGCCTTGTAAAAGATGAGAAGAATTTCGATAAGTTTGATATTGCCTTCGCCAAGTATTTCGAGAATATCGAAGTGCTCGATGACTTGTCACTGTACCAGATCCCCGNTGAGTGGCTGCGCAAGCAATTGGAATCCATGCTCAGCGATGAGGAGAAGGCAAGAATCGAAGCACTCGGTGGTCTCGAAAAGCTGATGGAAGAATTTCGCAAGCGCATGGAAGAGCAGAAAAAGCGACACCAGGGTGGCAGCAAATGGATAGGCTCAGGAGGCACATCGCCATTCGGTGCCTACGGTTATAACCCGGAAGGAATCCGCATCGGGCAGGATGAGGGTCGTAATCAGCGCGCGATCAAAGTCTGGGACCGACGCAACTACAGGGATCTGGACGATTCGGTCGAGATAGGTACACGAAATATCAAGATGGCGTTGCGGCGCCTGCGCAAATTTGCTCGAACCGGTGCCGACGAAGAGCTCGATATGGATGACACAATTTCTTCTACAGCAAGAAATGCCGGTCTGCTGGACATAAAGATGGTTCCGGAACGCCATAATTCCGTCAAGGTAATACTGTTCTTCGATGTCGGTGGCTCGATGGACCCTCACGTAAAACTTTGTGAAGAGTTATTCTCTGCGGCCCGTTCGGAATTCAAGCACTTGAAATACTACTATTTCCATAATTTTGTCTATGAATCCGTCTGGACCAAGAGCCACCGACGCCATGCTGAAACCACTGATACTTTTGAAATAATCAACAAATACACCAAGGACTACAAACTTATCTTCGTGGGTGACGCAACTATGGCACCTTATGAGATTACCCATGTAGGTGGAAGCATCGAACACTACAACGAAGAGGCCGGGGCTGTCTGGATAAAGCGCTTAACAGACCACTTTGATCAAATAGTCTGGATTAATCCAACTCCCAAGGACTACTGGGAGCATAGTTATTCCATCGAAGTTGCCCGCGAGCTCGTCGAAAATCGTATGTTTCCTCTCTCGGTTAAGGGTCTGGAAGAATCGATGACCCTCTTGACCAAGTAAGCCTCATGACTGAACCACTCGCCGAAGAATTACGGCCGGAGCGATTTTCCTCTCTCACTGAAGTGATTGATTATATCGTCGCAGAACATGGTTCCTTGCCGGCATTTAGCTGTTTTGGTAAGTCACTTAGCTACACAGAAGTCAACGACCTGAGCAACAGATTCGCACACTACCTGCAGAGCGAGACTAATCTGCAGGTTGGTGACCGGATCGCCATTCAATTGCCAAACCTGTTGCAGTTTCCAATTGCCTTTTTTGGTGCTGTAAAAGCAGGTCTTGTCGTCGTAACTACCAATCCGCTCTACACTCCTCACGAAATGGAACACCAGTTCAAAGATTCGGGCGTCAGGGCGATCATTATTCTCAACAGTTTCTGTGCCAAGCTGGAATCGATTATCGAAGTAACCGATATCGAGACGGTGATAGTCACCCAGCTCGGCGACCTGCAGAATCCAATCAAGCGTCAGTTAATGAATTGGGGTGCAAAATATGTCAAGAAACTTGTTCCTCACTATTCGTTAACTGCCGCAGTTGATTTCAACAGCTTGGTTCAGTCCCAGGGCACTTATGTCGAACCTCCTGATGCGGGCCGGGAAAATGATGTTGCATTGATTCTCTACACAGGCGGCACAACCGGGTTTGCCAAAGGGGCAATGTTGAGTCATAACAACCTCATCGCAAACATGATGCAGTTGCGTGCCCGCTGTCTGTTGATCATCGACGATCGCTCAGAAAGCATTGCAGCGCCTCTGCCGCTGTACCACAGTTACGCCTTTTTACTACATTGTCTTACGATGCTTTTTGCCGGAAATCACAATGTTCTCATCACCAATCCGCGTGATATAGACAATGTCATTAGCCTGTTAAAAAATACTCGGCTAAGCGGATTTGTGGGCATCAACACACTCTATCTCGCCTTGTTACGTCATGAGGACATAGGATCTGTCGATTTTGGCGAAATGAAATTCTGCGGTGCCGGGGGTATGCCCATGACCACCTCGGTCGCTGAGGAATGGTTTGATGTCACGGGTTGCGAAATCATCGAAGGATACGGTCTTACAGAGTGTTCACCAGTGGTGTCGGTCAATATCCCCGGCAAGGTAAAGCTCGGAACCGTAGGTCCACTGGTTCCTGAGTCAGAAATGCAGGTGATGGATGATGAGGGGCAGGAAGTAGCTGCAGGAGAACGCGGCGAGTTGTGGATTCGGGGCCCGCAGGTAATGCTCGGTTACTGGCGGGCCGAGCAGGCAAGCAAGGAAACAATAAACGAGCAGGGATGGTTGAAGACTGGTGACTATGTGCAGGTCGATGAAGAGGGTTATATCAGCATAGTCGATCGTAAAAAGGACATGATTCTGGTGTCCGGTTTCAATGTTTTCCCAAATGAAATTGAGGATTGGGTCAGTAGCCACCCTGAGGTGTTGGAGTGTGCGGCGATCGGTGTACCCAATGAGAGAACCGGGGAATCCATTCGGCTATTCGTCGTTGGCAAGGACGGTAACCCAACGGAAGCATCGATCATCGCACACTGTAAGGCCGGTTTAACTGCCTATAAGATTCCACGAGAAATTCGCTTCGTTGCAGATTTGCCGAAATCGAATATTGGCAAAATCCTGCGACGAGAACTCAGGGACCAGGATTCCGAGCCTGCCAATTCTGTGACTGTGCCTGGTATAAATGGGTGACCTGTGGAGAAATCACTACAATCTGATCTGGATCGCTGTCAGCTGGCGGATCAGTATCGCTTTCGCAGAAAAATAAGGCAGCTCGAGAAAGCCGGAATTTCTGCGCAACAAAAAAGCCAGGAACTTGCGAAACTGACCACAGCCATGGAGAACTCTATCGAGGCCTGTGAAGTCAGAGCCACGGCAATTCCCTCGCAAATCTCCTTCCCGTCACTACTGCCAATAACGGAAAAAGTAAAAGAGATCACCGCTCTGCTCGAGACGCATCAGGTGATTGTAGTTGCTGGAGACACCGGTTCGGGAAAAACCACACAATTACCAAAAATCTGTCTGCAGGCCGGGCTCGGGCGTCGAGGGCTCATCGGCCATACCCAGCCCAGAAGGTTGGCTGCAGTCTCCGTTGCCAACCGCATCGCCGAAGAATTGGCGACTCAGCCCGGGGAGGGGGTCGGTTTCCAGGTCAGGTTCAATGAGAGGCAATCCGCTTCGACCTTTCTGAAATTGATGACAGACGGCATCCTGTTGGCGGAAATACAAAATGACCGATTCCTGAATCGCTACGAAGTCATCATTATCGACGAAGCTCATGAGCGATCGCTCAATATCGATTTCCTGCTGGGTTTTCTGAAGCAGCTGACAGGCAAGCGAAACGACTTAAAACTCATCATCACGTCTGCCACTATCGACGTGGATAAGTTCTCCAGTCATTTCCATAACGCTCCCATCGTGTCGGTTTCGGGAAGGACCTATCCTGTTGACACGCGTTATATGCCACTCGTGGCACTAAACAACGAAGAGAAAAACGATGACCTGCAGATCGACGGTATCGTTACGGCGCTTCGACACATAGCTGCGTCAGAAACAGCAGCCAGGCGTGGCCCGGGTGACGTGCTGGTTTTTCTCAGCAGTGAGAGAGAGATCAGGGACACGGCTGCAGAGCTACGTAAGCAACGGTTTACTAATACGGAAGTGTTGCCGCTCTATGCGCGTTTAAGGCACTCAGAACAGCTCAAGATATTCAAGCCTCATCCGGGCCGTCGCGTCGTACTGGCGACTAACGTGGCGGAGACTTCCCTGACCGTACCAGGTATCAGGTATGTAGTGGACACCGGCTTCGCCAGAATCAGCCGTTACAGTCTGCAGAGTAAAGTACAGCGTCTGCCGATCGAAGCCGTGTCCCAGGCCAGTGCCAATCAACGCAAGGGCCGCTGCGGCAGATTGGAAGATGGCATCTGCATTCGTCTGTATTCTGAAACAGATTTTGATTCCCGGCCACTCTATACCGACCCGGAAATCAAACGGACCAATCTCGCTTCTGTCATTCTGCGCATGCTGTACTTGAAACTGGAAGAAGTTGACGATTTTCCCTTTCTCGAAACGCCTGAGCCCAGTGCCATACGCGAAGGCTTCAAGCTGCTGGCTGAACTGAATGCCCTGACGCACAAACGGCAGCTTACGGACATCGGTCGGCAGATGGCGATGCTACCGGTAGACACGCGGTACGCACGTATGCTGGTGACTGCCGCCTCAGAGCGCTGCCTGAGGGAAGTGCTTATCATAGTTAGTGTCCTGAGCATTCAGGATCCACGCGAGATATCATCCGAGAATCGCCAGTCAGCACTACAGAAACTGGCGCAATTCAAGCATCCCGAATCTGATTTCCTGGGATTCGTGAATCTTTGGAATCACTACGAGAAGCAACGGCAGGATCTAAGCCAGAATCAGCTCCGCAAATATTGCAAGACTCATTTTCTCTCCTTTATGCGGATGCGTGAATGGCGCGAAGTGCATCGGCAATTATTGTTTTCGTGCCAGCAGATGGGTTTTAAATCAAACAAAGAGCCGGCCAGCTATGAGTCGATACACCGCAGTATTATCTCCGGCTCGCTCAATCAGATCGCGCGTCAGCTGGAAGGGAAGACGTATCTCGGTAATCGAAACAGGAAGATTTCACTATTCAGCTCCTCGGTGATGAGCTCTGCAGGGGCTAAATGGATTGTTAGCGGAGATCTTATCGAGACTTCCCAGACTTTCGCCACGATGGCAGCCAGGATTCAACCGCAATGGGTCGAACAGATGGCTCTACACCTGGTTAAGCGAGAACACTTTGAACCACACTGGAGCAAGAAGCGTCAGGAAGTCATGGCTTATGAGAAGGTCCATCTGTATGGGTTAGTGATCATCGAAAAGGCGCCGATTCGCTATTCAGCAATTGACCCGGATGCTTGCAGGGAGATTTTTATCCGGGAAGGGCTGGGGGAGAATCAAGTCAGCCCGGCATTTTCCTTCCTGACCAAGAATCAACAATTCCTCGAGGAGTTGTCACTGCAAGAGGAAAAAATTCGCCGACCGGATGTACTGGTGAGCGATCGCGAGATTGCCCGTTTCTACGAAGAACGGATCCCTACCGAGGTCATTTCCACCCAGTCGCTCGAACAATGGCTGACTGAGCAGGGTGACGAGTCATTGACCATGGATCTCGAGGTGTTTTCAGATTCACAAGCGGTGATCGCCGAAGTAAATGCCTATCCTGACCAGGCGTCGCTTAAGCACAATAGCCTGGAGATAGATTATGTATTCGATCCTGGTAGCCCGCAGGACGGAGCAACTGTAGCGGTACCCCTGGGAATTCTCCATCAACTCAATCAGGCTGATATTGACTGGGCGGTACCCGGCATTATTCGAGAGAAGTGCCTGGCCCTGATCAAGGGATTGCCTAAATCCTTACGCAAACAATTCATTCCTATCGGCGAGTTTATCGATGCGGCCCTACCTCAGATGTCACCAGCAGATGGTGAGCTGATAGACTCGCTGCTGGCTCAGATTCGCCAGCGCAAGAAGTTGGACCTGTCCCGGGAGGATTTTCTGTGCATCGAAATTCCTGCCCACCTACGTATCAAGCTGAGGTTGCTAGCAGCAAACGGTCAGGAGTTGGGATTTTCAGAACAGGTAGGGGAGCTGCAAACGCAAAACGTTGCGTCGCTTGGTGGGTCGAAAACCCACAGTCAACCCAGCTACCACGGGCACGACATCGAACAGCAAGGGCTGACTGACTGGACAATCGATACACTGCCGGAACAGCTTAAAATTGGTAAAGAACTGGTTTTGATTCGCTACCCAGCGCTAGTGGACAAGACAGACTCGGTGAGTATCGAATTACTGGCCGATAAGGCTGAATCCCAACTTAAAATGCGGGCGGGATTGGTACGGCTGTATATGCTACGCAGCGTGCAGCAACGCAACATGCTTCGAAAGAATTTCTCTCGGCTCGTTAAAGAATTGACCCTCGTGATTCCAGCTAATCTTGCCGGTCTTGCCGAGGACGCGCTATTCGCCAGTTATGCCGCCGCATTTGAGATCGATCAGCAAGTGCCGCACTCGAGACTGGAATTTGAAAGCAGCCTACTCTCAGGCAAACAAAAACTGCACCAGCTCGGTGAGGAGATTACAAAAATTGTCCAGCTCGTGCTGCCTGCCCGCCTGCAGATTCTTAGACAACTCGATTCCCTGGATGGCTCGGATCTGAATTACCTGGCAACAGATGTCCGGCAACAGATAAAGTATTTATTGCCCGAACATTTTCTAAGCAGCACACAATTCATCTGGTTGCGGGAGATGCCCCGCTATTTTGAGGCCATTCAGTCGCGGCTTGAGAAACTGCCCCACGTAGGAGCCAGAGATCGGTCCAACTCCCGTGAACTGGGTGAATATTGGAATCGCTACCAAGCAATCGGATCTGATCTGAAACTTAGCAAGCGGGCGGAATTGCAAACCCTGAGATGGATGATTGAAGAATACCGAGTTTCGCTCTTCGCCCAGACTCTCGGTACCCGGTTAACCGTATCCACCAAGAGGCTGGATAAACTGATTGGGCAATTGAAGCGCTGAAAGAACTCAGGTATGCTCCAGTGGCCCACGTTAGCTGAAGTAATTCGACCTCTATTGTTGACTCGTAATATCTGCTAACACAAAGCATTTGCTGTGAAACTACTACCACAAAGGTGTGTTCGATGGTCGCTCCAGGCGATTATTGCAGGAGTGTTGCTGTTATTTGGTTACGCCACCAACAGCCAGGCTCAAACACAGGATTCATGGCGCTCGGCTAACGAACGAGTCTTCGCATTCAATGACTATTTTGATCGAATTCTGGTCAGGCCGGTAGCGACAACCTACACTACCTTCGTGCCCCGAATTGCCCGCCAGGGTATCGGCAACTTTTTTAGCAACATCGATGACATTAACGTCTTTATAAACGACCTGTTGCAACTGAAATTCGATGCCGCTCTATCGGATTCTGGGCGCTTCCTTATCAACTCCTCCGTGGGACTGGGGGGATTATTCGATATTGCCTACAATTTCGGGTTACTGAAAAACGAAGAGGATTTTGGACAAACTTTTGGTCGCTGGGGAGTATCGGGCGGCAACTATGTGGTCTTGCCGGTGTTCGGTGCCAGTAATGTCCGGGATGCATTTGGATTGGTACTGGATACTCTGCTTAAACCGATTCAGTATCAGGACGATGTCTCCCTCAGGCTAAGCCTGTTTCTCCTGGAAGAAGTCGATAATCGCGCCTCCTTAATACCACTGGATGAATTGATTAGTGGTGACAAGTACCTGTTTTTCCGCGAAGCCTATGTTCAGCGGCGGCTATATCTACTTAACGACGGCCAGATTGAAGACGAATTTGGCGAATTTTGAGAGTTAGGAACCCTCTACCGGTCAACTCAGCAGGAACTGTCGCGAACTTTAAGTTTCGACCTGATAAAGTCGCTGTGTGTCACATAAATTAGCTCAGTAATCTTCCTGATCAGGTGATCTTCATATTTGTCGAGATGCTCGTCCGAGAATGCGATGCGCCACATGTTTTCGATCAGTAGAACTTTCTGCTCGTAGTTATACGAGTCATTGATAAGGCGAGTGAATTCATACAGTGAAGTGGCCTGTTTAGATTGAGTCTGGGCGAGCGCAATAAGCTGATCCAGGTCCTCGTCGGAAACTTTAAGACTGTCCTGCAGTACTTTTAAGAACTCATCCGTCTCTCGCTCATCCAACTCGTGATCGGAGTTCATTACTTCGATGAGTAAAGCAGCGCAGGCCAGATCCGTCTTATTCAGGTCGACAGCCGGATCCACCGTAACTTCCTGTGTAAGTCTGTTTTCAAAAAAACGTTTAATTGTATCCAGCATGATAAAACCTGACTGCGCGGGGCTGTTTATAATGCCATATCAGCGTACATAAGCAACGGCATCCAGGAGCACATTAATGCCGGCGTCTTTTTGCCGACTGTATTCACTCAAGTGGCGGCGATAGAGCTTGCCGCCTTTCTCGCCTCTGAATAGTCCGAGTAGATGTCGTGTCATGTGCTTAAGGGGAGTTCCCCTGGACAGTTCCGCTTCGATATAGGGCAGGTAAGCTTGCAGGTAACCCGTACGGGACTTTTCTAATACTGCTTCGCCAAAAAGAACGCCGTCTACTGCATGCAGGATGTAGGGATTCTGGTAAGCCTCTCTTCCCAACATGACACCATCCACGCGTTTAAGGAGTTCATGGGCAGATTCCAGGGAAGTGATACCTCCGTTTATAATGACATCTAGCGTAGGAAACCGCCGTTTCACGGCGAACACTTTTTCATAGTCCAGCGGCGGTATGTCTCTGTTCTCCTTCGGGCTAAGTCCTTGAAGGAAAGCTTTTCTGGCATGAATAATGAACGCCTGGCAGCCCTCGCTCGCAACCGTTTCAATAAAATGCATTAGCTCAACTTCTGAATCCCGGTCGTCGATACCAATGCGGCATTTAACTGTTACCGGTATATCGACCGAGCGTTGCATGCTGGCTATACAGCTTGCAACCAGTGGAGGGTCCGCCATCAGGCAGGCACCGAAAGCCCCGGACTGAACCCGATCACTGGGACATCCCACATTCAGATTTATTTCATCAAATCCGCCCCGCTGTCCCAATTCCGCCGCGCGAGCGAGTTCGTCAGGATCGCTGCCGCCCAGCTGTAAGGCGACAGGATGTTCGCTGGGATCGTGTTGTAGCAGGTAGTTAGCATCGCCATGCCGCAACGCCGCACTGGTGACCATTTCTGTGTACAGCAATGCTCTTTTACTGAACTGGCGCAGAAACACACGATCGTGACGATCTGTCCAATCCATCATGGGAGCCACACAAAAACGGCGTTCAATCATCACATCGGTTACTAAGTTACCCAGGAGCATTAACTGATTTCGGATGCAGTATTTAGCTAATAGCTAGATGCAAGTCAAGCCGCGTAAACAATCCGGGCAGCGCAGGAGCTGTGAGTGAACTGAGATGCAGTGAAGGCGCCAGATGGGAATTAGCGATGATTCGCGTATAATCGAGCGCCACTAACTTCAATAACATTGATCCTGCCAGTACCCATCCATGAGTCAAATCAGAACCAGAATTGCCCCTTCGCCAACCGGCGATCCTCACGTCGGTACTGCCTATATTGCATTATTTAATTGGTGTTTTGCTCGTCAACAGGGTGGTAAGTTTATCTTGCGAGTTGAAGATACCGATCAACACAGGAGCACTACCCAGTCCGAACATGACATTCTGAATTCCCTCAACTGGCTTGGACTGACTTGGGACGAAGGGCCTGATTGCGGCGGTGACTTTGGACCCTATCGACAGAGCCAGCGAAGTGAAATATACCGCCAACATATAGATCAATTGCTAGATAAACAGAAAGTGTTTCGATGCTTTTGTTCGAGTGAAAGACTTGATCAGATCCGCCAGCAACAGCAGCAGGAAAAACTGCAACCTGGCTACGACGGGCATTGTCTGGGCTTAAGCGACGAAGAGATTGTAGAGAAACTCACTGCCGGTGAACCCCATGTCATTCGCATGACCAAACCGGAGTCCGGGGATTGTGTGTTCGATGACTTGCTGCGGGGCGAGGTGCGAATAAGCTGGTCTCAGGTCGACATGCAGGTATTGATCAAATCCGATGACCTGCCCACCTACCATTTCGCCAACGTAGTCGATGATCACCTGATGCAGATTTCCCATGTAATAAGGGGAGAGGAGTGGATTAACTCCACGCCAAAGCACCTGCTTCTCTATGCATACTTCGATTGGCAGCCGCCGGTGTTCTGTCACATGCCACTGCTGCGCAATCCCGATAAAAGCAAGCTCAGCAAACGCAAGAATCCAACCAGCATTGGTTACTATCGAGCGATGGGTTACTTGCCCCAGGCGCTGGCCAACTACCTGGGGATGATGGGTTGGTCGATGCCCTCCGGAGATGAGAAGTTCTCCATTGAGGAAATGACGGAGGCTTTCGATCTTACGCGCGTGTCGCTGGGCGGGCCGATTTTCGATACTGAAAAGCTCGACTGGCTGAACGGCAAATATATCCGAGAAGACCTCAGCGATGCGCAATTCGCCGAACGATACGGCGCCTGGGCATTCAGTTCGGACAAGGTCGCGAAGATCGTGCCGCTGCTCAAGCAGAGAGTCGAACGATTCAGCGATGTCGCAGGATTAGGCGGCTTCTTTCTCAGCGGTCTGCTCGACATCGACATGGATGATTTTGCCCACAAGACTCTCGATGCACAGCTGCAGGCGAAGATTCTCCAGTTCAGCCTGTGGCGACTGGAACAACTCCAACACTGGCAGCGTGACAACATCGAGGACACGCTGCAGTCCCTGAGCAATTCCCTGCAACTGAAGATTCGCGATTTCCTGTTTCCCCTGTTTGTCGCCATCAGCGGAAAAGCCGTCTCTACCTCGGTGATCGAGTCAATTCAGATTCTGGGGATGGATATCTGCCGGGCAAGAATGCGCCACGCCATCGCTGTGCTCGGCGGCATTTCCAAGAAGCAGGCGAAGCTGCTGGAGAGGGAGTTTCGCGATCTCTCCTGAGCCTCGTATGAATGCGAGCTTTGCTGTGGGCATGATTGACAGCCCAGGTGGCTGTGCATAGAATGCGCCTTCCCTACACACCACAGATTATGGGGCCTTAGCTCAGCTGGGAGAGCGCAACACTGGCAGTGTTGAGGTCACCGGTTCGATCCCGGTAGGCTCCACCATCAATTCTTCGACTGTAAACAACTCAAAAGCCCAAGACTGAACGACTCCTGCAGTCGGGGTCGCAGCTTTTGGATCAGACAGCAAGCTGAGGCGAGGCTCAGACTAGGCAGGGTAATCCCGCTTGGTGTGGCCTTTATAGAGCTGGCGCGGACGCCCAATTCGATAGGGGTTGCTGAGCATCTCATTCCAGTGGGCTATCCAGCCAGGTGTTCTACCGGTGGCGAAGATTACCGTAAACAGACTGGTGGGAATGCCGATGGCCTTCAGGATAATGCCTGAGTAAAAGTCGACATTCGGGAACAGCTTGCGCTCGATGAAGTACTCATCTTCCAGTGCAATTTTCTCCAGCTTCCTGGCAATACGAAACAGCGGATCATTGTCGCTGCCCAGTTCATCGAGCACCTCATCGCAGATACCGCGAATCACGGTGGCCCTCGGGTCATAGTTTTTATAAACACGATGACCAAAGCCCATCAAGCGGAAAGGATCATCTTTATCCTTGGCTCTCAGGATGAAGTCTTCGATATTGGATTCATCGCCGATCTCATACAGCATCTCCAACACAGCCTCGTTGGCGCCGCCATGGGCAGGGCCCCATAATGCCGCTATTCCCGATGCTATACAGGCATAAGGATTGGTGCCTGTCGAGCCGGCCAGTCGTACGGTTGAGGTAGAGGCATTCTGTTCGTGGTCGGCATGCAGAAGAAAGATTGTATCCATCGCCTTGGATAAGGTTGGGCTTACCCTGGGTGGATCGCAGGGAGTACCGAACATCATGTGCAGGAAATTCTCTGCAAAGCCCATGTCGTTCTGCGGATACATAAAAGGCTGACCGACGCCGTGTTTGAAGCACATGGCCGCCAGTGTAGGCATTTTCGCAATGACACGAACCGCCGCAGTCATACGGTGTTGCGGATTGTCGTTATCCAGCGTGTCATGGTAGAAGGCTGACAGTGCACCGACCACACCGCACAGCATTGCCATGGGGTGAGCATTGCGTGGGAAACCGCGAAAGAACTGGTGAATCTGTTCATCTACCATGGTGTGCTGGCGGATTTGATTTTCGAAGGCCGTCTTGTCTTCGGCCGAGGGCAGTTCTCCGTTGAGGAGGAGAAAACAGGTTTCGAGGAAATCGGAATTCGCCGCCAGTTGCTCGATGGGATAGCCACGGTGCAACAGGACACCAGCGCCACCATCGATATAGGTAATGTCTGAATCACATGCTGCGGTTGAAACAAATCCCGGGTCGTAAGTAAAAATACCTTCACCGACCAGACTGCGTACATCGACAACATCAGGGCCAGTGCTGCCTGAATAAACGGGTAACTCGATGGGGCTGTCTTTCCCGTCTATGGTTAACTGGGCCTTCTTTTCACTCATTCCAGACTCCTGCGGATTATTCTGCGCGTGCGTTTTTGGTGTTATAACAAGCGCTTAGGGTTTAATCATCAGACCAGCTTATAGCTGTCGGATGCTCTGACAGGGACGGCAATACTAGGAAGAGAGCCCGCCTGTTGTCAATCTTTGTCTGTCGCCCGCTGTGCTTCATGGGTTTATTCCCTACCCACTCGAGACGGCTGGATTCCATTTGCCAGGCGTTGTGTGCCCGCCTGCCTGGCGTGTACCGAATCAATAAGCCGATGACAAAAGATTGTCATTTTTAGTTACCACCGAGTAAGTCTTATTGTATTCAAAGGGGCTACGACATATACTTTACGGCGTTTGAAATCCCCATTTTGTGTAATGATTTCAATCAGTTTGCGAGTTTTCTATAAACTTGCGAAAACGCTCGAGCTTGCTCCTGAGAAGAGTTACGAAAACCCGTTGACGTGAAAGACAACCGACCTGTAAATCTCGATATAACCACAATCCGATTCCCACTCGCGGCGATTGGATCAATTATTCATCGCATTTCAGGCATGTTTATCTTCCTGGGTGTGGCGCTGTTGTTATATCTGCTTGATCTTTCCCTGCAATCGCAAGCTGGCTTCGACCAGGCACAGGCTATGCTGAACAATTTCATCGTCAAACTCGTGGCCTGGGCGGTGGTTGCGGCGTTGCTGTATCACCTCATTGCCGGCATCAAGCATCTGTTGATGGATTTAGGAATCGGTGAGACGAAGCAAGGTGCACGAACCGGTGCATTGATTGTCATGAGCTTATCGGGCATTGCCACAGTCACTGCAGGAATCTGGATATGGTAGGCAGTGATACCAACTTCAGTCGTTCCGGCTCATGGGATTGGATTATGCAGCGCATTTCCGCCGTGGTACTCGCTGCTTACACCTTTTGCATCCTCGGCAGCTTCATCATCTATCCCGATATGGATTACCAGCAGTGGTACGCCCTATTCGAGAGCAGGACCATGCGTGTATTTAGCCTGATTAGCCTTGGGGCATTGTGCGCCCATGGCTGGATCGGTATGTGGACCGTCTCAACTGATTACATGACTTCGCTGCAGTTTGGCAAAGTTGCCACTCCCGTCAGGTGGCTCTTCCAGGCGGGTTGTATCTTGTTAATCTGTGTCTACCTGATCTGGGGTATCCAGATTCTGTGGGGCCTCTGATGAGCGCTCTACGTAGCATTTCATTCGATACGGTAATTGTTGGGGGCGGCGGCGCCGGTATGCGTGCCGCGTTGCAACTCGCACAGTCCGGCTATAAGACTGCCGTCATCTCCAAGGTATTCCCGACCCGATCACACACGGTTTCGGCCCAGGGTGGCATTACTTGCGCGATAGGCAGCGACGATCCCGAAGACGATTGGCGCTGGCACATGTACGACACTGTCAAGGGATCGGACTATATCGGTGATCAGGACGCTATCGAGTATATGTGTAGTGAAGGACCGCAGACCGTATTCGAACTCGATCATATGGGCTTGCCCTTTTCCCGCACGGAAAATGGACGCATCTACCAGCGGCCCTTTGGTGGTCAGTCGAAGGACTTCGGTAAAGGCGGGCAGGCAGCCCGCACATGTGCGGCTGCAGACCGAACCGGGCATGCCCTGCTGCATACGCTCTACCAGGGCAATCTGAAGAACAATACTGTCTTCTTTAATGAGTGGTATGCCACTGATCTGGTCAAAAATCAGGACGGTGCCATCGTGGGGGTGATTGCCATCTGCATAGAATCCGGCGAGACCGTATTCGTGCATTCCAAGGCCACCGTATTTGCAACCGGCGGTGCCGGTCGCATTTACGCCTCGACCACTAACGCACTGATCAATACTGGTGACGGGCCAGGCATGGCATTGCGCGCCGGCTATCCGATGCAGGACATGGAAATGTGGCAGTTCCATCCAACCGGAATCTATGGCGCTGGTACGCTTATTACGGAAGGCTGTCGCGGCGAAGGCGGTTACTTGATCAACGCCGATGGTGAGCGCTTCATGGAACGCTATGCACCCAATGCCAAGGATCTGGCAGGCCGTGATGTGGTAGCTCGATCGATGGTGTTGGAGATGCTGGAAGGCCGCGGCTGTGGCGAACAGGGCGACCATGTCATGTTAAAACTGGATCACCTGGGCGAAGAGGTGTTGAATGCCAAGTTGCCCGGTATTCTGGAATTGTCACGTACTTTTGCTCATGTCGATCCGGTGCAGCAACCGATTCCCGTTGTGCCTACCTGTCATTACATGATGGGTGGCATCCCAACTAATGTGCACGGTCAGGCTCTTAGCCAGAATCCGAATGGCGAAGACACTATCATTGAAGGATTGTTTGCTGTCGGCGAAGCAGCTTGTGTCTCGGTGCACGGTGCCAATCGACTGGGTGGCAACAGTCTGCTGGACCTGGTGGTATTTGGCCGAGCGGCGGGTAAACACATCGAGGAGATGCTGGCTCAGGGGCTGGAACAACGTGAGGCATCGGATTCGGATGTAGAGCAGGCGATGGCGCGACTGAATCGCTTGAATACATCCTCCGGGGGTGAAAGTGTGCCGAGACTGCGCAGCGAACTCCAGAACATCATGCAGAATCATTTCGGCGTATTCCGTAAGGGTGAATTCATGCAGCAAGGAATCGATAAACTTGCCGCCCTGCGTGGTCGTATTAGTAATGTTCATCTCGAGGACAAGAGCGGCACGTTTAACACGGCTCGCATCGAAGCGCTGGAACTGGAAAATCTATTCGAAGTCGCAGAGGCGACCGCGATAGCGGCAGAGGCTCGCAATGAGAGTCGTGGCGCCCACGCCCGTGATGACTTTCGTGAACGGGATGATGAGAACTGGCTATGTCATTCCCTGTATTTCCCGGCTGAAAAACGGATCGCTAAACGCGCTGTCAATTTTTCGCCCAAGACCGTGGACACTTTCGAGCCGACAATTAGAACCTATTAACCCTACCCATTGAGAATGAGTCAGAAGAATCGTGTTAGTCAGCATTTATCGCCATAACCCGGAAACCGACACCAAGCCGGTTATGCAGGATATCGAAGTCGATATTCCTGCGGGCAAAGACTTGATGGTCCTGGACGTGCTTGCCCTAGCGAAGGAGAAAGATTCGACGATTGCCTATCGACGGTCCTGTCGTGAAGGTGTGTGTGGTTCCGATGGTATGAATATCAATGGAAGCAATGGACTGGCGTGTATCACACCGATTTCTGAAGCAGTGAAACCGGGCGGCAAACTAGTGCTTAGACCGCTTCCCGGATTACCTGTAATACGCGATCTGGTAGTCGATATGGCGATCTTCTATAAACAGTATGAAAAGATTAAGCCCTATCTGATAAATAATGACCCAGCACCTGCCATCGAACGATTGCAATCGCCCCAACAGCGCGAAAAGTTAGACGGCCTGTATGAATGCATCCTCTGTGCATGCTGCAGCACCAATTGCCCTTCTTTCTGGTGGAACCCCGATAAATTTATTGGCCCGGCGGGACTACTGCAGGCTTATCGTTTTCTGGCAGACAGCAGAGACACCGCGACCACAGAACGCTTAGCCGGACTCGGCGACCCATTCAGCGTGTTTCGGTGCCGTGGAATCATGAACTGTGTTGCCGTTTGTCCTAAGGGCTTAAATCCGACACGCGCTATCGGTCACATCAGAAACATGCTGATTCCCCAGTGTCGCTGATTTTTTATCTAAGTGCTGCGTCACAGACCGAGTACATCCGGTCGAGCAGTTGGCTGAATCATAGGTAGCGATATGCACGACAGTCTAATGGAAATAATGTGGAGCACCGGACACCTTTCCGGCTCTAATGCCGAATACGTCGAAGAGCTCTACGAACGTTTTCTAACAGATCCCAACTCGATACCAGAACAGTGGCGTGGGTTTTTCGATTCACTGCCTGCATCGCACGACGATGACAGGCCTGACGTTTCCCATTCTGATATCAGAAAGAATTTCAAAGCCCTGGGCAAGGTCAGTCGCTATGCACAAGTGCTCAGCGACGATGCCATTGTCAATTCTGAACATGAGAGCAAACAGGTACAAGTACTATTGTTGATTAGTTCCTATCGCGTTAGAGGGCATCAAAAGGCGTTACTCGACCCACTCTCCCTGATGCACAGGCAAAGAGTGCCGGATTTGGAACTGGAGTTTCATGATCTGTCTAGCATCGATTGTTCCACCATCTTCCAGACTGGCTCATTGTTTATCAGTAAAGAAAAGGCCCCGCTGCGGGAGATAATCGACACGCTGGAGCGTATCTACTGTACTTCTATCGGTTACGAATTCATGCATATCGTTAACCTGGAAGAAAAACAATGGATTCAGCAACGCATTGAAAGCAACGATGGTCATCTACAGTTCGAAAACGACGTGAAGCGCCATTTGCTGGAACGCCTGTCGGCAGCAGAAGGGCTGGAAAAACACCTTGACTCCAAATATCCAGGCACCAAACGCTTCGGCCTGGAGGGTGGGGAGAGTCTCATACCCGCTTTAGATGAGATCGTTCAACACGCCGGAAAACACGGTGCCAAGGAAATTGTGTTGGGGATGGCTCACCGCGGTCGCCTGAATGTGCTGGTGAACATTCTGGGAAAGAATCCTGCCGAATTATTCGATGAGTTTGAGGGCAAAGCCATTTATCAAAGCTCGGGCGATGTTAAATACCACCAGGGCTTCTCCTCCAACATCATGACCGCTGGTGGAGAAGTGCACATGGCCTTAGCATTCAATCCATCACATCTGGAGATTGTAGCTCCTGTGGTTGAGGGATCGGTGCGCGCTCGCCAGGCTCGTCGTGAAGATAAAGATGGACGCCTGGTAATTCCCATTATCGTTCACGGTGACGCCGCGTTTGCCGGGCAGGGCGTGGTGATGGAGACATTCCAGATGTCGGAAACCCGCGCCTTTTCAACCGGTGGAACGGTGCACATCATCATCAATAACCAGGTTGGCTTTACTACAAGCAGACAAGACGATGCCCGTTCTACGGAATACTGCACCGACATCGCGAAGATGGTTCAGGCTCCAATATTTCATGTCAATGCCGACGATCCCGAGGCAGTATTATTCGTGACACACCTGGCCCTGGATTTTCGTAATCGGTTCAAGAAAGACGTGGTAGTCGACCTGATTTGTTATCGGCGGCGTGGTCATAATGAAACCGATGAGCCATCGATGACTCAACCATTGATGTATTCGGCCATCAAGCAACACAAGCCGACACGCGTGCTCTATGCAGAACAATTAGTGGCTCAGAACGTTGTCACCCCTGCAGAAGCGGAATCGATTATCCGCAATTATAGGGCCGAGTTGGATAACGGTGAGCATGTTGTGAAAAGTCTGGTGAAAGAACCTTCAGTAGAGTTGTTTGTCGACTGGAGCCCTTATCTGGGGCATGACTGGATTCCTCACTTCAATACTTCGGTGCCATTGAGCAACCTGCAGGCTCTGGCGAGGAAGCTTAACGAACTCCCCAATGGGTTAGTGCTGCAGCGGCAGGTCCAAAGAGTATTCGACGACAGAGTTGCCATGGCTGCCGGGGAAATACCGGCCGACTGGGGGTACGCCGAATCTCTCGCCTACGCGAGTATTTTGACCAGTGGTAACAAGGTTCGAATTACCGGGCAAGATGTGGGACGTGGCACTTTTACGCACAGACACGCAATTATATATGACCAGATTACCGGTGAGGCTCATATCCCGTTACAACAATTGGAGAAAGATCAGGGCAGTTTTACGATTTACGATTCATTGCTGTCGGAAGCGGCTGTACTAGCGTTTGAGTATGGCTACTCAACGACTACGCCAAATGCCCTGGTTGTGTGGGAAGCACAATTCGGAGATTTTGCAAATTCAGCCCAGGTAGTTATCGATCAATTCATCACCAGTGGTGAACACAAGTGGCAGCGCCTTTCTGGATTGACCCTGTTACTACCACATGGTTACGAAGGGCAAGGACCAGAGCATTCATCGGCACGCTTGGAGCGATTCCTGCAATTGTCTGCCGAACATAATATCCAGGTGTGTTTGCCGACCACTTCTGCGCAGGTCTTTCACATGCTTCGCAAGCAGGTGTTGTGTCCAGTACGAAAGCCTCTGGTGGTAATGTCGCCAAAGAGCCTGCTACGCCATAAAGATACGGTGTCCTCTCTTGAAGAGTTGGCCGAAGGTAGTTTTCAGGCAATCATCGATGAAACCGATGACCTCGACGCGGCGAAGGTTAAGCAGGTGATTATATGTAGTGGTAGGGTTTATTACGAACTACGGGACGAGCGGCGCGCCAGGAATACTGAAGACGTCGTTATTATCCGGCTGGAACAACTCTACCCATTCCCTCACGACGATTTCGAAAAGTGTCTGCTGCAGTATAAAAACGCTGAGAAAATAGTCTGGTGTCAGGAAGAACCCATGAATCAGGGAGCATGGTATTCCAGTCAGCATCATATTCGCCGGGTATTGCAAGAACATTTCCCAGAAATCTGGCTGGACTATGCCGGCCGGGATGCGTCGGCTGCAGCCGCTGCAGGTTACCCGGCACTGCACCTCAGTCAACAACAACAATTTATAGATGAAGCCCTAAGTAAGTAGCATCAGGATTAGCTATGACAATCGAAATTAAAGCCCCAACTTTACCCGAGTCGGTACCCGATGGAACGATCGCGACGTGGTACAAGAAGATTGGCGATCCGGTAGCAATGGATGAACTACTGGTAGATATTGAGACCGATAAAGTTGTTATCGAGGTCGTATCCCCGACCGACGGCACGCTTAAAGAGATTCTGAAAAACTCCGGGGACACTATCGTCAGCAATGAAGCCATTGGTAGTGTCGAGCCGGGCGATGCACCGACAGTGGACGATAATCTATCAGACAGCTCAGTTGACGAGCATACCGAGGACTCCGCTAGCCCATCACTCCCCGAATCTTCTGACGACCGTATTATCAGCCCGGCTGCCAGGAAATTGATAGAGGAAAACCAACTGGCAGTAGCAGCCATAGCTGGAACTGGAAAGGATAGTCGAATCACCAAAGAAGATGTTGTGAACTTCATCACCGCTCCTGCCCCACAGCAAAGGCCTGTTACCGAAGTGCCAGGTGACCCTCTCACATCCTCTCTTGAAAGATCTAATCAAGAACGCATCGAGGAGCGGGTACCGATGAGCCGGTTACGTGCCAAAGTGGCCGAGAGAATGTTGCAGGCTACTCAGACCACGGCAATGCTGACGACTTTTAACGAAGTCAGCATGCAGGCGGTAATCGGCATACGCAATCGGCATAAAGAAGAGTTCGAAAAGACCCATGATGGGGTTCGGCTTGGGTTTATGTCTTTCTTTGTGCGCGCCTGCACCGAAGCATTGAAAAAATTTCCAGGGGTGAATGCATCTATCGACGGTGATGACATAGTCTACCATGGCTACCAGGACATCGGCGTTGCGGTGTCTTCATCCAGGGGGCTAGTCGTGCCAGTGCTCAGGAACGCCGATAACAAAGGTCTGGCACATATCGAAAAAGAGATTCGAACTTTCACAGAGAAGGCTCGCGAGGGCAAGCTCGCTATCGAAGATATGACCGGCGGTACCTTTACGATCTCCAATGGCGGCGTTTTTGGATCGCTATTGTCTACGCCGATTCTCAACCCACCACAGACTGCAATTCTGGGTATGCATAAAATCCAGGAACGACCCATGGCGGTGGGCGGTGAGGTTAAAATTCTGCCGATGATGTACCTGGCGCTCTCCTATGATCATAGAATCATGGATGGCAAAGAGGCTGTACAATTTCTCGTGGCAATTAAAGAGCTATTGGAAGACCCGACGCGACTGCTGCTCGAAATCTGATTAACACCTTCTGACTGAGACACAAAATGACAAAACAGTACGACGTAGTAGTAATTGGTTCGGGTCCTGCCGGTTATGTAGCGGCGATTCGCTGCGCCCAGTTGGGATTGAGGACTGCCTGCATAGAGAAATGGTTAAACAAAGATAACAAAACCGTCTACGGTGGTACGTGCCTCAATGTTGGCTGTATTCCCTCAAAAGCCCTGCTGGATAGCTCACACAAATATGTAGAAGCACAACAGCATTTGGATGCCCATGGCATCAAGGTAAATGAAGTAGCGATCGATGTGCCGGCAATGGTTGGCAGAAAGGACAAGATCGTCACGCAGTTGACAGCGGGCGTGAAAGGCTTGTTCACCGCCAATAAGGTAGACGGTATTGCCGGTACAGCTAAACTGATTGCAAAAGACCGCGTGCTGGTGACAGATCACGAGGGTAATGAGGCAGCGCTAGCGGCGAAGCACATCATTATCGCCTCAGGCTCGGTGCCTATCGATATTCCGCAGACTCCTATCGATCATGAAACCATAGTCGACTCAACGGGAGCCCTAGAATTCCAGGAGGTTCCGAAGCGGTTGGGGGTAATTGGGGCAGGGGTCATCGGATTGGAGTTAGGCAGCGTCTGGTCGCGGATGGGCGCGGAGGTCACTGTACTGGAAGCTCTCGATGATTTCCTGCCCGCGGTAGACCGGCAAATAGCCAGGGAGGGGCTTAAGATATTTGGCAGGCAAGGTCTTACTATCAAGTTGGGAGCCCGTGTCACCGGCAGTAAACTCAGTAAAGGGCGCAACAAGACCGTTACCGTTGAATACACGGACACAGATGGCAAGCAGAAGATTCAGTTCGACAAGTTGATTGTCGCAGTGGGGCGCAGGCCGTATACGGCCGCATTGCTGGATGATTCTGTTGCTGTTGAACTGGATGAACGAGGTTATATCCTGGTCGATGAACAATGTGCCACCAACGTCCCGGGCGTGTATGCCGTGGGCGATGTCGTGAGAGGCCCCATGCTGGCTCATAAAGGGATGGAAGAGGGGGTTATGGTTGCGGAGCGAATTGCCGACAAGAAAACTCAGGTAAACTATGACCTGGTCCCGACCGTAATCTACACTCATCCTGAAATTGCCTGGGTCGGCAAAAATGAAGCAGAGTTAGAGGAAGCAGGCACCGAGTACAATGTGGGGAGCTTTCCTTTCGCGGCGAACGGCCGGGCCCTGGCGGCGAATGATGCTGACGGGTTGGTAAAGCTAATCGCCGATGCCAGGACCGACCGCATACTGGGCTGCCATTTAATTGGGGCCAGCGCTGCTGACTTATTACAACAGATTGTCATTGCCATGGAATTCAGTGCCAGCGCGGAAGACATTGGTTTGACCATGTTTTCACATCCGGCTCTTTCCGAGGCGATTCATGAAGCGGCGCTGGCAGCTAATGGCCACGCCATACACATTGGCAATCGCAAGCGTCGCAAATAGGGGTTGGTCCCCCAGGTTGGCCGCTAGCAGAATTCACTCACCGATGGAGTCCAAATGAATTTACATGAATACCAGGCAAAGCAGTTATTTGCCGACTATGGTTTGCCCGTGTCTAAAGGCCTGGCTGTCGAGACGGTGGAGCAGGCCGCCGCCGCAACCGCCACAATAGGGGGCGATAAATGGGTCGTCAAGGCACAGGTACACGCAGGCGGGCGAGGCAAAGCCGGTGGTGTAAAGCTGGTCGAGTCAGCCGAAGAGGCCGGTCAATTTGCCGAGCAGTGGCTGGGTAAGAATCTTGTCACCTATCAGACCGATGGCAACGGCCAACCGGTGCACAAAATCCTGGTGGAGGCTTGCATCGATATTGCCCAGGAATTATACCTCGGTGCGGTGATAGATCGTTCGACGCGCCGCATCGTATTTATGGCATCGGTCGAAGGGGGCGTGGAAATAGAAAAAGTAGCGGCGCAGACGCCGGAGAAGATACTCAAGACCAGTATCGATCCTCTCACCGGCCCGCAGTCGTACCAGGGTCGGGAACTGGCCTTCCAACTCGGTCTGCAGGGAAAACAGATCAAACAGTTCACCAGCTTGTTCCTGGCGCTGGCCAGATTGTTTCAGGAGATGGACCTGGCGCTGCTGGAGATAAACCCCCTGGTCATTACCGATGAAGGCGATCTACATTGCCTGGATGGTAAGATCAATATCGACGGCAACGCGCTGTATCGACAGCCCAAACTAAGAACAATGCATGACCCGAGCCAGGAAGACGAACGGGAAGTCCAGGCGGCTCATTGGGATCTGAGCTACGTGGCGCTCGATGGCAATATCGGCTGCATGGTCAATGGCGCCGGACTGGCCATGGGTACCATGGATATCGTGCAACTCTACGGCGGTAGCCCGGCCAATTTCCTGGACGTGGGAGGAGGAGCTACCAGGGAACGCGTCACCGAGGCATTCAAGATTATTCTCTCCGACGCAAATGTCGCCGCAGTACTGGTCAATATCTTCGGTGGTATCGTGCGCTGTGATCTGATTGCTGAAGGGGTGATTGGCGCTGTCGAGGAGGTCGGTGTTGACGTGCCAGTGGTGGTACGTCTGGAAGGTAATAACGCCGAGCTGGGTCGTGAGGTATTGCAGAACAGCGATTTTAATATCATTGCAGCCACCAGCCTGTCCGACGCAGCCGAAAAAGCTGTCGCTGCGGCCGGAGGTGCGCAATGAGCATTATCGTTAATAGCGACACCAGAGTAATCTGTCAGGGCTTCACCGGCTCCCAGGGCACATTTCACTCACAGCAGGCCATCGAGTATGGCACTAAAATGGTCGGTGGCGTGACACCCGGCAAGGGCGGCCAGGTGCATCTCGAGCTGCCGGTGTTCAATACTGTGAAGGAAGCGGTCAACGATAGCGGCGCTAACGCCTCGGTGATCTATGTACCGGCAGCCTTTTGCAAGGATTCCATTCTGGAGGCGGCGGCAGCCGGCATCGAGTTGATCGTCTGCATCACCGAGGGCATCCCGACGCTGGATATGCTGGTGGCGAAGGAAAAATGCGATCAACTGGGAACTCGCCTGATTGGGCCGAACTGTCCCGGCGTAATTACGCCGGGACAGTGCAAAATCGGCATCATGCCCGGTCATATTCACCTACCCGGAAAGGTGGGCGTCGTGTCTCGCTCCGGGACTCTAACCTACGAAGCCGTGAAGCAAACGACAGGCCATGGTTACGGCCAGTCTTCATGTGTGGGTCTCGGTGGCGATCCGATTCCCGGTTCGAACTTTATCGATATCCTGGCCATGTTCGAAGAGGATTCCCAGACTGAGGCAATCGTCATGATTGGCGAAATTGGCGGCACAGCCGAAGAAGAGGCCGCCGCCTTCATCAAGGTAAACGTTGGCAAGCCGGTGTTGGCCTATATTGCTGGGGTGACTGCACCCCCAGGCAAGCGCATGGGTCATGCCGGCGCCATAATTTCCGGCGGTAAAGGTACTGCCGATGAGAAGTTTGCCGCACTGCAGGATGCAGGAGTCAAAACCGTTCGGTCTCTGGCAGAAATTGGCAGTGGATTGGCTGAAATTACCGGTTGGTAATTTGAATCGAATGGCGATTTGCACGAATAACTGTCAGGCACTATTGAGATAACTTTTGCAGCGCAAAAGGTTCTAAATACTTAAGGTAGTGTGGTAGGCTTAGCCGCAAATTTGGCTTGAAACGCTGAATTTCAGGGACTATAGGCCTATTGGTAAAAATCCAAATAGCCTGGTCGATTGGAAAGTTACTATGCTTCTCATTTTGATAAAAAGTGAGTAGAACGGTAACTTTCGGTCGGTTTTTTTCAAGGAAAACTGTCGATTTTGAGAGACTGGAGAGGTCAGGGAATTCTTGGACAGATTAAGGGTAGGGATAGATAAATAAGAAAGTATTTTTCGTGTCTAGTTAAATAAATGGTAAGTGTCGCAAAGCGATCCCAATTAATTGGACCTGATCTTGTTAACAAGAAATAGGATGTAACATGAATGACCGTCGAATTACTAAAGTGAGTGTATCTGCTCTGGCATTGCTCATTTCGTGCTTCTTAGGTGTTGCGCAAGCTGCGGAAATTCTCGTAGATAGCAGTATCATTGATCGGGCAATGGAAGGAATTAGCGTCAAGTACTCCGCTTCCGCTCAATCACAAGAAGAAATCAGCAGGCTGGCAAACCAGGCCAGTACTACCTTTGAAGAATTTAAACGAGCTAACGATGCCCTGGAGGCATTACTGGTACTCAACGCGGGCTGGCGTATGCAGATTTCCGCTCAGAACGAGCAAATCACCACACTGAATGAATCTATCGACGGGGTGGAGGAAATTACTCGCGAAATTCCCTTATTAATGGAAAAGATGCTCTCTGGCATCAGTCAATTTATCGAACTGGATTATCCTTTCCGTATCGATGAGCGTCAGAACAGGATTCAGTTTGCCCGCGCTGCAATCGACAATCCCGATGTCTCCATTGCAGAAAAATTTCGCCAGGTTCTAGTGATGTATCAAACCGAAACTCAGTACGGACGAACCTACGAAACCTATCCCGATACTATAACCTTAGGTGGCGTAGACCGGGACGTGAATGTCGCCAGAATTGGAAGAGTGGCATTGATGTATCAGACCACTGATCGTCAAGTTACAGGCGCCTGGGACAATAATTCTCGACAATGGGTAGAGCTACCGGCCGGTGATTATCGTCAGGAAGTGCAAAAAGCAATTCGAGTAGTCTCCAATCTCGAAGCTCCAGATATCCTCAACTTGCCAGTATCAGCGCCGGAGGTAGTACAGTGAAATACTTTCAAAAAATGACATACCTCGCGGCGGCTACGTTTCTGTTGGCAGGATCAACACAAGTTTTCGCCCAGGCGACCTCGCTAAGCGACTTGCTTGATCTGGTCGAAAACGATCGTGTCGCAGAATCCGAAAGGTATTTGCAACGTGTCCAGGAATTTGAACAGAATGCCAATCGACAGCAGGAGATTCTGGACACGACTAACGAGCGGATTGTCGAGCAGGAAGAACTCCAGGTGCAACTCAGTGACACCTTCCAGGCTAATGAGATCATCATTGCCGACCTGCGAACGGTTCTACGTGACCGCCGTGGCGACCTGAACGAGCTGTTCGGCACGCTGCAGGGTGTAGCGGGGGACTTTCTCAGTAACTTCCAGAATTCGCTGATCAGCGCTCAATACATTGGACGCTCCGAACAACTCGAGGAAATCATCGAGCGAGCCGGAAGTACTGTCGAGCAGCTCAATCCTGCAGAGATGGAACGCTTCTGGTTCTTCATGCATCAAGAGTTGACCGAGTCTGCCCGGGTCGTAACCTACAACGGCGATGTAACGCTGCCGACTGGCGAAACCGCCAACCGTAGCATTACCCGTATCGGTGCATTTAATGCTGTGTCTGATGGTGACTATCTGAGCTACAACGGCGACATCGGTCACCTGCAGGTTCTTCCGAGGCAGCCTGATGCTGGAATTGTCGCTTCGGCCGCCGCCCTTCAGAGTGCAAGTTCTGGCTTTACACAAGTCGGGATCGATCCAACCGGTGGAGTGGGTGGCCAGGTATTGGCCAACCTGGTTAACTTCCCTACAGTTGAAGAACAGGTGATGAATAATGCCCGTACCATTGGATTTATTATCATCGGTGTGGGTATTGTCGGCATACTCATGGGCTTTTTCCGATTGCTACTGCTGTCTCTGACGTCGATTAAGGTTCGCTCTCAGTTGAAGAACGACAAACCAAATAATAATAATCCTCTGGGCAGAGTATTAATGGTCGCGGAATCAAACCCAAGCGCCGATACAGAAACCCTGGAATTGAAACTTGGTGAGGCAATATTGCATGAAACCCCAGCACTGGAAAGCATGCTTACCATCATTAAAATGATTGCCACCATCGCACCCCTGGGAGGGCTGTTAGGCACAGTGACCGGTATGATTGACGTATTCCAACAGATTACCGTTTACGGTGCAGGCGATCCGACTATCATGGCAGGAGGCATCTCCTCGGCACTCATGACTACGGTGTTAGGTATCGTGGTGGCTATTCCTACAATCTTTATGCATACAGTGCTTAAGGCTCGCAGCGACACCATAATTCACATCTTGGAAGAGCAGGCGACCGGCATGATAGCTGATAAAGCTGAGCGACTTGCTAACGCATAGTCTTCATTCCAGAAGGTAAAAAAACATGTATTTCACATTTTTAGATATTCTGGATGCGGTTAACACGTTTATGAATAGAGGAGGACCAGTACTTAATTACATAGCGTTACTTTTGTTAATTAAGTGGACACTCGTTTTTGAACGTATTTGGTACCTGAATACTACACATAAGAAAAATGTAAAGAACACTTTAGTCGCTTGGAATTCGCGGTCTGATACGCACTCCTGGAGTGCGCATCAGATACGATCCATGATGATTTCCAAAATATCGGTAGACGTGAGAAGTACTCTGCCAGTTATTGAAGTGTTAGTAACGATCTGTCCATTAATGGGGCTGATTGGCACGGTTACAGGAATGATCAATGTGTTCTTTACCATGTCAGTGAGCGGTGGCGGCGACGCTAAGTCGATGGCTGGAGGCGTTTCGATGGCCACCATTCCCACCATGGCTGGAATGGTCGGTGCGATTTCAGGGATTTTTGTCTACAACTATCTTAAGGGCAAGGTTGATCGAGACTTGGAATTGCTCGAGGACCACTTAGCACTTTCACAGTAAGTGCTCTCTTAATAGTAAAGATGAAGGATTAAACATGAAATCAGGAGTAATGAAGAGGCGGCAACAGGACGAGGCGGGCGAGATCGATCTCACCCCCATGTTGGATGTTGTCTTTATCCTTCTTATATTTTTTATCGTGACATCGGTTTTTGTTACCGAGGCTGGTATAGAAGTAACCAGGCCGGAGGCATCCACTGTCGACCCCACTTCGGGCGATCTTATCTTGATCGCGGTGGGACCGAACGGCGATATCTGGATCGACGGTGACCAAATTGACCCGCGCTTTATCCGCTCCCGATTTGAATTGCGATTAGCTGACGCGCCGAACTCGGCCATAATCATCCAGGCGGACGAGAGCGCGAACAACGAGCAAGTGATGTTGATTCTGCAGGCTGCAAGAGAAGCCAATATAGACAATGTATCAATTTCAGCGGAGGCATAGACGATGATAGTAATCAGATGGGCTATTTCCATGGTAATGGCTGCCGGTATTACTCTGGGACTGTTCTATTTTATGCAGTTCCTGATCGCTACTGGCCAACGATTAGATGAGCGGGTTACGGTGGTCAAAATTGTCGATGCGACCATGCCGGATATCGAATTGGAAGTTATCGAAGAAATTGATAAACCGGAACCAATCGAAGAATTAGTAGACGAACAGCCGGAAGTGCAGGAAAAGCAGATCAACATGGACGCCGGACCTTCTCTCAACATCGAGCGCGCCTCGATTGAAATAGACACAGGCTTGCAACTTTCTAATGCCTCTATCTCGGCAACAGACGGTGATTTTCTGCCCCTGGTGGCGATTGCACCCCAGTACCCGACCCGAGCCGCTCAACGTGGCATCGAGGGCTGGTGCCTGGTGAGTTTTACCGTGGATGGGCAGGGTGGTGTGGTCGAGGATTCCATCATAGTAGTGGACGCCGAGCCGCCCTCCATCTTCGATCGGTCTTCAACTCGCGCCGCCGTTCGTTTCAAGTTTCAACCGCGTGTACAGGACGGCATCGGGGTTGAAGTCACCGGAGTGCAATACCTGTTCCGTTATCAGCTTGAGGATTGATAAATGACAATGAGAAATCATCTTAAGCTGGGTTTTCTGATCGCTGCATTGGCTGTGCCCATGATGCCGGCTCAGCTTGTAATAGCGGGCGAAGAACAGCGCGCTCCACCAACAGCCCGTACTTCCGGCACGCTCGGGCAGCAAGTTATGCGTTCCGTGACGCGGATTCAGGAGTTAATGACTCCGGAAGATCCCGAAGACGAACCGGATCTGGTAGCAGCCAAAGAAGAGCTCGATGAATTAAGGGAGCGTCGCTGGCAACGCATGAACGACTTCGAGAAGTCGACTCTGCTGAATTTCTACACGAACTATTACCTCACCCTCGAAGATTATCCGGGCGCCATCCGCACTTTCGAAGAGATTCTGCTAATCGAAGAGCTCCGCGAAGACATTCGGCTGAGGACTCTGCGCTCACTGGGCCAGCTCTACGCGGCCGAGGAAGACTGGCGGAATTCAATCAATAATTACGTGGGCTGGCGCGAACTGTCACTTGAAGAAGATGACATTGTCTACCGCGGACTCTCCTATGCGCATTACCAGCTGGATGAGTTCACCGAGGCGAAGCCTTACTGGATCGCTTACATGGAATTCCTGCTGGATGCTGGCGAGGAGCTCGGTAGAGATGACTACAGCTACTTAAACGGTCTGTATTTCAACCTGGAAGACTACGCTAACGCACTGGTGCTCACCAAGACTATGATCATTTTGTTCGACGATGCTACGGACTGGATCAACCTGAGCTCCCTCTACGCCAGTATCGATGAGGAAGATCACCGCGTACAGTCTCTCAATCTGGCTTACCTGAAAGGTTTTCTGGACGATGAGAATCGTTTCCTCAACCTTGGACAATCCATGGCTGGACTGGATATTCCAGCCAGCGGTAGCAAGATCATTATGGATGGTTTGGATACGGGCTTCATCGAGGCAACTGAGGACAATCTGGAGACTTTCGGGCAGATGTATTTACTCTCCAATATGTGGGCAGAGGCACTGGAACCTGCCAAGCGAGTCGCGGAGATCTCAGACAGTGGGGACGGGTATGACACTGTCGGCTATATTCATTACATAATGACCGATTACGAGGAGGCCGCCGAGGCATTCCAGCAGGCAATCGACATGGGCAATCTCGGTGACCGAGCGGAAACGCTGATGTGGTTATCTCGTTCGCGGCTGGAACTCGACGATTTCGAAGCTGCCCTGGAAGCCGCCACAGAGGCTGCCGATATCGGCGATGAAAGAGACCAAAGCTCGGCCAATAGCTATATAACCTTTATAAACAGCATCAAGAGTCGTTTCAACATACTCGCCGAGCGACGTGAGCTTGCTATAGATTTCTACGAAACCTATCCGGCGTTGGACTAAGCTGCCCACAGTCGCTAAGAGTTTAAAGAAAGCTCGAAATGGCTTGAAAATCAGGAGTTCTGTCCCCATTTAAGACCCGATCACTGCAAAGTGGTCGGGTTTTTTATTGCATAGATCAACAGGCAGGAGAAAGAGATGGCGAGCAACACCCAGGCAGAGACGCGTGGTTTCGAGACAGAGGCGAAGCAGCTTCTGCATCTGATGATTCATTCTCTGTATAGCAATAAGGAAATTTTCCTGCGAGAGTTGATATCCAATGCTTCTGATGCCGCAGATAAACTGCGCTTCGAAGCCCTGTCACATCCTGATTTGTTGGAGAAAGACACTGACCTGAAGGTCCAGATAGATGTGGATGAATCGGCAAAAACACTCACCATATCGGATAACGGCATCGGCATGGATAAGGAAGAAGTGGTGAGCAACCTCGGCACTATCGCCAAATCGGGTACCGCCCAGTTCCTGGAATCCCTCACCGGAGATCAGCAGAAAGATTCAAAGCTGATAGGCCAGTTCGGCGTCGGATTTTACTCCGCGTTCATCGTGGCGGATGAGGTAGAAGTACTGACGCGTAAGGCAGGAACAGGCGCTAGCGAAGCCACCCTGTGGAAGTCCAGAGGCGAATCCGATTATTCCATCGAGCCGGCCAGCAAGGAGCAACGCGGTACGTCGGTCACGCTGCACCTGAAAAAGGACAAAGAAGACTTTGCCGAGTCATTCCGACTTCGCAGCATCGTCAAGAAGTATGCAGACCATATCTCTATTCCAGTGATGATGGAGAAACAGGACTTTGAGCAGGAAGAAGATTCTAAGGAGGCCAAGGATTCTGAAAAACCGCAGGAGTACGAGGCTGTAAACGCTGCTAAGGCACTCTGGACGCGATCTCGTAAGGAAGTCAGCGATGACGAGTACCGGGAATTCTACAAGCATGTCAGTCATGATTTCGAAGACCCCCTGCAATGGAGTCACAACCGCGTCGAGGGGAAGCTGGAGTACACCAGTCTGCTCTACATCCCCGCTAAGGCGCCCTTTGATTTGTGGAATCGCGAGGCGGCACGCGGCCTGAAACTCTACGTACAGCGCGTCTTTATCATGGACGATGCAGAGCAGTTTCTGCCGTTGTATCTGAGATTCATGAAAGGCGTGGTGGACTCCAATGACATCTCTTTAAATATATCGCGTGAAATTCTGCAGAAAGATCCTGTTGTCGATTCCATGCGTAGTGCGCTCACCAAACGAGTATTGGATATGCTTGGGAAGCTACGCAAGAAGGACAAGGCCAAGTACGATGAGTTCTGGAAGCAATTTGGTCAGACAATCAAAGAAGGGCCTGCCGAGGATTTTTCTAATCGAGAGAAAGTAGCGAAGTTACTGCAATTTACTACCACTCATTCTGAGGCCGATGAACAGGATCAAGGGCTGGTCGAATATATAGAGCGTATGCAGGATGGCCAGGACAAGCTCTACTATTTGGTAGCGGAGTCTCTGAAAGCAGCACGCAACAGTCCCCACCTGGAAATTTTCCGTAAGAAGGGTATCGAAGTGATACTCATGCATGACCGTATCGATGAATGGCTCACGGGGCACATGCAGGAGTTCGACGGTAAGCAGTTTCAGGACATCGCGCGTGGCGAGTTAGACCTTGGACAGCTGGATGATGGCGAAGACAAGAAACAGCAGCAAGAGGCTGAAAAGGAATTTGAGAGCCTGGTGACCCGTATTAAAGAAGACCTTGGCGACCGGGTGAAAGAGGTAAGAATCACCCACCGTCTGACGGAATCTCCGGCCTGCCTCGCGGTAGACGAACAGGACATGGGCGCACAAATGCGTAAGATCATGGAAGCCTCTGGCCAGGCTGTGCCGGAGGCGAAACCGATATTTGAAATAAACCCGGATCATCCACTAGTGGCCAAACTGGACCAGGAGAGCGACGAGGAACGATTTTCTGACCTGGTGACAATACTGTTTGGGCAAGCCAGCCTCGCCGACGGGGGGCAATTGGAAGATCCCGGCGAATTCTCTTCTCGGCTGAACAAATTGCTGCTCGATTTATCAAATTAGGGACCCCCAGAGCAGGATTTTCGCAGGCATAGCCTGCCGGGCTTACATCTGCTCCAGGGTATCGATGCCCAACAGGTACAGCCCCTGTTGCAGCGCTTCGGCGGTGAGTAGTGACAGGGCCAGCCGTGAGTCCTTCAGTCGTTGTTCTGACTTAAGAATCGGGCAGGCCTCATAGAAACGCATGAAGCTGCCGGCGAGCTCATAGAGATAGTTGCACAGTTGATTGGGATAGCAATCCTTAGCAACCGCGCTGACAATTTCAGGCAGCTGCAGAACCTTTACCAGTAATTCCCGCTCCTCAGGCTCGGTGGTGCAAGCAATATGAAGATTTACAGGGGTGCCTGGCTGTTTCCTCAAGATGCTCTTGATCCGCGCGTAGGCATACATCAAGTAGGGTGCCGTATTGCCCTCGAAGGACAGCATGCTTGACCAGTCAAATACATAGTCGCTGGTCCTATTCTTGGATAGATCGGCATACTTGACGGCAGCGATGCCTACTTTTTCCGCTATTTCCTGCCTCAGAGTCTCATCCAGGTCAGGGCTCTTGTCAGATACCAGCGCGAAGGCACGGCGCACAGACTCGTCGAGTAGCTCAACCAGCTTAGCAGCGTCACCGGAACGCGTCTTGAATGGTCGCCCATCCTTGCCCATCATGGTGCCGTAGGCAATGTGTTCGAGGGATAGCTGGTCCGAGGCGAGCCCGGCGGCTCGGGCAACTGCGAATACCTGTTGGAAATGGAGAGATTGTCTGGCATCGACTACATAGAGCGAGCGATCCGCTTTCAGTTGTGAAGATCTGAATTTGATGGCAGCCAGATCGGTGGTCGAGTAGAGATAGCCACCGTCAGACTTCTGGATAATTACCGGCAGGGGTTCGTCATCCTTACCGACGAATTCTGGAAGGAAGACACACAGGGCGCCGGCGGATTCCGTTAGCAAACCTTGCTCAGACAATTCATTGACAATATTGCCTAACTCACTGTTATAACGGCTCTCAGCATCAAGGTCATCTCGAGTCAGCGTGACGTTCAGCTTGGCATAGACGGCCTCACAGTGCCTCAGGGATTCCTCGATAAACCGTTCCCAGATGGCCAGATAGTCAGGATCACCGCCTTGCAACTTGACGACGCTGTTGCGGGCTGTGACTGCGAATTGCTCGTCTGCATCGAAATGTTGCTTGGCTGCCTTGTAAAACTCTTCCAGGTCAGCCAGTTGCTGTGGAAGATCGCTATGCTCAGTCGTGATCTCCTGCATGTGCGCAATCAACATGCCGAACTGCGTGCCCCAATCGCCAACGTGGTTCTGACGGACAATGTTATGCCCCAGCCGTCCCAGCACCCTAACCAAGCTGTCACCGATGATGGTTCCGCGCAGGTGTCCAACGTGCATCTCTTTGGCGAGGTTAGGCGACGAATAGTCTACGACTATCGATTGTGGCAGCTCAGTTTTTGGCACGAGCTGCGACGGCTTGGCAAGGATTGCATTGGCGCGTTTAAGCAGACTGCCTGCATCGAGATGTATGTTAATAAATCCAGGACCGGCGATCTCGTAGCGGGCAACCAATCGATGCTCAGCCAACTCGAGTTCGGCGACCACTTTGCCCGCCAGCTCCCGTGGATTTACCTTGAGCTGCTTGGCACAAGCCATAATCCCATTGGCCTGATAGTCTCCAAATTCCGGTTTTGATGCCGTTATAACATTGGCATTGCTGTCGGCAATCCCGGTGACTTTGCTTAAGGAAGCAGCTATCAACGAGTTAAGTTGTTGCTTTAAAGTTTCCACGTTTTCTTAGTCAATAAGTGGCAGGTCGAAAAAGGAGGGGATTGTACACCATTAAGTGGCATTGAGATTGATGTAAAATGCCTGATTTCCTAACTCCCACTACGGATCTGTGTGCATTCATATGCTGAGCAATAACAACAAAGTTCAATTGGTACGCGTTCTGGAACCGCAGCACGGTCAGCGTATCGACAACTTTCTTATTCGCCACCTCAAAGGTGTGCCGAGATCTCGTGTTTATCGGCTCATTCGCCGGGGCGAGGTCAGGATCAATAAGAAGCGCTGCAAGCCTGCTCAGAAACTGCTTGCCGGTGATGAAATAAGGATTCCGCCTTTCTCGGGAGTGGAAGCAACCCAGCCTGCCAAGTTGACTCCCGGCCTGCAAGGATTGTTGGAACAAAGTGTGCTATTTGAGGATGAACAGCTGCTGGTGATTGACAAACCAGCCGGACTGGCGGTGCATGGCGGATCCGGTATCCGCCTTGGGTTGATCGACGCTCTGCGTCAGATCAAACCCGAATGGAGCAGCCTGGAGCTCGCTCACCGGCTGGATAGAGACACCTCAGGGTGTCTTATTGTTGCAAAAAATATGATATCTTTAAAACAGTTACAAAAGAAATTTAAAGAAAAATCTATTAAAAAGCATTACCTGGTTCTGGTGCATGGTCGATGGCCAGAGAAGCTGACTCAGGTGGATGTGCCACTGCTGAAGAATGAGTTGAGTTCTGGCGAACGCCTGGTCCAGGTGAGCCAGGACGGCAAGGCCTCCCTGACCCGATTTAATGTGTTGCAACGCTTCCAGGAAGCCACCTTGGTCGAGGCTATTCCCGTGACAGGGCGTACCCACCAGATAAGGGTGCACTGCCAACATGCCGGCCACCCCATTGTGGGCGACCCTCGCTACTCGAAAAAGGGACGGGTTACGACCCTTTCCAGGGTCAAGAATCTGTGCCTGCACGCCTTTAAAATCAACTTTACTTTGCCAGATTCCCAGGAATCAATCGAAGTTACGGCTGCAACCGATAAAACCATGGCAGCCTTAGTTGATAGCTTGATCTAAACTCTCTTAATTACAAATAGATAGAGATTATCTATAAAGTAAATTATTTTTTTTCTTTGACAGCAAAGGCTTTGACGCCTATTATTGCGCGCCTATGGCAGACAGCCCGGTTCCAGCGTATGTAGATACCAGAAAAGTCTTTCTGCAAGAGGCGGCAATTAAGGGAATGATGCCCCTGGAGCGGCTGCCGAGGTTCAGGGAAATCCTGGCGACAGAAACGGCGAATGTGTGGATTGAGCTGAGTTTCTCCACTAATGAGTCGAAACAGCGGCTCATAACCGGGAAGTTATCGGCGCAGGTCGATGTGACCTGTCAGCGATGCCTGGAACCGATAGCCATCGAGCTGGCAGATGAGATCAAACTGGCGCTGCTGGCCAGTGAAGAATTCTCGAGCAGGCTTGACCCAACCCTGGAACCGTGGATTTGTGCAGATACCAAGCTCGAACTGGCCGGCTTGGTGGAAGAGCAGCTGATGCTCTGCATGCCGATTGTGAATTATCATCCCGGCAATGATTGCCTGGATAAACTGGATTACGCAATATCTGGCGATGACCCCCAGGGCGAGGGCCAGACAGAGCAAAGAGAAAGCCCGTTCTCTATTCTCAAGCAACTTAAAGAATAAAGTTTAGCTTTTTGAATTAACTGAATTTATATCCTAGTCGGAGGCCAAAATGGCTGTTCAAAAGAGCAAAGTGACTCGATCCAGGCGCGGTAAACGGCGCTCCCACGATTCCTTATCGGATCCAACCTTGTCAACTGACAAGACCACCGGAGAGGTCCACAGACGCCATCATGTTACTGCCGATGGCTTCTACAAGGGCAAGAAAGTACTGGATCTCGGCGAAGACTAAGTCTGGAACCCGACATGCACATAGCTATAGATGCTATGGGTGGCGATGGCTGTGTCGATCTGACAGTCCCGGCGTCGCTGCAGGCGTTGCTAAAATTTCCCGAATTATCGCTGATTCTGATTGGTAACGAAGAGCAGATTGCGCCGCTCCTGGCTGATACTACTGCAGCCGTTAAGGAGCGGCTGTCGGTACTTCACACTGCCGAACAGATTAGTGATGAGGATAAGCCAGGCACCGTGCTGCGCAACGCCAGGCAATCCTCCATGTACCTGGCGACTGAACTGGTCAAACGAGGTGAGGTGCAGGCCATGGTGAGCGCTGGTAATACTGGCGCACTACTGATGATAGGCCGTCATCTGCTGAAGACCATTACCGGCATTCAAAAACCCGCCATTGTCGCCACCATCCCCGGCGCAACCCGGCAGGGCTATCTACTGGATGTTGGCGCGAATCCCGAGTGCGGTGCCCAGCAGCTCTTCGAATTTGCCGTAATGGGTTCGGTGCTGGCCGAATCCTTGAATGGTACCGCTGCCAGTGTGGGCCTCTTAAACATCGGTGCCGAGCATTACAAGGGAACTGAAGAAGTTCGCCTGGCATCGCAGCAGATGAAGCAGTGTTCGGCCCTGAATTACATCGGTTTTATAGAAGCCAACGAGCTCTTTGAAGGCGTCGCCGATGTCGCCGTGTGTGATGGATTTGTGGGTAATGTCACCATCAAATCCAGTGCCGGCGTCGCCAATGTAGTCAATAAATTTCTCGCTGAACAGTTGCCTGGAACATCCTCAGATACAGTAGCAAATGATGTTTTGACACGACTCGCAGCACAAATAAATCCTCAACGATTCAACGGTGCCAGTCTACTCGGTCTGCAGGGCAGCATCGTAAAGAGTCATGGTAACGCCACGGTAGAAGGTTTCACTTATGCGATTCAGCAGGCCGTAAGAGAAGTAGAAAATGCAGTTCCTCAATTGATTGCCAAAAAAGTTGCTGCCATTATTGAAGCAAATTGATCAAATGAAGCTGGCAGGTTTCTCGTCTGCAGAAAGTAGCGAGAAGAATAAGAGCAACGATAAGCGCCACAGCAGAGACTACTCATGCAAAAATTTGGATTTGTATTTCCCGGTCAGGGCTCACAGAAGCTGGGCATGCTCAGCGGCCTGGCCAATCAATCCAGTATCATCCTCGAAACCTTCGCCGAAGCGTCGGAAGTTCTCGAAGAGGACCTTTGGGAGATTAGCCAGCATGATAATGACAACAACCTCGATCAGACTCAGATTACCCAGCCGGTACTTCTCACGGCCTCAGTCGCCATCTGGCGGCTCTGGAACGACCGTCAGGGTCCCTCGCCCTCAGTTCTGGCTGGACATAGCCTGGGGGAATATTCAGCTCTGGTGTGCGCTGGAGTCCTGCATTTTCAGGACGCGGTTAAGCTCGTGTTCCATCGTGGCCGGTTCATGCAGTCTGCAGTACCCGAAGGCACAGGAAAGATGGCAGCTATCGTTGGGCTCGAGAATTATCAGATCAATGAAATCTGTGATGAAGCGGAGGAACTGGGGGTAGTTTCGGCTGCCAATTTTAATGCGCCGGGTCAGACGGTCATAGCAGGCAATACCGAGGCTGTTGAGCGGGCGATGCAGTTGTGCAAAGAAGCAGGCGCCAGGCGAGCACTAGCACTGAATGTAAGCGTTCCCTCGCACTGTGATCTGATGAAACCGGCAGCAGAAAAACTACAGCAGGAATTAGCAGCCGTAACCTTTATGCAGCCGGAGATTGCGGTTGTGCAAAATGCGCATGCCAAGATTTGTGATGATCCCGAAAAGATAAAGAAGAATCTTATAAAACAATTGTATACACCTGTCTTATGGGTAGATTGTATAAAATTGATCAGTAAGGCAGGGGTAGGGAAATTAATGGAATGTGGTCCTGGAAAGGTACTCTGCGGCCTGATTAAACGGATTGAACCAGAGTTGCTCTGTTGCGGGAGCGATGATGAGGCAAGCCTCGATAGCGCCATTGCAGAAATGTCCGCCTGATATAGAAGCTACCCGCTTTAGCTCTTAAGCCGATAAAGAATCCGCAAGCGAGTCGAGATAAATCTACCAGAAGGAGATGTTTGATGAGTGATACAGGCGCGATAGCCCTGGTTACTGGAGCGAGTCGAGGCATTGGCGGCGCGATAGCCATGACCCTTGGAAACCTCGGATTTACCGTGATAGGCACAGCGACTACCGACCCTGGAGCCGAATCGATATCCGCTTACCTTGCTGAACACCAGTTCAAGGGAAAAGGCTTCTGTGTGGATGTCTCCAGCGATGAGTCAGTAACAAGTGCCCTAGCCGCGATACAGGAAGAATTCGGTGCGCCCACTGTATTGGTAAATAATGCAGGGATAACGCGAGACAATCTCCTGATGCGTATGAAAGCAGCAGAGTGGAATGCGGTTATCGACACTAATCTCGGTTCGATGTACCGCGTCACCAAGGCCTGTATCAAGGCGATGACAAAGGCACGCTGGGGCAGAATCGTTAATGTCAGTTCGGTGGTTGGGTCCAGTGGCAATGCAGGCCAGACCAATTATTCCGCCTCGAAAGCCGGGATTGAGGGGTTTACCCGCTCGCTGGCGAAGGAGATCGGTTCACGTGGAATCACGGTCAATGCAGTAGCCCCTGGCTTCATCGACACCGATATGACTCGCAATTTACCAGCACAGCAGACTGATGCGCTGTTGGCGCAAATACCCCTGGGGCGCCTCGGGCAGCCCNATGAGATTGCCGCTGTGGTGGGTTTTCTGGTGTCTGCAAGCGGTGGNTATATTACTGGCGAAACGGTGCATGTGAACGGTGGTATGTATATGGGCTGAATTCTACAAAGCGGAGTCCGTGGTGAGCAAATGGGGCCCATGGGCATTGCTGGAAATTTTCAAATTTAANCATTACAACTTAGGAAAATAGAGGTAAAATCGCATCTCTGAATTGCACGGTTGACGGGCTGCATAACGACTGTGACAGAGAGGCCTCTCAAAAAGCCTTTAGATTACAAAGCNTTAGGAGCTAATAATTGATATGAGTAGCATCGAAGAACGCGTTAAGAAGATAGTCTGCGAACAGCTCGGCGTAAAGGAAGACGAGGTAAAACCTTCTGCTTCATTTGTAGAAGATTTAGGCGCTGATTCTTTAGATACCGTCGAATTGGTCATGGCGCTCGAAGAGGAATTCGAAACTGAAATTCCTGATGAAGAGGCCGAAAAAAATAACCACTGTCCAGTTAGCCTGTGATTACATTAACCAACACCTGTAAGCGCTAATTAATGAACAAACAAAGCTACTCTGGAGCACTCTGGAGTAGCTTTTGTTTATTTAGCACTGTGGTATTTCTGCAGNGGATACAAGATTGAATGCTAGAAGGGTTGTCGTTACNGGGCTGGGGNTGGTGTCTCCAGTGGGTAACGATGTAACAAGTTCGTGGGAAGCAATTAAAAATGGNCGAAGNGGAATCGCTTCACTCGATCATTTTGACGTGAGCAAATTCAGCACGCGCTTTGGCGGCTCCGTTAAGAACTTCGACTGCACTGCTTATATGGAAGCAAAAGAAGCGCGCCGCATGGATATTTTCATGCACTACGGCATTGCTGCGGGAGTGCAGGCTTTTGTCGATTCCGGTCTGAGTGACTCACAATGGAATGCCGATCGAGCGGGTGTCGCTATAGGTTCCGGTATTGGTGGGCTTACCGCTATCGAACAGACGAGCTTGCAGATCCGCGATAGCGGGCNGCGCAAAGTGTCTCCCTTCTTTATACCGGGTTCAATCATCAACATGATTGCCGGTAACCTGTCGATAAGATTCAATCTGAAGGGCCCGAATATAGCCGTTTCTACTGCCTGTACCACGGGAACTCACAATATCGGTCTGGCTGCCAACATGATCAGCAACAATCAGGCTGAGGTCATGCTGGCTGGCGGCGCCGAGATGGCCACATCGCCGGTAGCGCTGGGCGGTTTCTGCGCTGCCAGAGCGCTCTCTTCTCGCAATGACGACCCGACTAAAGCCAGCCGTCCCTGGGACAAAGACAGAGACGGATTTGTACTGAGTAGCGGCGCCGGCATCATGGTGCTGGAAGAACTGCAGCATGCCAAACAGCGCGGTGCAGAAATCTATGCAGAGCTGGTTGGATTCGGCATGAGTGGGGATGCCTATCACATGACGTCACCTTCTGAAGGCGGGGCTGGGGCAGCGCTGTGTATCCGCAACGCACTGACCAGCGCAAATCTGGACGCCACCGCGGTTGACTATATCAATGCCCATGGCACCTCGACCCAGGCCGGTGATATTGCAGAGACCGAGGCAATCAAGACTGTTTTCGGTGAGCATGCGAAGAAGCTCTGCGTAAGTTCCAGCAAATCGATGATAGGACACCTGCTGGGTGCTTCCGGAGCAGTTGAGGCGATAATCTCTGTGCTGACTATTCGAGACCAGATTGTCTCTCCCACCATTAATTTGGATACGCCCGATGCAGGTTGCGATTTAGACTACGTCCCACATACCAGCCGTGACCGCTCGGTGAATGTCGTGCTCAGCAATTCATTCGGATTCGGGGGCACCAATGGCAGTCTTATCTTCTCGAAGATCGATTGACACTCTCAGCTGACAAAATCACCAGCGGGCAACTCGTTTCCCGGTTAACAATTCCTGCTTGAAATGCCTGCTATTCATTGACAGGCATTTCCCGAATAGCCTCGCGTGGTAGAGCGGTGTGCAGCGATGATTAGTTCGGTGGAAAATGCTACTGTGTTGCCTGCTCAACAGACCTTCAATCGTCAGGCAACTCAGCGCAGGCATGAGACCATTTACACTACCAGCGAACCCTAAGCTTCGGTTATTTCTGGCGCTCTTCACGGCATCAGCCCTGGTGCTGTTGATCGCTGCCTCGGCGAGTGTGAGGGTTCTTTACACTTCCATTCCCGCCTTGTCAGGCAATTCGATTGTCGAGGTCGCGCCCGGGAGTTCCCTGTCTCGAGTCGCGCTTNATCTACAGGCACAGGGCCTGCTCGACTACCCTCAATTGTTTGTGGCTCTGGCACGCTGGCGTGGAGTGACGAATGCCATTCAAACAGGAGAGTACCGACTGGACAGTGGTCTGACTCCTGCCCGGCTACTCGATAAGATGGTCAGTGGTGACAATATACAGTATAGAATTACCCTCGTAGAAGGATGGACATTTGCACAGGCAATGTCAGAAATAAATCGCAGTGCCAAACTGGTGCTGGAACTGCCGGGACTGTCGCGAAATGAAATCGCAAAACGCATGGAACTCGATTACGACGATCCGGAAGGAATGCTTTTTCCGGATACTTACTTTTATACCAAAGGAGCTACAGACCTGGATTTGCTGCGCAGGGCCAATCAGCGTCTGCAGGAGGTGTTAGAGTCTGCCTGGCAATACCGCCTCGGCGCATTGCCCTATGANAATAATTACCACGCTCTNACCATGGCGTCGATTATTGAGAAAGAATCCTCATCGTTAAGTGAACGCGGTCATATCGCTGGAGTTTTCGTGCGCAGACTGGAACAGGGCATGCGTCTGCAATCGGATCCTACGGTGATCTATGGAATGGGAGAAGATTTTTCAGGGGACCTGCGAGGCGCGGACCTAGCGTTGGCCACTGCCTACAATACCTACCGCATTAATGGCTTGCCTCCGACACCGATTGCCCTGGCTGGTATCGACTCAATTACGGCGAGCCTTAACCCATTGCCTTCAGATTATTTATATTTTGTAGCCANGGGTGATGGCAGCCATTATTTTTCCAGTACTCTGGAAGAACACAACGCGGCTGTCGATCGTTTCCAACGACAACCCCAGACACAATAGAATCTACCAAGCCATGCAGAATAAAAATGGACTGTTCATCACGATCGAAGGTGTAGAAGGGGTTGGTAAAAGCACCAACATCGAAACCATCAAGCAATTCCTGGCCGGTCGAGGAATTGAATTTATTGTCACAAGAGAGCCGGGTGGCACACTTTGGTCGGAACAAATTCGAAACCTGTTACTGCAGGTGAATGACGATGAAGACCTGATGGGATTAAGCGAATTACTGCTGATCTTCGCCGCTCGGGCCCAACATCTGGACCGACTTATCAGGCCAGCCCTGGCCGCCGGTAAGTGGGTCATTTGCGATCGATTTACAGACGCCACCTATGCCTATCAGGGAGCAGGACGGGGGCTCGATCGAAGCAAGATTGCGGAACTCGAGACACTGGTTCAGGAAGAGCTGCGACCAGACCTGACAATCATTCTCGATCTCGACCCCCAGATTGGATTGCAACGGGCACAGAACAGGGCAGCACTCGATCGATTTGAGCGAGAGAAGCTGGAATTCTTTGAGAAGGTCAGACAAGCCTATCTGGATATTGCCAGCGCCGAGCAGGAGCGCTGCATTGTCGTCGATGCGTCTCAGGATCTGGAGGCGGTCAGCAGCGAGTTGCTGATCAGACTGGAAGAGAAATTGAGCCTGTTGCAAAAAGATGATTAAGGATTCCAACATGCTGCCAGAAGTGCCTTTCCCCTGGCAGGACAGTCAGTGGCAGCGCCTCGCACAGCAGTATGAAGAGAGACTATTACCTCACGCGTTTCTGGTCTGTGGCGACCAGGGGCTCGGAAAATCGTTGTTTGTTAGTGGATTCTCTCGCTACATGCTCTGTCAGAANCCGCTCAAACAATTCGCCTGTGGCATCTGCAGAAACTGTCAGCAGGCCGGAGAAGATTTNAGCCATCCCGATGTGTTGCAACTAGCACCGCTCGAGGGTAAACGGGACATCAATGTCGAGCAGATTCGATCGCTCACCGATTTTATTGTTCATACCAGTCATGCCGGAATAGCGAAGATTGTCATCATCGATGCGGCACATCATTTGAATATCAGCTCTGCCAATGCCCTGTTGAAGACACTCGAAGAGCCCACCCAGAACAGCTATCTATTTTTAGTAACTGAATTTCCGGGCAGCTTACCAGCTACGATCCGTAGTCGCTGTCAACGTGCGTTATTCAGCTCTCCTGCTCGCGAAGTTGCGCAACAATGGCTGAGCTCAAAATCTTTGCCGGAGAGTGTAGTAGATATCGATCGATTGCTGGAAGCCGCCGAATGCCGACCCCTCTATGCAATCCAGCTGGCTGAACAGGGGGCCGTAGAACAACGCGATCAGTTCCTCAACAAGCTTTGTCAATTATCGACTGGCTCACAATCACCCCAATCACTGGTCTCGCTGGCATTGAAAATCGGAGAATCAGCCGTAGTTGGGCATTTGCTGCTGACTTCATCTATATTAATAAAGAGCTTAAGCAGCAATCAGCGTCCAGGCGAATCCGCAAATGAAATCGATAATCTATACAGTTTGCTGATTGCACGAGAGCGACCGATCCGTACGCTACTCGTTGAGTTGATGCAGTTTTACGACGCCGCCATTGTAGCGCGTAAGCAAATGCTGAGTGGAACCAACCCGAATAGTCAATTAATTATCGAATCATTAATCTGGCGTTGGTATCAGTTCATCTGATTGGGTGTGGTTCATTTTCCAGAAAGATTGCAGTCGGGGCAGGGAGCCTACACTGTATGTCGAATCAAACTTTTCTATCGGTCTGCATTAAGGATACAGATGACCTTTACGCACTCTATATNCCGTTCATTATGAATGGCGGTCTGTTTATTCCTTCCCAGGCAACCTACGATATNGGTGCCGAGATATTCCTGATACTTGGATTACCCGATCAGAAGAAAAAACTGGCCGCATTAGGCAGGGTGACCTGGATTAGCCCTTCCAGGGCGCAGGGTTGCAGNTTGCAAGGCATCGGGATTCGTTCGTTGATACAGATGGAAAAAGCAGGAATTGCATAGAGGAAATTCTGGCGAATCAATTCAACAGCGATACAGCAACACTGACGATATAGGGATTCAGAGTGTTCAGGAAAGCAATTGCACAACCTCGTCGGCGATGGCAAGGCTGGCGGTCAACCCCGGTGATTCGATACCAAACAACTGTATCAACCCCGGAGTTCCTTTCTTTTCATAATTCTCGATTATAAAATCGGCGGCAGGTTCTCCTCTAGCTGCCAGTTTGGGGCGTATGCCAGAATAAGCAGGTTGAAGTTTTTCCGCTGAGATAGCCGGGAAGTAGGTGGCGATAGCTGCTGCAAAGATTTCCCGTTTAGAAGGACTAACGTCATAGTTTCTCTCATCCACATATTCTGAGTCTGGGCCGAAGCGAACCTGACCAGCCATATCCAGAGTGCTATGAATGCTCAGCCCCTGTGTATTCTTTTCAGGCAATGGATATACCAGAGACCCGAATGGGCTCGCTGCCGAGTAACTGAAGTAATCGCCCTTACACAGATGTATCTCTGGAACAGTCTGTTGCTTGCCGCCTTCGATTTTTCTAGCGAGAGATCCGGCATCGAGGCCGGCACAATTCACAAAGCTCTCGCAGCCAAATTGGTAAGCCTCCGAATTGTTACCGCCACCGATGCGAGTGTCCACGATGAATCCCTGGCTTGCTCTGCTGACTGCCTTTATCTCGGTACGTGGCGCAAATTCAACGCCATTGTTTTGCGCCAGATGCAACAGGCTCTGCATGTAGGCATGACTGTCGATGATGCCTGTCGAGGGCGAGAGCAGGGCATAGTCGGCTTCCACCGCTGGTTCCCGCTGCTGCAACTGACGCCTGTCGAGCCACTGCAGATCGTCGACACCATTGCACGCCGCTTTCGCCTGCAGCGCCTCCAGTTCATTGATTACGGATTTTCCCGCGACAATCAGCTTGCCGAGTTGTCGGCATCCGACGCCATGCCGCTGGCAATGTTCATAGAGGAGTCGTTTACCCCTTAGACAGAGCCTGGCCTTGAGACTGTCTGCAGCGTAGTAGATACCGGCGTGGATGACTTCGCTGTTGCGGCTGCTGATATGCTGACCGAAACCCGCCTCGCGTTCGACTACCACAATCGCCTTATTACTAAAGCGCCGGGAGTTGGATAGTTGTAGAGCAATGGCCAGACCGATCACTCCTGCTCCGGCAATACATACGTCGAATCTGTCCAAAGCCATTGCTTAGCGAGTCCTAATAGATGGTTCTGAAAGTCAGGTTTACCCGTGGATCAATCAGACCTTTAACTTTAGGTATTTGATGCATCCATTTGTCTTGCAGGGTATTTCCCATTAGTAAAAGGCTTCCATCGCGGAGCAAAAGCTTGTACCGGGGCAGATCCTGGCGAGTCTTATGGCGCAATTGGAGAGCGCGTTCGGCGCCGAAACTCACTGACGCAATGACAGGATTAGGGCCCAGTTCCGCTTCGTCGTCGGCGTGCCAGGCGACGCTGTCCTGCCCGTTGCGATAATAATTGAGCAAGACAGAATTGAATTCTGCGCCAGATAACCGGTGTATTTGTCTACGCACGCGCAGCACCGCGTCGCTCCAGGCAACGGGCTCCAGCTGAATCCCCGAATACCCGTAGCGACTGTCAGGATCTCCCATCCAGCATTGTAACCTCGGCACAGCAATCTCCCTGCCTGCTATTCGAAGCGTGTCCTGCTGCCAGGGAGTCGTTTCCAGCAGGGCGTTCAGCAATTGAACACACTCCGCCCGTACGAATGCCCGGGGAAACTCTCGGAGGCTGGCGTCGACGAGAACATGATCCTCATGAAAGCCGGGATCTGCTGTGTCTTCGAAGAGATTGGCTTGCATAATGGTCGTTACTTTCGTCGCTGCAGCTGAGGCATAATGCCACTCAAACTAGGGGATCGCCCGGCGCCCGGGCTCGTCATACACAAGGATACCGTATCTTGGAAGCATTTGATTACGATCTGTTTGTCATAGGAGCTGGATCGGGAGGCGTACGCGCCTGCCGGGTAGCGGCCAACCTGGGTGCCCGGGTAGCCGTGGCCGAAGAGCGTTACTTCGGGGGTACCTGTGTCAACGTCGGTTGCGTCCCCAAAAAGCTCTTCAGCTACGCAGCCCATTATCGAGATGACTTCGCTGACGGTCGTGGATTTGGCTGGACTGGACCTGAACCGAGCTTCGATTGGTCAGTTTTACTCAATAATAAAAACAATGAAATCAAACGCCTAAACGGAATATATAAAGCAATTCTTGATAATAATGACGTGACGGTGTTTAGCTCCCGTGCCAGCTTGCAAGGCCCCCATGAGATCCGCGTTGACGGACGCACTGTGACGGCCCGCTATATCCTGCTTGCCGTGGGAGGCTGGCCCTGGGTGCCGCAATTCGAAGGCAATGAACACGTCATAACCTCTAATGAAGCATTTCATCTCCAGCAATTGCCCGAGGCCATCACCATCGTGGGTGGTGGTTACATTGCCGTTGAGTTCGCCAGCATCTTCTCCCGACTGGGATGCGAAACCACCTTGGTGTATCGCCGCGACAGACTACTGCGGGGATTCGACGCAGATATTCGCCAGTTCATAAGTACGGAAATTGGTCGCCATGTGACTCTGAAATTGGAAAATGATGTTGAAAAAATAACTAAAGATAACCGTATGTTAAAGCTACAACTTAAATCTGGACCTGAAATTGAGTGCCAGGCAGTGTTATACGCCACTGGAAGGCGTCCTTTGACCGAAAACCTGGGCCTGGAAAACACCGCCGTAACCAGGACCGAAACCGGCGCAATTGTTGTCGATGCACAATTTAAGACTGACGAACCCAGTATCTATGCCGTAGGCGACGCTATCGACCGCGTCGCCTTGACTCCAGTTGCCCTGAGTGAGGCACAAATTGTCGCCAGGTCTCTGTTTTCACAAGAGAAACGGCTTATGAGCTATGACAATATCCCGACAACCGTGTTTTGCCATCCCAATCTCGGTAGCGTGGGACTCACCGAGGAACAGGCCCTAGCGCGTGAACTATCGATTGATGTGTACAGCGCCACAGTGCGGCAGCTGAAGCACACCCTCAGCGATCGCGACGAGATGGCCATGTTAAAACTGGTGGTCGATAACTCGACAGACCGGGTTGTCGGGCTACATATGGTCGGTCCCGATGCGGGTGAACTGGTGCAGGGCTTTGCCGTGGCGATGAATTGTGGCGCCACCAAGGCAGATTTCGATAGCACTATTGGCATTCATCCGACGCTGGCGGAGGAGTTCGTCACGATGCGCACAAAACGTAAGGACCACGCAAAACAGAACTAAGGGCAGCGGTGTTAACGTAACGATTAATTATCATCAGTAACTAATTGATATTGTCATATACATGTCGTTGCCACGTGAAACATCACTATTTTGGTATTTCCGGTAATCTTTACTATTTCCTTCCAAAAAAGGCTTTGCAGCCCTCTTATTTCCAGCAATTGATTTCTAAAATTCCATCAAATTCCCTATAAATTTGGAATTTCTCCTAATTCACGCGAATGTCTGCCTTCTGGCCCAGCTTGTGTAAAAACAAAACCGGCATACTGATATGGGGTTGGATAATAGTTTCATGGGGCTGTAAATTTTGCTTCGGCAGGACCCTGAAATAGGTGGGTAAGGTTTGTGAAGCTGTTCACATTTTTATTTAAAGTAAATTCTAGGTGAATTACCCAAAATCGACACGGTGTCAAAGTGTTATATTCTAAAAGAACTAAAACACATAAATTACATCCACAAACGACGTTAGTGAACACTTCGCTGCATGGCTCCCCAGGAATTAGCCTGAGCGAGTTAAGCTATTTAAAGACCTAAGCTGTTGATATGCACTAAAAACTGCATTATTGGTAGATTCCAGTAATCTTTAACATCAGAGCTAATTTTCCTGACTGAAAAGCCATTCTGTGGCGGCTTCAATAGTTCGAAAAACACGAATCGTAGACACGTATCTACTAACTTCAGAAAGGGCTGATAGCATTCTTCCCATGCCATAATCAGCGTCACTAGGGAGGACAAACGCTGTTTTAATACCCTTTCCAGAGAATTTTCTTGCGCGCTGTATTGCTACCTTAAATTCATCAACAGGGATTGATGACCAACTAGCATTCCTAAAGTCAAATAGGTTCCTTGTCACTTGCTTTTCATTGTCGTGAGATTCAATGAAATCTAACATTTCATCAGAGTGATCAAGATCCCCATCGACGGTAAAAACCGCCATATCAGATTTATGGTCTATAGTTTTAGTAAGTTTAGCCATTGCAACCATATTTTGCAGAGCACTCTAATACTCAGAGTTGCCCTAAGAGACTATTTATTCGAGTTTCTATGGCCAAGGATTCAGCAGAAAATTCCATTTCATGTAATCTTTATTCTCACTATTTACAGGTCTTAACTTGCATACCATACCAGCCAAGCCAAGTTACGAGCTGGAGTAGAAGAGCTTGTCGCGATTACGAATATTACAAGATTGCTGATGTTGACCGAAGCTGGGCGCAATAGGGATATTGATTGGATAAGGTTTAGTGCGAACAATCCACATAATATGGAAGAAGGTATAATCGAGAGCATTGTGAGAACAGTGCCACAACTGATTGAAAAGCTACAAATATGTATAATTTGCTAGAATCCGGGNNATTTCTTATTTCCGGTAACAAAGATTACCGGAAATAAGAAATGTCCATTCAAGCAGGCCTCAATTCAAGCGCAGTGCACGTCCCATCTGCCCTNCTGCACATTGCCCTATTTCAGCCCTTGCACGATGCACTGGCAGAGACGGTATATTTTGCCAGGGAAGGAAAAGTAGCTGGCGGGCGCCTGAACCGCTAGCAGTAACAGCTTATCGCTACAATAATCTACGTGTAGTGATAAAGTTGTTATAAAGCTGCTTTAACTACTTAATTAGCCGTGAGATATCTGTAGCATCCAGTAGCGCGCTCAGGGGTGATTTCTGGTCTTCATCGACGTTTTGATACTCATTTCTGATCCATTTGAGGCATTTGGCCTGATAGGCAAAGGGGTTCTGCTGCCAGACTCTGCCATCCAGGGTCGTCTCTACCCTGTCCGCGCCGGATTGNACTGCCTCAGCGTTGGCCAGGAGATAGGGCACATACACCTTNCCTAGCTCTGACAGCAGCGCAATAAGGGTATCCGGCAGTTCATCAATGGCTAACCAGTCATTCTCCATAAACTCATAGCCAGAGAGATCTTCCATGACTTCCGTCCAGGCATAGACTCTGGGTGCCCTCTCNAGAATCAACTGCTGGGGCGTGGGATCGAATAATGCCAGGCAGCTAAGCTGTCCGAAGGTGGAAAAATCGCTAGCCGAGGGCCGTTTTCCTAAGAGAAAAGAAAATAGATTCAAGTGGTTGTCTAATAATTCTAAGAATCTTATGAAGCTTTGCTCGATGGTCTCCCGGGTGTGCTCGTTGGAGCCCACGTAGCGCAGTCGGGAGATCTGCAAGTCAGCGATCTTCTTCCCCTGCGCGGCGATCTGCTCATCGCTCGCCGTGATATTGCGCCAGCGGGGCAGCATCTGCCCTGCCTTGGCGATATCTGCCGGATAACTCCACCGGTAGTGAAACATCGCCTTGGTAAGCCATTCATCTGCATAGTCTTCCAGCAGGTAGTCCAGGAAGGCCATGGCCGGACTGTCGGGAATGACCGATCGCCCTTCGAAGCTGACCTCGAATTCGCGAATCAGGGGCGTAGAGTCGCATTCGGCGGTTTCATCGCCGTTATCATCCAGGTAGTAAAACGTCGGTAGCAGGGGCACTTTCGGTTCGGGTCTGTCCCGGTAGCGCCCCGCTTCTGCCGTAGTGGAATGTCGTGATCCGGGTAGTAGCCGATAGGCAATGCGGCGGTAACGCAACAGCGCCAACATCTTGCGAGTATAAGGGGATCCCGGAACCCCCATCAATTCAAGTGGTTCTTTATACTTCACCATAATTAAAGAGTGGAACTATTTGATATTAGGAATATATATTGTGATTGCTGGGGCGGCTTCGTGAGCCTGACGAGCCGCCCTGTCCGCTGCTAAGGCTCCCCTTCCCGTTCCTGACGTTCCANTTCTCTGGCTCCAGCCAGTATTCCGGCGAGGGCGTAATTTCCTTCATGACAGGCATACTCATACATCGACTCCCGAGCTGGACGTGAGTTGAACATGAGTTCGCCAGTGAAGGCCTGGCTGAACACGGTCGAGTCCTCTACGGTGAAACTGTAGAGAATCTCAGAGTCTGAGACACGGCTGAATCTTTCTATGACCTGCAAATTCTCCGACGCACCGCGGAAACTCTGCTGGGGATTAAAGCCGCGGGTCTCAACCACCAGGNTGTCGCCTTCCCAGCGACCGACGGAATCTCCCATCCATTTCTTCATTCCGGATTGGTGTGGGCTGTCATCGAGGCGGATGATGCGGGCATCGTGGGCCATTTCTGCCAGGATCATTACGTAGTCATCGGTCTGCACAAACTGGTAATTGTTGTTATACATCACCGGTAACATGGGAGGTCCAGAGTGCGATCCGAATGCCAGCAGACACCGCTCCGCCAATGGGCGACCTTCCGGGCCGTCGTTGGGGCCGGGGGCATTGGGATCACGCCGGAATCGTGTGCGTGGATCGCCGGCATAGGGAATCTGCCCGTTGGGCGGATCGACAATTATCGAGGATCGAAACTCGCCATCGACCCTCTGTATCTGCGTACCGAGGTCCTTCCAGAATTCATTGTAGCCGTCATCCGTATTGCCATCGTCACCGGCCTGGGCTCCCACCCCTGCCTTTCTGTCAGGGTCGCTGTCGGCAAATTCCGCATCCAGGTAGTCCTGGTGTCCGCTTTCCAGGCGCTGCACCTGTTCACTGCTGAGGGCCTGAATCTCAGTAAATTCTCTCGAACGGGTCAGCGGTGTCAGGGTCTTATTCGTCCAGACCCCCTGTAGATCCGGCTTGCCATTGGCGGTACGAGGAGTTTCCCAGTCCTGTGCCAGGCTGGTGGAACCCGTAATCAATACGGCGATACTGTAAATCGTCGGTAGCCAATTTTTAATCATTTCTATCACTCCCATACCCTTGCATGAGCTAGTTAAGTTGGTTTCTAGACGCTGTGCAGAAACCACGCAAACCAGCCTCTGTAAGAGTTCAAATTACCCCAAAGTGAGAGCCATGTAAAAGCTCAAGGGATCCTAAATTCGGCTAATTTGGTGGTCAGGTGGAGCTGCTCATTGCAGTGCGACAGTTTCGCTGCGGGGCTGCTGCATGCTTTATCCCCATTATCCTGTGCAGCGTCGCTTGCGCGGTAAAGTAACGCCGCTTAAAACCGACTACATAGGTGTTGAAAAGCCCTGCTGTAGCGCCTGCGGAGCTTGCCAGCACTTTACTTCAGTGCTAGTTTCAGCGCATAAATCTTATAATGACAATATGTTAAGGAACATACTTAATGTCAGGCATTAAGTCTCCAATGGCTTTCTTCGATACTCTTCAAGAGATGCCCAACCCATTCAAACGCCCCGTGCAATCCCTGGCTCACCTGGTGGATGACTGCCCTACGGACGCCCTCACCGATTATCAGTACGCCAGTGAGTTTATCTACAGCTATCGAGGCAGCCCCGACACCTTCAGTACCTATCGACGGGAAATTGAACACTTCTTGCACTGGTGCTGGCTAATAGAAAAAAAGTCTGTAGGTCAAATAGTTAGGGAAGACATAGAGACTTATGTTCAATTCGCAAAACACCCGCCCGACAGCTGGATTGGACAGAACAATGTGCCGCGTTTCCTGGCAGCTGCCGGTGAACGGATCCCCAATGCAGATTGGCGACCCTATGTATCCAGCAGCGCAGAATACGTAGCCTCTCAGGCTGCCCTGCAGTCGTTGTTCAGTGTCCTCAGTAGCTTCTTTAACTTTCTGATCCAGGAGCAGCACCTGGCTGCCAATCCAGTCTCCCAGATACGCCAGAAGAGCAAGTTTTTACGCAAGCACCAGTCCCAGGGCAAGATCCGGCGGCTCTCTCCACTGCAGTGGGATTACGTCATCGAAGCGGCTGAGATGCTGGCCAATGAGCAGCCAGCGGTCCATGAACGCACACTGTTCATCATGAATGCGCTGTTCGCCATGTACCTGCGCATCTCGGAATTGGTGGAAACGACCCGCTGGCAGCCTCAGATGGGACATTTCCAGCCCGATCAGGAGGGCAACTGGTGGTTTGTCACCGTGGGCAAGGGCAACAAAGAGCGGGAAGTCTCTGTGAGTGACGCCATGCTGGAAGCCCTGCAGCGCTATCGCCTGGCGCGGGGGCTGTCAGCACTCCCCAGCCCTGGAGAATCCAGTCCTCTTATCCGCAAGGCCAGAGGCAAAGGGGGTATTACCAGTACCCGACAGATTCGGGGCATTGTGCAGCAATGCTTTGACCGGGCAGCCAAGAAAATGGCAAAAGAAGGCTTTCAGGAGGACGCCGATCGGCTCGCCTCGGCGACGGTTCACTGGCTCAGGCACACGGGTATTTCAGAAGATGTCAAACACCGACCGAGGGAACATGTAAGAGATGATGCCGGACATGGGTCCAGTGCCATAACAGACCGTTATATCGATGTGGAACGAGCCGAGAGACATGCATCTGCCAGAAATAAAATTATCCGCTAATCCTGCAGGCCGAGTGCTGTAACGGTGATCTCAAAAATTCAGAAAACTACTTCTCTCGGTCCTGGAATTAGCTTAGTCTCTAGATTACTAGTGATCTTGCCTAACATCCAAAACAGGAAACAGCCACTTTCCAGCATCAGCGTTAATTACACTTTTCTTCTCGGGGAACTATGCAGAACAGTAAACAGTATTTAGAAGAATTCCGAATGTTCAAAGTCGCTGTATTAGCGGCTTTTGCCTGCTTTGCTGGCAGTCTGCTGGCTCAGGAAGAAATTTCCCGGCTCAATACCGTTCTCGATATCGATGCCCTCTACACACCGTTGGAGAGTAAGGAGATTCACGGAGAAACCGCGGTTAACCTGTTAAGAGAATTACAAACCAAGCATTATTCAGCCGTTGAGATCGACGATAATTTTTCATCGATCGTATTCGACAGCTACCTCGATATTCTGGATGGCTCTCATCTTTATTTTCTGAAAGAGGATGTCGACAACTTGAGTTCACATCGATACACCATCGATGACTCCCTGAAAGACGGTAGCGTGGAAGCTGGTTTCGACATTTATAATTTATATTACAAGCGAATCCTTGAGCGTTTGATCTATGCGGTCAACCGGGTCGAAAACAATATTCCCGAGATGGACTTCACTCAAGATGAATTCATCGACTTGGATCGCGAGGAAGCACCCTATGCCGCGACAGTCGAGGACCTGGATGAGATCTGGCGGCTGCGTATAAAAAACAGTGTATTAAGTTTAAGACTGACTGGAGCTAGCGAAGAGGACATCGAAGAGAAACTTTCCGAACGCTATCGCAACCAACTCAATCAGATACTCAAGACTAACGACCGGGATATTTTTCAGGCTTATCTGTCCACGGTTGCAAAAGCTGTCGATCCTCATACTACTTATTTTTCACCCAGAGATTCGGAGAATTTCAATATGGGGCTGTCGCTGTCATTACAGGGTATTGGCGCTCAGCTGCAGTCAGAGGAAGAATACACGAAGATTGTAGAACTAATTACAGGCGGTCCGGCTGAGCGCGGCAATGAATTACAGGCCGGTGATCGCATCATCGGTATCGGCCAAGGTGTGGATGGTGATATACAGGAAGTCATCGGCATGCGCCTGGACGACGTGGTCTCGCAAATACGTGGTGAGAAAGGCACTGTTGTCAGACTCAATGTCATACCGGTCGATGCGGTAAGCGAAGCCAGCACTACGGTCGTGAGCATCACCCGCGAAACCATTAAATTGGAAGATCAATCCGCCAAGAAAGAAGTCATCGAACTGACGTATAACGGCGACGACTACAAGATTGGCGTCATCGACCTGCCCACATTTTATTTCGATTTTGAGGCGGCGGCGCGCGGTGAAGAAGATTTCAAGAGCTCAACTTCCGATGTGCGTGTGCTGCTGGAGGAGCTCAAGGAAGAAGCTGTCGATGCCGTCGTAGTCGATCTCAGAAACAATGGCGGCGGCAGCCTCAGTGAAGCAAATCAACTGGTTGGCCTGTTTATCGAAACTGGCGCCACCGTGCAGATTCGTTATTCTGGAATCCGTAACGGTTTTACCCGATCATTTGGCGACAACGATCCTGAAGTTTCTTATGCCGGCCCGCTGGCTGTATTGGTAAATCGCACTAGTGCATCTGCCTCAGAAATCTTTGCAGGTGCAATTCAGGATTATCAACGCGGCATCGTGTTAGGTGGCCAGACCTTTGGCAAGGGAACTGTGCAGGAAATAATCCCCTTGGATTATGGCCAGGTCAAACTGACCCGCTCCAAGTTCTATCGAATTTCGGGAGCCAGTACTCAACACCGCGGGGTGGTTCCTGACATTCAGTTCCCGGATTTCTACGATGCCTATGAAGACATTGGCGAGAGTAGTCTCGATGGTGCCCTGCCCTGGGATACGGTGCGGCCCGTCGAATACAGAGCCTACCATTCCATCCAGGCCATGCTGCCAGAACTGCAAGCGCTACATGAGGAACGTGCCGAGGCCTCTCCAGATTTTATTTACCTGATGGACCAGATTCAGCGAACCCGAGAGATTCGCGAACGTGAACAACTATCACTGAATGAATCGGTTGTTAAGGCACGGCGAGAAGAAAGCCGTCGCACCGAATTCGATGCTGAGAATATGCGCCGCTTCCTCAAAGGCTTATCGCTCCGTGAATGGGTGGAGGAGACCGATGAGGAGAGTAGCGAAGAGGAATCAACAACCCCTGACAATGACGATGTGTTCGTCGCAGACAGTGATGCTGAAACCGATGCCGAAGAAGAGGAAGAAGAAGGCGATCCTCTTTTGCTTGAAAGCGGTCGAATCCTAGCCGACTTTATCGCACTCAACCAACCCCGGGGATTTTCGGTAGACGATATTCAGACAGATCGTTAATACCGCCCGCCCTTCCTGCAGCAGAATTTCTCTACCCTAAAAAAAAAGGCCCTCTTACGAGGGCCTGCGAGCGGGGTCGAGCTCTAGGAGGACTCAATCAAATTGAATTGATTGAGTGTTCATTTAACACTGCAAATCTAGCTAGAACATCAATCAATCGAGGCGATGTGGGGATTAATTGTGGCGGAAAAATGGCAGGGTGGGGTTCTAAAGATAACTAATGTGGAGAAATAGAGGCGCCACTTAGTCTCGTACAGGCCGGAGGGTTAAAGCGGAGAGATTGATTCATAATTTGGCTGAGCCAAATTATTCACCCCTTCGGGGCAGCCTTCGGCTGTCTGCAGCGCTGGCGCGCCTTTCGAACTGGGGAGTTCAAATCTTCCTCCTCCGCCCTTGCAATTGGTGGTGGCGGTCAGTGCGGAGTATTGAACTTGGGGAGTGCAGGTCGGTGGAACAGAGTATGGCGGAGGAGGAGAGATTCGAACTCTCGGAGGACTTTCATCCTCGCTGGTTTTCAAGACCAGTGCATTCAACCGCTCTGCCACCCCTCCGCGATAAGGGCTGAATCTTACTCTATTAGTGGCTGCAGTCAACCGGCGCTGTGGTGTGGCGCCTTGCCGTAGGCGGCGTGGAAAATCGTTGATTTTGCGGTGTTTATAGGTATGATAATTCGTCTAAGCGACTCGGTTTTGGCCGTCTAAGCTATTGAATCTATTCGGCTGAACCCCCATATGGAAATAAAGCAAAACAATAGTTGGTCGTTACACATATGAAACTTTACCGTTGGAGATCACGATGAACGAAGTCGAACTCAATATAGCCCGGGGCCAAGAATCGGCACTGGAGATTAATAAAGTTATTCGGAGCACCTATACACTGTTATCGATGACTTTGTTTTTTAGCGCAGTTTGCGCCGTTGCCACCATGGTAATGCAGGTTGGCCAGGGTGTAGGGTTTATGCTCTTTATCGGTGGTTTTATAATGACCTTCGTAGTGAGAGCAACCGCTAATTCAGCAAAAGGATTAGTGGCTGTATTTGTTTTTGCAGGCCTGATGGGTGGAGCATTAGGACCCATTATTTCCGTTTATTTGATCGCCTATGCAAATGGGTCGGCGATCGTTGCTCAAGCTCTAGGCGGAACCGCGCTAATTTTTTTGTCCTTGTCAGGTTATGCCCTTACAACACGCAAGAACTTTAATTATGTTGGCGGTTTCCTCTTTATAGGCATGATTGTGGCGATTGTCGCAATTATTGCTAATCTATTTTTGCAGATCCCCGCCTTGAGTTTAGCTATTTCATCCGTGGTTATTTTGCTGATGTCCGGATTCATCCTGTTTGACACCAGCCGATTAATCAATGGCGGCGAACGCAATTACATAATTGCAACAATAGGCTTGTACCTGAGTGTATTTAATATATTTATTCATCTATTACATTTGCTCGGAGCTCTGACTGGCCGAGATTGATTGCCATTTGAGTTCGATCGACCGTTTCTGAAAGCCCCGTTAGTTCGGGGCTTTTTATTTCCTAATTCATTGAACTAATTAGACTGTGAAATTTTCTATTGTTTTAACTGCAGCCCCTTATTCCTCGGAGGCAGCTGCAACAGCCCTTAAATTCGCCAAGGCTCTACTGGGCCAGGGGCACACTATCTATCGCTTATTTTTCTTTAATGATGGTGTTCATGCTGCCAATAGATTCACCACCGTGGCTGAAAATGAAATTAGTTTGCAGCAGCAATGGGATAGCTTTATTGCACAACATAAAATCGATTCGGTGGTCTGTGTAACTTCGGCATTCAAGCGTGGTGTACTGGATGAGCAGGAGGCTAAACGGCAGCAGTTTGAGGTTGCCAGCATGTATGGGAGTTCAGAGATAGCTGGATTAGGCCAGTTAATCGACGCTGCAGTTAATTCAGATCGACTAGTAAATTTCGGTTAGCCTCATGATAAACAACAGTCATCGCCAGACAATTACCTTCATCTCCAGAACGCCTCCCTATGGGAGCGACCGTGCACAGTTATGCCTCGATACCGCTCTTGCCGCTGCCGTGTTCGATCAGGAAATCAACTATGTATTTTATTCTGATGGCGTACTGCAATTGCTGAACAACCAGAATGCCGACGCTATAGATTGCAAAACCCTTAGAAATATCACAGAAACTCTGGGGCTCTATGGCATTAAAAACATATTTGTCGATCGAGGCTCACTGCAACAAAGAGACATTCATGAAGATGACCTGGCTACAGCTGTCCAATTCATCGACGCTGAACGACTGGCCGAAATTATCGACAAATCTCACGCCGTGTTTAATCTATGACGAGTCTCCACACCATCAGTAAGGCGCCTTCATCCAGATTGTTTGAATGTTGCCTGCCTGCTCTCAAACATGGGGATGGTGTTTTGTTTATCGAAGACGGCGTGTATTACTGCCTTACAGATGCAGGGCTTGCAGTCTCAAACCCGGATTTGGAGGTTTTTAGTCTGCAGGAAGACCTTGATGCCAGGGGATTGATGAATCGTAAAATCGATCAAGCTGATGTCATCGACTACAACGGTTTTGTCGAATTGTGCTGCCGGTACGACAAAGTTATCAGCTGGTTTTAAAGACTTACTCCTGAAACCAGTTCAGCTTCTGTCGTAGGTCCACGACTTTTCCGACAATGATAATAGTTGGCGCCTGGGGCTGTTCTTGTTTTGCCAGCGCTGGCATGCTCTGAAGTGTCGCGGTGTGTACTTTTTGAGTTGCTGTCGTGCCCTGCTGAATTACTGCAATTGGCATCTGCGAATCCATTCCGTATTCGATAAGTTTTTCGCAGATAGTTTCCAGGCCCATTAAGCCCATATAAAAAACCAGCGTTTCCTGCTCCCTGACCAGAGACGGCCAATCCAGGTCCAGCGAACCCTCTTTCAAATGCCCGGTAAGAAAGCGCACGGACTGCGCGTAGTCTCTGTGAGTCAGCGGTATTCCAGCGTAAGATGCACAACCCGATGCCGCTGTGACCCCTGGAACAATTTGGAAAGGTATTCCCTCTCTGGCAAGAGCCTCCAGTTCTTCACCCCCTCTGCCGAAGATAAATGGATCGCCTCCTTTCAGGCGCAACACCTTGTTGCCTTCCTGTGCCAGTCGTACTAACATCTGATTGATGGTTTCCTGTTCTATGCTATGCTCACCGCGCGCCTTGCCAACATGAATTTTTTCAGAATCGGGACGCAGCCGCGCCATTATTCCACTCGATACCAATCGATCGTAAAGTACTACGTCGGCCTTGTGCATTAACCGAAGCGCACGCAGGGTCAGCAAATCTGGATCGCCGGGGCCTGCACCGACCAGGTAGACCTCGCCTGTTTTGGGATTTTCATTTTGCAACTCCAGGCTGCTTGCAATGCGCTCGATGGCCAGCTCGCTATTTCCCCCGTAGACCAGCTCCGGGATCTCACTGTCGAGAAGTTCTTCCCAGAACCGGATGCGGGCTCCGAAGTCGCTGAACCTGTCTTTAACCTTACTTCTGAACGAACCGAGAATGTGCGCAAATTCGCCCATTCTTTCGGGAAGCATGGTCTCGTTCAGCTCTTTTATCTTACGCGTTAGAACCGGTGAAGTTGCAGTACTGGATATCGCCACGACTATCGGCGATCGATCTACAATGGAGGGCATAATGAATGAACAGAGCTCTGGCTGATCGACCACGTTTACCGGGATACCGAGTTCCCGGGCAGTGTCGCTAACCCGCTGGTTTACTGACCGGTCATTGGTTGCAGCGACAACCAGGCAGGCCCCTTCGATGCAGGCCGGCTGAAAGTCTTGTTCTGAGGTTGTAGTGTTCTGGCTACGGCTCAACTCAGTCAGCCGCTCTGAGATCGACCTGGCTATAACATGGACCTCAGCGCCAGCCCTGCTCAGCAATTCCGCCTTGCGGCAGGCGATGTCACCTCCTCCAACTACAACACATTTCCTGTCCCTGATATTCAGGAAAATAGGCAGCAGTTCCATTACTCGAGATACTCACGCCCATTCATGTAGGGAAGCAGAACCTCCGGTATTCGGACTCGGCCCGATTGCTCCTGGTTGTTCTCGAGAATTGCTACCAGCGTGCGCCCTACCGCCAACCCGGATCCATTAACGGTATGTATCAGTTCCGGCTTTCCCGTTTCAGGATTGCGCCAGCGCGCCTGCATGCGTCGCGCCTGAAAATCTGTATAACAACTGCAGGATGAAATTTCCCGATAACACGCTTGTGAGGGTAACCAGACCTCCAGGTCGTAAGTCTTGTTTGAGGCGAAACCCAGGTCACCACCGCACAACAGAACCTTACGATACGGTAGCTGAAGTAGCTGCAGTATTTTTTCGCCGTGACCCGTGAGTTCTTCCAAGGCATCCATTGAACTTGCTGGAGAAACAATCTGTACCAGTTCGACTTTTTCAAACTGGTGCTGGCGAATCATGCCGCGAGTATCTTTTCCATGGCTACCAGCCTCAGACCGGAAACAGGGGGTATGGCAGGCATACTTCAGAGGTAACTTTTCTGCCTCGAGAATTTCATCGCGCACCAGGTTTGTGACTGGTACCTCCGCCGTTGGCACAAGATAGAACGCGTTTTCATGCTCCAGCTTGAATAAATCTTCCTCAAATTTTGGCAGTTGGCCCGTACCAGTCAGCGAGTTGGCATTGACGATATAGGGAACATTGAGTTCGGTATAGCCGTGCTCCTGCGTGTGAGTATTCAGCATGAACTGGATCAGTGCCCGGTGCAGTTGCGCTGTAGCGCCCTGCATGACGACGAAACGTGCTCCAGTTAATTTGCTGGCGGTCGCAAAGTCGAGCCCCTGCTGTAGCGCCTCTCCTACTGTTGTGTGATCCTTGATCTCAAAATCAAATTGAGCCGGTTCACCCCAGCTATCGATTAACTGATTGGCAGTCTCATCATCGCCTTCTGGCACGGACTCATGCGGTACATTCGGCACACCCATCAGATACTCATTGAGTTCGTGCTGTAATTGTCCGAGCCTGGCTTTCTTGCCTTCCAGCTCAAGCTTGATGCTTTCCATGCTGGCCAGTGTTTCTGAAATATCCTCACCGGCAGCCTTGGCTTGTCCAATTGCCTTCGAGCGGGAATTTCGCTCGTTCTGCAAGGCCTCTGTCTGTAGCTGCAGCTCTTTACGTTCGCCGTCCAGCTCCGCCAGGTGCATTACATCCAACTCAAATTTTTTCTTGAGCAGTTGCTTAGCCAAAAGTTCGGGTTCAGATCGAATCCTTTTCGGATCTAGCATGTTCAGGTTCCTGCGATTTGTTCAGAGCAGTATGCGAGAGACTTGCATGCCTGCGAAGGCAGCGAAGAGGCAGACTACGACACTGCTCAGTATATAAAAAAGAGCGGTATTGTAGTGGCCTTGCTGGAACAACAAAAGTGCATCGAGTGAGAAAGTTGAAAATGTCGTCATGGCGCCGAGGAATCCGATGACTAGCACAGGGCGCCATTGCTCCACCAGTGACAACTTCTCGGCAAATAAGATAAACAGCATCCCTATCAGGAAACTTCCCAGCAGATTCACGGCGAAGGTGCCCATCGGGAAACCGCTGCCATTGAATCGCTCCACAGCGGTGCTCAGCCAGTAGCGGGAAACCGCCCCCAGGGCGCCTCCGAACGCGATAGCCAGATAGGTGTTCAGCATGTGTACTGACCGCAATTATGCGGTGACGTTGTTTCACTGCGCATAGCTGTTCTCGATAATTTCGATACCCGCCGGGGGATTAAATTCGAACACGCTATCGGCCATCGGCTGATTGCGCTGGACTGTATTGAAGCGCCACACCGTCTGTTGGCCATTGACGTTATCGAAATGGATGAGATCCAGCTCCGAGCTGAAGAAGTTAATCGATATCTGTTCGTAGACGCTGTCGCTCGCCAGCGGCGTCAACACAAATTCCCTGGATTCGCTATTACGCGGGGGCTGCAGTTCGATCTGATATTCCTCGGCCAGGTTGCCGGTCTGGCCATTTAACAGCTGCGCTGCTAATTCTGAGCGGCTGGTGTCCCAATCCTCGATTACCACCTGTTCGAGATCTGGTTGGTAGTTCCACAGCGTAATGCCATTCGTCACCACCAGTTCCGGAAATGGACTTAGTGTTTCCCAGTAGAAGCCATCGGGCTTCTTGAGGTGCATCTGAATATCACTCTCCTCCAGGATACCGCCGTCGGATTCGACGATGAGTTGCACCACTGTCGCCGAGAGCGTTTCAATACCCTGCAACAGCGTATCGAGTTCGTCGACTGCTGTGGGTTGGGCATGAGTTGTGACAATGCAGGCACACGCCAATAGTGCTGCTGAGATTCGTTGCATAACCTTTAGAAGGCCCCTACACGTTAATAAATAGAGGAATTAGTCGCGAGGCGGCGGAGGTGCGATGACTTCCCGAGATCCATTACTGCTCATTTCCGATACTACCCCAGCTACTTCCATGGATTCAATCATACGGGCGGCTCGGTTGTAGCCGATACGCAGCTTGCGCTGTACTGACGAGATGGATGCCTTGCGCGACTCCATAACGAAACGGACAGCCTCATCGTAGCGTTCGTCGTCTTCCTCGCCTTCTCCGTTTTGTGCACCGAACGAGCCGACATCCAGTTCGTCCGCCATTTGTGTAACCGCGTCGATATACACCGGTGCTCCGCGCAGTTTCCAATCTGCGACGACGCGATGCACTTCTTCATCGCTTACAAATGCCCCGTGCACACGTGTCGGAACGCCACCCCCTGGAGGGAGGAATAGCATGTCACCATGGCCAAGCAATTGCTCAGCACCGCATTCGCCGAGGATGGTGCGGGAATCAACTTTGGACTGCACCATAAATGACAGGCGGGTCGGTATATTCGCCTTAATCAGCCCGGTTAGCACGTCCACCGAGGGTCTCTGAGTGGCAAGCACCAGATGAATGCCGGCCGCTCTGGCCTTCTGGGCGATTCTTGCAATCAGCTCTTCCACTTTCTTGCCTACCACCATCATCATATCCGCGAGTTCGTCCACGATGACAACGATGTTGGGAAGCGGCTCCAACTGCGGGGCCGATTGTTCCTCTTCAAGCAGCATCAGGTCAGGCTGCCAGGTTGGGTCAATCAGTGGCTTGCCGATTTTCCTGGCATCGGTCACTTTTTTGTTAAAGCCCGTCAGGTTGCGAACCCCAAGCGATGACATGAGTTTATAACGCCGCTCCATCTCTGCGACACACCACCGCAGCCCGCTAGCTGCATCCTTCATGTCGGTAATAACTGGTGTGAGCAGGTGCGGGATACCGTCATAGACCGACAATTCCAGCATCTTCGGATCGATCATGATCATGCGAACCTGCTCTGGAGTCGATTTAAACAGCAAGCTGAGGATCATGGCGTTGATACCCACCGATTTACCGGAGCCTGTGGTACCCGCTACCAATAAATGTGGCATCTTGCCCAGGTCGACTATTACCGGCTTGCCGATGATGTCATGACCCAGCGCCATACTGAGAGTGGAGCTTGCACGGTCGAATTCCTGAGACGACAAGACCTGGCTCAATTGGATGATTTCTCTTTTTTCGTTGGGAATTTCGATACCTATGACAGTCTTTCCAGGTATTACCTCAACTACTCGCACGGACACCACGGCAAGTGAACGGGCCAGGTCCTTTACCAGGTTGCTGATGCGGCTGACCTTAACCCCAGGGGCTGGCTGCACTTCGAATCGGGTAATGACTGGCCCTGGATTGACGGCGGTTACTTCAATCTCGATACCGAAGTCCTTGAGTTTCAGTTCCAGCAATTTGGACATGGCTTCCAGAGATTTCTTGGAAAAACCCGAATCATTGCTTTCCAGCCAGGCATCCAGCAGCCCGATAGCGGGTAGTTCCTTTATCGATGAAGCAGCAAACAGAGTTCCCTGGCGCTCCTTCTCGACCCTGGGACTGTTGACCACCTTCTTTGGCGCAAGCGCTTTGATTCTAGGTGGTATCCGCTTCTTCTCTTTCTCAATGTGGATGTCCAGGACTCGTTTACGTGTCTCAAGCTTCTCGCGAGTGGCAACCTCCTGTTTCTTGGACTCAAGCCATTTCTGCGATTTCGTTATAGCCAGGGTCCAGCAGGAAATGCTCATGGCTCCCAGCCTGTCGATCACATCGAGCCAGGAAATCGTCACGCAGATGGTTAATCCAAACAGGAAAATGGCCAGCAGCAGCAGTGTAGTACCAAGGACGGCGAGCACTGGCAGACTCAGGTCCACCACCAGCGAGCCAATTACACCGCCGGCCATATAAGGAATACCCTCGGCAATTTCGAAATGCAGGGTAGCTAATCCGCAGGCTGACACCATCAGCAAGACGAATCCCAAGGTCTTTAGGCCAAACATGGGCCAGGAAAACTCAGACTCCAGTTCGGTTTCTCTGAACGAGGTGTACACCTTGTAGCCCAACAGTGCCGGAAACCCGTAGGCCAGATAGCCCAGCACATGCAGTAGAATATCCGCCAACCAGGCGCCGTAGACCCCCGCAGCGTTCGCGACCGCGTCTCCATTGCCCGTAGTCGTGAACCCGGGATCGCTGGGTGAGTAGCTCAAAAGCGCGATCAACAGGAACAGGCCCAGCAGGAAATAGACGATTAATGTCCCTTCGCGTATCAGGCGCTGCATCAGAGTGCCGACATCTGATTCCGGGGCGGATGTGTTCATTGCAATATTTTTCAATTTATTAAAATACCTACAAGTAGTTTATGCCAACAATTTGAGATTGTACTAGCACCTTACACCTGAGTTTCTGACAGTGATCTCGCCGGATTTGAGCTGAAATCCCTGGCATTTCCAACAGAGCTGAAAAGTTTTCTGGCTCATCCATATGTTATCGGGCAATTGAGGCAGAGGATTAAGTCAAATTAGCCCATCGGGGCGGGTTTGCGGTAGCGGCTACCCACTGTAAAACGCTCACCTTCGCCGCTGGAATTTGAGTAAAATACCGCTTCGAAGCTTTAAATTTCAGCAGCAACCATCAGATAACACCAGGAATTCCTCAGGAAGTAGAATTATGAGCGAAGTACAGCATCACCGTTTGATCATTCTAGGTTCAGGCCCAGCGGGCTATACGGCGGCCGTGTATGCGGCCCGGGCGAATCTGGACCCGGTCGTCATTACCGGTCTCACCCAGGGAGGCCAGCTGACCACAACAACTGACGTAGACAATTGGCCAGGTGATGTGGAGGGTGTGCAGGGACCAGACCTTATGGAAAGAATGAAAAAGCATGCAGAACGATTTGAAACAAAGGTGGTTTTTGATCATATAAATGAAGTAGACCTGAGCCAACAGCCGTTTCAGCTCAGCGGTGATAGCACCCGTTATAGCAGCGATGCGCTGATTATTGCCACCGGTGCTTCTGCTCAGTACCTGGGATTAGAGTCAGAGCAGGCTTTCATGGGTAAAGGAGTGAGTGCCTGTGCCACCTGTGATGGATTCTTTTACCGCAATAAACCGGTAGCCGTGATCGGCGGCGGTAATACCGCCGTGGAAGAAGCACTGTACCTGTCCAATATTTGTTCCCACGTAACCCTGGTACATCGGCGTGATGCCCTGCGTGCCGATAAAATTCTGCAGAAAAAGCTCTTCGAACGAGTCGAGGCAGGCAAGCTGTCTATCGCCTGGGATAACACCCTCGATGAAGTGCTTGGCGATGACATGGGAGTGACCGGCGCCAACATCAAGCACGTCAAATCTGGCGAGCTCAGCAAGTTGCAGGTCGATGGAGTCTTCATCGCCATCGGCCACCTGCCGAATTCGGAAATCTTCAAAGATCAGCTGGAACTGAAGAATGGCTATGTCGTTGTTAACACCGGCCTGACAGGTAACGCGACCCAGACCAGCGTGCCAGGTGTATTCGCCGCCGGTGATATCGCCGACCAGGTCTATCGGCAGGCGGTTACCAGCGCCGGCTTCGGTTGTATGGCAGCGTTGGATGCAGAGAAGTTTCTGGATTCCGATGCCGCTGCCTGATTAGCTTTCCTATGTCCCTGCCCTGGCTCGAAGTTGAACCGGTTGGATTTCCGCCGACAGAGCAGGCGCTTTCTGAACCCGATGGCCTGTTGGCTGCCGGCGGTGCGCTGAATGCGGACTGGTTACTTTGCGCTTACCGGCTGGGCATCTTTCCCTGGTATGAAGCTGGACAGCCGCTTCTCTGGTGGTCGCCAGATCCTCGTCTGGTGCTACAACCGGACCAGCTGAGGATTTCCAAGAGTCTGAGAAAGCTGCTCAAAAAACACGCCTATGTCCTTTCATTTGATGAAGATTTTACCGCCGTGGTACAGCATTGTGCGGCAGTCCGGCAAGGCACAACTGGAACCTGGATAACCGATGATATGTGCGCTGCCTACAGTCAATTACATGAACTTGGCCTGGCGCACTCCTTAGAGATCCGCGCAAGCGGGAAACTCGTTGGTGGTTTATACGGCATTGCCTTGGGCAAGGTATTTTTCGGGGAATCGATGTTCAGCCTCGAGCCGAATACGTCAAAACTCGCACTGGTCTATCTGGTGCGGCACCTCCTGCATTGGGGTTTCAAGTTGATAGACTGCCAGGTAAGTAGCGATCACCTCGTCTCAATGGGTGCAACAGAGATCAGCCGGCAGGGCTTTGAGCAGAAACTGCAAGAACTTATTGTAGAAAATAACCCGCCAGGCCGTTGGCAAGTGCAAGCGGAACTGGTAGTTATAGGCCATGAAATCGAACAGCAAGCCAATTAGTTCGGTCAGGTTATTCAGAACCTCTCCCTACCCCTGCAGTTACAAGACTGATCAGCGCGCGGCCACCGTATTTGTCGATCCAGATCTGGTTATAGATCAGGCCATGAACAGCAAGCTCAGTGAACTGGGTTATCGCCGTAGCGGCTCTCATCTGTACCGCCCGGATTGTGATTTTTGTAATGCCTGTATTTCCTGCAGGCTACCGGTAGAGCAGTTCGTTTTGACGCGCCGCTTTAAAAAAATCTGGAACAGTAATCAGGATTTGGAAGTAATAGAGAGAAACGACCTCATCTGCAAGGAATCCTACGCCCTGTATGAGAAGTACATCAATACCCGGCACCGCGATGGCGATATGTACCCTGCCAGCCTGGAACAATTCGAAGCCTTTATTAAGACCAAGACGGTGGATACCCGCTTCTACCTGTTTTATCAACAGAAACAACTGGTAGCTGTTAGTGTCACTGATATCCTCGAACAGGGACTTTCGGCCGTTTATACCTTCTTCGACCCGACCCTTAAGAATCGATCCCTCGGCTACCATGTCATTCTCTGGCAGGTACAGCAGGCCTGCAGCCTTCAGTTGCCTTATCTGTTTCTAGGCTACTGGATTAAGAATTGCCCGAAGATGCAATACAAGAGTAGTTTCCGTCCTCTGGAGTTGTTGGTTGAGGGAAACTGGAGACTGGCCAGATAGCATCGCCTGTAGCCTTCTGTTTAACCGATTATCGACCTTCTCTCTTTGCTAATAGGCCCAAAATCCGGCACAATGCGGCCGCTGTTAAGAGCTTGAGGATAATCTATGGCGAAAGAAGATCAGATTGAAATGGAAGGCGAAGTGGTAGACACCCTTCCTAACACAATGTTTCGAGTGAAGCTCGAGAACGGTCACATCGTTACGGCGCACATATCCGGAAAGATGCGTAAGCACTACATCCGTATTCTCACTGGCGATCAAGTCAGGGTTGAACTCACCCCCTATGATTTAAGCAAGGGCAGAATCACCTATCGGGCGCGTTAAATGAAGCCTGCTCGTTCAATCAGTTAGCACCAATACCGAAAGCAGCACATCAATTTTTTGCAGGATTCAGTTCCTTCTTCTCCTTGGTTTTCCTTCCGCAGATGTCCAGCTTGAGCTCATCTTCTTCGACGCCGACGAAGACTTCACCGCCGCCGCCAGATAGTTCACCGAAGAGAATGTCTTCGGCCAGGGTTTTCTTGAGTTTTTCCTGGATCAGGCGCGCCATGGGTCGGGCGCCCATCGATTCACTATAACCGTGGCTGACGAACCAGTCAGTTGCCGCATCATCGACGTGTAACATGACCTTCTTCTCATCGAGTTGAACCTGCAGTTCAACTAGAAACTTGTCGACGACGGTGCGAATAGTGGCTGGCGCCAGCGAGCCGAACAGGATGATTGCGTCGAGTCGATTGCGAAACTCGGGTGTGAAAGCTTTCTTGATTATTTCCATGGCATCGCGGCTGTGATCCTGCTCCGTGAATCCGATGGAGGCCCGAGACATCTCTTGGGCGCCGGCATTGGTAGTCATGACCAGTATGACGTTTCGAAAATCTGCTTTGCGGCCATTGTTGTCTGTCAGAGTGCCGTGATCCATGACCTGCAATAGCAGGTTGAATACATCAGGATGTGCCTTCTCAATCTCGTCTAACAGTAAGACACAGTGAGGGTTTTTAGTTACCGCTTCAGTCATTAAACCACCCTGATCGAAGCCAACATACCCAGGTGGTGCACCGATAAGGCGGGAAACCGTATGCCGCTCCATGTATTCGGACATATCGAATCGTAACAACTCGATGCCCATTACCTTCGCCAGTTGCCGAGAGACTTCCGTCTTGCCCACTCCGGTGGGCCCGGAAAACAGAAAGGATCCAATTGGCTTCTCGCCATCGTTGAGTCCGGCGCGTGATAATTTGATAGCACTTGCCAGGGACTTGATCGCCTTGTCCTGACCGAACACCACCATCTTAAGATTTGTTTCGAGGCTCTTCAGGGCATCGATATCGGAGCTGGACACGTGTCTGGGTGGTATCTTGGCAATCGCCGCCACGACCTTTTCCATATCCGCGACTTGTATCAGCTTCTTACGCTTGTGCGCCGGCAGCAGCCGTTGTGCTGCCCCCGCTTCATCGATCACATCTATCGCCTTATCAGGCATATAGCGATCATTTATATAGCGACCTGCTAACTCGGAGGCTGCCTTGAGAGCCTTGTCGCTGTAGCGAAGATCATGATGTTCTTCGAAACGGGATTTCAGCCCTTTGAGTATTCGATAGGTAGTATCGATATCAGGTTCATCGACGTCAATTTTCTGGAATCGCCTCGATAACGCTCTGTCTTTTTCGAAGATGCCGCGGTATTCCTGGTAGGTAGTCGAACCGATGCAGCGCAGATGACTGGAGGTCAATACCGGCTTTAACAGATTGGAGGCATCCATGACCCCACCGGAGGCAGCACCTGCTCCAATGATGGTATGGATTTCATCAATAAACAGCACCGCATGCTCGTTCTTCTTCAATTCGGCGAGCAGCGCCTTAAAGCGTTTCTCAAAATCTCCCCGGTACTTGGTGCCAGCTAATAACGCGCCGAGATCGAGGCAATAGATAACGCTTTCAGAAAGAACTTCAGGTACTTCTTTTTCAACAATTAGTTTTGCGAGTCCTTCGGCGACTGCGGTTTTTCCAACGCCTGATTCGCCAACCAGCAAGGGGTTATTCTTACGGCGCCTTGACAGTACCTGGATCACGCGGGTGACCTCATCGGTGCGACCAATCAACGGATCGATCCGGCCCGCTTTGGCTTCTGCATTGAGATTGGTGGCAAAACTCGCCAGTGCACTTCCAGAAGATTCACTAGCGGCTTCTTCTTCCTGCTGCTCTGTTGCCGATTCATCATCGTCACCGGCATGGCCGGGTATTTTTGAGATACCGTGGGTAATGAAATTCACCACATCGATGCGCGCCACACCTTGCTGCTTGAGAAAATAGACGGCCTGACTCTCCTGTTCACTGAATATGGCTACCAGTACATTGGCACCGGTAACCTCGCGTTTGCCAGAAGACTGCACATGAAATACGGCACGCTGTGACACGCGCTGGAATCCCAATGTAGGTTGGGTTTCGCGAGTCTCCTCAGATTCAGGAATCAGGGGTGTTGTTGCATCGACAAAATCGACCAGCTCACCGCGCAGGCGGCTCAGGTCACAGTCGCAGGCCACTAGCACACTGGATGCTACTTCATTGTCAAGTAGTGACAGCAATAAATGTTCTACCGTCATGAATTCATGACGTTTTTTACGTGTACTTTTAAATGCGAGATTGAGTGTGGTTTCTAAGTCTTTGCTTAACATGTGATATCAATGATTGTCGGTCAATGGATGGTTAGATTTATCGATCTACCTCAACGGAACATAAAAGAGGTTGCTCACATTCCCGGGAATAGTCGTTTACCTGGCTAGCCTTGGTTTCCGCAACATCTTTGCTATACACACCACAAACACCTTTTCCTTCTGTGTGTACCTTCAGCATGATCTGGGTCGCCTTCTCCACATTCATATTGAAGAATGAGCGTAGCACATCGACTACAAAATCCATCGGGGTGTAGTCGTCATTAATCAGAATAACCTTGTACAACGGCGGCCGTTTAAGCTTGGGTTTTTCTGTAGTGGTTGCGAACCCGGCGTCATGCTCATTATCCCCATCATCCTGCGAGTTGCGCGGACGCATGGGGAGTTTGCTCATCTGTAGCTCGGATAACAGTTTCTTGTAAGTACTCATGACAAGCTCAAATAGGCTGCTCAGTCTCTACCAGATGACGAATATTTTGCGCCACAACTAGGTCTGTGAAAAGGCTTTTGTAGTTCCCTCCCTTGTTGCTAAGGCTGGTCCGATTCTATCACTTATTGGGACTAATTCCGCGAAATTCAATCGCTTACAGCAGACCAGCGGAGTCGGAGGATCGGTAGAGAGCTTTGACATTGCTGTAGCTATGGTGTATGACATCAATTGTGGTCAAACAGCCACCTAATAATAAGTTAGCAAGAAGCTTGAAAATAATAAGAAGTACGGAGTATTACTATGGGTACCGGGCAAGTTAAATGGTTCAATAATGCTAAAGGATTTGGTTTTATTTTGCCTGACGACGGAGGCGATGATTTATTCGCTCATTACTCTGCGATAGGCATGGAAGGATATAAAACCCTTAAAGCAGGTCAGATGGTTTCCTTCGACACTATCGAGGGCCCGAAAGGACTTCACGCGGCTAACATCAAGCCACTCTCGGAAACCGCTGCCGCACCGGAAGAACAATCCGCAGAAGAACAGCCAGCGGAAGAGGCACCCGCCGAAGAACTAACCCCCGAAGAATTACCAGCAGAAGAGCATGCCGAGGAACCGGCCAGCGAAGAAACTGCTGCCAATACTAATTAGGCCGAATTAACTGAGATAGCCTGAACCCTGCCGCACTAAGACACCACATCATTGGATAGTCCTTTTCATAAGCCTGAGGATTTCATTCGGCTCAGATTTTTCATGCCTCCTATCAGCCATTTTACATGTCGCAGCTGCTACTCTTTAACAAACCATTCGGTGTGCTATCCCAATTCACTGCCGATGCCGGCCAGCGCACTCTCGCTGAATATATCGATTGCAAAGGATTCTACGCGGCCGGCCGGCTCGACAAGGACTCCGAAGGCCTGCTGCTGCTTACCGATGATGGAAAGTTGCAACAGCAGATTGCCGATCCGAAATTCAAGACTGCCAAGACGTACCTCGCTCAGATAGAGGGCGAAATTACTGATACGGCAATTTTTCAGCTATCCAAAGGCGTCGAATTGAAAGACGGGATCACTGGACCTGCCGAAGTCCTACTAGTCGATGCACCACAACTCTGGCAACGTGACCCGCCGATCCGAAAAAGAAAAGACATACCCACCAGTTGGATAGAGCTGACGATTCGTGAAGGCAGGAACCGCCAGGTTCGACGCATGACGGCTGCCGTGGGCTTTCCGACATTACGGCTGGTGAGAATCAGTATTGGAGACTGGCAGCTAGGCAGCCTGGAACCGGGACAGTGGGTGTCTGAGGAAGCCTTCTAACCAGACGGTCGTTAGAGCCTAATTAGACCGATTTCTGCCAGCGTTCGATGGCTTCGGCGTCTGAATCCCTGCTCTCTACCCAGTCGCTACCCTGCTCAGTTGTCTGTTTTTTCCAGAACGGCGCCTTGCTTTTCAGGAAGTCCATAATAAACTGCGCTGACTCGAATGCATCCTGTCGATGTGCGCTGGCACTACCGACCAGCACGATCTGATCCGACGGCTTGAGTTCTCCAACACGATGAATGACTCTCGTCGCTAACAATCGCCATCTGGTGTTGGCTTCATCGACAATGGACTGTAGGCTCTTCTCGGTCATGCCCGCATAGTGTTCGAGATGCAGTGACCTGACAGGGCTGCCTCCTGCATCCCGATGATCGTGATCTTCTCGCACGAGACCTGTAAATATCACGATAGCACCGGCATCGACCGCCGCCTCCTTGAGACGGCTGTACTCTTCAGCTGGATCAAAATCTTCAGTTTGGATGGAAATCATCTGCTAGCCGCCAGTCATAGGCGGAAAGAACGCGACTTCATCATTCTCGGAAAGCCTGTAGCTTTTATCTACAACTGTTTGATTTACCGCGACCAATATTTTGTTATCTGCAGCGGACAAGGACTGGAATGCTGGGTTGTTTGTACCGAGATACACAATCAGGTCGTTGATACTCGATACCGATTCCGGTAGCGCCAGCTGCTCGCTGTCTGTATCCAGCGCCTCACGAATACTGGCGAAGTAATGTATAGTTAACATAGTAAATGAATAGCCCGCCTGCTTATGCTTATGCTTGGTCCTGGCGCTGATAATGACCACTTCGTCCTCCGGATTTCTCCACCAGGCAAATGCCTTCGATCAGCATGTCCTTGTCCACTGCCTTGCACATGTCATAGATGGTCAATGCGGCTACAGAGACAGCCGTGAGCGCCTCCATCTCCACACCCGTGGGGCCGTTTACCTTACAACGCGCAGAAATTGTAACCAGGGAATCCTGCTCGTCGAGCTGCAAATCTACATCGACCGAGGACAGCATCAATGGATGGCAGAGCGGAATTAGTTGGGAACACTGCTTGGCAGCCTGTATGCCGGCAAGCCTCGCCACGCTCAACACGTCACCCTTCTTGTGCTCACCCCTGGCTATCAGCTGCAGAGTGTCGGCAGCCATCTTGACCTGTCCCCGAGCGATAGCAATACGTTGACTGGAAGGCTTGTCACCTACGTCAACCATTTGGGCATTGCCCTGACTATCGATGTGGCTTAATTCACTCATGGCATGGATTCCTAGGGTGGCATTATCCCCTTTTAGACAGTGAAGCTAAAGAGGGTTCTTAGTAGTAGAAGATAGGACATTGATCAGACGAGCTTTTAGAGTATAGCATTGCAGGTATTAAGGATTGCGTAACCCATGCATAAAGCACCTCACATCACAGTCGCCTCAGTCGTTCAGCTCTCTGGCCGGTTTCTAATGGTGAAAGAAAATGACGATGGGCGAACAGTCTATAATCAACCGGCGGGTCATCTCGAGTTGGGCGAATCCCTGGTAGCTGCTGCCGAGCGGGAAACACTCGAGGAAACTGGCTGGCGAGTCAGGGTCACAGCATTTCTAGGTGTTTACCACTACACATCGCAACACAATGGAGTCTGTTACGTACGACACTGTTTCATCGCCGATCCCGTTTGCAGGGAGCCTGACCGTGAACTCGGCTCAGAAATTCTGCAAGCGCTCTGGCTGCGACTCGATGAAGTAAGAGCTCTTGAGGCAGATCTGCGCAGCCCCATGGTGTTGGAAGTGCTTGCCGATTATGAGCACGGTATCACCTATCCCCTGGATCTTAATAAAGGCTGGCCCCAATGAATAATCACCCTCCACAACACGATCCTGCATCCACTCGCGTCATTGTGGGCATGTCTGGTGGAGTCGATTCCTCAGTAGCCGCCCATTTATTGCAACAACAGGGCTACCAGGTGGAAGGCTTTTTCATGCGAAACTGGGAAGAGGATGATGGCACCGAATACTGTACGGCAATGACAGACTTGATGGATGCACAATCGGTTTGTGACTCGCTAGGGATTGACTTACGAACTGTCAACTTCGCCACCCAGTACTGGGATAACGTGTTCGAACATTTTCTGGCGGAATACAAGTCTGGCAGGACCCCAAATCCGGATGTGCTGTGTAATCGGGAGATCAAATTCAAGGCTTTCCAGGACTATGCCCATAGCTTAGGGGCAGACTTCATTGCGACTGGACATTACGTCCGCAAGCAGGAGACCGGTTCGGCCACGCATTTATTGAAAGGCAGGGATAACAATAAGGATCAGAGTTACTTTCTCTGCGAAGTTAATGAAACTTGCTTGCATAACACTTTGTTTCCGATAGGAGAATTGGATAAAAGCGAAGTAAGACAAATCGCCGCTGATTTGCAATTGACCACACATGACAAGAAGGACAGCACTGGAATTTGCTTCATCGGCGAAAGAAAATTTAAGGATTTTCTGGAGCGATATCTACCGGCGCAGCCCGGCGAGATAGAGAGTAATGACGGCGAAACTCTGGGCAGGCATGCCGGTCTGATGTATTACACCTATGGGCAACGCCAGGGCCTTGGCATTGGTGGTGTTCATCATCGCGCCGAAGCTGCCTGGTATGTCGTGGCGAAAGATCTCGACCGAAACGTACTGGTAGTTGGCCAGGGAAACGAAAACCGCGACCTCTTTTCGAGTCAATTGGTAGCAGCAGCGCCGCGCTGGATTAATAGTGAAGCACCAGAGCTTCCGCTTAGCTGTGGGGCTAAAATTCGCTACCGGCAATCCGACCAATCCTGTACGGTTACGCAGATGCCCGACGGGCAGGTGGCGGTGAGCTTCGACGAGCCTCAGCGCGCGGTGACGCCGGGGCAATACATCGTCTTTTATCAGGATCAGCGCTGCCTCGGGGGGGCTATTATTGAACAGTACATCAGATAATTTCAGCCCTTGGGAACACCAGAATATTGCCTTGGCCGCAGTCGCTCAATGCGCCGTATTGGTTCACAGCCTGGCGACCAGCGGCCGCGCGCCTCAGAGCGATCTGATCGCCTGTGTTAATCCTTTACTGGTACTCAACCCTGGCTCTGTCGAGGAAGTCTACCCGCGCGTAGCAGATTTAGGCCTCGGATTGCGGACGGTGCAGGACATATTCTCCAATAATCAGTTACGGGAAAATGCCGAAGTGATTCGTTACACCCTCGGCATGCTGTCGCTGCGTAACCGCCTAGTGGGAAACGCCGCCATGGAAAATTCAGTACGCGAGCGTTTGCGGGACATTCAGCCAGTACAGGAAGTCGATAGCGCCGCTCACGACGAAATCGACAGCGATGAACTTTACCAGCAGGATCGAATTTTTCAGCAGCTAGCGTCGGTTTATCAAGATACAATCAGCACCCTGTCCTTTCGCATCCAGGTACAGGGCAAGATCGAAAACCTCAAGAATGAAAAAGTCGCTAACAAGATCCGTAGCCTCTTGCTAGCCGGTATCCGATCGGCAGTACTGTGGTATCAACTCGGTGGACGCCGTTGGCGAATGGTTTTTTATCGGAAAAGAATACACGCAACTGCAGGTGATATCAGACGCAAACTGATCGCGCCTGTCTAGGAAATCAATATGCCAGATTCTCAATCCAGCGCTTTGTTGGCAATTTCCCCATTGGATGGGCGTTACAACAGTAAATGTAATGAATTAGCGCCCTATTTTAGCGAGTTCGCCCTCATGCGCTACCGCGTGATGGTGGAAGTGAAGTGGTTGATACAACTCGCGGCCCATCCTCAAGTGGCAGAACTCGACGCCATTGCAGCCAGTGACCAGGACAGACTGCAGGCCTTGTACGAACAATTCGAACCGATCGATGCCCAGCGTATTAAGGAAATAGAAGCTACAACCAACCATGATGTGAAGGCGGTAGAGTATTTTATTAAAGAAAAACTTGAAGATTGCGCGGGACTGAAGAATCAGTTGGAGTTCGTGCATTTCGCCTGCACTTCCGAAGATATCAATAACCTGGCCTACGCATTGATGGTCAAGCAGGGGCGCGACAAGATCCTCATCCCGGCCATGCAGGAATTGATTGATATCCTGGCCGGCCTGGCACGAGACTACGCCGACCAACCGCTGTTATCCCGCACCCATGGCCAACCGGCCTCGCCAACCACCGTCGGTAAGGAACTGGCTAATGTATGCTACCGACTCCGGCGGCAGCAGAGTCAGGTCGAAGCCACGCAGATACTGGGTAAAATCAACGGAGCCGTCGGCAACTATAACGCTCACCTGGCCGCCTACCCTGAAATCGAATGGCACAAGCTTGCCCATGAATTCGTGGATAGCCTGGGGCTCGACTGGAATCCTTTAACAACCCAGATCGAACCCCATGACTATCTAGCTGAGCTGCTCAACAGCATTGCTAGGTTCAACACGGTACTTATTGATTTTGATAGGGATATTTGGGCTTATATATCGCTTGCCTACTTCAAACAGAAGACAGTCGCGGGAGAGATTGGCTCTTCAACCATGCCCCATAAGGTCAATCCGATCGATTTTGAGAATTCCGAAGGCAATCTGGGCATGGCCAACGCCGTGCTTAACCATCTGGCGGCGAAGTTGCCCATCTCACGCTGGCAACGTGACCTCACCGATTCAACTGTGCTCAGAAACATCGGCGTCAGTTTCGCATATGGCCTGATAGCTTATCGTTCTACTATCAAAGGACTCAATAAGTTAGAACTGAATCCTGCAGCAATTGATAAAGATATCGATAGCTGTTGGGAAATTCTCGCCGAACCTATTCAGACCGTGATGCGCCGCTACGGTGTAGAGCAAGCTTACGAGAAGTTGAAGGAACTCACCCGCGGCAAGGGTATCAGCCAAGCCGCCATACAGGATTTCGTGAATGCCCTGGACATACCCGAATCAGCTCGGCAGCAGCTGCTGGAACTCACCCCAAGAAGCTATCTGGGAAACGCCATTGAACAGGCAGGCGATATTTGACCGGGTTTAAGCGCAATGCCGCGTTTGACACCCCGCAATTCCTGCAGCAGAAGTGGCAGCGGACACCGGTATTCTTGCCAGGATTCTTGCCTGATTTTGTCGATCCACTGACCGCTGAAGAGCTCGCCGGGCTCGCCTGCGAGAAAGCAGTGGAAAGCCGGCTGGTGACCAGCAAAGACAATTCGCAGTGGCAGTTAGAGCATGGCCCATTTCCTGAACAACGGTTCCGTAAACTGCCAGAGCTTGACTGGACACTGCTGGTGCAGGCTGTTGACCTGTGGGATTCGGGCGTAGCGAGTCTAAAAACCCAGTTTGACTTCATTCCAAGTTGGCGTATCGACGATGTAATGGTCTCTTATGCCACCCCTGCCGGTGGTGTTGGCCCCCACTTCGACTACTACGATGTGTTTCTGCTGCAGGGTAGCGGACAGCGCACGTGGCAGGTGGGTCAGTTGTGTGACTCTAAAACCCGTATTCGCAATCAATCCGGTTTGGCGCTGCTGGATTCATTCGAGGCAACTGCGGAGTATGTCCTGAATCCCGGTGATGTCCTGTACCTCCCGCCTGGTTATGCTCATTGGGGATTGGCAAGCACAGCAGGCCTGTGCTATTCCATCGGCTTTCGCGATCCTTCACTGGCGGAGATGTTGGAGGGGTTTGGGGACTACTTGATAGCGGCAACGGATTCAGACTGTCGCTTCCGCGATTCCCCCCCTGCGATACCTGCTTATGCCGGGGAGATAGATCCGCTCAGCCTACAGAATGCTTTTGAACTGGTATCGAAGGCTTTCACGAAGCCCGCATCATTCGCCAGCTGGTTCGGTTGCCTTGTTACGCGTCCTAAGTATCCGGAATTTATTCAGCCCATGGCGAGACCGTTGCAGCAGGCTGAGCTGGGTGCGCTGCTAGAAAATGACAGGGTCATTCGGCGCAATGCCGGATCTCGCTTCGCATTCCTGGATAGCACCGATGCTGGGGAAGTGCTGCTCTTTGCCGATGGTGAAGTATTCAGCTTATCTCATCAGTTACTTGACATTGTAGTTGAGATTTGTTCAACAAGCCCTTTAAATAACTGGAGTTTTCCTATTGAAAAGATGAGTACTGAAGGGCAGCGGCTACTACTCGAACTCATCAACCAGGGCAGCCTTGTCACCGAGGATGCAACATAGCCCATGCACTAGGGGGTGCAGACAGTTCCAAGCCTGCCAGAATTCAAAGTGTGTTGTAGATCACACTTTTAATAGTCTAATATATCAAATAGCTATACTCTATAATTGATGTTTTCTATACAGATAAATTTCGATTACTAGCCTGGCAAAATTGCTGTTTGAGTTCGGCGTAGGACTCCACAGCCGGGAACTGCGGAAACTCCTCGATTACCTTAACAGGCGCCTTGAACAAGATGCCTGCATCCGCCTCGGCGAGCATGGTGGTGTCGTTATAGGAGTCACCGCTGGCAATGACCCGAAAATTCAAACTATGGAAGGCCTTCACACACTGTCGCTTCGGATCCTGCTGGCGCAGCTTATAGTCCACGATCGCCCCGCTCTCATCCGCGATAAGGTGATGGCAGAACAATGTCGGGAAATCCAACTTGCGCATTAGCGGGTGCGAGAACTCATAGAAAGTATCTGACAGAATTACTACTTGAAAACGCTCTTTCAACCAATCTATGAACTCCTTTGCCCCCTCCATCGGAGTCATCGTGGCGATAACTTCCTGAATATCCGGCAGACCCAGCTGATGTTCCCTTAACAGGCTCAGCCGCTGCCGCATCAGCACATCATAATCAGGAATATCACGAGTGGTAGCTCTGAGTTCTTCAATTCCGGTTTTATCCGCGAATCCGATCCATATTTCCGGTATCAGTACGCCTTCGAGGTCCAGGCAGGCAATCTCCATGATGGGTACAACTCCTTGATTTGAAAAAGGGCTTGTGTAAAAGCGTGACAATCTAGCAGATACGCCCGCGTCGGAACAGGAAATCATGGTCTGCATGAAATGAATCTACTAGATATGGCAACACTTTGTCATTCATCAACCATATCTTGTGTGAGGGCTGCTTTTAGACAGTCTAAGTCGTTAATATCATTGGCTTTTTCACGTGGAACATTGATCTCCTTATTTCACGATTGGGGCTCCGAATTCCCAAGCCGTGGCTTTACCCACCGAAACAAATAGCCGAGAATGTGCCCCGATCAACGGGACACCCTGCGCAAGATTCCAGAGAACAGGAAATTTCATGTTAAGCAGTAAGGAAATCGGGAAGCTTAATGACAGCCTCCAGGAACTTCAGCCCAAGGAAATACTCAAGCAAGTCTTCGAGCGCCTGCCGAGTGCGCTCATCTCCTTCAGCGGTGCTGAAGATGTGCTGCTGATCGAATTGGCCAGCAAACTGTCGCTGCCACTGCAGGTCTTCACCCTGGATACAGGTCGCCTGCACCCGCAGACTTATCGCTTCATAGAGCGTGTTCGAAGCCACTATGACATGCCGATAGAGATGCTTTCCCCCAATTCTGAGCGACTTGAGAAACTTATCAAAAGCAAGGGCTTGTACAGCTTTTATGAAGACGGTCATGAGGAATGCTGCGAGATCCGCAAGGTGGCGCCTCTGCGCCGCAAACTAAACGGCGTCGATGCCTGGATTACCGGCCAGCGCCGCGATCAGAGCCCGAGCCGGGCTGAGATGCCGATAATCGAACTCGACAGCCAGTTTTCCACCGAGTCCCACCCGGTCATCAAGGTCAATCCCCTGGCAGATTGGAGCTCTACGGAGGTCTGGAACTACATCCGCATGTTCGATATCCCCTACAATGAACTACACGACAGCGGCTATGTGAGCATAGGCTGTGAGCCATGCACCAAGCCTATCGGGCCAAACCAGCATGAACGAGAGGGCCGCTGGTGGTGGGAAGAAGCTACTATCAAAGAATGTGGACTGCACCTGGCCAAGCTGAATACCGAAGACTGACTGCTGCCCCTGGCCCAGCCACCGAGCGTCTGGCCAGGAGAGGCTAAGTCAGTGCAGAGGGAGATTCACATCGCCAAACAGCTCGTCCAGTTCACCCGGGGTTTGGCAGCTACTCGCCTCCAGCACCAGATTTCGCTGCAGATGCGGTGCAAACATCTCAATAAAATCAAGCATATAACTACGTAAGTAAGTCCCCCTTCTGAAGCCAACCCTGGTTATGCTTGGCTCGAACAGATGGCTCGCATCGATGGCTACCAGGTCCTGGTCCGTGGCCGGGTCATAGGCCATTTTCGCGACAATTCCGGCCCCCAGACCCAGCCGTACGTAGGTTTTGATGACATCGGCATCAGAAGCGGTGAAAACGATCCGCGGCGACAGGCCCTGCTTGCTGAATGCTTCATCCAGCTTAGACCTTCCGGTGAACCCAAACGTATAGGTCACGAGGGGGAAAGTTGATATTTTTTCGAGGGTTAGCTCATTTACTTGTGTAAGTGGGTGCGATTTAGGCAGGAGCAGCGCTCGATTCCAGCTATAACAGGGCATCATGATCAGGTCGCTATACAACTCCATCGCCTCTGTGGCGATCGCGAAGTCGGCTGTCCCATTTACTGCCAGTTCAGAGATCTGCACCGGAGTCCCTTGATGCATATGCAGCGCAACCTCCGGGAATTTCTTGATAAACTCACGAATTACCGGTGGAAGCACATAGCGGCACTGGGTGTGGGTAGTGGCGATAGCCAGGCTACCACTCTCCTCATCGCGAAACTCCCGGGACATTGCCTGTATAGTCTCCACCTTCTGCATGATTTCACCGGCAGCCCGCAGTATCGACACCCCTGCTGGTGTGATGTGACTCAGATGTTTTCCGCTACGGGAGAAGATTTCTACTCCAAGTTCTTCCTCCAACTTTCTGATTTGTTTGCTGATTCCTGGCTGTGACGTATGCAGGCCTGCGGCTGTATGGGACACATTCAGTTCATGCCGGGCAACTTCCCAGATATAGCGCAGTTGCTGTAGTTTCATAGTGATCTACTCAGAGCCAATTTCTCTATATTCTATACAGTTATAAGAATATGCCAATATATTCCTTTTAAGTATAGCTGTAAGCGCCTACCTTTCACCCCTTCTCACCAGGCAGTGGTTTATGGAATTTGTACTGCACATCCTCGCCGGTGCCGTTGTAGGCTTCGCGATCGGTTTAAGCGGCGTTGGGGGAGGATCGCTTATGACTCCCCTGCTCCTGTTATTCGGCTACTCGGCGCCTGTAGCAATCGGCACCGACCTGCTGTACGCCGCTATTACCAAGGCAGGCGGCGCACTATCCCATCATCGACGTGGCAATGTTGACTGGAAGATCGTGCTATTGCTGGCATCGGGCAGTATTCCAGTGTCAATCCTGCTGCATGGGACGCTGCTCAACTCAGCCTTTCAGGAGTCTCCGGAGTTTGAGGAACTCTTGACATTAAGTTTGGGTGTGATGTTAATAACGACCGCTATCATATTGATATTTAAAGATAAAATGAGATCGAGCGCCGTAGAGGAAAAACCAGAATTCTTCATGCAACCCGTTCACCGGTACCGCGCTGCCGTAACTCTGGTCATGGGGCTACTGCTGGGAGTGTGCGTGACCCTGTCCTCCGTTGGGGCAGGCGCCTTCGGCGCAGCGATCCTGTTGATGATCTACAGTCAGACCACGGCGGTGCGTATCATTGGGACGGATATCGCCCACGCGGTACCGCTTACTTTTATTGCCGGTCTGGGTTATCTACTGGCCGGCTATGTGGACTTGATGCTGCTTGTAAGCTTGCTGCTGGGCTCCCTGCCGGCTATCCATGTCGGATCTCGCATCAGCAATCAGGTACCCGATCGCTACCTGCTGACTCTGCTTACAGCAATTTTGCTCAGCCTGGGATTCTATTACATCCTATTCTAAGTTATAGCTTAGGAAATTCGTTTATCTACTTGAAATAATTGCTATCTATTTGCTACACCGTGAGGCACATGACCGGTGGCGACATGATTTCGAGCCGACTCACAGTGCCCCTGCTGATCATCGAAGAACACATCAGCGTCAAAAGCCTGCAGAAATTGACCCTTGTCCAGGCCGCCCAGGAACAACGACTCATCGATTCGGATGTTCCAGGCTCGCAGGGTACGCACTACCCGTTCATGGGCCGGTGCGGCACGCGCTGTCACCAGGCAAGTGCGAATGGGTGCTTCGCCGACCGGAAATGCACCCTGGATCTGTTGCAGACTGGCTAGAAACGGCTTGAAAGGACCGCCACTTAACGGCTCGTTGGCTGCTTCACGTTCATTCTCAGTAAAAGCCTCTAAGCCTTTGGTTTTATAAATTTTCTCTGACTCATCCGAGAATAAAACTGCATCGCCATCGAAGGCAATTTTCAATAATTCCCGCTGTGTCGTAGATTTTTTCGAGGGCAGGATAGTGGCTGCAGCGACATTGAACTCGAGAGCCTGCCGCACGTCGGCTCCATCGGTGGAGAGAAACAGGTGGCTATTGAAGGCCGGAATATAGCGATAAGGGCTATCGCCTCCGCAGAATGCGGCCCGGGAAATATCCAGCTCATAATGCTGGATCGAATTAAATACCCTGAGTCCCGTATCGGCGCTATTTCGCGACAGCAGAATCACCTCTACGGGCGATTGGTCGAGCTGTGTATTCAGGTTCAGCAGCTTCTGTACCAGCGAGAAGGCATCGCCGTGCTCTAAGGGTTCGTCTTCTCGGGCTATCTGGTATTTCTGAAACGCATCCAGCCCTTCTTCTTCAAACACCCGATGGCTCTCATCCAGGTCGAATAGAGCACGCGAGGAAATCGCTATAACTAACGGATCTATCTTGGGTTGTTGCTTAGTAGCCATGATGATTTACAGTTCCCGGGTAGCGCAAGAGAGCTACCCGTTCCAGTGTAGTTCTAGCGGCATTTATTTGCCATCTCCGATGCGTTAAACGGTGGGCAGCCAGGTTGGCGTTCGAGTGCTGCAATGTACCTGCATGCGGCCGATAGTCTGGAACGATGAGCATTTTGACAGATCCAAAAAAACGCCCCATCGGATTAATTTTATCCGGGGGAGGCTCACGAGCTGCGTATCAGATTGGCGTGTTACGTGCGGTGGCCAATATTCTGCCCAAGCACTCCAGTAATCCCTTCGATATCATTTCCGGAACCTCTGCCGGTGCGCTGAATGCCGCCTCAATTGCCACCCACGCCCAGCGATTACGCACCGGGGTGCGTACGCTGGAGTATATCTGGAAGAACATCCGAAGCGAGCAGATCTACGATCCTCAATCGGGCAACCTGCTCAGCAGTGCTTCCAATGTGCTGTTGACCATGATGGGCAGCAAATCCAATGGGGGTGGTAGAGTCGCTCTGTTGAACAACGACCCACTGGTGGGCTTACTGCAGCGGGTAATCAAGTTCGAGCGTATCCAACGCAACATCGATCTCGGCCTGCTGGATGGGGTAAGCGTCACGGCGTCGGCCTATAGCACGGGAGAATCGGTGTCTTTTTATCAGGCAGTTAAGGGAATTGAGGATTGGCAGGGACCGCACCGAATCGGCATCCGAACCGAGCTGGCCTTACCACACCTCATGGCGTCGACGGCGATCCCCATCATCTTCCCGGCGGTGCAGATAGACAACCAATATTATGGAGACGGCGCAATCCGCCAATTGGCACCCACCAGCACAGCCATCCACCTCGGCGCCCGACGCATCCTGGCCATTGGCGTAAGCGGAAACTCTACCCAGGCTCCTTTGGAAGACGAACTAAAAGAACAACCCTCACTGCCGCAGATTATTGGCCATATCCTCAATAGTGCCTTCGTGGACACGCTCGAAAACGACCTGGAAACCCTACGCCATGTAAATGAGATCATACCCTATGTATCGAAACGGGCCATACGCGATCACGACATCGAGTTGATCGAGGTGGAGCTATTGGAAATTTCACCCAGCAAGCAACTCAACCTGTTGGCCATGGAGTATTACGACGAGTTACCCAAACCCATGTCGCGTTACATCAAAGAGGAATCATCGGGAACTATGCTGAGCCTTATCTTGTTCGAGACAGGATTTTGCACTGCGCTGTGGCAGCTCGGCTTCGACGATGCGATGGCCAAAGAAATGGAAATCAGACAGTTTTTCGGTTGCTAAAGCTGGCCTGCATTGAGTCTCTGCTGATAACTGGCACCGGTGCCGGCCAGACCACAATACCCACCAGGGTTCTTGGCGAGATATTGTTGATGGTGATCCTCAGCATAAAAAAACTCCTCTAGTGCTCTGATTTCAGTTGTGATTGCAGAAAAGTTTTTTTCACTCAGAGCGGACTGAAATTGCCTGCTGCTGTTTTTCGCATCGGTCAGTTGTGGTGCTGATGTGGTATAGATCGCCGAGCGGTATTGGCTACCCATGTCATTGCCCTGCCGCAAACCCTGGGTGGGATCATGTGACTCCCAGAAAGTGGCGAGCAGCTGCTGATAGGAGATTTCGGCGGGATTGTAATACACCAGCACGACTTCAGTGTGACCGGTAAGTCCACTGCAGACATCTGCATAGCTTGGATTGGAAGTCAGTCCGCCGGCGTAGCCTGCGGCGGTGCTATAGACATCAGGCAACTGCCAGAAGAGCCGTTCGGCTCCCCAGAAACAACCGAGCCCGAATACTGCTCTTGCCAGTTGTGCTGGCATCGGCTCTGCAATGCGCCTCCCCGATACGAAGTGCAGGGGCGAAAAATCAATTGGCTCTTCCCGGTCAGGAAGAGCATTTTCCCGCGTAGGCATTTCAAGTGGTTTGTCACTTCGCTTGAACAACATCAGGTATTCCTGGCGCTTTTTGGCTCAGTTTGATTGATTAATAGGATTGCGGCATGATGCCTCGAGCCGGTTTCCAGTGCCGGGTATTGTACTGCAATTCAGTCCTGTTCCATTAATATCCGCAGCATTGGAGATCAGCAGATTCGGTGAGCAAAACACAGCCATCGAAAATAGTAAACTGAAGTGAATATTGAGGTTCCCATGCATCGAATATTACGCGCGCCACCGCTCCCACTGCTTATTATGGTATTAGGCTTGCTGGGGTGTTTGGCTGCTATAAGGGCTGTAGCGGCGAACCCTGCGACATTAACAACTACCATCAATCAGTCTCCAACGAGTGTTCCTATGGCTTCTGACACTATGCCCTCTGATATTGCACGCCTGGCAAACAACGACGCCGCGCCCATCACCCCTTTCGAAATAGCCGTTCCCGATGCGGCAATCGCAGACCTACAGCGGCGCCTGCGGAATACCCGCCTGCCGGACCAGATCGATAACAGCAGCTGGGAATACGGCACCGATATCGCTTACCTGACTGAACTCATCGAATACTGGCAGGATGACTTCGATTGGCGTGAACAGGAAACTCAATTAAATCAATTCGATCAATTCAAAACTGAAATTGATGGGTTAGCAATGCACTTTATTCATCAGCGTTCCGAGAATCCCGATGCCATACCGCTGATGATCGTCCACGGGTGGCCCGGTTCCATCAGTGAATTCACCAAGATTATCGAGCCGCTCACCGACCCGCTTGCCCATGGCGGAGACAGCGCCGATGCCTTTCACGTGATCGCGCCCTCTCTACCAGGCTTCGGATTCTCCGGAATTCCCAACCAGCCGGGCTATAGTCCCGAGAAGATCGCCCACGTGCTCGCCGCCTTGATGGAAAAAATTGGATACCCCCGTTACGCCATAGCCGGCGGAGATTGGGGAGCGATCATCAATCGTCATCTTGCTAATTATTACCCGCAGCGGCTCATTGGGCTGCATTCGAACATGATGCTGGCAGGAGCTCCCAGTGATCCGCAACAACGAGATGCCGTGACCGACGCAGAGGAGGCAGCTCGCACTGCCCGTGGCGCCTATATGCAGAACGAGCGCGCCTATCAACAAATTCAAGGCAGTAAGCCGCAAACCCTGGGTTATGGATTAAATGACTCTCCGGCAGGGCTGGCAGCCTGGATCACCGAGAAGTTTCATGGCTGGACCGATATGCCGCAAGGCGCAGATGGCTATCTGGATAATCACTTCAGTAAAGACGAAATTCTAACCAACATCGCTATCTACTGGTTCACTGGTACCATAACCGCCTCCACGCGTATCTATTATGAGAACAGTAAGACCGCTGTAGAAAACCCCATCGGCTATATCGACGTACCGACCGGGGCTGCAATTTTTCCAGCGGAAATTTTTATAACACCCCGTGCCTGGGCCGAGGCTGCCTATGACCTGCGCCACTGGAGTGTCATGGATGAAGGCGGGCATTTCGCTGCATTGGAAAAACCGCAGCTCTACCTGAATGACTTACGCGATTTTTTCCGTTTACTGCGCTAGGGATCCTCTGAACAATTAGTCGGTACGACCCGTAACGTCTGTTATAACAATCATGAATACCCAAGCTAAACTGTGCGACCCGATACCTTTAAAATCGGGCACGCACTATTACCGGTGGGTCTGCATCCCCAAAATGGGCTGCACCACAAATATTTCGCTGCCAACAGCTGCTGCCGTTGTAGCTTGCCCCTCGAAGTTTGCCATGCCGGTGAGCCGGGCGCTCATCCAATGCTCGTCGCTGGCATACTTCATGACACTGCCGGTGTTATTGGAAGTCGAAACGAGTCCTCCGTCGGCTGCCCACACCAGCCCGTCGCCGGGAAGTCGATATCCACGATAGACCAGCGCTGCGGATTATCTACCGGAATTCTAATTAACTGCCGGTTCCCGACGATACGGCGATTAAATAACCCTCGGGATTGTATTCGATGCCGTTCAGGTTAAATCCCGATTCTCGCCCGAAGTCGATAAGCACACTGGCTCGATAATAGGTGTCTACCTTATAGATGATGCTCATGCCTGTATCTGTGACGAAGGCTACCCCTGCGGCGCTTACTGCGACGTCATTGGCGAAGAAGTTGGCTTCAACGCCTGGATCCTCAATACTCTCCGACAAATCTACTATCGCCAGCTGTTCACCACTACCTAGATCATAGATTCCGAGCATGGCGGCCCCTGTACTGCTGTCACGGTCAGAATTGGCAACCAGCAAGCGATTCCGCACCTCATCGACTTCGATACCGACACTCGCCATTAACGCTGTATCAGTAATTACAGCTGTCATGCTGCCCCGATTGGAAATCTGGTAGATTGTGCCATCGGCCAGTGAGCCGGTGAGAAACCGGCCATTATTGGTATCGTATTCAATACCTTCGGGGATGAAGCCAGCGCGCTCTGCTACGATGCGATCAGGGATAGAAGAGCTACTGCCGGTGGTGCAGGCGACTAGCAGGCAAGCCAACAATGTTATGGCCAAATATTGAAATCTCATGAATTACCTCGGCTTTAATAGACTTCGGGCCGAAGCATCATTCTACTCCGAAACAGGAATAGCCCTTCAAACAAAGCCTTGAGGGAACCAGTGCTTTGTTTTAATCTGTAGCACTGGAAAAACCAGGCACTCGGAGTATTCAGCCCTGAATAAAATTCCACTATATCGCGGCTATCTTATCTGATGTGCCTGTTGGCACTGTATTTTGCGCACGCCCAGTCGCTTGTTGTGGTAGCTGCTGAATTACCGACTCAAGCTGTTGTGAGCAACGCTGGCGGATGGGCATGGAATCTCCTGATAGTGCTGTTTGTGCTGTTGGTTAGCACAGCCAGCGCCGCCCTGCCGGCCGCGGCGCTAAGACAGTGGCAGGGAGTTTGGCGCCTGAGTGCCGGATTGTCACTGGTAGTACTCGGTGCCTGGTTGGGATTGATCTTTATTTCCCGACTGTTCTCGGAAGATTCACACCGACTCTGGGCGCTGGAAATCTTCACTTGGTCCATGCTCAATATGATCTACATGGTGGCCCTGATGACGATCAAACGCGCTTTTGAGAAGGCTGATAAAAAAAACACCCTATCTGATTGAAATAATTCTATTAAGCTATACTGAAAATCCAACAGTGCAGCCTCCATGCAGCGAATCCACCGTCCAGGTTGTAGGTATCTGAGAATCCCTGTTCGGCCAGATAAGCCGCCGAATCCTCACTCATATGCCCATGGTAGCAATACACCAACAGCGGTGCGTCCAGTTCGGCGCCTTCAATAAATTCCTGCAGGTTGCTCTCATGCAGATGTACTGCCGAATCTATATGGCCCTGCAGGTAGGACTGATCATCTCTGATATCGGCAATTTTAACTCGCCCCGGGGGTGAATGCTCAGTTAGACTGTCTAATTGTAACTTGGCTTTCTTTATACTGCTTATTTATACTGCGTAAATTGTTTCACATCAAGGTTTGGAAAGAGCATGCTGAACAGTAAGCAACTCATTGATATTACAGGTATTTCAAGAGCTACACTCAACAATTATGTGGCTCTGGGTATACTGCCTAACCCTGTGGTCAAGACACCTGTAGGTGAGGCTGGGCGGGCAACCCGGCTCGGTTATTTCGAAGAAGACGCGGTGGACTGTATAAAAGAAGTACAGAAGCTGAAGAAGCAAGGTCATTCGATGGCCCAGATTGCAGAGAGATTAGGAGCTGCTTCCTCTGCTGCGCCGACTGCTAGGACAAAACAAGCAGTCCAGTTATCCTCGGTAGGTGAGCAGGGATCGCTCACCTACCTTTCCATCGATGCCTCTATCGACGACTTCCCCGGCCCCGCTTACATGGTCAGCAATAGTTTCGAGCTCATCTGGTGGAATCAAAAAGCCACTACCTCATTCTTCAGCAGCGATGACAATCTCCCGGTCGAACTGGAATCCAGGAATCTATTGAAGTTGTTGTTCGACACTCTAGATGCAAGAGACGACGACCACATGATGGAACTGTTAAAACCGCACATGGCAGCGGGCAAGAAACGCCTGACGCAACAGGCACTGATCAAGATCTATTCGACTCTCGATGCAAGACAATTGAGTATTCTTAAAGACGCCTATGACGCTGTTGAGACACTCGGTGAACACCCGATCGTACACTATCCGATGATTCTTCCTGATGATGGTGGCAATCCCCGGTTGTTTGATCTGTACATCTGCTTCTACCGGGAAGGGATTCTCTTCACCTTCAGTCCGATCGTATTAAACGATGATTACCTGCTGGAATTCCTCAGCAAAAGAAACTACGTCATCAATGAACTACTGAAACAGCGTAAGCCCTACCTGACAGATGTAACTGTGCTGGTCGCCGACGTGCAAAACTCAACCCGGATCTGTTCCGAGCTTCCGGCTGAGGAGTATTTCGAACTGATCAATAACGTCTGGCAACAGAGTGAGCCGATATTCAGGAAGTACTATGGCACCTACGGCAAGCATGCTGGAGACGGCATGGTGTACTACTTCTTCCCGCAACCGGATTGCGATCACAAACTGAATGCCATCAAGTGTTCGCTGCAGCTCAAGAAGATGATGAAAAATATTACCCAGCAATGGCAATCGAAGAAAGGCTGGTTTAACGATATGTTCCTGAACATTGGCCTCAATGAAGGCCAGGAATGGTTCGGCAGCTATCATGCCGGAGGACACGTAGAATTTACCGTGCTTGGAGACACAATTAACCAGGCTGCACGGATGAGCGACTTCGCCAGAAACGGATCGGTGTGGGCTACCAAGAACATGCTCAACCAGATTCCAGTTGAGCAGCGCAGAAACATCAACTTTGGCATTACCCGCAAGACCCAGCACGATGAATCTGTCTTCGTCACCGATACCTATTCAAATCTCGGCAACCTGCTGGATGCAGAGGGACGAACTAATCTCAAGTTTCGCGACATAGAAATGCTGCCTATAACTGAGGTAAGGGATATCTCGCTCGATACCACCTAGGTCCGCTCACAGCGGGGTTAATCGATTCCTTAGCGGCCCCTGCTCCCCTGTCAACAAACCAATCTATTGCGGCGATCAGAGCTGCGCAGTTTTGCGCCGGTGAACATTCCTTACAAAGCAGTAATCCCTGCGATGAGAAACCCAAGCGTGGCGATAGCGGCGCTTATAAGTGCATAGGGTAATTGGGTTCGCACGTGATCGATATGATCCGTGGCTGAGGCCATGGATGCCACTACGGTGGTATCACTAATTGGCGAGGCATGATCCCCAAAAACAGAGCCGGAAAGCACCGCCGCAAGGAATAGCGGAGGCGACAGTTCCAGCGACAAGGCAATCTGTAGTGTCAGCGGAATCATGATAGCGAAGGTTCCCCAACTCGACCCGATAGAAAATGCGATAAAGCTGGACGTTAAAAATAACAGCGGCAATAACAGAAACTGTGGAATGCTGCCCTGGACAAGACGGGCCACGTAGTCGCCGGTGCCTAACAAGTTTGCGATGTCACCCAGGGCGAGGGCGAACAACAGGATCATCGCCACCGGCAGAAAGCCACCTGCCCCACGCAGAAAAAACTCCATCAGCTCATGCAGCGTATTGCGCCGTTGCAGTAACACCAACAGCCACGCGCTTAGCAGGGCAATCAGCACCGCCCACAACACTGCTGTCGATCCCGAGCCATCGCTTATCACGCCGTCTCCGGTGATATAGAGTCCCAGCGGCATGGCCAGTACCATGACGGCGATCGGAATAATCATGAAGTGTGCCCTGTCTTCAGAGCCGGCCGCTTCGTGTTGAGAGAGGATGGACGGGTCCACCATCGGCGTGGCATCGGGCCACAACAGTTCACCTGACTCAGTGCGCTCTTGCGCCTGCCGCATAGGGCCGATATTCAGATTCCGCCAGATGACGAAAGCCGAGAAGAGAATGACTGCGATCGGGTAAAAATTAAATGGAATGGCGGCGATAAAAACAGCGATGGGATCTTCGATACCCTCCGAGGCGATCAAGCCTATCACCACGGCTCCCCAGGCATTTAATGGAATCATGATGCATATCGGTGCCGAGGTCGAATCGATAATATAAGCCAGTTTCTCACGGGCGATTTTATAGCGGTCGAACAGGGGGCGGGAAATTGCCCCGGCCACCAGCAGGGTGATATTCGATTCGATGAAGATTACGATGCCTGTGCAATAGGCCAGCCATTTGGCCTTGCCCGGTGAATTTACGCAGCGGCGCTGCTCCAGCAATTGAATAAAGCCACGCACACCGCCTACTTTCTCTATGGTAGCTATCAGTCCCCCGATGATGAGCGTGAAAACCAGCACACGCGTGTCGCCGGCATCGCTGAATACATTGATTACACCTTCAATTGCCAGCGCTATGCCGGCCAATGGATTTACCGACTCCAGAATACAGAAGCCAATCCAGATGCCGATGCTCAGGGAGATAAAGACCTGCCGGGTAACTATAGCTAATACGATCGCCAGTATTGGCGGCAGAACCGACATCCAACCGGCTTCATACATGGCAATATCCTATTGCTCCCTGTCGAGCTTATTGGTGAATAGCTGAATACATGGCCAGTCTTATTGCTGTCGACTGCCAGGCACAAATGTGCAGTAAAACCAGGTATTAATTCAAGTGATGCAGGGTTAATTCAGGCAATGAATGTTAAATCTAACGGCTGAGACGTTGCGGAATACCCGAAGCACATCAGCAGTAGATTGGAGTGGGGAAAGAACGGTGTCCGTTTCAGAAAGCTGGATCAACTCCCCTACCCGCTCATCGGACAGCTCGCGGCCAAGCGCAGCGTCGATGAGTGGATTACATGCTAGCAGCAGGTGCTGCTAGCTGTTCGGCTTAGCAGCCTTAGCGTTTTCTTACATCGATATCGCCGACACCCATCTCGATATCCAGCGCCAACTTGGCCGGCATTCTGATGAGCCAGGTTTGCTCGATGTTCGACTCGGTAATGCCAATATACACCGCTGATCCTCTGTCATCGATATCCAGTTCCACATCTTCGGCATGAGCGCGTCGAAATGAAAACCAGCTGCGTTGCGCTTCGATGTCAATTTCGAATTGTATCTCATTACCATCGTAAATTTCGATATCCACTTCGCCGACGGATATCTCCAACTTCACCGCATCCAAATCACTGGCATCGATGGTCTGTTCTATATGCTTATAACGTTCCGCCAGGGCCACGGACGATGCCATTAACATGGCTGGGATAATAAGAATTGCTGAAGATTTCATACTGAGCTCCTCTTAGTGATTGATCGAACACGGGCGTACGCCCCGCATGAGGACTATGGTATTTAGACGAAGCCAGACAAATTTAGTTACAGGGATAGGTTACGGTCACATTCCTTGATAAATTTTCCCGCCCGTGCCAAGCACCCAGGGTAAACCATAGGGATCCACGCTCACCTGCCAGGCACTGCCGTATACCTGGACCCAATCATACCCATTCCAGCGGTAGATGCCATGACCGCCGCTGCCACTGCTGGTGCCGATGATCCAGACCGAGCCGTCTGCTCCAATTCCGATATCCCGCGCGTAGCCGGAGCGCTTGACCCACATTCCGTCAATAAGTCGTAGATATCGTCGGTATGGTCGATTACCCAGGGTGTGCCATAGGGATCGACGTCGATCCGTACTGCGGAGCCAGAGGTACGATCCCAACTCACCCCATTCCATCTGAAGATCCCTCCGCCGGCAGCAACCCAGATCGAACCATCGGCTCCTATGCCAATGTCGCGGGCATCCCCGTGCATCTGCTGCCAATCGCCATTCACCCACTAGTGAATCTGGTGCTTGTCGTTCACAACCCAGGGAATCCCGTCCGGTCCCACATCGATGCGCACAGCGGCCCCGTCTACCCGCTGCCAGCGTGAGCCGGTCCAATAATAGATTCTGAATCCTCCCGGCCGCTCATCTTTACCGATGACCCACATAGAGCCATCGGCCCCGATGCCGATATCGGAGGCCCCTCCTTGGAGGCGATTCCATACAGGCTGGACTATGAGTTGACTGTCCTCAGTATCGCTGGCATAGCTTCCCCAATTGATTAGCTCAAATTCGGTATCACTAAGCAGCTGAAATTCAGCCCAATAGGATAATCCATCGATAAGGATTTCCGGAATGTAGAGTAGGCCCTGCTCGAAGCTGCTGGCTGTCAGTGATTCGTGTTGAACCACTTCGAGTGTGCCAGCAATTCCAGCTGAATTGGATCTGAAGCGGGGATGATTAAAAATTCTGCCGAGTAAAAAGCGTCGGCAGTAGACAAGTAAGGAATATACAGGATGTCGTCAACAACGCTGGCTTGCTGAGAAAACACCGGCCAACTTAAGGTCATGAACAGAAACAGTAGCAGTAGCATCCTGTTCAATTGCATAGGGGCTGCATGCGTGTAGCTACTCTGCTGCAAATGGCTTCCTGTCGCGGCTTCGGCGCTGTGAGCAGTAGGACGTTACAGTAGTCTTATCCAGCTGAATGGGAGATTAACGTCCTGAGATGTTCGAAGCATGCATCCAGAATCTGCAGGCAATGGAGCAAGCAATCCGGAATGACCTGTTGCCACGGTTTCTCCACAAATAGCTCAATTCCTGCCACAAAGTGCAGACAAAAGAAGGACAGAGCGTTGTTTTCAGTCAATTCAATGAATGAAGCAACTCTAACGCGAAATACTTGACCCGCACTCCCCCATTCCGCTGATGGCCAAGAGTTATGTTTGAAGAATTCCAGTCTGCAATCTTGCCTTTTTTGACTATCTTCGGTGACGACCGTTACATACAGGCACTGCTGGCATTGGCACTGTCTTTGCTGGCCGCCCTGGTCTTTAACCGCGTCATCATCAGCGGCCTNAAAAAACTGGCGGCACTCACCAGTCTCGATCTTGATGACCATTTGATAGGATTGTTACATGCGCCTATCTACTACAGCATCTTGCTGCTGGGGATCGCTAGTGCCACGCTGATTTTGTCTCCCCCGGCATTGACGCTTAACATTATCTTTTCCCTGATCCAGTCCGTTGCCATTATCATTTGGGTGGTTTTCTTTCTGCGCAGTAATCGCATCCTGCTGACAAGCATTTCAAGNAACGAGAAGCGCTTGAAAATTGTTCACCATCAGACGCTGCCGCTGTTTCTGAATCTGTTCAATATCATTATCGTCGTGTTGACTGTCTATTTTCTATTCTCTGCCTGGAACATCGACATGACGGCCTGGCTGGCCTCGGCAGGCATAGTCGGTATTGCAGTAGGCTTCGCCGCCAAGGACACCCTGGCAAACCTGTTTTCCGGTGTGTTTATCATGGCGGACGCTCCCTATAAGATTGGCGACTTCATCGTGCTGGACACAGGCGAGCGCGGTGCAGTGACTCATATCGGTATCCGCAGTACTCGCATACTCACTCGCGCCGATGTGGAAGTGACCATCCCCAACTCGGTCATGGGAAATAGCAAGATTACCAACGAGTCGGGTGGCCCCTATGAAAAATACCGCTGCCATGTTTCGGTCGGTGTCGCCTATGGCTCAGACATAGACAAGGTACGTGAAATACTTACTTCAATCGCTCAGGCAGAAAAATTGGTCTGTGTCGATCCCGAACCCAGAGTGCGGTTTCGCCTCTTCGGCGCATCCAGTCTGGATTTTGATCTCCAGGTCTGGATTCAGAAACCGGTAATGCGTGGTTCAGTCGTGGACAGCTTGAATAGCGAGATTTATCGGCAGTTTAACGAGCACGGAATAGAGATTCCTTACTCGAAACAGGATTTGTACATCAAGGAATTGCCTGCAGGGCAATAGGCCCTGTAAGCACACCGAGAGTTAAGCTCAAGCGTCTCCGTCCCCATAAACGACAAACGCCCCGGACCAGCACTGGCCCGGGGCGTCGTCCCCTACGAAGTAGAGCTTTAACTCAGGGCGTAACCGTCACCGGCANGTACCCGTTCGTCCAGCAGCACTGGTTATCCATCGCGCTGTCCGGCGCCGCGAAATTATCGACCCGCAGTCGAATAACATAATCACCCGGCTCCATAAACGTGGCTTGCGTCGTTATTTCGTTCCAACCGCTGCTGATNATAGCACCCTCTCCGGCGGCAGCTTCCCTGGCCCGGCCCGTCATGGCAGCGTTCCCGAATTCGGGTACAGACGGCCCCTGNTGCATGATCCATTCTGTGCCCAGCTGGTAAAGACTGTCGACATCGTATTGGCCTCGCTCGCCGAGATCTTGTACGAAGGCCGACAAGGTTACCGGGGTCCCAACTGACGCTGTTACCCGGGGACCCATGATTCCCTCCCGGCCGCTGGCCTCAGGCCCGCCCCGGGTGAATCGGATGGCTGGATTCAACGAGCCGAGAGCTCTTGGGTCTGAACTCATCTCGTACGCTACCGACACGGCTCGTCCAGGAATGGAGTAGCTGTGCCCTGCGTGAGACAAGGTCCACACNACCTCAGTTCCGGCCATGCCAGCCGGTACCGTGACGGCAAACGCTCCCCGTTCACGAATACCCGTCAGGCCACGCCGGTCGTACACCGGGAAGTGCGAAGGTTGCACCCCATCGAACTGCACCGGTCGGATGTAGTTGTTGGGGCCGAGCGGGATGTCGACGATCTCATCGGTGTTCCGGTTCATGAAACCGAAGACCATCGTGACTGAGCCGTCACCATTGTCAATCCAGCCGTCGAAGAACGGCGCTACCAGATCACCGGACTTTTGAAAGTTAGCCAACGGGTAGTCACGCAAGTGGGCTGGTAACTGCGCATAGAGAGGCGCAGCGATCATTCCCACTAGCAGGACCACAAAAGCCCTGGCAGTAAGGTGTTTATACTTGCTCATTAGAATCCCCTTCTTTGATCGGCGTTAGGTCTCTCTTCGCCGCGCTCTGCGAGCATCATATCGTAACCCTCTTCGTCCAGATGGGTGACGGCGATCCAGGCATGGGACATCTCATCGGTTGTCCTCTGGCCC